>NZ_JASHJA010000001.1:0-973780 GCF_030733445.1 Bacillus sp. MMSF_3353
GAAGAACAACAAGTTGTAGAAGAAGCACGGATTGCGGAAGAGCAACGAGTTGTAGAAGAAGCGCCGATTGCGGAAGAGCAGTCAGTTGTAGAAGAAGCGCCGATTGCGGAAGAGCAGCCAGTTGTAGAAGAAGCACTGATTGCAGAAGAACAACAAGTTGTAGAAGAAGCACGGATTGCGGAAGAGCAACGAGTTGTAGAAGAAGCGCCGATTGCGGAAGAACAACGAGTTGTAGAAGAAGCACGGATTGCAGAAGAACGACAAGTTGTAGAGGAAACACCGGTCTCAGAAGAGCAACCAATTGTACAAAAAGAAGAACCAAAACGTCAGAAAAAGCGCCATGTCCCATTTAATGTTGTTATGTTGAAACAAGACAGAACGCGATTAATGGAAAGACATGCGGCTAGAGTAAATGCAATGCAACCTTCTATGAGTGAACGAGTAGAGAATAAGCCTGTCCAACAAGTGGAAGAAAAGCCAATGCAGCAAGTAGTAGTGGAACCACAAGTGGAAGAAAGACCAATGCAACAAGTGGCAGTAGAACCACAAGTGGAAGAGAAACCAATGCAGCAAGTAGTGGTAGAATCACGAGTGGAAGAACACCCAGTGCAACAAGTAGTAGTAGAACCACAAGCGGAAGAGAAACCAATGCAGCAAGTAGTGGTGGAATCACAAGTGGAAGAACGTCCAGTGCAACAAGTGGTGGTAGAGCAAGTACAAAAGCCAACTTCAAGTACGGAAGTACAAGAGAAAGCATATGTTGTAAATCAAAGAGAGAACGATATGCGAAATGTATTGCAAACACCACCGACATATGCAATTCCGCCATTAACATTGTTGTCAATTCCGCAGCAGGCAGCTTTAGATAATACGGAATGGTTGGATGAACAGAAAGAATTATTAGATACAACATTTAATAATTTCCACGTTGGTGCACATGTTATTAACGTATCGCAAGGTCCAGCGGTAACTCGTTTTGAAGTACAGCCAGACCCAGGTGTGAAAGTAAATAAAATTACAAACTTAAGTGATGATATTAAACTGAGTTTAGCAGCGAAAGATATTCGTATTGAAGCACCGATTCCAGGGAAGAGTGCGATTGGAATCGAAGTTCCAAATAAAGAAAGTAAGCCAGTATTCCTTCGTGAAATTTTAAGAAGTCCTGTGTTTACAAAGAGCGAATCACCGCTTACAGTTGCGCTAGGACTTGATATTTCAGGCGATCCAATTGTAACGGATATTCGAAAAATGCCACATGGACTTATTGCGGGTGCAACGGGTTCTGGTAAAAGTGTGTGCATTAACGCAATTTTAACGAGCATTTTATATAAAGCGAAACCGCATGAAGTGAAGTTAATGTTAATCGATCCGAAGATGGTTGAGCTTGCACCATACAATTCTGTTCCGCATCTTGTAGCACCTGTTATTACGGATGTAAAAGCAGCGACAGCTGCATTAAAGTGGGCGGTTGAAGAAATGGAGCGTCGTTATGAATTGTTTGCGCACGCTGGTGCTCGTGATTTAACTCGTTATAATACGATTGTAAGTGGGCGAGAAATTCCAGGAGAGACATTACCTTATATCGTTATTGTCATTGACGAGTTAGCCGATTTAATGATGGTAGCACCTGGTGATGTTGAGGAAGCGATTTGTCGTATTGCGCAAAAAGCACGTGCTTGTGGTATTCATTTATTAGTAGCAACGCAGCGTCCGTCTGTAGATGTTATTACAGGTTTAATTAAGTCAAACATTCCAACGCGTATTGCGTTTACTGTATCATCTCAAGTTGATTCGCGTACGATTATTGATATTGGGGGCGCGGAGAAATTACTTGGCCGTGGTGATATGCTATTTTTAGGAAACGGTACGTCTAAACCAGTTCGTGTACAAGGTGTATATGTATCGGATGATGAGATTGAGAAAACAGTTGATCATGTGAGAAAGCAAATGAAGCCGAATTACTTATTTAAGCAAGAGGATTTATTAGCGAAAACAGAACAAGCTGAGTCGGAAGACGAATTGTTCTTTGATGCATGTCAATTTGTTGTAGAACAAGGGGGAGCGTCCACATCTTCTGTACAGCGAAAATTCCGCATCGGTTATAATCGCGCGGCACGTCTCATTGAAGAGATGGAATCGCAAGGGATTATTTCTGAAGGAAGAGGAACGAAACCGAGAGATGTCCTTATTTCTGAGGATGAATTCGCTGCTATGCAGGAAACAAATGTATAGTAAACGGTTTTGCTGTATACTAATAGAAAATGTTGGATAGTAAAGTAGGGAGTAAAGCGACATGAAAGAAATTGAATTAAAATTAAAAGGTGAAATAAATAGACTAACAAATAGAACATTTAAATTTGACGAACGTGTTGGAGAAGGTTGGTTCTCTGCCGTTTACTTTTTAAAGACTAGAGAAATCATTGAAGAATTTCGCCCGAAAAGTGTTGTGACGATGCAATTTTTCCAAAAGGAAAATGCAGTTCTTTGCGGAACAGATGAAGTGATTGCTTTGCTACAAACATTCGCCAAAAATCCTGAGGAACTTGAAATTAACTCTTTAAAAGATGGCGATAATATTAGTCCGTTTGAAACAGTGTTAACAATTCATGGTCCTTATGAAAATTTCGGATTTTTAGAAGGTGTCATTGATGGGATTTTAGCCCGTCGTACATCAGTTGCGACAAACGTATATAACGTTGTCCAAGCTGCGCGTAGCGTAGATAAAGAAAAACCAGTTATTTTCATGGGAGATCGTGACGATCATTATACGCAACAAGCTGGTGACGGTTATGCAGCATACATCGGGGGTATGAGCGCACAAGCGACGCATGCGATGAATGAATGGTGGGGTAGAAGTGGTATGGGGACAATGCCTCACGCATTAATTCAAATGTTTAATGGTGATGTTGTGGAAGCGGCAAAAGCATATCATAAGAAATTCCCAGAAGATGAATTAGTTGTATTAATTGATTACAATAATGATGTCATTACAGATGCACTTCGCGTAGCGCGTGAATTTGGATCAACATTAAAAGGTGTACGTGTAGATACGTCGCGCACGATGATTGATCAATACTTCATTCGCCACCCAGAAGTACTTGGAACATTCGATCCACGTGGTGTAAACCCATCACTTGTATTCGCACTTCGTAAAGCACTTGATGAAGAAGGATTCCAGCATGTAGACATCGTTGTAACTGGTGGATTTGATGAGAAGCGTATTCGTGAATTTGAAGCTCAAAACGTACCTGTTGATATATACGGAGTAGGAAGTAGCTTATTAAAAATGAATATTGGCTTTACTGGTGATAACGTAGAATTAAATGGAAAACCAGAAGCGAAAGCTGGTCGTAAATATCGTCCAAACCCACGTCTAGAGCGTGTTCAATTAGAAAAAAGAGAAGATATGTAAAAGAGAGAAAAACTGATAGGTGATTGACCCTATCAGTTTTTCTGTTATCATAGTATAGCGGCTTCTTTTTTGCTATAATGGATTTGTTATGGACATAAAAAAGAAGTACGTACGAGTTTATCCTGATAAGTGAAGGGAAAGAATAACTTCACTACATCAAAAATGTATGATGATTACCAAAATAAGAAAAGATTCATATACTGTCTTATAGATAGGCCGTTGTATTAGTTCGAAATGTTGGAGGTTCTTTAAGATGACAGTTTACCATTTTGTAGGAATTAAAGGAACAGGAATGAGTTCATTAGCTCAAATTCTTCATGACATGAAGCATACTGTTCAAGGGTCTGATTATGAAAAGCGTTTCTTTACACAAACAGCGTTGGAAAAGCGTAATATCTCGATCCTTCCTTTTGATAAAAATAATGTAAAAGAAGGACAAGTGATTATTGCAGGAAATGCATTTCCTGATACGCATGAAGAAATTGTAGCAGCAAAAGAATTAAACATCCCAGTACATCGTTACCATCACTTCTTAGGTGATCTTATGAACCAATACACAAGTGTTGCTGTAACTGGTGCACATGGAAAAACATCAACAACTGGTTTGTTAGCCCATGTAATGCAAGGTGCACACCCTACATCTTACCTCATTGGAGATGGAACAGGGCATGGGGTAGAAAATAGTAAGTATTTTGTATTTGAAGCTTGTGAGTATCGTCGTCATTTCTTGTCTTACAATCCAGACTATGCAATTATGACAAACATTGATTTTGATCATCCAGATTATTTCTCAGATATCAATGATGTATTCAATGCATTCCAAGAGATGGCATTGCAAGTGAAAAAAGGTATTATTGCATGTGGGGATGATGAAGAACTTCAAAAAATTCAAGCGAAAGTACCTGTTATTTTCTATGGATTTGGAGAAGATAATGATTTCCAAGCACGTAACATTCAAAAGAGAACAGATGGTACTATTTTCGATGTATTCGTTCGTAATACGTACTATGACACGTTCAAAATTACAGGATACGGCAACCACAGCGTATTAAATGCATTAGCAGTAATCGCGCTTTGCCATTATGAAAACGTTGATGTAGAAGCAGTTAAGCATCAGTTAACAACTTTTGAAGGCGTAAAACGTCGCTTTAATGAAAAGCCAATGGGAGAGCAAGTTATTATCGATGACTACGCACACCATCCGACAGAAATTAATGCAACGATTGAAGCAGCTCGTCAAAAACATCCAGAGCGTGAAGTTGTCGCTGTATTCCAGCCGCATACATTCTCACGTACAGAAAAGTTCTTAGATGAGTTCGCTGAAAGCTTAAGCAAAGCTGACCAAGTATACTTATGTGATATTTTCGGATCAGCGCGCGAAAACAAAGGTGAATTAACAATCGAAGATCTGCAAAAGCGTATTGACGGTGCAGAACTAATTACAGATACAACAACGGATGTATTAAAGAAACATAAAAACGGCGTTCTAATTTTCATGGGCGCAGGAGACATCCAAAAATTCGAAGCAGCTTACGTAAAAGAAGTTCAAGTTGCAGAGAAGTAATAGAAAAGACGCATAGCTGTGGCTGTGCGTCTTTTTTTGTTGTGTTCGATATATTTTAAAAAGCGTTAATCTGTTGATAGTGTTTATTCTTTTTGTATAGTTGTTTTAATAAAAAGATATATAGTGAACTAAAAAGTACATATCCGATTAAATAATAGAATGAAAATATATCGAATTGTTTTGTTATCATAATTCGAATCGCGAAGAATGCAAACGGAAGTGCAATTAAAACGCTAGTACTAAAGGAAATCATTGTTTTTAAAAATTTTAATTGCTTTGTATTCCAATGGTTTTCTCTACAGATGAACCAAATATTGCTTACGATAAAGGCTAATAAAAATGGTAAATTAGCTGAAATATTTATAAAGCCAAGTGCGATAGGTACTGATAAAGCAACGAGTGGAGCAACAGATAGCCCTGTAAAGTATTTAATAAATGTATTTGTAAATTGCTGTGCATCTTGAATAACGTCTGTATATTCTCCGGCAATTTCCTGTGCTAATTCTTTTGGAGGAAGAAATTCTTCAATCACTTGTGAAGGGATGCTTGCTAATGGTATCCCTTCATTTTCTTTACTTAATGCATTTTCATATAAATCGGATTTGATTTCTAGCACATGTTGTTCTCTTGCTGAGGTAGGTAAGTTCATTAAACCTTTGTCGAAATCCTGTAAGAAAGAAGCAATGAGTTCATTTGAAAAGAATTGTTCCTTGTTCATTTTTTATCCTCTCCTTTAGCTAGTAACATTAGAGCATGATACACTGCATCATAATCATGTAAGCGACTATGTAAAATTTCTCTCCCTTCGTCTGTAATTCGATAGTATTTTCTTTTTGGGCCATCACCGGACTCTTCCCAATAGGAAATAGCCCAATTGTTTTTCGTGATTCGATTTAATATGGGGTAAATCGAACCGTTTGGGATATGAAACACAGGGATATCTTGTAATGCACTTGTAATTTCGTATCCGTACATAGGTTGTTTACTTATTAAAGACAAAATAGCAAGATCAAAAACACCTTTACGTAATTGAATTATAAAATTATCATTTTTTTCCATGCTTTAACTATATATGACTCATATCTAGATATCAATCATATATAGTGGGTGTTCATATATATAATTTAAAATAAAGTGTGAATATTTAACAATTTATATCTGTAAGTGTTAGAATAATAAGAAAACTAAAAGGGAGCTAAAAAACATGTTCACACTTCGAGTAGACGATGAAATCGAATTACAGTTATTAGAGAAGCATCATAAAGAGGAACTATATCAATTAATAGACCAAAACCGTAATCATTTACGAAGATGGCTTCCTTGGGTAGATGGGATGAAATCAGCTGGTGCGTATGATGAGATTTGTCCGATGTGGTTAAAGAAGTTTGCAGAGGGAGACGGTTTTGAAAGTGGCATACGTTATAAAGGAAAGCTCGTTGGGATGGTAGGCATTCATCCGGTAAGTTGGGGGAAGAAAGCGGCCAGTCTCGGATATTACCTGGCAGAAGATGCTGGCGGGAAAGGTATTATGACGCGTAGCGTGAAGGCTGTACTTCAATATGCATTTGAGAATTTAAAATTAAATAAAGTGGAAATTAGATGCGGTGTTGAAAATGTGAAAAGCCGCGCTATTCCAGAGCGTTTAGGTTTTAAGTTAGATGGTATTTTAAGAGATGATGAATGGCTATATGATCATTTTCACGATATCGCTGTATATAGTTTACTAGCTTCAGAGTGGAAGGAGATTCGATGAACGAGAAGATACGCATTATTCCGTATGAAAGTACGTTTCAAGATGAAGTAGTAGATCTTATCGTTCATATTCAGCAAAAAGAGTACAATGTCCCCATTACGAAAGAAGAGCAGCCAGACCTGCTTGAAATAGAAACATTTTATCAAAGGAATCATGGAAACTTTTGGGTAGCAACTTATGATGATAAAGTAGTTGGAACAGTAGCTTTATTAGATATTGAGAATCAGCAAGTAGCGCTAAGAAAAATGTTCGTAAAAAAAGAATTTCGCGGAAAAGAATGGGGCGCATCACATAAGTTGCTCCAAACAGCAATTTCGTGGGCTGAGAATAAAAAGCTGAAAGATATTTACTTAGGAACGACAGTGAAATTTTTAGCAGCACATCGCTTTTATGAAAAGAATGGTTTTCAAAGTGTGGATATAGAAGATTTGCCAAAAAGTTTTCCAGTGTTACAGGTGGATAAGAAATTCTATAGATATATTGTTTAAGAAGGTCATGTAGAAATGGCCTTTTTTTATGAACTAAAATGGAAAAAGTGGTATAATTTGGGGTAGGGGGTGCGTGTATGAACATTCCGATTCAAAGAAGTAAATCGGTAGTAATTTTCGTTTGTCTCACGTTAGTTTTTATGTTCGTATATCCACTTGTCATGATTATCTCAAATAAAGAGCAGTGGATGTCAGCGTTAATTGGAATGGGTTTATGTTTCCTTGTAAATGTACCACTCGTTTGGGAAGTATTTATTAAAAAGCACAAAGTAGAAAATGGGGTATTAAAGTACGGTATTTTAAATGACGATATCGTATTGAAAGAGATACGAATCATTCGTCAAGTTGGGAAATCCCTTGAAATTACGACGAATACATACAAAGTACATATGGTTGCGATGCCGCAACATATGGAGCAGTTTTTATCGCTTGTAGAAAAAGAGAGTCCACATGTGAAAATAGAAATGGTAGGTAATAAATGAAAAACGCTCGGAGAAAATTCCGAGCGTTTTTATTTATTATTTTAAGTTCTCTGGATTTAAAGCTTCTAGTTCAGATACAACGAAGCGTCCGTCTTTACGGATTAGTACGTCGTCGAAGTAAATTTCGCCGCCGCCGTATTCAGGGCGTTGGATGCATACTAGATCCCAGTGAATGTTCGAGTTGTTACCGTTCCATGCATCTTCGTAAGCTTGTCCAGGTGTAAAGTGGAAGCTGCCATCGATTTTTTCATCGAATAGGATGTCTCCCATTGGATGTAAGATGTATGGGTTTACGCCAATTGCGAACTCACCAACGAAGCGTGCGCCTTCGTCTGTATCGAAGATTTTGTTAATGCGCTCTGTATCGTTTGCAGTTGCTTCAACGATTTGACCGTTCTCAAATTTAAGTTGTACATTTTCAAATGTATAACCGTTGTAAGGAGATGGTGTGTTGTAAGAAACTGTACCATTAACAGAATCGCGAACTGGTGCAGAGTATACTTCACCGTCTGGAATGTTTAAATGACCTGAACATTTAATAGCTGGAATATCTTTAATAGAGAATGTTAAGTCAGTTCCAGGGCCAGTTAGGCGAACTTTATCAGTTTTATTCATTAATGTAACAAGGCTATCCATCGCCTTATCCATTTTACCGTAGTCTAAGTTACAAACTTCGAAGTAGAAGTCTTCGAAAGCTTCTGTGCTCATTTTAGCAAGCTGCGCCATAGAAGCATTTGGGTAGCGAAGAACAACCCAGCGCGTTTTCGGAACGCGGATGTCTCTATGAACTTTCTTACCAACTGTTTGACCGTGAATTTGCATTCTTTCACTTGGCACGTCAGCTTGTTCGTTAATGTTATCGCCAGAGCGAAGACCGATATAAGCGTCCATATCTTTCATTACGCTTGCTTCATATGCAGCGATTTGTTCAAAATGTTCTTCAGTAGCACCCATTAATAAAGAGCGATCTACTTGATGATCTTTTAAAGAAACGAATGGGAAACCACCAGCTGCATATGCTTCTTTTACAAGTGCAGTTACAAGTTCTTTTTGTAAGCCAAAGTTTTCAATTAATACTTTTTCGCCTTTTTGTAAGCGGATAGAGTAGTTAATTAAATTGTATGCTAACTTTTCAATGCGTGGATCTTTCATATGTAAAGCCTCCCTACTAATTATGTATCCTCTCCTATTGTAACCTACTTAGTGGAATTTGTTGAATCATTTATGTTAAAGTTAACGAATAAGTATGAAAATTCTAATGAAAAGATAGGGATTAGAACGAAACGGAAAATGATTGTATAATAGGGGAAAGTATGAAAAAGATAAAGGAAGTGATGAAATGCAAGTTCTTTTATATGTAAGTGCGGCTATTATCGCGGTTGCTTTCGCTGTATTAGTAGTATATGTATGCAGAACGTTGTTATCGGTTCAAAAGACGTTAGAAAACGTTGCAAGCACGTTAGAAGGTTTAGAAAAGCAAATGCAAGGGATTAGCGTAGAGACGGAGCAATTATTACATAAAACAAATGCGTTAGCTGATGACATTCAACAGAAGTCACAATCATTAAATAAAGTAGTATCGGGTGTAGATGGAATTGGAACGACAATCCATTCTTTAAATACGAAACTTCGTAATGTATCAGATTCTGTTACGGACGAAATTGAAAATAATGCCGATAAAGTAGCGCAAGTTGTACAGTGGAGTAGCGCAGCAATTGAAGTATACAATCATTATCGTGCGACAAGACAAGAGAAAAAGGTTGAAAAAGAAGAGCGTAAATTAGAAAGACTTGAGAAAAAAGCTGAAAAGAAAGAAAAGCGCTCTAGACTTCGTATGAGAGGTGAATCGTGATGAATATGACAAAAATTGAAGCAATTGAAGAACTTGAAGTATTAGTAGAAAAAAACGAGCCTTATGTTCTTTTTAAACATAGTACGACATGCCCGATTAGTCACGGTGCATATACAGAATTTCAAGCGTATTGTAGTGAAGAAAGAGCAGTACCAGCGTATTACTTATACGTACAAGATGCGAGAGATGTTTCGAATCGTGTTGCAGAACAGTACAGCATTAAACATGAATCTCCGCAAGTGTTATACATAAAAGATGGGATGGTAGTATGGAATACGTCTCATTGGAACATTAAAAAAGACGCTTTAGAAGAGAATATTAAGTAAAAAGAAGCAAGCGAAAGGTGCTTGCTTCTTTTTTTTGTTTTTGTTGAAATATATTTAATGGTACACTGTTATTAGTTCAAATTAAATAATTAGATTGTTGAAAGTAGGTTTTAAGTAATGAAGAAAATGGCATTATCCTTCGCGGTCGTAAGTTTATTACTAGGAGCTTGTAGTAATGATACGATTAGTAAGAAGGATGAAGTTATACAGAAGGATACGAAAGAAAAAAGCATGATTCCGAGAACTGCTGTTTCTAAAGATTATTATAGAACTGTAATTCCTTTAAAAGAACAAAAGGTTATCAATACAGCTAATATAACAACAAATTCTAAATTAGATTTAGCAGAGTATGAAAATGGTTTAATGAATATTGCAAAAGAGCAATTTGATACAGAAAATCATGTACTACAATTAAATCAGTATATTCCGGAGAAGTTAGTTGATGAACTAGTCGCAAAAGTAAAAGCACCCGTTTTGACAAATATTATAGAACAAGACTATTTCGGGAAGCAGAATTCAAATGAATTAAGTTTATCTGGCGTTGTGATCGGGTTAGCCATGTCTTCAAGTGTATCGAATGAAGAAGCTATGTCTAAGGGTACTGAAGTTGCCAAGCAACTTATTGAAGCGATTAATAAAAATGACAAGTATAATAAGTCTCCAATTACGTTTGCTATCTTTAAGCAAGAAAGTACAAGTTCTTTAAAAAATGGGACGTATATTGCTAGTGCTACCGTTCAAAAGAATGATACGAACCTTGGAAATTGGAGTACGATCGATGAACAAGCATATTCATATCCTTCTGATGAATTTAAACAAGCACATGGAGAAGATAATACAAAAATAACTGAATTTGCTGATGCGATGAAAGGTTTTTCTCCGGCAGATTTTATCCCAGTAAATGCTAAAGTTTCTTACAAGAAAAATCAGATGGATACATTAAATATGAATATCGTTATTAAATATAACGGTAAAACAGAATTAATGGCTCTTACTCAAATGGCTGCTCAAAGTATGTTAGAAAAATTACCTAAAGATGCGAAAGTACAATTGCAGATAAAGTCCGAGAGTAAAATTGAGGCAATTATTATAAAAGAGAAAAACAGCGAAAAACCGTTTGTTTCCTTCTTATAAAAAAAGACAGTGTTTAAACTGTCTTTTTTTATTGTAAGTGAAAAGGTACGATGGGAAGGAGCGCCGCGTAATACGCTTCCTATATCCGCTGCGCCGATTTTAAAGAAAGCAACACATTTACCTGTCGTTGCCGATATAACGCATTCTACAGGGTGATGTGACCTTCTATTGCCAGCCCAGATCCAGCGCGCATCAAATGAATATCATTGTCGGTTTCTGTCGGTAAGTCGATATATATAAATCGCCGATATAAATTTCATTTACTAACGTACGGCTTAATATACAGTTTGTACTCATGGGATATCTATTTTTTTACAAAAAATGCCCTTTTTTTCATAAAAAATACGAAAATACGAGAAAAGAAGCGAATTTTTTCGAAACTTTTGCGGGAAAATATTGTATGAGCCTGCGTTTTTATCGTATCATTAGTAAAAGGAAGAACTCGGGACGATTGGTGGCATCTGCAAATAGAGTTGATGTCTTTTTTTCATTCAAGTAACCGATACATAAAAATAGATAACAAAAATAGAAGGAGTGTGCGATGAGATGAACGTAACAATTTATGATGTAGCGCGTGAAGCAAACGTTTCAATGGCTACCGTATCTCGTGTAGTGAACGGTAATCCAAATGTAAAGCCTACAACAAGAAAGAAAGTATTAGAAGCGATTGATCGTTTAGGGTACCGCCCAAATGCGGTAGCACGTGGACTAGCAAGTAAGAAGACAACTACAGTAGGTGTTATTATTCCTGATATCTCAAATACGTTTTATGCAGAACTTGCTCGTGGAATTGAAGATATCGCAACAATGTACAAATATAACATCATTTTAAGTAACTCTGACCAAAACAAAGAGAAAGAGTTCCATTTATTAAATACGATGCTTGGAAAACAAGTGGACGGAATTGTTTTCATGGGTGAAGATATTACAGACATTCACATTGAAGAATTCAAAAAGTCTCCAGTACCAATCGTATTAGCAGCGTCATTTGATGAGCAAAATGAAACGCCATCAGTAAATATTGATTATACGCAAGCAGCTTACGACGCAATGAAGCACTTTATTGAGCAAGGGCATACGCGTATCGGTTTCGTCTCTGGTCCTTTCATTAATAAAGCGGGAAGCGCGAAGAAGTTACAAGGTTATAAAAAAGCTTTAGAAGAAGCAGGTATTTCATATGATGAAAATCTTATAATCGATGGAGATTACACATATGATTCAGGTATCGAAGCATTCGAAAAGCTTTGGAGCAGTGATGAAAAGCCAACAGCAATCTTCGTATCTTCTGACGAAATGGCACTAGGTGTAATCCATGCAGCACAAGACGCTGGATTAAACGTACCAACTGATGTAGAAGTACTTGGTTTCGATAATACACGCCTTGCATTAATGGTTCGTCCGCAACTTTCAACAGTTGTACAACCAATGTATGATATCGGTGCAGTAGCAATGCGTCTATTAACAAAGTATATGAACAAAGAAAAAGTGGAAGATCACACTGTTATCTTACCTCACCGTATCCAATTTAGAGATTCAACGAAATAAGTATAAAAAAGCTCACAGCAATTGCTGTGAGCTTTTATTCGTATTCAGGGTAGTATGTTTTAACTATTGTATCTACCGTTTCATTTTTTTTAACGTGTAAAAATCTTGCGTACAACTCTGTTCCTGTTTCAAATGAAGTATCATTTAATTCAAATACATGTAACACTTTTCGAAACTTCCATGTGACTTGTTCACCGTACACATTATCGTACGATTCTTCAGAGTGTATAGCTATTTTTTTGCCTAATTCGTGAGCTTCCTCTAGGTCGTTTGCTTTAACGAGGATAATACTTTCTTCAAAAAGTTTATCGTGATTTTCTTCATAATGCTCATCCACTTTCGTAGGATGAGGCTCACCAGAATGAACAGATTCAAATAATAATTTTACAGCGTACATATTATGCTGCATGTTTCACCTTATAAATAATACTTGCGACAAGCGAAGCAGGTATTGTAAATACGTTGCTTTGATAATGATAGTGTATTTGGGATTCTTCATAAGACATGTTGTCATATAGTTCGTTTTGTGACACGTTCATTTTTTTCTGTTTTTTCTTTAATATCTTAATATAGTTGTACTGTATTGGGACGAGAATGATGAAATAGGCTAATACGATTAGTGAAATCCAAATCATTATGAACACTCCCTTGTAAAGAATATTTATATATGGTAATTATATCGATTTATATAAAAAATATCCATTTTTTTGGTGGTCAATTTTCTTTCCAAAATGCAAAAAGTTCTTCAGGACTTCGTAAATTATGTTCCAGGCATGTTTGTGTGCAGTGCGCTTAAAACTTTGTATTAACTGTTCTAACCTAGAAGGATTATATTGTTTTACATTGCCAGCAATAATAATTTCATCTTTGTCTAAGTTAAGTGATAATTTTAGTAAAGTTATATTTGTTTCTAATTGTACAACTTAGACATAAAAAAAACTTTGTGTCTAAGTCGATTGTAATATAATCGAATCGCTCTACCTGTTTAAAATATCCTACAATATCATCTTCCAATTGAAATCCTCCCGAGTATATGGCCTATTGGTGACTTCGCTACAAAATGGTATTGTTCCTTGTTATATGTCACATAAGTGCAAATTTAACTATTATAGGGCAATGTCATGTATAATAGAAAGAAAAGGCTTGTGAGGGGGGAGAAGAGATGATCGTTCTTTGGATAATTACGCTTTGTATGACTGCTATTTTTGCATATATGACGTTAAAACAAAATGGCTTAAAGCGATTTGTTCCAGGAAGTATTCTTGCAGGAATTGCCCTTATCACGTATGTAATTTCTATTTTTATTGAAAGTGTATCAGTGGACATGAGCACAAGTTTAATGTTCATGGGTATTACACTATTTGCAGGTAGTATTATGGTACTTATGGTTGCAGGTATTATTTTATTTATTCATATGAATTCGGAAACGTTATAGAATATAGAAAAGGCATGTCCCGAGGGGCATGCCTTTTTATCCGTTCAATTATGCTCTATCTTTAGAAGAATTTTGTTGTTTTAATAAGTCGCGAATTTCGCTAAGAAGAACTTCTTCTTTTGTTGGTTCTGGAATTTCTTCTGTCTTTTCTTCTTCTTCTCTTTTAGATGTTAGTTTGTTGAACACTTTAACGAACATAAAGATAGAAGCTGCAATAATTAAGAAATCAAAAATAGTTTGGATGAAGTTACCATACATAACAGCAGATTTACCATATCCAAAATGTAAATCTGTAAAGTTAACGCCACCTAATACCATACCAAGTAATGGTGTGATAATATCTTTTACTAAAGAACTAACGATTTTACCAAATGCAGCACCGATTACAACCCCGACAGCTAAATCGATTACATTCCCTTTGAATGCGAATTTTTTAAACTCGTTCCACATGTGTTAATCCCATCCTTTCCACGATTCAATATGAAATTTATAATTCCTATCAACATATTCTATAGAAATTTGTGAGAGAAATAAAGAGAAAATGGGAATGAAAGTAAATTCTGAAAAATGTATCCGTTTTAATTTTTGTTTACATTCTCCAGTAGAGATTGCAGCAGCTGCTGCGTTTTTAATCCTTCTAATCCATCTACAACAGGCTTTGTATCTCCTTGTACACATTCAATAAAATGATGAACAGCATCTTCAAAACCACGTTGTTTTAACGTCGTATCCCATGATGGTGAACCAATCTGAGAAACTGCATTTTCCTGCTCAACTTCAAATGTGTTCATATTTTTTACGCGAATGATTTTACCTGTCGTTACAAGTTCAATTTGTTCTAAATTTGTACCGGCGTGGCGATGCATTGCGGTAGAAAGTAACAGTCCACTTGGCGTTGTATATGTGTGATGTCCGTAAAGAAGTTCATTCTTTTCATTTATTTGCATCATATTATGAACGACGTTAAGATCATCATTAGCTAACCAGCGAGCAGTATCTACAATATGTAAGTAATCATCTAACATAGTAAAGTCGTACGTATATGGCCCCACTTTATTTGTGCGGTGTTTTTCAATTCGAACCCATGAAATATTATGAGCTTGCTCTTTTGCAGCAACATACATAGGAACGAATCGGCGATTAAATCCGACCATTAACTTTCTGTTATGCTTTTCGCTCAACTCGACTAGTTGCTCAGCTTGTTCCACTGTAGCTGCTAGCGGCTTATCAACATAAACGTCAATTCCTTTTTTCAGAAGTTCAGAAACGATTTCATAATGTGTAGCAGTTGAACTATGGACGAAGATTGCATCACATTCTGAAGCCAACGTTTCAATAGAATGAAAGTCTTGAATGCGGTATTGGTGGCAAACTTGTTTCCTTTTCTCCGCGTTAGGTGTAAACGCCCCTACAAAATTCCAATCTGTTTCTTTTGTAAGTGTTGGAAGATAGGCCTTTTGCGCAATACCTCCAAGTCCAATCATCCCAATTTTAGGTTTATTCATGTTTATTCCCACCGATACGATAAACTTAACTAAATCTATACAATTCAATCAAATTTACACAAGTTAGTGCTTCATCGTGTTCTCGCAGCCCCAAAGGGACGAGGGGTATAACACTCCACACGAGGCAGTATCGTTACCTCCTATTATCAAGCATTTATTTTACCCATCTTGATAAATTTATCGACGCATTTACATCCCTATCGTGATGGCTATTGCACCCAACACAACACCACTCACGTATTTTTAAACTCCACTGTCCTTCCGGTTGAACTGAATGGTTGTATTTTACTCCGCAACATGAACAAATCTTGCTTGAGGCGAACCATTTATCAGCTTTTACATACGCAATGCCGTACTTCTCGCACTTGTATGACAAACATTGAAAGAAGAAGTTTAATTTTTGAAAGGAAAGTGCCTTCGATAGTTTTTTGTTTTTTAACAGGTTTGAGATAGGTAAGTCTTCCACAACAATTCTCCTTGGTTTGGTTTTCACCAATTTAGCTGTTGCTTGATGGATATGGTTATTTCGGATATTCGTAATTTTCCTAGATAACCGCAGGTGCTCAGTTTTAGCTTTTTCATATCCGGCAGATTGAATTTTTACACCTTTTTTAAATCTCCTAGACATATCTCTTTGCGCTGACTTTTTCCTTCTCAAAAGTTTTTTAACCTTGGCATCTTTGTTTATATTTCGTTCTTTCGTACCATTAGAAGCTACAAACAGCTCTTTTAAACCAACATCCACACCAATCGAATCATTGGTTAGTTCTTGGGATTCAAAGTTTTCTTGGAACCCTACACTCATCCACCAGTGACGACCATCAAAGGTAACTCTTGGATTGGATGGTTTTTTGTTTCGTGGTAGTTGTTGGCTTGTTTTCACTTCTCCAATGGACTGAATATAAACTACTTTCTTTCCTATAATCAGTCTTTCATAATTGGCATAAAATCCTTGAATTAAATCTTTTTTGGATTTATAAGAAGTGTGATAACCATTTTTGTACTTTTTGAACGAATGTTTCCTCGCCGTATCAAAATCTTTTGAAGCCTGTTTAGGAACTTGTGCATTAATGTCTTTTAACCACTCATATCTCTTTCGCTTCTTGATCTTTGTAAATCGTTTCTGTAAAGCTAACTGTGAAACAGATTTTCCAAATAGCTTATAATATCTATCACTCATTCTTTTACAATAGTTATAAGCAAATCTTGCAGCACCAGCATGGTTTCTAAGCACTTGTTCTTGTTCAGGCGTTGGAATCTGTCTGACTTTCTTCGCCAATATCATCAGAATTTAACTCCTTTACTGTGCGAATATTCGAGCACTTATCTTTTAGATAACGAAAGATTGATTCTTCTGAATGGCAGCGTGTTCCACCAGCATTCTCCTGAGACTACTCGGATACAAACCTGTTAATTCCGATACTTGACTAACTCGTGAAAATTTCATTATTATTCTCACCTCATTGAACCTAACATAGCACATACGTTCGACAAGTTCAATGAAGTTTGATAGATTCAATAAAATTTATCTTGTTCAACTAAGGGCGCAATTCCTTAGCCAGTTCTCTTATGAACTTCTCATATTTTCACATGAGCGCAGACTATATGTTTATCTCTTTAGAGATAGAGGATTTTTCCACCACCATAGGCTTGTGGTGTACTCTCGTCAGTTATACGAGATAGTCGTTGAACGTTCATCTTATCACTTTTGACTTAGATGATTCGAGGCGGAAGACCCATTGTTCTAGTGTTTAGGATTTAACCTTGCACCATCTGATTGATTTTTTCTGCTTTCGCAACATTCACGCTCACCATTTCTAGCCACGTTGTAGTTCAATCAGCTTTAGGGATTGCCCGCAGTTAACCCTCACTACTAGCCAATCACTTGACTAGCAGGGCTTACTGATATATTTAATTAACTTTGGTTATAATTTGTTAAATAAATCGTAACAGTTAGTTACCCTATTAATATTGATGTAACGGCTTAAATGTAGCATAGGATGGGAGAGGAAGGCAAAAATTAGCTTTTTACTTACGTCCTTCTAACAAAATCTTCTCTATCTCTTCAAAGTTATGAGCGCGAGCATGCTCTAACGGGGTAACACCATCGTTGTCTGGAATATTTACATCTGCACCGTGTAGCGCTGTCTCCATGCTTGTCATCTCCTTTTTAACTTCTTGTTCTTGTGAGCAACCTTGTAAAAAAATTACGCAACATAACATGCTTAATGTTTTTTTGAACATGGAATTTCAACCTCCTCATTTCAACTGTAAAAGAAGAACATTAAATTTTTATAAACTGACGCTAAAGTTACTATAAAATCGCTTGAGTATTTGAACATATATTTTTATGCTTATGAATAACATGGTTTGTTAAAGTGAGGATGTAACATATGTCTATTAAAACAAGATTTTTATTCTCTTATATCGCTGTTATTCTCGTTTCCATCACGCTCATATTAGTCGCGGGATTTTTAATTGTTTTTTCTATAACAGGAGACTTGGAATCAGTGAAAAATTTCTATAAAAGTTCCTATATTCAAAAGCCGCTTACGCCAGAAGAAGAGAATACGTATATTGAATTGAAATTAGCGGCAAAGAAAAATCAATCACAACTATTAGATGAATCGTTCGTTTCATCACTTGAAAAAGAAGGGGTGAAAATAGTTGTAAGAAAGGGAGAAACCATTTCTTATGCTACAAAAATATTTGAAGGTGTATCTTTAAAAGAAGCCATTCCGAAATTTGAATCAGCAAATATTAATAGTCGTGGTACAACAGAACTAGGCGATACATTTTATCGATATGTAAAATTTGATTTTTATTTTCCCGGAGATGAAGAAGGGAGTATATTTGTACTAAAAAGGCAAAGTTCATTTGTAGATCTTACACAAAAATTATTTCCAATTTTATTCGTAGCACTTTTACTGTTAGCGATATTACTCATTGGATTAGTAAGTTATTTCGTCTCAAGAAGTGTGATAAAACCAATTTTTGTGTTGAAAGATGCGACTGGGAGAATTAAAGAAGGGAATTTAGATTTTCAAATTCCAGTTACATCCCATGATGAAATCGGGCAATTAAATCAAGGGTTTGAGGAAATGAGAAAGAAATTAAAAGAGTCGATAGAGATGCAAACGCAGTATGAAGAAAATCGAAAAGAGCTCATTTCCAATATATCTCATGATTTAAAAACACCGATCACATCTATTATCGGATATGTAGAAGGCATAAAAGATGGAGTCGCAAATACGCCAGAGAAAATGGATAAGTATTTAACGACCATTCATACGAAGGCAAAACATATGGATACACTTATTGATGAGCTCTTTTTGTTTTCGAAGCTTGATTTGAATCGAGTTCCCTTTCAGTTTGAAACGATAGAGTTAAACGTGTTTATGCAGGAATTATTAGAAGAGATGCAGATGGATTTAAGTGAGGAAGGTATAGAAGTTTACTTACAATTACATTCATCACCACTATATGTAACGGCTGATTGCGAAAAGATAAATAGAGTGATATCAAATTTAATTCATAATAGTGTGAAATACATGGATAAAGAAGAGAAGAAAATTACTGTAACAGTATTGAGTGATAACAATAAAGTTATTGTGAAAGTGATGGACAATGGGGCAGGTATAGAAGCTGATACGCTGCCGTATATATTTGAGCGGTTTTATCGTGCAGAGCAATCGCGAAATTCTAGCACAGGTGGAAGTGGACTTGGCTTAGCGATAGCGAAACAAATTGTTGAAGAACATGGCGGAGAAATTTGGGCGGAAAGTAAGCTTGGGGAAGGTACAAGTATTTTCTTCTCATTGAAAAAAGTACAGGAATGTGGTGAGTAGAATGAAGAGAATTTTACTAGTAGAAGATGAAATAAGTATTGCAGAATTACAGAGAGATTATTTAGAAATTAGTGATTTTCAAGTCGATGTAGAACATTCAGGAGAAGTAGGTCTACAAATGGCTCTTCAGGAAGATTATGATCTAATTATTTTAGATATTATGCTTCCGAAAATGAACGGTTTTGAAATTTGTAAACAAATACGTGCTATAAAAGACATTCCGATTTTACTTGTTTCAGCAAAGAAGGAAGATATAGATAAAATTCGCGGACTCGGTTTAGGAGCGGATGATTATATAACGAAACCGTTTAGCCCGAGTGAATTAGTCGCAAGGGTAAAAGCTCATATTTCTCGTTATGAAAGATTATCAGGAAATGTGAGTAAGCAACGTGATACGTTATACATTCACGGAATTTCTATTGATCAGCGAGCGAGAAAAGTTTTTATAAACAATGAAGAAATTGCGTTTACAACGAAAGAATTTGATTTATTAACATTCTTTGTAACGCATCCAAACCAAGTATTAAATAAAGAACAGTTATTTGAACGTATTTGGGGACTAGACTCAGCTGGTGATTTAGCTACTGTCGTTGTTCACATTAGAAAACTACGCGAAAAAATTGAAAGAGATCCCGCCCACCCGCAATATATTGAAACAGTATGGGGAGCTGGTTATCGCTTTAACGTGTAATGCACCTGCCGAGTAATTGGCAGGTTTTTTATGTTATTTGAACAAAAAGGGAATAATAGGTAATTTATGTTAAAATATAAAGAGAGATAAAACATAGGGGAGTATGAGAGGGCGTGCGACATTTTGAGAGATACATTAAAAGATAATAAATTAAACAAGGCTTTAAAGATTGGAACTAATATCATACTTATCTTATTAATTATCGGTGCAATACAAATGTTTTATGATGGAGATTCTACGAATGATCATTTCGGTTGGTTATTTATGATGGTCTTTTTTGGAATTAAAATAATTTCTAGTTTTATGATAAGTTTAAAAGAAGGAGATAAAAAGGCAGTATTATTTGATGTAGGTTTAATGATTTTTTTGTTCTTCTTGTTGTTTCTAGTGTGAAATATTTCTTTTGAAGGTTAATATATTCATTAACGAGGCTTTAATGGAATAAGCCTCGTATCTTTCTATGTTATTTAATACTTACGTCTGATTGTAAAAAATCACTCTATATTAGGTATTTTTCTTTGAAAATAGGACTTAATTCACTCCAAACATCAAATTTATTACCATCTAAATCATAAAAAACAAAATTCTTCCCAGCATGCCCTCTGTTTTCAATCTCTCCAACTAGAATTTCCTTTTCAATAAATTCACTATGAATTGATTCTAGTACATGTAATCCGTTAACTTCGAATGTTATAGAAAAGCGTTCTTCACCGTGAAAATCAAAAAAATTTAAGGTTTGATTATCTTGGGATTTAACTAGAAAAAAGCTTTGATTTGCAAAGTTAATAATAGCTTTGTCTTCGTCTTTAAAGTTCAACTCTGCTCCCAATTTATTTACATACCAGTTTAAAGAAAGCTCTACGTTGGTAACTGGAATATAAGTCGTTCCAACTCTTAATAATTTTTCTTTCACCCTATTTTCCTCCTTTAGCAAAACAGCACTAATAAACTTGTTCTCTCTTCCTAGACTTATTGCCTTTGTTAGTCCTTAATTTTCTTTTTAATCCCAAAAAATTCTTGAGTAATAGAAGTAAACCGACTGGATTCTTCTAAAAAAGGATAATGGTTACTCTCCTCAAATATCACAAAGATAGAATTACGTATGCCATCATGCATCTCAATAGAATACTGAATTGGGCACTGTACATCATGTCTTCCGCATATAATAAGTGTCTTTGTTTGGATGGAAGGTAAATGCTCTCTTAAATCAAATGAAGGATATTCATTGGCGAAAGCATTCATCCGGCTAGCGGACATTGTTTTTTGGATTGGTTTACTAAAATAAGAGTTGTAGTTTTCTGGTTTATACAATGATAATTTTGTTCTATTAGTAGATAGTTTTTTTCTTTCTGCATTTGTAAGGCGAGGGGTTTTTAAGTTTTCGATGAGCTTTTGCATATAATGAAACTGTGGATGTGTCGGGTGATAAATACAAAATGGTGTTTCGGTATAGTTACTTGCTGCAGCTCCAACGATGACTAATGATTGTAAGGAATTTGGATATGTAATCGCATATAAAAGCCCAAGCATACCGCCTGTTGAGTGGCCAGCGAAATGCCATGTTGGGAGTTGTAAAGCTTCCCGTATTGCTTCTAAGTCGTGAACGGTTTCAATCATACCTAATTCTTTTTCTGAATTGGCTTTTGCTGAGTTACCAGCGTTTCGTAAATTAATGAGCAATACACGATGCATAGCAGTGAAAACATTCGCAAAGTAATCACCAGTTTCATTAAATTGTGAATAGTGATGTGTAATGCAAAGCGGTTCGCCACTTCCTTTTGTAAAGATTTCAAATGTGCCACGTTTCGTGTTGATTATTTGTTGTGTCCACATAATATCACGACCTTTTCTGATAAAAGTTGGACCACTTAATTATGAAATAAAATATATCAGCGATTTTCGAAATATATCGGCGGTTATTAAAATATATCAGCGATTATCAAAATATATCGACTTACCGACAGAAACCGACAATAATAGCAAGCTATAAATAAAAGGAGGCTATTCAAAAACGAGCCTCCTTTTCGTTTAGTACAAAGATTTTGTCATATTATTCCGAATTATTTCAAGGGATTTCGTTACAGTTAATGCGTTCTTTTCTTCAATTTCTGGTTTACGGGGGATCGGTTTATACATGTTGTCTGGATCTTCCCATGTGAGGGGAAGTTCTGTTTCAGCTTGTCCTTTCCAAGCGTCAATCCATTCTGGAGGGAGATAACCTGAGATGTTTTGGATGTTGTTCATTTCGAGCCAAATGAGTGCCCAAGCTCTTGGGACGACGCGCCAGTGGTCATAGCCACCGCCGCCGACAGCGATCCAGCGACCTTCGCAATATTCATTAGCGATTTCGCGAGCGAGCTTCGGTATTTCACGGTAAATATTCATCGTTGCGCAAAGGTGTGTAAGTGGGTCGTAATAATGTGCGTCAGCGCCGTTTTGCGTTAAAATAATATCCGGTTTAAAGTATGCGGCAACTTCTTTTACGACAGTGCGATATGAATTTAAAAACGATTCGTCTTCTGTAAAGGCATCGAGTGGAACGTTAAAAGAATAACTATAGCCATTACCTTGTCCGCGTTCATTTACAGCACCAGTTCCAGGGAATAAATAACGCCCAGTTTCATGTAGTGAAATGGTGCATACGTTAGGATCGTCGTAAAAAGACCACTGTACACCATCACCGTGATGAGCATCTGTATCAATATATAAAACACGTAAACCGTATTTTTTCTGTATATATTTCATTGCGATGGAACTATCGTTATAAATACAAAAGCCAGATGCCTTGCCGCGGAAGCCATGATGTAAGCCACCGCCTAAATTAAGTGCGTGTTTTACTTTCCCGGAAAGAACAGCGTCGACAGCAGTTAACGTACCGCCAACGAGTAATGCGCTTGCTTCGTGCATATTTGGAAACATCGGTGTATCTTCTGTTCCGAGTCCATATGTCATCGCAATTGATTTTTCTAACTTACCTTCTCCAGCACGTTTTACCGCATTTATGTACTCCTCTGTATGAACGTAGGCGATCTCTTCATCTGTAGCCATCCGTGGTGAGATGATTTGGGAGGGAGAGATAAAACCGCCCTTTTGTAATAAATCATACGTAAGTGTGACGCGTAGTTGGTTAAAAGGATGATCAGGGCTAAACGAATAGCCCCGAAAGTCATCCGAATAAATAAACGCGCTACTCATGCTTGCATCCCCATAATGTTCGGCCATAATACGCGGTAGCCTTCTGCTTCAAGTGCATCAATCACTTTTAGCGGATTCATCGTTTGAATGCGGAAAACGAGTACTTTATCATTCTCATCTTTTGCTGGATAGACGAGAACGCTCACGATATTTATTTGCAAGTCACTAAAAATAGCAACGACTTTTCCAAGAATACCAGGTTCGTTTTTTACTTGAATTTCAATTTGTGAACTTGGTTGATGTGCTCCTGTTAATTTCACTAACGTGTGCAGTACAGTAGATTCAGAAATGATTCCAACTAGCTTGCCAGCCTTTGTAACAGGGAGACAGCCAATTTTATTTTCAAAAAATAAAGTAGCAATTTCTTCAACGAAATCGAGAGGATGGCAAGTCATTACAGGATGTTTCATAATAAGTTCAAGTGGTTGCTTCAGCATATCGAGTGAAACTTGTTCATCTAAAATAGACGGACTTGCATCTCTTACATCCCGATCAGAAATAATGCCTACGACATGATTATTTTGATCGACAATTGGAATGTGCCGAATGCCTTTCGTGCGTATCGTTCGGATTGCTGTTTCGATTGTATCGTTTGGATGTAGTGTCACCACATCTTGATTCATAATTTCTTCTACAATCATTCCAGTTGCCCCCTTTATTAATACATAAAACGATTGTGAAAACGTAGACGATCAAATGCTTGAATAGAATCCGTATCAACGCGTTTACCGATGCGGACCATTAAACAGTTAGCAGGATGTGAACAAATTTCAGGATCATCTGTAGCCATCCATTGTAAGCCACCAGCATTCATCATCTTTTCCATTACTTTTCGGTACTCCCAAACATTTAAGCCTGTTTGTTTTAAATCCCAGTGCCAATAATATTCAGTCGTCAATATAATGTAATCTTCCATATAATCGTCCATCATTGAAACTTCTAATAAGTTCTTTCCGACAGCGCAACCGCGGAAGGCGGGGACAACTTCAATTGCCCCGAGTTCAATTAAGTTTTCAATCTTTCCTTCTGACCATCGTTCGAGCGGATCAGGATATAAGTATGTAACATATCCAACAATCGTTTGGTCATGTCTTGCAATAATGAGACGAGCTTCTGGTAATTTAGAAATTTCGACAATTGCTTTATATTGCTGCTCGGCAGGACGAAACGCAACTAAATCGGGATGAAATTCATACATTTCTAAGTTATGTGTAGAGACAGGACCTTCAATAATTAAAGTGCCTTTCGCTGTTTTTAAGTTTCTAGCATTATATATTTTTTTATGAATCAATGTATTACTCACCACCTTGAGGGTTTGTGAATCTATTAATATCGTACTTTATAATATATGCGATGTGAATCGAAATTTGTCATTAAAAATTTGTCTAAAAATCAACAAATATACTGAAAATTTTAAATAATATCATTATAATAGATAATAGAATACATAGGAGGGGGATGTAAAGTATGAAAGTAGAAACGCTTCCTGTCATTAAAGGAGAAAATAATTTGCCGAATTATGATGAGGCATACGCGAATTTTAACTGGGAAGAGGTTAATAAAAACTTTACTTGGAATGAAACAGGCCGAGTAAATATGGCGTATGAGGCAATTGATAAGCATGCGAAATCCGATCGTAAAAATAAAGTAGCCCTTTATTATCAAGATGGATCGCGAAAAGAGAAATATACATTTAAGGAAATGAAGGATTTTTCTAATAAAGCAGGAAACGTCCTGAAAAATTATGGCGATGTAGAAAAAGGCGATCGCGTTTTTATTTTTATGCCGCGTTCTCCAGAATTATATTTTGCCCTTCTTGGTGCAGTGAAATTAGGAGCAATCGTTGGTCCGCTATTTGAAGCATTTATGGAAGGCGCAGTTCGCGATCGTTTAGAAGATAGCGAAGCGAAGGTGTTAATTACAACTCCTGAATTGTTAGAGCGCGTACCATTAAATGATTTACCTGCTTTAAAAACAGTCTTCCTTGTTGGAGATAATGTAGAAGAAGGCGGTAAAACGGTAGCGTTCAATCCTTTATTTGAACAAGCTTCAAAAGAATTACATATCGAATGGTTAGGCCGTGAAGACGGTTTGATTCTACATTACACATCTGGTTCTACTGGTAAACCAAAAGGTGTTCTTCATGCGCAGAACGCAATGGTTCAGCACTATCAAACGGCGAAATGGGTATTAGATTTAAAAGAAGATGATGTATATTGGTGTACAGCTGACCCAGGCTGGGTAACTGGAACGGCTTACGGTATTTTCGCACCGTGGTTAGTTGGAGCATCCAATGTTATTTTAGGTGGACGCTTTAGCCCAGAAGCGTGGTATGAAGCACTGCAAGATTACGGTGTAACAGTTTGGTATAGTGCACCAACAGCATTCCGTATGTTAATGGGAGCTGGACAAGACGCAATTAAAAAATATGATTTATCACAAGTTCGTCACGTATTAAGCGTTGGTGAACCGTTAAATCCAGAAGTAATTCGCTGGGGTATGAACGCATTTGGACTTCGTATTCATGATACGTGGTGGATGACAGAAACAGGTGGACAAGTTATTTGTAACTACCCTTGTATGGAAATCCGTCCAGGTTCAATGGGTAAACCAATTCCAGGTGTGAAAGCAGCGATTGTTGATAATGAAGGAAATGAAGTTCCTCCATACACAATGGGTAACTTAGCAATTGGTAAAGGTTGGCCAGCGATGATGCGTGGAATCTGGAATAACCAGCAAAAGTATGAATCTTACTTTATGCCGGGAGATTGGTACGTATCAGGTGACTCTGCTTATATGGATGAAGATGGATACTTCTGGTTCCAAGGGCGTATTGATGATGTAATTATGACGTCAGGTGAGCGAGTTGGTCCGTTTGAAGTAGAAAGCAAATTAATCGAGCATGCTGCTGTTGCAGAGGCTGGTGTAATTGGTATTCCTGATCCAGTGCGCGGAGAAATCATTAAAGCATTTATCGCGCTTCGAGCAGGATACGAACCATCTGATGAATTAAAAGAAGAGATTCGTCAATTTGTAAAGAAAGGCCTAGCAGCTCATGCAGCGCCAAGACAAATTGAATTTAGAGATAAATTACCGAAAACGAGAAGTGGTAAAATTATGCGCCGCGTATTAAAAGCGTGGGAATTAAACTTACCAACAGGTGACTTATCAACGATGGAAGATTAAGAGAGGAAGGTCTGAACGAAATAACGTTCAGACCTTTTTTTATGTTATTATTAACTTATATATATAAGTTAAAGGGGGTAATAAAATGAAAACAGAAAAAGAAAAGATGATACTAGGAGAAATGTACATACCAGCTGATCCAGTTTTAGTTCAAGAGAGGGAGCAAGCTCGTATATTAACGAGAAAATTAAATGAAACGCCAGAAGTACAATTAAAAGAGCGTAGCGAAATCGTAAAAGAACTATTCGGAACGACTGGAGATAACATTCATCTTGAATCTTCTTTTAGATGTGATTATGGCTATAACATTCACGTTGGCGAAAATTTTTACGCGAACTTTGACTGTACCATTTTAGACGTATGCCCGGTGACAATCGGAGTGAACTGTATGTTAGCTCCAGGAGTTCACATTTATACAGCAACACACCCGCTTGATCCAGTAGAGCGCATAAGCGGATCAGAATACGGGAAACCAGTTACAATTGGTGATAACGTATGGATTGGCGGAAGAGCGATTATTAATCCTGGTGTAACAATTGGAGATAATGCGGTGATCGCATCTGGCGCCGTTGTAACGAAAGATGTGCCGGATAATGTAGTAGTTGGCGGAAATCCTGCGAAGATTATTAAAAAAATAAAATAATATTTGAACGAAGTGCCTTCCTCGTCTGTATACATTTATGAAAGAATAGATGAGGGAGGCTTTTATATGTCTAATAAATTACTTCTTGCTTTTGCTTTAATTGGAATTATAGTCGTATTTTCTTGTGGTCTTTTCTTACCGATGCCAATCGGATTTAAAGTATCAATGATTACAGCTGGGGTCATGATGATTGTTATGTTTTCAATCATTATTCCATTTGATAGAAAACATATAGTAAGAAAAAATGGATATAAAATTGATTTTACAAAAACAAAAGTGTATTTTCGCTGGAATGTATTTGATACAATTTCGGCTTGTCTTGCAGTGTATGCATGCATATGTGTGCAAGCATTAAATATTTTAGTTTCAACCAGTCATACAATACAAAACCCGTATGTTCAATTTTTTACAAATCAATCACAAGTATGGATTATTGTCGCAAGTGTATATTTAATTTCCCGTATTTCGTTAACGTTAAAAGGAATAAAGGAGATCAAAAATCATGGCGCAGATTGGGATTGAGGAGGAGCTCATGCTTGCGTATCAAAGTGGAGATAAACAGGCGGGAGAAAAACTATATGTTTTAATCAAACCAGCGCTATACACATTTTTGTATCGATTTAACCGAGATGAACAATTAAGTATCGACCTTGTGCAAGATACGTTTTTGACGTTAGAGCGTAAGAAACATATGTATGAACTTGAAAAAGGCAAAATAAAAACGTATTTATTTCAAATTGGTTATCGTCTCATGATTAATAAATTAAATAGAAGAAAAAAGTGGCATACGCTTTTGCCATTTTTAGTGCCGATTCAGGAAAAAGAATTTTCCCACGAAGATCGGCTCACAGTAAGAGAAGCAATTTTGAAAGTTCCGGAAGAGCAGCGAGCTGTCCTTATTCTTTCTTATTATCATGATATGCAGCAAAAAGAGATTGCTGAGATATTAAACATTCCGATTGGAACAGTGAAGTCGAGACTTCATAACGGGATAAAGAAATTGAAACAATTGCTGGAGGTGGATGAAATTGAGCGAAAATCCCTTTAAAAGTGAATATAAATTAAAGCAGCATTTAGATAGTGATTATGTAGAAATACCAGATTTTCCAAAAACGGTAAGTCGCTTCGATCGATTAATCGGATTTCTTGGTTCTCCAGCGAAAGATCCTGTGGAGGCGACGATTGGGAACGATTTATCTGTTGTGTTTCATGTATCGTTATTAGTTGGAGTTCCAATTCTTTCTCTTATTACGATACTCTTTGCGACGTTGTAAAGGATTAGCAAGAAGAGAAACTCGACCTCTATTTGACACGCCTATATAAATGATGGTATAAAGAAAAGTATATGAATAATTGAGCGTGGAAAGGGAGAAGTAGTGATCATTTCCCTGTTTTAGAGAGCTGATGGCCGGTGAAAATCAGCACATAGATGATCGCGAATTACGCCCCTAGAGCATCTTTTTTCGATTGAATTGTATTCAAAAGGGAAAAGACGGTGCTAAGCCGTTATGTAAATAAGGTGGTAGGCTTTTTTTTGCCTGCAACTAGGGTGGTAACGCGATAATCAAAATCGTCCCTTATTTGAAGGGGCGATTTTTTTATGTTTTCAACCTTCACGCCAGTAATGAACTTAAAGGAGAGTATGTAGGATATGGGTATTTTACAAGATCTTGAATTTCGCGGTCTAATTAATCAGCAAACAGACGCTGAGGGACTTGAGCAATTATTAGAAAAAGAAAGCGTTAAATTATACTGTGGTTTCGATCCGACAGCGGATAGCTTACACATCGGTCATATGTTACCAGTATTAATGTTACGTCGCTTCCAATTAGCTGGTCACCAACCAATTGCACTTGTTGGCGGTGGTACTGGTATGATCGGTGACCCAAGTGGTAAAAAAGCAGAACGTACATTAAATACGAAAGATACAGTTGCTTACTACACAGAAAGCATTAAAAACCAACTTTCAAACTTCTTAGAGTTTGAAAACGTGGACAACCCAGCAACAATGGCTAACAACTATGACTGGCTTGGTAACTTAGATGTAATTTCATTCTTACGCGATATCGGTAAAAACTTCGGTTTAAACTATATGTTAGCAAAAGATACAGTAGCATCTCGTTTAGATACTGGTATTTCATTCACTGAGTTTAGTTATATGATTTTACAATCATACGACTTCTTAAACTTATACCAAAACCATAATTGCCGCTTGCAAATCGGTGGTAGTGACCAATGGGGTAACATTACAGCTGGTCTTGAATTAATCCGTAAATCAGAAGAAGATGCGAAAGCATTTGGTTTAACAATTCCACTAGTTACGAAATCTGACGGTACGAAGTTTGGTAAAACAGAAGGCGGCGCAATTTGGTTAGACCCAGAAAAAACAACTCCTTACGAGTTCTACCAATTCTGGATTAACACAGATGACCGCGACGTTGTTAAATACTTAAAATACTTCACATTCTTATCTCATGAAGAAATTCTTGAGCTTGAGAAGCAAGTAGCTGAAGCACCAGAAAAACGTGCAGCACAAAAAGCATTAGGTGCTGAAATGACAAAACTTGTTCACGGCGAAGAAGCATTAGAGCAAGCGATTAAAATTTCAGCTGCATTATTCAGCGGTTCTGTAGCAGAACTGACTGCAAGCGAAATCGAACAAGGGTTCAAAGACGTACCATCTGTAGAACGTACTGCAGAAGATACAGTATTAATCGACTTACTTGTAGAAAGCAAAATCTCTCCATCAAAACGTCAAGCACGTGAAGATGTAACGAACGGCGCAATCTACGTAAACGGTGAGCGTACACAAGCATTAGACTACGTTGTAACAGAAAACGACCGCATCGAAGGTAAATTCACAATCATTCGCCGCGGTAAAAAGAAATATTTCTTAATTCGTTACTAATCAGAAACGAATATAAAACAAATAGTACCCCGAATTGTAGGCTGAAAAGTTTATGATTCGGGTTTTTTTATGTATGAATTTAGATTACCTTACGAGTTCTTGTAAATAGAATATGAAGAATTAATATGAGCATATAAAGTAAGCTACTGAGCATAACAATAAATGCTGTTGGATAAAATTTTGCTGCATATATAAAGAAATCGATTTGATAAATATCTTCGTAACTTGAAACGGTGCCTTTAAAGTAATTCGTAAACTTAGCGCTATATTTCCATTCATCAGGATCATCTATTAAATTACTTCCCTGATACCAATTAATAAGTGCGGAAGTAATAAACAGCATACATGCACTACCTAATTGAACCATTTGATTTATTGTCAAAATGAATCAACCCCCTATTTTATGGTTATTATAGCGTGCATTCGTATTCCTGTAACCTTTTTGTTGTAATCTCCTTTTCGAGTTCATACGGAAATCACATGTAAGCGGTATGATAAATGTATAACAACTAGAAAGGAGTGGTAAAACAAAATGTCACTAGAAGCGCTCATTATTTTTTCTTTGCTAAACGCGGGTCAGCTTGCAGAGAATTCGAAGGTGGATGTACATAAAGAGCAGAAAGATGCTTATGTATACGTTCAACAAGAGGAAAATAAATAATTTTATTTTATATATAAACGAAAAAAGCCAATCCAGAGGATTGGCTTTTTGTCATTAACGAGAGTAGAACTCTACGATTAATGCTTCGTTGATTTCAGCTGCTAACTCAGAACGCTCAGCGTGACGAGTGTAAGTAGCTTCTAATTTATCAGCATCGAAAGTTAAGTATTCTGGTACGAAGTTGTTAACTTCGATCGCTTCTTTAACAACAACAAGGCTGTTAGATTTTTCGCGAACGCTGATTGTTTGACCAGGTTTTACACGGTAAGATGGGATATCTACGCGAGATCCATCAACTGTGATGTGGCCGTGGTTTACTAATTGGCGAGCTGCACGACGAGTGCGAGCTAAGCCCATACGGTAAACTAGGTTGTCAAGACGAGCTTCAAGAAGGATCATGAAGTTTTCGCCGTGCTTACCAGGCATTTTACCTGCTTGGTCAAATGTGCGACGGAATTGACGCTCAGTCATGCCGTACATGTGACGAAGTTTTTGTTTCTCTTGTAATTGTAAACCGTATTCTGAAAGTTTCTTACGTTGGTTAGGACCGTGAGGACCTGGTGCGTAAGGGCGTTTTTCTAATTCTTTTCCTGTGCCGCTTAGAGAGATTCCAAGACGACGAGACAGTTTCCAAGCTGGACCTGTATAACGAGCCATAGTTGACTCCTCCTTTAAAAATGTTTTTATTTACGTAAAATAAAAACAGACGTAATCGATATTTACGGGCATTTTGTTTTCATGTACCTTCGCTCCAGCAGCAGGGAGTTACGAGATACACCTCCGTAGAGGAACAAAATACAAACGATAAACTCACATTACAAGGCTGCCTTTTTATTTTACACAAACGCTATTATATCTTTTACCCAGAGTTTCGTCAAGCAAGTACGTTTTTGTTTTATGCATATAAATTTTGGAAATGAACAAGAAGGAATTTAAAACGATATAAAAGAAGTGATAGAAACACAAATGAAACGCTTACATAAAATATAGTAAAAAATGTTCATTAATTTTTTGTTGATGAATATGCGGGAATAAAAACATAAAAGGGGATGTTTTTATGAAAAAGAAGCATATGGAGACAGCGTTAATTCATCACGGGTATACATCTGAGGAACATAAAGGAAGTTTAACACCACCGTTATTTCAAACGTCTACATTTACATTTGAGACTGCGCAGCAAGGAGAGGCGAGTTTTGCGGGAGTGGATCCGTCTTATATTTACTCAAGACTTGGAAATCCAACTGTAAAATTATTTGAAGAACGTATGGCGGTGTTAGAAGGAGGAGAAGAAGCACTTGCTTTCGGATCAGGAATGGCAGCTATTTCAGCAACGTTAATTGGCTTTTTAAAAGCTGGAGATCATATTATTTGTTCAAATGGATTATACGGGTGCACGTACGGTTTTTTAGAAGTGTTAGAAGAGAAATTTATGATTACGCATTCGTTTTGTGATATGGAGACAGAGGATGATGTCGAAAATAAAATCCGTCCGAATACAAAGATTATTTTCGTTGAAACACCGATTAATCCAACGATGAAATTAATCGATTTAAAACAAGTTATTCGGGTTGCGAAGCGAAATGGCTTACTTGTCGTTGTTGATAATACGTTTTGTTCACCTTATTTACAAAGACCGCTTGAACTTGGTTGTGATGCGGTTGTTCATAGTGCGACAAAATATATTGGTGGTCATGGCGATGTTGTGGCGGGTGTAACGATTTGTAAAACGAAAGCATTAGCTGAAAAAATTCGCCCGATGCGTAAAGATATCGGCGGCATTATGGCGCCGTTTGATGCGTGGTTATTGTTACGTGGATTAAAGACGTTAGCGGTAAGGATGGACCGTCATTGTGATAATGCAGAAAAAATTGTCTCGTTTCTGAAAAATCATGATGCGGTAGAAGGTGTTTGGTATCCAGAAGGGGAGTTAGCATCTCGCCAAATGAAACGGGGCGGTGGTGTGATTTCTTTTTCAATTAAAGGCGGAAAAGAAGAGACGCAAGCGTTTATCAATGACCTTCACTTTATTACAATTGCCGTAAGTTTAGGGGATACAGAAACGTTAATTCAGCACCCAGCAACGATGACACACGCTGCGATTCCAACTGAGCTAAGACAAGAAATGGGTATTTACGATAATTTAATACGTTTATCTGTCGGTTTAGAATCATGGGAAGATATCGTTTCTGATTTAGAACAGGCACTAAAGAAAGTATCTACTGTTAGTAATCAATAAAAAAGAGTGAGCTATCGGTTTCGTACGTGATGTACGCAATCGATAACTCACTCTTTTCTTTTTTAAATATGTTTTAGGAGTGTTTCCACAAACTTTTCTAAATAGCGCTGATCTACTTCATCAAAACGATTTTTTTCAGGGCTATCAATATCAAGTACACCAATGACATTTCCTTCTTTCACGATCGGTACAACGATTTCTGAATTCGAAGCACTGTCGCAAGCGATATGTCCTGGAAATTGGTGAACGTCTGCTACAAGCTGCGTTGTTTTTGTTTCAGCTGCAACGCCGCAAACGCCTCGTCCAAATGGAATGCGCACGCAAGCAGGCATTCCTTGGAAAGGTCCAAGAACAAGCTGATTTCCGTCTGTTACATAAAAGCCAACCCAATTCACACGATCTAAAAATTGATTTAATAATGCGGACGCATTTGATAAGTTTGCGACTACGTTCGGTTCGCCAGTTAATAATGCATCCAGTTGTTTAATTACTGTCTCGTATTGCTCTTCACGAGAACCTGCATAACTTTCTTTTGTAAACATGGAAACAACTCCCTTTTTATCGAGATGTGTAAAATATTAGCAAAATACAATGTATTTCACATGACTTTGTCGATAGAAAATTAAAGGAATTTGTCTTAAAAGTCAAGAAATTTAAACTATAGCTGTTCAGTGAGAGGAAGTGAGCGCATGAAACAGACGAAACAAAAAGTAATTGATGCGGCAATATCGTTGTTTAACACGAAAGGTTATGATGGAACGTCGGTGCGAGAAATTGCAAAGCGAGCGGATGTGAATGTAGCGAATATTTCATATTATTTTGCTGGAAAGCAAGGTTTATTAGAACAGCTTATTACTGACTTTTTAGAAGGATATATTCATGTGATTGAAATGTCGTTCGAACAGAGAGAATATTTGTCTGCTAAAGATGTGATGGTGCAAATGGTGCGTGAGATTTTACGATATCAATTTGAAAATAGGGAACTGACACGTTTCTTCTACCGAGAGCTTTCACTTGATACGACATTAATTCGCGAAGTGATGACCATTTACTTTTCTAAAGAAAGATATTATATAGAGCAAATGATTAGACAGGGACAAATGAAGCAAGAGTTTAAAAAGGTATCTTTTACAATGTTTATGACGCAATTAAAAGGTATGATGAATATGCCGTTTTTATATCCACAATATATATCAGAAGTGCTGCATTCTTTTCCGTCCGAGACATTTTTCATAGAAATGTACACGAAAGAAATTGAACAATGGATGGAGCAAACATTATGTATAACGAATATGTACTATGAATTGCCAAGAGCTGTTCATATGTGAAAAATCCCCACCTAACGAACTGAGGTGGGGATTTTTGTGCTTTCTTTCCTTTGCCATGCATTGTTGCATAATAGCGCAATAATTGTTAATGAGGCTCCGGCAATTTCAATTTTGTCGACTGTATAACCTCGAAAGATGGAACCGATAAGTGCAAGTACAGGAACTAAATTCATAAATAATATGCCGTTAATAGATGAAATATAGCGATTTCCTGTGTTCCAGCAAAATACAGCGATAACACCTGCAACAATCGACATATACAAGAGTTCAAAACGAACGCTCATAATGGTACGAAGTGACGGCATAGTAACGATGTTTGTGTACGTGAAGAAAGCGACAATAACGATGAGTGAAATGGAGCCGAATAAACAAGTTAACGTCGTATATCGAAGTGGTGACCAAGATTGAAAACGAGCACCACCGTTCGTGTAAATGACCCAGCAAGTAACACCGCATAGCATAAGTATATTTGTTGAGAGGTGACTGGCAGATCCAAATAATAAGTGAATATTTCCTTTTGAAATGACGAGCATAACACCGAGCAATGCAACGAACATACAAAGGAATGTGTAGTTTTGTGGGCGTTTGTTTTTTGTTATCCACTGCAATAATAAAGCGATGAGTGGCATAAGAGACTGAATCATCGCAGCATGAATGGCCCCAGAAGGCCCAGCAAGTTGTTGGCCGTAAAAAATGAGAAAACCATATCCAGCGAAACCGACTGTTCCGTAAAAGAATAACGAAAGTGTTCTTTTCTCTAAGCGGAGTGAAGTTTTTCCTTCAGTAATGAATAGCAAAATAAGAAAAATAATAGCTGCTGATCCGTATCGGATAGTTGTGAAGAAGAACGGATCAATAAACTGCAGGGCATTTGCCATGACAGGAAACATAAATCCCCAAGCCGTTACGGCAAGTAAGCATAGGAGGGATCCGAGTAGCATTTGTTTTTTGTCCAAGAGTATCTTTCCCCTTTACATTTCGTTATAGTAAGTTGATGAAATAAGTATAAAGAGTAATTGTTTATAGAAGGAAATATCGATTTTTTATGACAGTTATAACTTTATGTTAGAGGTGTGTACGATGGATTTGGAGGCAGTACGATCGTTTCTTGAAGTAAAGAATACGCGAAGTTTATCAAAGGCGAGTAAGCTTTTACATATTTCTCAACCGGCGCTTAGTAAACAAATTCAAAGGTTAGAAGCGGGCTTAGAGGTTACTTTACTGAAGCGTTCCGCACAAGGAGTGGAGTTAACAGAAGCTGGAGAGTTATTTATAACAAGAATGTTACCGATTTTGGAACACATATATGAAGTGAAAGCCGAAATGAAGAATTTTCAAGAGAAGCGGAAAATTTCTATAGGCATATTGCCAAGTTTAGCAGCTCATTACATATCAAAATGTAAAGATGTATTAGGTGACGGATTCGAAGTAGAATGGAAAATTGAGCATACGAAAGTACTAATGGGACTCTTTAAAGAACGGAAGATTGAAGCGATGTTCGTCGATTCAGTAGTAGAAGACGCTACGTGTATAAAAGAAATGCGAGTAGAAAAAATTGTTTGTGTCGTTTCAAATGATCATCTTTATAAAGAGAAAACAGTGATCCGAATGGAAGATTTGCAAAATGAAAAGTTAATCGTATACCCAGAAATCTGTGATGTAAGGAAAATGATTACGAATATGTTTCAGGGGATAGGTGCGAAACCAATCATTGCATTTGAAACTTCTTATGCAGAACCGATGCTTGCGATGGTCGGAGCTGGACTTGGTATTACGTTACTTCCAGAAATGTCAGTAAAGCAAGCGGTAAAGCAAGGGAATGTGCATGCGATTTCTATTGAACCACCACTTGCACGCAAAATTTATTTCGTATCCCATATGGAAGAGAACCCGTTATTGCAATCATTTGATGATGGAAGCTAATCCAAACAGAAGATTGAGAAAGATTACAATTGCATTGAAAGAAACATGAAATTTTAAAAAAAACTAGGTCAAAAACAAGCCATTACATGGTATGATTAGTACATTGTTAGTTGTTAAATATAGGGGGATTCCCTTTTTATACATAATGCCTTCCATTTCATAAACGGAACGGACAAAAAAAGAGATATAACTAGGAGGCTTTTTTGCATGGATTCTATCCTGACGATCGTTATCATTGTAGTAAGCTCTATTCTAGTGCTGCTCATGATAGAGCTTGTGATAAGAAATCGTTCATATAAAGATATTGAAGCACTGGAGCAGTGGAAACAAGAGATAAAAGATAAACCTGTGGCAGATGAACTAAAACGGGTGAAAGATTTAAACATGACGGGTCAAACAGAAGAACTGTTTGGTAAATGGCGTGAAGAATGGGATGAGATTGTATCAACAACCCTTCCGAAAGCAGACAAAGATTTAGCGCAAGCGCGAAAATTCGCCTCGCAATTCTCCTTCCGAAAAGCAAAGCATGCGATGAATGAATCCATAAGTGGTTTAGATGACGCTGATAATCGTATTACAGATATTTTAAATGAATTACAGCAATTATTAGAAAGCCATGAAAAAAATAGCTCGGAAATTGAAGAGTTACGTGATACATATCGTAGTATGAAGAAGAGTGTTCTTGCTCATAGACATATGTATGGAGCAGCAGAGCAGAAAATCGAAGAGATGCTAGATGCTGAATCTAATAAGTTTAAAAGCTTTGAAGAGGCAACAGATAATGGTGACTATTTAAAAGCGAGAGAAATTGTTATTAGTTTAGAAGAAGGTTTGGCAAGCTTAGAAATCATTATTCATCAAATTCCGGATTTATTGGTAGAGTGTCAAGCGACGTTACCAGTTCAGCTGGAAGATTTATTACAAGGACATAATGATATGGTAAGACAAGGTTATGTATTAGAGTATTTGGAAGTCCCTAAAGAAGTTCGTGATATGACGACACAACTACACACATGTTTAATGGATATACAGGAGCTTCATATAACAGAAGCCGCTGAAAAAGTAGAAAACTTAAAAACGCGTTTAGATGGCTTCTATGATCAACTGGAACAAGAAGTACATGCGAGACATTATGTGGAGCAAAAAACACTTTCTGTTTATGAAGACTTAGAAGAAATTCGTACTGAAACGATTGAAACAAAAGCAGAAACACAACTTGTGAAACAAAGTTATCAGCTACAAGATAAGGACATTGAGTCTCAAAAAGTAATTGAAAAGCAAATGCATATTTTAACGAAACGTTTTGAAATGCTGCGATTACGAGTTGCGGAACAAGATATAGCCTTCTCTATTATTCGTGAGGAACTAGAAGAGGTTTATGAGCAATGTGAAACGTTAAAAGTACTTCATGCAGAATATAAAGAAATGCTGCAAACGATGCGTAAAGAAGAATTTGAAGCACGTGAGAAGTTACAAGAAATGCGAAATATCATTTTTGAAACGAAACGTTTTATGCAAAAGTCGAATTTGCCAGGTCTTCCAGAAAGCATTATGGAAGATTTACAAAGAGGACAAATGGCAATGCAAGCTGTATATGAACAGTTAGAAGTGAAACCGTTAAATATGAATGCTGTAAATAGCAGTTTAGAAGAAGCGTACACAACTGTTAATGGTGTAGCTGAAATGACAGAAGAGTTAATTGGACAAGCGTATTTAGTTGAAAAATTAATTCAATACGGTAATCGTTACCGCAGTCATGATGAGAACCTTGCAGAGAGCTTAAATTATGCGGAGAAATTATTCCGTGAATATCAATACGATGCAGCTTTAGAACAAGCGGCTTCTGTACTAGAGCAACTTGAACCTGGCGTTGTTCAAAAAATAGCTGAATATGTAGACAATGAACAAACCCTTTCATAAGGGTTTGTTTTTTTGTGTAATTTTGGGGACGATGTTGCTATAATGAATAGCGGAATACAGTAAGGTTATTCGTTTTAAAATATAGTGAAACTGTAGTCAGTAGGGTCATCCTCGCTAATTATCGGCCTTCACAATCGGGATAAAATGGAACCTTTGAGTAGTCTTAGCGTAATTACACGTATTTGTGATATGATTATATGATGTGATAGCGCTGAAAGGGGAAGAACGATGATCTATTTTGATAATAGTGCGACGACGAAGCCATATCCAGAAGCCCTTCAATCGTACGTAACGGTTGCTGGAAAATATTTTGGAAACCCTTCTTCTATTCATTCGCTTGGAGGAGAGGCAGAGCGTCTATTAACACAATCAAGAACGATTGCAGCGCAGCTTCTTCACGTTAAACCTTCTGAGATTATTTTCACATCAGGTGGAACGGAAGGGAATAACCTTGCGATTAAAGGAATAGCGATGAGGAATCGTTCGCGCGGTAAACATATTATTACAACAAATATTGAACACGCGTCTGTGTTTGAAGCATATAAACAATTAGAAGATCTCGGTTTTGATGTAACATATTTACCGGTTAATGAGCATGGTGTTGTATCGGTAGAGGATGTAAAACGAGCACTTCGTGAAGATACGATTCTTGTGTCAATTATTCACGTGAACAACGAGACTGGAGCAATTCAGCCTGTTGCTGAAATTGGAACGTTATTATCGAACTATCCGAAAATAAGATTCCATGTGGACCATGTACAAGGGATAGGAAAAGTACCGCTTGATTTATATGCTTCTCATATTGATCTTTGCTCAATATCTGGACATAAATTCCACAGTGTAAAAGGAACGGGTCTTCTTTATGTACGTGATGGCGTAAGATTAGATCCAATTTTATCAGGTGGTCAACAAGAGCTTAAGTATCGCTCTGGTACAGAAAACTTACCTGGCATTGTAGCGATGGTGAAAGCACTTCGCATGACAATGGAACAAGTGAAAGAAAAGATAGCTCATTTGCAAAATTTACAAACAGAGCTTGTCCGTTTCTTGAAAGAGATGGAAGATGTAACGATTAATACGTCGCTTGCATATGCAGCACCGCACATTTTAAATGTGTCATTTGTTGGTTTAAAACCAGAAGTGGTCGTTCATGCTTTAGAAGAGCACGGTGTATATGTATCGACGAAGTCTGCTTGTTCTTCAAAAGCAAATGAAGTGAGCAGAGTGTTAGTGTCAATGGGAGTACCCCATGCCGCTGCTGCAAGTGCTATTCGTATTAGTTTGGCACCAGAAAACACGATGGAAGAAGTAAAACAATTTGAAGGTATTGTGAAAGAGACGATGCCAAAATTATATGAAGTGATGAGGTAAAGGAATATGATGACATATGAATATATTTTAGTTCGTTATGGAGAGATGACGACTAAAGGTAAGAACCGCTCTAAATTTGTAAGCACATTGAAAGATAACGTAAAGTTCAAGCTGAAAAAGTTCCCAAATATTAAAATCGATGCAACGCATGACCGTATGTACATTCAATTAAATGGCGAAGACCATGAAGCAATTTCTGAAAGATTGAAAGATGTATTCGGTATTCATAAGTTTAACTTAGCGATGAAAGTACCATCAGAATTAGAAGATATTAAAAAGGGTGCATTAGCAGCTTTCTTACAAGTAAAAGATGATGTGAAAACTTTTAAAATTACAGTGCACCGTTCTGATAAGCGCTTCCCAATGAAGACGATGGAGTTACTTCCAGAAATCGGTGGACACATTTTAGAAAATACAGAGGATATCACAGTAGATGTTCATAATCCAGATGTGAATGTACGTATAGAAATTCGCAGTGGTTACAGCTATATTATGTGTGGTGAGCATATGGGAGCTGGTGGTTTACCAGTTGGTGTTGGCGGAAAAGTAATGGTACTTCTTTCTGGTGGTATCGATAGCCCAGTAGCAACGTACTTAACGATGAAACGCGGCGTGTCTGTGGAAGCAGTTCATTTCCATAGCCCACCTTTCACAAGCGAGCGTGCAAAACAAAAAGTAATCGATTTAGCACAAGAGTTAACGAAGTACTGTAAACGTGTAACGCTTCACCTTGTTCCATTTACAGAAGTGCAAAAAACGATTAATAAAGAAATTCCATCTAGCTATTCAATGACAGTTATGCGCCGTATGATGATGCGTATTACAGAGCGTATCGCAGAGGAGCGTAATGCACTTGCAATTACGACTGGTGAAAGTCTTGGACAAGTAGCAAGCCAAACGTTAGATAGTATGCATACAATCAACGAGGTAACAAACTATCCGGTTATTCGTCCACTTATTACGATGGATAAATTAGAAATTATTAAAATCGCTGAAGAAATCGGCACATATGATATTTCAATTCGTCCGTACGAAGATTGCTGTACAGTATTCACACCAGCAAGCCCATCGACGAAGCCAAAGCGTGAAAAAGCGAATCGTTTTGAAGCGAAATACGATTTCACACCATTAATCGATGAAGCTGTAGCGAACAAAGAAACAATGGTATTACAAACGGTAGAAGTAGTGGCGGAAGAAGACAAATTCGAAGAACTTTTCTAAAACCATAAATTACCATATCTAAAACGTGTATGAAGTCATGTTATTTATCACACTCTATACTCACAAGGAGGTGATATAACATGTCACGTAGCACAAATAAATTAGCGGTTCCTGGTGCTGAATCAGCATTAGACCAAATGAAATACGAAATCGCTCAAGAGTTTGGTGTTCAACTTGGAGCAGATGCAACAGCTCGCGCTAACGGTTCTGTTGGTGGTGAAATCACTAAACGTCTAGTTTCACTAGCTGAGCAACAATTAGGTGGTTACCAAAAATAATCCCATATAAGATGGCTTAGAAAGAGCGGGTTTTCCCGCTCTTTCTTTTTGTTGTTTGCATCGGTATACATTCATTTCGACATAGACATAAAAAATTTGTCAAAAGAAGAGGGTTCAAAATTAACTGAAAATTCTTTATTATATAAGGGAGGCATAGAAATGGAGGAGGATATTGTATGAAGAGAGAGGAATTGTTGGCGCCACCGTCTTATAATTTAGTTTCTGAAATAGAGAAATATACAGGTGATAAAGATAAGCTTGCTTTAATTTGGCAAGATGATAAAGGGAATAGACGAGAAGTTACATACGCTGAGCTTATGAAAGGTGCGAATAAAATTGGAAACGCTTTTATAAAGAGTGGTCTGCAAAAAGGGGACAAGCTCCTCATTATGATGCCGCGCTTAATTGAAGCGTACATGACGTATATCGCTGCGATTAAAGCAGGATTTGTCGTAATTCCGAGTTCGGAAATGTTGCGCAAAAAGGATATAGAATATCGCATTGGGCACGGGGAAGTAAAAGCAATCGTAAGTTATGAGCCGTACATTGGGCAGTTTGATGATATAGAAGCGATGGAATCTCTTCAAAAATTCGTTCTGAGCGAGCAGTCAGTAGATGGATGGATTAATTTAAAAACAGCGTTAGAAACAGAAAGTGACATGTTAGAAATGGCGAAGACTGATAAAGAAGATATGGTCTTTTTATCTTACACGTCAGGAACGACAGGAAACCCAAAAGGTGTTGTTCATACGCATGCGTGGGCATACGCTCATTTGCGCACGAGCGCTCCAAATTGGCTCGGAATTGAAGAGGATGATGTTGTATGGGCGACGGCTAGTCCAGGTTGGCAAAAGTGGATTTGGAGCCCGTTTTTAGCAACTCTCGGATCAGGAGCGACAGGATTTGTATACAACGGTAAATTTGAACCAAAAACGTATTTAAACTTATTAGGTGATAATAAGGTGAATGTGCTTTGTTGTACGCCGACTGAGTATAGATTAATGGCAAAAGTAGAAGACTTAAGTGAGTACAATTTAGAAGCGTTACATAGCGCTGTATCCGCAGGTGAGCCATTAAATAGAGAAGTCATTGAAACGTTCCAAAAGCACTTTAATATTACAGTAAGAGACGGCTACGGGCAAACGGAAAATACATTGCTTGTTGGTGTAATGAAAGGGATGGATATTAGACCGGGATCAATGGGAAAACCAACGCCAGGCAACCACGTTGATATTGTAGATGAAGAAGGTATTCCGGTACAGGTAGGAGAAGTTGGTGATATCGCAGTTCACATTGAAACGCCAGCCCTCTTTAAACAATATTATAAAGACGATGAGCGCACAGCGATGCAATTCCGCGGTGATTATTATATTACCGGTGATAAAGCGAAGAAAGATGAAGACGGCTATTTCTGGTTTGAAGGGCGCGGTGATGATATTATTATTAGCTCTGGTTATACAATTGGGCCGTTTGAAGTAGAAGATGCGCTTGTAAAACACCCTTACGTAAGAGAGTGTGCGGTTGTCGCAAGCCCTGATGAAATTCGCGGAAGTGTCGTGAAGGCATTTATCGTATTAAGAGAGAATATAGACAAGAATGAAGAAACATTAATTCCAGTACTCCAACAACACGTCAAAGAACTCACTGCACCATATAAATACCCTCGCAAAATTGAATTTGTAGATGAACTACCGAAAACGATTTCCGGAAAAATTCGCCGTATTGAACTTAGAAAACAAGAGATGGAGATTCCGTCAAAATAATTTTGAAAACAGTGAAGGAAATAGTTGAATGAAATGCCAAACAATGATAATATAAAAACGAACACAAGTTCGATTTTTATAAACTTAAAAAAGAGGTGTCCGTATGATTTTAGGTATTAATCCGTACTTAGTTTTAGATGGTAGTGGGCAAGAGGCTGTACAGTTTTATAAAGAGGCGTTAGACGCAAAAGTAGAAATCATGCAAACTTTTGGTGACATGCCTGAAAATCCAGAATACCCGATTCCAGCTGAAGCAAAAGAGCGCGTTTTACATGCTACTTTAAAAGTTGGTAATACGGACCTTATGATTTCTGATACATTCCCAGGTCAAGGGCATGCAATCGGATCTCAAGTAACAATTGCAATTCAAATTAGTAATGCAGAAAAAGCGAAAGAAGTATTCGAAAAGTTACAAGAGGGTGGAGAAGTTATTATGCCACTTCAAGAAACGTTCTGGAGCCCAGCATACGGACAACTTAAAGATAAATTTAGCATTGAATGGCAAATCACAACGAACCCTACTGAACAAAAGTAATTTTTAGAAAGGCACCATTTTTAATCGAAATGGTGCTTTTTTTATACGCTCTAATTTCGTAGACTAAAGGGAAAAGGGGGATGAGCATATGGGAGAAATTTGGTATGGCGGCACCACTTACACGATGCGAGAAGAGAATGAAAAAGTAGAAGCTATTTATGTTGAAAAGGGCATGATTGTTGATGCTGGGAGTAAGGAAGAGCTAGAAAGTCGATATTCAGACGTGAAGTTGTATGACTTAAAAGGCAAAACGATGATCCCAGGTCTCGTTGATAGTCATATGCATCTTATTGGGCACGGGGAGAGGTTACTCCGTCTAGACTTATCAAATTGTACATCTTATAGCGAAGTGTTGACTCTTGTTCAGAAGCGAGTAGAAGAAGCGCCAAAAGGTTCTTGGGTTATTGGAGAAGGCTGGAATGAAAATAATTTTACAGATACAAAACAAGTTCATGTACGTGATTTAGATGAAATCTCTAAAGAACACCCCATTTTATTAAAGCGCGTTTGTCGCCACGTTACATGGGTGAATTCATACATATTGCAAGAAGCGAACATAACAGAGACGACGCAAGACCCGAAAGGAGGAAAAGTCGGCCGGGACGCATTGAATAATTTAACAGGGCTTTTATATGAACAAGGACAAGAACTAATAAAACATGTTCAGCCTGAAATTGATGAAGCCTACTTACAAAGAGCTCTGCAAACAGCGATTAAAGATTGCTGGCAATACGGACTCGTCGGTGGGCATACGGAAGATTTGAATTATTACGGTGGTTTTAGAAAAACGCATAATGCGTTTTCTCATGTTATAAAAGAAATGCCCTTTAAAGCGCATTTGCTCGTTCACCATGAAGTGGCACATGAGCGAAAAGAATATGAAAATGAGCATTATATTGAATTTGGAGCGATGAAAATTTTTTCTGATGGCTCTTTTGGCGGAAGAACAGCTTTATTAAGTGAACCGTATGAAGATGCGCAGGAAACAAATGGAGTTGCAATCTTCTCACGTGAAGAGCTTGCGGAGTTAGTGAAAAAAGCACGGGATTTACATATGCCAGTTGCGATTCATACAATAGGTGATTTATCGCTTGAATATGTCATTGATGCACTTGAATTATATCCACCAGCAGAAGGTTTTCGCGATCGTATTATTCATTGTCAGTTAGCTCGTGAAGAATTGATTGAGAGAATGCAACACTTGCCGGCTATTATCGATATTCAGCCCGTCTTTGTGTCATCGGACTTCCCATCAGTCATTGAAAAACTAGGCGAGCATCGTCTTCGATATGCATATGCTTGGAAGACGTTACTAGAAGCGGGATTACACTGCAACGGTGGGTCTGACGCGCCAATTGAACAAGTGAATCCGTTTTTAGGCATATATAGTGCTGTTACACGTAGAAGTTTTATTGACGGCGTATGCTATATGCCAGAGGAAAGATTAACGGTATATGAAGCTATCTCTTTATTTACAACAGGAAGTGCCTATGCAATCGGAAAAGAAGCGAAGCGAGGGAAAATCGCAAAGGGATATGAAGCGGACTTTACGATAGTAGATCGAAATATATTTGAGGTAGAGGCAGAAGAAATAAAAGAAGTACAAGCAGAAATGACGGTAATTGATGGGAAGATTGTGTATAGGAAAGACGTGTGAAAATATATCGACTTACCGATAAAAAATGACAAGAATAGTGGTCGGTAGCGAGAGAAATAAATAACCGCCGAATTATGGGATCCCATAATTCGGCGGTTATTTTAATGCTATAAAAATGTTCTTTGTACTTTTTCCCAGAAGGAATTGTTTTTTAATTTAACTGTTTTAATTTGTTTATCGCTTAAGCGTACAACAGCTTTTTCCACTTGTTTAATGCTAAGCGCTTCATTATCCATACCGATAACTGGATAATCGTTACCGTCTGGTCGTAGTTTTAAAGTTAGTGTACGCTCGTGATTTAAAATGAATGGTGAACCGAGCGTACGGTATGTGTTGTTATTTAAAGATGCTAATTCGCTTACTTGGAAGCATGGGATAAGCGGATCAACAACCGCACCATGTAATGATTTATTGTAAGCTGTACTTCCTGTTGGGGTAGAAACAACTAAACCGTCCCCTCTAAATGTTTCGAAATATAGATCATCAACGTGAACATCTACAACGAATGTTTTAATAATGCTAGAGCGTAATGAGAACTCATTTAAACAATGGAAAGATGTACCGTGATCTACATCTACCTGAATTGTTGGATATTTTCGCACTTCAATTTCATTTTTTGTAATTTCTTGAAGGGCTGTATCGACGTGATCAATATGGAAATCGCAGTAGAAAGAAGTTTCATCTTTCGTAGAAATCCCTGCGTATAAACAATCTTCTCTAAAACCAGTTTGACGAACGGCTTGTAAGAAAGTTGCATCATCTCCAACACTGACGATAGCGTTTGCATTTTTTGAATGATCTAATATGGTAAAACCATTCTCTTCTAAAATACGATAGATTGGTTTCATTTTTTCAACGAGCGTTGCTTTGTCATCACCATAAAAGAAAAATAAATTGCGACGATCTGCCATTATGTATCCCTCCACTGCAGTTAAATTTTCTGTTCTTCGTGCTACATATCATCCAAATATGTTCCCCGACGATATGTTCAAATAATATATTTCGATATAAAATGTCAAAATCCCTTTTTATTTTTAGAAAAATTTTTATATTCAATTTTAAAGGATTCTGTTTAATGATGAATAAACTTGTCGATAATGGGTACGGAGTGAAAGGATGATACGTATGAAGTGGCTCGTGATTGGAATAATAATTCTTCTCCTTTTTATTTTGCTTATACTATTGTCGAAAATAAAGCTTAAAGTGACATTTTTATATTCAGAAATGGAAAAGCAATGTTTGTTTCAAGTGAAAATATGGATGATTCGATATACGTTTGACGTATTGGAAAGAATTGAAAAACAGCAGAAAAAGACAGGAGAGAAAATCGAAAAAGCTGAAGAAGAAGGCGGAATTGATAATAAAATTATGGCACAACTTGATAGTATAGGGGAACTGATAAAAAAGCTGCAAGAAGTTCATACTATCGTTAAAGATTTTCTCAAACGAGTAAAAATCAATGGTTGGAAATGGCACACCCAAATTGGAGCAGGTGATGCAGCTAGTACTGGAATTGTCACTGGATATGCATGGGGGACAAAAGGAATGGCTGCTGGAGTTGTAGGACAATATATGCATATTGTTGACGTACCAGAATTTGAAATCACCCCTGTTTTTCAAGGGAAAGGATTTGCATCAAGATGTGAGTTAACAGCATCTTTTCGTATATTTCGTGCTATAAAAACGGGTATCAAATTACTCACGTTTATGAGAAGACAAAGATCTGGTACGAATGAAAAATCAGTTCAAGCATAGGGGGGATATAAAGTGGACCATCCAATTCAAGGTTTAATGACAACCGCAATGCAGCATTTAAAACAAATGACTGATGTAAATACAATTGTTGGTGATCCGATTAAAGCGGCAGATGGAAGTGTAATTCTTACCGTTTCAAAAGTTAGTTTCGGATTCGCTGCTGGTGGAAGTGAATTTGGTAAAGTAGAACATTCAGGCCGTCATCCATTTGGCGGGGGAAGTGGTGGAGGAGTTTCTATTAATCCTGTTGCTTTTCTTGTAATAAATGGAGAAGGTGTAAAAGTGTTGCATTTAGATAAGCAAACACACGTCATCGATAAAATAATTGAATTAGCACCACAAGCTGTTGATAAAGTGAAAGAAATGATGGATAAACGAAAAGAAGACGATCCTGAATTTCAAATTTAACAAATAAAGAAGCTAATCAATGGATTAGCTTCTTTAATTTTTTTGTAAATAAAGCGATTTTATTTGCATTATCGATAGGGACAAACTATCATTTACATTGTACATATTTTGTTTAAATAAGGGAGGATTTTCAAGTGGCAAACGTAACTTTTAAAGGTAACCCAATGACTTTAGTTGGAACAGAAGTTAAAGTTGGCGATCAAGCGCCAGAATTCCAAGTATTAGCAAATGACTTATCTCCAGTAAGTTTAGAAACATACAAAGGCGAAGTAAAATTAATTAGTGTTGTACCTTCAATCGATACAGGTGTGTGTGATGCACAAACACGTCGTTTTAACCAAGATGCAGCAGGTATTGAAAACGCGAAAGTGTTAACAATTAGCGCTGACTTACCATTCGCTCAAAAACGCTGGTGTGCAGCAAACGGTTTAGAAAATGTTGTTACACTTTCTGACCACCGCGATCTTTCATTCGGTGAAGCTTACGGCTTAGTAATGAAAGAGCTTCGTTTACTTGCTCGTGCAGTATTCGTAGTAGATAGCAACGACAAAGTAGTTTACGCAGAATACGTAAGCGAAGGTACAAGCCATCCAAACTATGAAGCAGCATTAGAAGCAGCTAAAGCGGCAAAATAATGTGAAGAAATGACCTCTTATAAAGAGGTCGTTTTTTCTCATGTATTGCTGCGTAATGGTACCAATATATGAGAAAAAACGTTATATCATATATAACTTAAAGGGGAGCTCTTTGCAGGAGGTCGCTTTTTCTTTTTGGAAAAAAACACTTTGTGGTATGATATAAGTTATGTGTAAAAGAGAGAAGGAGGAATGTACGTGAGTCAGACAGTAGAAACATTATTTTCTATTTTTGATTCTTCTGCGGTAGTTTTACGTAAAGAATTAGATGTAACATATTTAGAGGCGCTTGTAGAAACAGGTGATAACTTGTTTGAAGGAGCAATTTTACAAGAGGAATTATCCGAATCAGCAATTGAAAGGCTGAATCGTGAATATAGTACGTTTAATGAAGAAACATATAAAGGTGAAGAAATTCGTAAAGCATTTCAGTTAGCCATTTTAAAAGGAATGAAAGAAGGCGTACAAGCGAATCACGAAATGACGCCTGATGCAGTTGGAATGTTCATGAGCTACTTATTCCATAAATTTATGCAAGGGCAAAACGAAATTACTGTTTTAGATCCTGCAATTGGAACAGGTAACTTAATGACTACAGTATTTAATAGCGCCAAAGAAGGACTAGCAATGAGTGGATTTGGTGTAGAAGTGGATGAAGTGTTAATTAAACTTGCTTTAGTAAATGCGAATTTACAAAAGCATGCAATCGAATTCTTCCATCAAGATGGACTAGCGCCACTTTATATCGATCCGGTTGATGCAGTCGTTTCAGACTTACCGATTGGTTACTATCCAAATGAAATCGGTGCAAGTGAATATAAGTTAAAAGCAGATCAAGGAATGTCGTATGCCCATCACCTATTTATTGAACAAAGTGTGAAACATACGAAAGAAGGCGGGTACTTATTCTTCCTAGTACCAAACTTCATTTTTGAAAGTGATCAAGCACCAAAATTACATGCATTTATTAAAGAAACATGTTTTATTCAAGGGCTATTACAGCTACCTGTTTCCATGTTTAAAAACGAGAAAAATGCAAAAAGTATATTTGTTCTCCAAAAGAAAGGTCCTAGTGTAACAATGCCAAAACAGGCGTTATTAGTGGAGTTACCTAAATTCTCCAACATGAAGGCGATGGAGAACATTATGGATCAATTAAATACTTGGTTTGCAACCCACAAATAAGGCAAGGTATATGTAACAGGATTAGTAATTCATGTAGTACAGTTTTATAGGATATGTCATATTTTTAAATATATACTAGATTAAACTGAATTTTTTTGAAATCTGTAATATATATTTTTTCTTGGTGTTACAATTTTTTCACTTGAAATATATGTCGGACGATGTTTAAATTAAAATCGTGAGTATAAAATTCACTAATGATGAAACGTTTTCATATTTAGTGAATTTGATCAGATAAAATCGAGCGGTTTGTGGACATATCCACACAACTACCAAGAGAAAAAGGGGCGAAAGACTAGATGTCAAAAATCATCGCGATTAACGCAGGAAGCTCTTCCTTAAAATTCCAATTATTTGAAATGCCAAGTGAAACAGTATTAACAAAAGGTTTAGTAGAACGTATCGGTTTAGAAGATAGTATCTTCACTATTACTGTAGATGGCGAAAAACAAAAAGAAATTACAAATATTCCAGATCATGCAGTAGCAGTAAATATGCTTCTTAAAAAATTAACTGAAAACGGAATCGTTAAGTCTCTAGATGAGATTGGCGGTATCGGTCACCGTGTTGTTCACGGCGGCGAAAAATTTGCTGACTCTGTTTTAATTACTGATGAAGTATTAGCTGATATCGAAGAGTTAAGCGATTTAGCACCACTTCATAACCCAGCAAACCTTGTTGGTATTAAAGCATTCCAAGAAGTATTACCAAACGTACCAGCAGTAGCAGTATTCGATACAGCATTCCACCAAACAATGCCGGAATCTGCATTCTTATACAGCCTACCATATGAGTACTATGAAAAATTCGGTATCCGTAAATACGGTTTCCACGGAACTTCTCATAAATACGTAACTGAGCGTGCGGCTGAATTATTAGGTCGTCCACTTGAAAGCTTAAGCTTACTTTCTTGTCACTTAGGTAATGGTGCAAGTATCGCAGCAGTAGAAGGCGGTAAATCTATCGATACTTCTATGGGCTTCACTCCACTTGCTGGTGTAACAATGGGTACACGTTCTGGTAACATTGACCCTGCTTTAATTCCATACATCATGGAAAAAACAGGCCAAACAGTAGAAGAAGTAGTTAGCGTATTAAACAAGAAGAGTGGTATGTTAGGTCTTACTGGTTACTCTAGTGACCTACGTGACATCATTGCGAAAGAAGAAGAAGGCGACCACCGTGCGAAAGTAGCACTTGATGTATTCGTAAGCCGTATCCACAAATACATCGGTTCTTACACAGCTCGTATGAAAGGCGTTGACGCTATCATCTTTACAGCTGGTGTAGGTGAAAACAGTGCGATTATTCGTGAGCGTGTATTAGAAGGCCTTGAGTACATGGGCGTATACTTCGACGTAAAACGTAATAACGTATTTGGTGAAGAAGCATTCATCAGCTTCCCACACTCTCCAGTAAAAATTATCGTAATTCCAACTGACGAAGAAGTTATGATCGCTCGTGACGTACTACGTCTTGGAGATATTGGTTAATATACTATATGAAAAAAAGACGAGATCCTATAGGGTTTCGTCTTTTTTCTATTGGATATATTTCAAGATTCCATCTGGATATAGTGCTTTCTCTTTTTGAATGAATGCAGTGAGGGAAATCCATTTTGCATATGACAGTGTTTGTTCATCTTGTATATTCAGTATTTCCATTTCATATAGTGACATGTCTAATAAGCGTAAAGAATATAGCTGAATGATTTCATGACCAATTTCTCCATCTAGATGAAAGATATTTTCTAAGCAGCCTAAATAATTGGTGATTTCCACTTCTGTGTGAAGCTCTTCTTGAAATTCGCGAATAACGGTATGTGCTGATTTTTCACCAAGTTCAATTGAACCGCCAAGAGGTCGGTAATATGTTTCATCGCCTGTATGATATTCTTGTACGAGAAGTCTACCGTGATGTATAGCAATGCCAAAAGCTTTTGCACGTGGATACATATATAATTACTCCTTATTTCTTTTGTATAAGGATGATTATAATGTGTTTTGTAATAAAAAGTATCGTGTATTTAGGACTGCGGTCTAATCGTGAGTCCATCAAATAGGTCACTCCAAAATGCTTCATTGTACTGGTATACATCCATAATAGGGCATTTTATAACGCAAATATTTTGTAATCCCCAATCTTCTTGGGCAACATTTGGTACATCTGCAGGAAGTAGTAATAGGACAGAGAATTTATGTTTAACTATTTGAGATAAAATGTGTTCCAAAGAATGCGCTTCTTCGTATGTTCCTCCAGTTCGAATAAACAATATGGATTCTGCCGTTTCAATTGTAGTTAGAAAACGATGAATTCGATGCTCATAGTTTAACTTAACTTCTGTATAAGAAGGCCAAGAAGTTGGTGTGTTTACATCTGTTTTAAAGTCGTGGCAGGATTCGATTTCATATAGGTTGTCACGGAGTCTTAATTTCGCACCATCATCCCAAAATGAGATGAAAGATAAGTTTTCGAACTGTAGAAAACGGTCAAATCGATTTTGTAATAATACATTCACTTTTTCTAATGAAGGGCTTAGCATAAAATCGATAACACCAAAAAAGGGTGATAATTCGAATTGGTATAACGCCCAAGCAGGCCAGCAGTTTTGTCCTAAGCTGAATACTGCATTATATTCTTTTTTTATATTGGATAGATTCATGTGATTTATCTCATCCTTTTTGCTAATATTTTATGTCACTAAAAAATGGAATGTGAATAAAGATAGACAAGCATATTTGCAAAGAATAAGCAGAAATATGTTACAATAGAAAAAAATCGAACGAGGTGGTTGTTACGATGCGATCGAAGCGAGAACAAGCCATTTTAGACAATATAAAAGAATGGGAATCGCAATTAGTTGAGCAAGAAGCGACTGATTTTCAAAAAATTTTTGATAAATGGGTACATACGACAATTGCGAAATTACCTGAGAAAAAACGAAAAGATTTCTTTACGAAAGCAGATGGATGGCTCTTTCATTTGCATGCATTGATTCAAAGTTCACAATCACAGTTAGACGCGCGTAATCGTATTTTAGGAACGTCGAGATTATTTGATGAATCAATTGAGCAACTAGAAGATTTGAAAGCATTATCTATTGATCAGTTAACATACATAGCAGAGCAGCAAACAGCGCGACATCGCCTATATTCATTCGTACAAGGCGGAGCAACGGGTGCTGGAGGTTTATTATTATTAACGGCTGATTTTCCGGTTATGATTGCATTAAATGTGAAGGCTGTCCAACTTATTGCAACATCATTTGGACATGATGTGAACAAGCCTTATGAAATGATGCTTGCGTTAAAGGTGTTTCATGCGTCATTACTACCAGGAAGGCTTCAGCAATACGCATGGTACAATTTACTGCAAGAGCTAGAGCAAGAAGATTCGTTCTTCTATGAAGGAGACGAAGCGGTATTACAACCAGCTTCTACTGAGGTTGTGTTAAAACAAATTTTGAAAACATTTTCGATTTATGCTCTTCGTCGTAAATTATTCCAAGGTATTCCGGTAATTGGAATGGCAATCGGGTCTACAGTGAACTATCGTTTAACAAGAAATGTTACTGAATTTGCAAATAGATTTTATCAAGTGCGCCACATAGTCGAGAAGGAAAAAAGAGCGTAAAAAAAGCGAGAGGCCGAAGCCTTTCGCTTTTTTTAATTTGTTGCATGCTTTTTGGACATTGGAATAGATACTGGTTGCTTTTCTGCTTTTTTCTCTGCTTTTGGATAATAAATTAAATCCAATGTTTTTGCCTGTACAGCAATTGAAAGAATAGTAAAAGCAATTTCTGTCCAATTTAAATAATATAATGAAAGCGCAAGAACAATCGCGTCAAAGACGAAGAAAATTTGCCCAATTGTAAAACGAGTTCGTTTACTTAATACAATTGTTAAAATGTCGTCTCCGCCGGTTGCACCGCCAAATCGCAATATAAAACCGAGTCCAATACCAGCTAACGCACCGCCAACTACTGCAGCTATAAATAAATTATTTGATAAATCGACCGTAAATGGAGAATAATTTTCCATAAGAGAATAAAATACTCCGAATGAAATCGAACCTAGGAATGAATAACCAACCATTTTTTTACCTAAAAATGAAGCACATAATAAAATAATTGGGATATCCATAATTACAGTTGAAATAGATGGTGAAATATCATAAAAATTTTGGATAAATAGTGCAATTCCTACAAATCCACCTTCTGTTAAGTGGTTTTGGAAGTGAATGTGATATAGCGCTGCTGCTAAAATAAATGAACCGATTAAAACCATAAAAATTTCTTTAATAATTTGTCGACTTTGGATGTTCCTCATCGTTATTCCTTCTTTCCGTAGTTAGTAGTCCTTTTTGTGTTGTAAACTAACTACGAGCTCACATGTAGCTTCAGTTAGTTTACGAAAAAAACTAACTACGCTATATGTCGCTGAAGAAATAACGAATAATCCTCTCGTCCATCAATTCTCCCTACCTTCGTTTTAGTTTAAGTCTTAAAACGACTAAACAAAACGTGGAGTAGGATTCTTCATTTAGCAATCCTGCTCTTCTTTGTTTTGTTTAGCTAGTAACAATTAAGTCCTAAACAAAACGCTACGTGTAAGAAGAGTCTTTTTTTTGCCAAATTATCCTTCGGGCAATCATAATTTCCCCACTCTCGTATTTTTTTCGCTAGACTAAAGTATCTGAGCTGAAAAATACGCTACGTGTATGATTCGTCAATACGATGCCACATGCTCCTTCGAGCGATCATGATATCAAAATCCCTTCCTTCAAGATTTATATTATTATATCATACTTTCAAAAAATGTATGCGGATGGAAACCGACAATAAGCGGAGGAAATCTACAAAAATTGTTATGTTTAAATATTTTTGTAGAAAAGCCTAAGTTATTTTGCAGAATTGGACAGTGTTTTAATGTTTGTCCAATAAGTAAGAAAGAGATGGCGTTTATTCAGTTGTATCTTTCTGGTCACCTTTATCTTTAAAAAACGCATCCCAGCTAATCACACTTAAAAAAGTTAAAGCGATAATAATGAAAGCTCGCATAAAATTGAGACCTCCTTTTGTACATAGTATATGAATAATTCGCTTCAGAATGTGTCATTTTTTTACAAGTCTTAATTGTTATGAGATTATATCAATATAGATAGATGAAAGGGAGAGAGAAGATATGCTAAAAGACATGTTCAAAAGAAAAGAATTAGTATGCGTTTCATGTCAGAAAAAGATTCAATATGAAGAAGAGCTCGTTGCTTTTGTAAAGTTGCCAAAGGAAAGAAGTATATTAGTTGGACCGTTCGATGTGTGTTTAGCGAAAACAGCACAAGAAATATATTGTAAATCGTGTTACGACAAAAAAGCATGACCCAAAGTAATTGAGGGACATGCTTTTTTCATTGGTGTGCTTTTCCCTCAGATACATTTTGAGTGAGTCGATACCAAAGCCAAAGGTCATTAATGATGGAAGCGAGATCGGCAATTTCTGAATTAAGTTTGCAAGAAATTTCGAAGTTTTCTTCGTTATTTAAATGATGCTGTTTTGCATTAATAGAGTGCTCGAGTTCTTTTATACGATCAGGAATCTTTCCTCGAACTTGTTCCCACTTTAATAAAATAGCATGCTGTATTTTTTCGGGGATATCTTCCCAATCTTCTTGTAAATACGGAATTTCAATTCCTAGATGATCATCGTATAAGAAATATTTTTCCATAAGTTCACCCCCGTTTTCCTGCTTATATTGTACATGAAAACAGAAAGAAGCTCGACGGAATTGTTTGAAAAAATTTGAAAATGACTCTTGATACATTTTGTGAAAGGTGTTAAAGTGTGTATTATTATAAAAGAAAATGAATATTTATTCTTTAGGGGGATGCAAAATGGAGAAGAAAAAAGTGGTATTAGCATATTCTGGAGGTCTTGATACTTCCGTTGCAATTAAATGGTTACAAGAGAAGAATTATGATATTATCGCGCTTTGTTTAGACTTAGGGGAAGGTAAAGACTTAGCATTCGTAAAAGAAAAGGCACTTTCAGTAGGTGCAATTAAATCATATATGATTGATGTTCAAGAGGAATTTGCAAATGAATATGCATTGATGGCGATGCAAGCGCACACGTTATACGAAGGGAAATACCCTCTCGTTTCTGCATTATCTCGTCCACTTATCGCTAAGAAATTAGTAGAAATTGCAGAACAAGAAGGGGCGACTGCAGTTGCACACGGATGTACAGGGAAAGGGAATGATCAAGTTCGTTTTGAAGTTTCTATTCAAGCGTTAAATCCTTACTTAGAAGTGATTGCGCCTGTACGTGAATGGAAATGGTCACGTGAAGAAGAAATTGCATATGCAAAAGAAAACGATGTACCCATTCCGATTAATTTAGACAGCCCGTTTTCAATCGATCAAAACTTATGGGGACGCAGTAACGAATGTGGTATTTTAGAAGATCCATGGGCAGCGCCGCCAGAAGATGCGTATGAGATGACATTGGCATTAGAAGATACACCGAATAAACCAGAGTTTGTAGAAATCGGCTTTGAAGCAGGTGTACCGACTACTTTAAATGGCACTGCATATTCACTTTCAGAATTAATTAAAACGTTAAATGCGCTTGCTGGAAAACATGGCGTTGGACGTATCGATCACGTAGAAAATCGCCTCGTTGGTATTAAATCGCGTGAAGTATACGAATGTCCAGCGGCAATGACGTTAATCACAGCACATAAAGAGCTGGAAGATTTAACGCACGTAAAAGAAGTAGCACATTTTAAACCGGTGATTGAGCAGAAAATAACAGAACTTATTTATAACGGTTTATGGTTCTCTCCTTTAAAACAAGCGCTTCATGCTTTCTTACAAGAAACGCAAAAAAATGTAACAGGTACAGTGCGTGTGAAATTATTTAAAGGCCATGCGATTGTAGAAGGACGTAAATCTGAGTACTCTTTATATGACGAAAAATTAGCAACATATACTGCTCAGGACGAATTTAATCATGATGCAGCAGTTGGATTCATTTCATTATTCGGTTTACCGACGAAAGTATACAGCCAAGTGAATCAAAAGAAGGTGGAAGCGTGAGCAAACTTTGGGGCGGACGTTTTACAGAAGAAGCGGAAGCGTGGGTTGAAGAGTTTGGAGCATCCATCTCCTTCGATCAACAATTAGTAAATCAAGATATAAAGGGAAGTATTGCGCACGTAACGATGCTAGCAAAGCAAGGTATCGTTACGAAAGAAGAAGCAGAGAAAATAAAGATAGGGCTTCAGTATTTATTAAAAGAAGCAAAAGAGAATAAGCTTCAATTCTCAGTAGAAGCAGAAGATATTCATTTAAACATTGAAAAAATGTTAATTGAACAAATCGGTGAAGTAGGAGGGAAACTTCATACAGGACGAAGCCGTAATGATCAAGTAGCGACTGATATGCATTTATATTTGAAAGAAAAAGTAGAACATATTATAAAAGCTACAAAACAATTGCAAACTGTTCTTGTTCATCAAGCAGAAAATAATATTGAAACCATTATGCCTGGTTATACGCATTTGCAGCGTGCGCAGCCAATTTCATTTGCTCATCATATTCTCGCTTACTTTTGGATGTTAGAGCGTGATGTGAATCGTTATGAAGATTCATTAAAGCGCATTAACATTTCACCATTAGGAGCAGGAGCGTTAGCTGGGACAACATTCCCGATTGACCGAGAATATAGTGCGGAGCTTCTTGGATTTAATGGACTCTATGAAAATAGTTTAGATGCAGTAAGCGATCGTGATTTCATACTGGAGTTCCTAAGTAACTCATCTATGCTCATGATGCACTTATCACGCTTCTGCGAAGAACTTATTTTATGGAGTAGCCAAGAGTTTCAATTTATTGAAATGAGCGATCAATACGCAACGGGAAGCAGCATTATGCCACAAAAGAAAAATCCGGATATGGCGGAACTTATTCGTGGTAAAACAGGCAGAGTATATGGTAATTTATTTAGTTTACTTACAGTCATGAAAGGATTACCGCTCGCTTACAATAAAGACTTGCAAGAAGATAAAGAAGGAATGTTTGATACAGTAAAAACAGTAGAAGGCTGCCTTCATATTATGGCAGGCATGCTAGAGACGATGACTGTAAACAAAGAAAAAATGGGGCAAGCTGTGACGCAAGATTTCTCTAACGCAACAGAAATTGCTGACTACTTGGCCAGCAAAGGACTCCCATTCCGTCAAGCTCATGAAATTGTTGGGAAGCTAGTGCTACACTGCACACAAAAAGGAATTTATTTAGTAGATGTACCACTTGCAACATATAAAGAAATGAGCTCATTATTTGAAGAAGATTTGTATGAAGTTCTTTCACCATATGCAGCTGTAAAGCGTCGTAACAGTGCTGGCGGGACAGGATTTGAGCAAATTGAGAAAGCTTTGGAGAAGGCGAAGGGATTAGTTGGAGAGTTTGTTGGAAGTTGATTGATTTATAGGGCAGAAGGTACGCGAATCTTAGTAGAGAGAAGCGTACCTTTTTTGTGATTTTTATTGCTTAAAGTTAATCATACTTATGTCGATCTTCCGTAATTCGAATATACTCAATATCCATCAAATCTCTAAGTAATGCACCATTACTTAGTTCCACACCATGTTTTTCTTTAAAATGTGTACGGATTGTATCTAACATTTCGAGCTCTTTCCCGTTCACATCTAAAATAATACGTTCAGAATCATTCATATAGCATCCTCCTTTTTTAACATATATATTTTGTCCGTCTATTTCTAAAAAATGTATGTTAACCTAAAGTTAGGAAATAAGAAAGGAATGGAAAATGAGACGTATTTATTTTATAGGGATAATTTTGTACACGCTAATTGTGTTACATGTTGCATTCCCAAATATCTTTTCATTTGAGGATGTAGAAACAGTACACGTTGGGATATTTATCTTTATTCTATTTGTAGTAGATTGCTGTATTTCGATATGGCTTTCGAAAAGAAAACATGTACAAGATAAAAAAGAAATGGAACGGAAAAAGAGAAAACGTTCATTTTGGATGACGACGTATTGTTTTTCTTTAGTGATAGCTGCTGTTTTTTTTAGTGAGCATATTCCGTTAGAAAGATTAAATATTGGATTTGGAGCGTTCGTATTTGCATACTATTTTTTCGTGCACTTTCTTCCTTATATGAAAGAAAAGCGAGGAGAAGAGGAAAATCCGCTTGTAGAAGAAGCGAGAGAGCAAGAGCATAAGAGAATAGAAGAAGATATACAGAAGCTCGGGGAACAAAAATGATATTTGAAATCTAAAATTATATATGTTCTTTGCTTTATTACGCCGCCAATCGGTTATTTGTATGTATTCTTGCTTCGTAAAAAAATGACAGAAGATGCACGACAATCGTATTTAATGGTTGCGACTATCATGATGGCATTATGGTCTTTGAAGTTCTTACCGCCATATGTATTGGAAGTAGCTGTTGTAGTGGTTGTTTGTTTTGTATTTATAGTGAAGTATGTGAAATGAAGAAAAACAAGAGCCTGTGTTATTAAGCTAATAGATAGATTAAAGCAAGAAATGTTATACTATAATTTGCTTATTCAGTAATAATAGGAGGGATAATAATGGTTCAATCAATAGTTCATATCGCATTAGTAGTAAAAGACTACGATGAGGCAATAGAGTTCTATACAAAGAAACTAAATTTCACACTAGTCCAAGATATATATCAGCCAGAGCAAAACAAAAGATGGGTAGTGGTATCTCCTCCTGGTTCAGTCGGCACCACAATATTACTGGCTAGAGCATCTAAACCTGAGCAAGATTCCTTTATCGGTAACCAATCAGGCGGCAGAGTTTTTCTTTTCTTAAATACTGACGATTTTTGGAGAGATTATAATGAAATGATTTCAAGAGGAATAGAATTTGTGAGAGAGCCGAAAGAGCAAGAATATGGAATAGTTGCAGTATTCAAGGATTTGTACGGGAATTTATGGGATTTGTTACAACTAAAAGATGACCATCCAATTACTCAAAGAATTAAGTAGAATACAGTTTAAACTTGATTAGAAAATCAATTAAAAAATGAGGATTTTAAAATCCATGTAAGAGTGGAGAAAAACAGAGAAGATTTATTTTTATGAGTAAAATGAAACATCTTTATTCTTCTTACACATTCGTGAAAAAAAGGAGTGGATTACCCACTCCTTTTTTATCATTGTTGAGCAACATGTATTTATTGTTCATTCAAGCCTAAAGCTTCATTTCCCTTATCCACCAGTAAAACATGTGGACTTGGTGTTTTATTTATGAATTAAAGATCACCTTGCTCCTCATCACCACGAACAACAAGGACATCGCATTTCGCATAGCGAATAATATGTTCAGAGACGCTACCAATTAGGAAACGCTCAACAGCATTTAAACCAGTTGCACCACACATAATTAAATCTACTTTATGGTTTGGAGCGATTTCTTTTGAAATTTTAGATTTAGGATTACCAAATTCTAATACAGTTTCAATTTTTTCAAGGCCAGCTTCAAGCGCAGTTTTTTTGTAGTCTTCTAATAAGTCTTCTGCAAATAGATTTGCACGTTCAGCAATTGCGCGGCTATAAGCTTCTACTGCTGAGTATGCTTTTACATCAACGATATGAGCAATTGTTAATGTTGCATTGTTGCGTTTTGCGACTTGAATTGCTTTTTTAAAAGCTCTTTCTGCTTCTTTAGAACCATCCACCGCGATTAAAATATTTGTATATGTATTATTCATAGTAAATTCCTCCCAATCATTTTTATTACCGTTTACAACTTTATTATAAAGCAAATTTTGGTAATGTGCTTGCCAGAAACGTTACAGAATTTTGAAAACTTTGCTTTAATTCATTTTAGTTGTAATTGAGGCGAGAACTTGTTACATATGAAGTATAGCAATTTAAAAGGAGGCATGTTTGTGAGACACGCGCTCATTACAGCCGGTACGAAAGGTTTAGGAAAGCAAGTAACAGAAAAGTTATTGGCTAAAGGGTATTCAGTAACAGTAACATATCATAGCGATATAACTGCTATGGAAACGATGAAAGAAACATATAAAAATATGGAAGAGCGTCTACAATTCGTGCAAGCGGATGTCACGAAAAAGGAAGATTTACATAAAATAGTAGAAGAAGCGATAAGCCGTTTTGGTAAAATTGACTTTTTAATTAATAATGCTGGTCCATATGTATTTGAACGAAAAAAGTTAGTCGATTATGAAGAAGACGAATGGAATGAAATGATTCAGGGTAATTTAACAGCGGTATTTCATTTATTAAAACTTGTCGTTCCGGTTATGAGAAAACAGAACTTTGGCCGTATTATTAATTACGGATTCCAAGGGGCAGATAGCGCACCGGGATGGATTTATCGTTCAGCTTTTGCAGCAGCGAAAGTAGGACTTGTTTCATTAACGAAAACAATTGCTTACGAAGAGGCAGAATATGGTATTACTGCAAATATGGTATGTCCTGGTGATATTATTGGTGAAATGAAAGAAGCGACAATTCAAGAAGCACGTCAATTGAAAGAACATAAAACACCAATTGGTAGATCTGGAACAGGTGAAGATATCGCAAGAACGATTTCGTTTTTATGTGAAGACGATTCCGATATGATTACCGGTACAATTATTGAAGTAACTGGTGCAGTAGATGTTATTCATAGACATCGATAGAGCGAAATAAGGTGAAGTTTTGAATAATTGGACAGTTTATCCTTTACGCTGAGAGGTGCGGATAATACTGTCCTTTAATGTAAGATTAAATCTATCGGAAAACTTGTATTATTTTTTTGTCAAATATTGAGATATTATGTTAAAATATAAGAGCGTAGAAAGCGCTTTAAAAATGATTCAGGGGTCATTTCATAACTCAAGGGGGAACTAATAATGCGTATCGGTATTCCAACAGAAATTAAAAATAATGAAAACCGTGTGGCAATGACGCCAGCGGGAGCGGTACATTTAGTACAAAATGGTCATGAAGTTTTTGTTCAAAAAGGATCAGGTATAGGATCAGGCTTTACAGATGAAGAATACGTACAAGCTGGTGCGAAACTTGTTGAAACTGCTGAAGAAGCATGGAATCAAGATATGGTTATGAAGGTGAAAGAGCCAGTTGCAAGTGAATACGGCTATTTCCGCGAAGGTTTAATTTTATTCACATACTTACACTTAGCTCCAGAACCAGAATTAACGAAAGCATTAATTGATAACAAAGTTGTATCAATTGCATACGAAACAGTGCAATTAGACAATCGTTCTTTACCATTACTTGCACCTATGAGTGAAGTAGCTGGTCGTATGTCTGCACAAATCGGTGCACAATTCCTTGAGAAAAACAAAGGCGGTAAAGGTATTTTACTTGCAGGCGTTCCAGGGGTAAAACGCGGCAAAGTAACAATTATCGGCGGTGGTCAAGCTGGTACAAACGCAGCTAAGATTGCAGTAGGTTTAGGTGCAGATGTAACAATCATTGACTTAAGTGCAGAGCGTCTTCGTCAACTAGATGACATTTTCGGTAACCAAGTAAAAACGTTAATGTCTAATCCATACAACATTGCAGAAGCTGTAAAAGAATCTGACCTTGTTATTGGAGCGGTATTAATTCCAGGTGCAAAAGCGCCAAAACTTGTAACAGAAGAAATGATTCAATCAATGGAACCAGGTTCTGTCGTTGTAGATATCGCGATTGACCAAGGTGGTATTTTCGAAACAACTGACCGTATTACAACTCACGACAACCCAACTTACGAAAAACATGGCGTTGTTCATTATGCAGTTGCTAATATGCCAGGAGCAGTTCCACGTACATCAACTCTTGCATTAACAAACGTAACGGTACCATATGCAGTACAAATTGCGAACAAAGGCTACAAAGATGCTTGCTTAGGCAACACTGCATTATTAAAAGGTATTAACACATTAGACGGATATGTAACATTCGAAGCAGTTGCAGAAGCACACGGTTTACAATATGCTGATGCGAAAGAGCTTCTTGAAAAAGCTCCTGCTTTATCATAATAGAAATACATGTAAGCCCCTCCTTTTGTAAGGAGGGGCTTTTTGCTTGGATTAATTGTCTAGTTTCTTTACAATTTTCAATCCGAACATCATTGTAAAGAAAAGAATGCCGAATAAGTAATATAAGGCATACTCAACTCGTATCATCGAATTTTTGTCAGTGATATATAAAATAAATAGTATCGCAGAACCGATTAAATGAGAGAGACCAAAAATTTGCGCCATAAGTTTTAAACTCATCTTCTCGATTCTTTCATCCATCTCAGGTAATGGATATTTTTCGGGATCGCTCTTTTTTTTCTTAAAGAATATTTGTTTCACTACGAATAGTATCGAGTCTAAGAGTATAAATACGCCAGCGAATAGAAGGACAGAAGTAATTTTTTCTTCATCATTACTAGTGAAATAAAGAAAAGTTGAACCTAACAATAAAAAGGTAAGATGCGAAATGAACTTTTGATTAAAAGGGTTTTTCATTCTTTTTCCTCCCCGGTTTTATCTAATTGAAATAAATCTTCTACTTTACAGTTGAAAAACTCACATAATTTCAATGCTAATTCTAAACTCGGGTTGTATTTATTCTTCTCGATAGCGATGAGGGATTGTCTAGTGATTTGAACAGAGGAAGCTAATTGTTCTTGGGTGATGTCTCTAACGACGCGGAATTGTTTCACCTTATTTTTAATCAAATATACAAAGTCTCCTTTTTGTAAATTTGTTACATTTACTATATCCATTTTTAGGTAATAAGTAAATAAAACTTTACAAAAAGTAAACAAAACTTTACGTGAAATATAGCTTGTTATAATGTTATTTTTTGTGATAATTTGGAATTAAATGAAAAAAGAAGTCGAAAGAGGAGATTTAATGGGGAGTAAAAAGCGGAAGAAAAGGCAAGTTAAAAGACAAAAGTATATGAAGAAAAAACAGGAACAGAACATACCTCTATCACAAAAAATAGTCATTATGATAGAGAAAACATTTCGGTATATTTGTATGGCTCTGTATGTAATTTTGTGTCTTTATTCAGCTAGGGTGTTTTACAGTTTTGGGATAACACCCAATATTATTGAGAATGTTTTTGGGTATCTCCTTGTCGCAATAGAGCTAGTCTTATTCTTTATATTATTTAATAAAGTGTGGCCTAGTTATGAAAGTAAGAACGATAAGCAAAGAAAAATGAGAAAAAAATCTTCAGATGCTTCAAGCTCATCAAGTGGATTCGGTGACTACAGTAGCAACGATTGTAGCAGCTCAAGTGATAGTGGAGGAGATTGCGGAGGTGGTGGAGACTAAGTTGTTTTTTCAGAAGAACGACTAATGAAAGGGTGGGACGAAAGATGGAAACTGTGAACTTAATAGAATTAACAAAGGACATTCAAGATCAACATAAAAACTTCGTCGTTTCAAATGTAAATAGTCATTGCTTACGAATCGCTGTATTTACTGGTGAATATGATTGGCACTATCATTCTAATTCGGATGAATTATTCATTGTGCTAGAGGGAGAATTACTTATCGATTTTGAAGATGGAGAAACAGCAGTTTTAAAGCCGAATGATTCTATCTTAATTCCAGCATGCACGATTCATAGAACGAGAGCATTAAAGAGAACAGTAAATCTTTGTTTTGAAAATATAGAAGCTGATACGATTAAAGTGGAGCAGTTATGAAAAAATTATCTGTAGCTGAGTATAGAAAAATCTTTCCGATTTTAGAAAGTCATACAAAAACGACGACGTTTGCTTATGCGGTATGTGATCAAATGATAGATGGTGAGATTTTTGCAAACGAGAAGTTAACAGCAGGATTAATTCGTACAGCTAACGGTATCTATTATTTATTTGGTGATACGGATGATCATAATTATAACGAAGATTTATTTGCGTATTTAAAAATGGCCATTGAAAAAACAGAGAAGAGATTTACACTCTTCACTTCAATTGAAGAGTGGGAAATGATGATTGAAGGGCGTTTTAGTAATGCACTTCGGGACATGCCTCGAATGAAATTTCAACGAGAAATTTTTGAAGAGAGAAAACGAGATGCAAACAAAAATACATATGAAGTGAAGCGTATTGATAAAAGTGATATAGAACGAAGCAATGAATTTACAGAGGTGTATTATAAAGAATATTGGGGATCAACTGAAGCATTTTTAAATAATGGCTTTGGATTTTGTATAGAACAAGATGGGATGATTGTAGCTGAATGTGTTTCGATATTTAATGGGAATGGATTTGCTGAAATTGATATTGTGACGCATGAATCATATCAAGGAAAAGGATTAGCACAAGCTGTTGCAACGCGGTTTATTGAACATTGCATGCAAAATGATATTACACCGTGCTGGGATTGTTATGTAGACAATATTCCTTCGCAAAAACTAGCTAGTAAATTAAGTTTTAATCATCCAATAGAATATAGATTGTTTGTACGCAAGAAAACGGGGGAATAAAAATGAATGTAGAGTTAACGAGATTCAAAGTGAAACAAGGTAAAAGTCAGCGTGTAGATGCATGGATGCAGCTTCTTAATGACAATATGAAAGAAGTGCTTTTGACACTAAACGACGAAAAGATGTACGTTGAGACAATTTTCCGGGAAATAAGAGATGGAAAAGAATACTTATATTGGTATTCTGTGCAAGGAGAAGGCGGGGCTCTTGTCGAAAATTCTCATCATGAAATTGATAAAAAGCACTTAGAATTTTGGCATGAATGTATTGATGAAGAAGCACCATCTGTTGATATGAAAACAGAAGTCGTTATGATTCAAGATGTTGTGAAGGAAGCGATGAAATAATAGAATAGTATTTTTGAGAGAAGCACATCAAGGTAGGTGTGCTTTTTATTTTGAAAAAAAATTTGAAGAAAAGCTGTATTTAGATATCTTTAAGTGAAAATAAGGGGGGTATCAAAAGTATTTTAGGGAAAACTATAATGAGATGAAAAACTTTGTAGTAAAAGACTTATAAATATACGGTGTAGTTGTAACAGGTAAAACAGAGGATTTACAAAGTTTACAAGGAGCACCGTATATTAAGGCTGCTGTTAGAGGTGTAACAGTTGAGAAATATTGATTACGAGAGATTAATGTGAATAATCAGAAATTTATGTTATAATATGGGAAAAGGAGGTTAATATGAGGCAAATACATGGAGCAATTTATATTTACATAACAATGTTTTTCGTGGCGATATCCTATGGATTAGGGCACGTGTATTCGCATCCTATACTAACTTTTTTAAGCGGAGCATGTATGGCGTTTGCGATTCTTGTCCACCTTTTCTCAGTTTGGATCGTGAAATTTCAATTAAATATTAGTGAAATAGAAGAAGGCACTTTTTGAGTGGCCTTCTTTTTTTAATAATATTTTGGAAGCTCTCGTAGCAATTTTTCAATTTCGCATTCGGTTTCTTCACATATAGAAAGTGTACGTAGTCTGAAAAATAAGCTGCGTAGGAAAGATTTTATATTTCCGTATAGAAACTCGTATGATTCAATATGTAGTGTTTGTTTTTGGGCTGGTAATTGAGCTACTAAGTCATGAAGGGCTAATATGAGTACGTCTTCCTTTAGACTATTTTGTAGCATTGAGACAATCGGATAAACGAGTCGCTCGTCTTCTTCATATTTGTAGTAAATAGAATGGACACAAACTTTGTTTAATAAAGTTTGTAATATTTCTTCGTAATGTAAAGTTTCCAGTTTAGGACTACGAACAAGCGCTTCAAATGTATCAGTAGCATGAGCGATACTATGTGCCCAGCCGTGGTCTTGCACATATCCACGGAAATCATGTTCATTGTTCATATATAGAATCAATTGATCTTTTACAGTTAAAATATCATTCTGTGATAAGAAATTATATTTTGTATCGGCATCAATAATGAGCGCAATTAATAATGTTGTAAATGCGCGGGTAAATACAGCATCTGCGTCATCCGAATGAATTTTATACAATAAATATTTTTCACTCATGCTTTCTAATAATAGTTTCTTTAATTGTGTGTGTGAAATGTAGTCCTTTTTGATGAGATGAAAAAAAGTAGAGTAAATAAGTTTGTCTCTTAAATAGCTATCAGTAACACCGATATGCTCAAGCATATTGGAACTTAAAGAATCAATGTTAAGTGTTTTATTCAGTATGTAATTATTATTACGAATTTCTTCTAACTGTTGTTGTAACATATAAACCTCCTATTTTAGAAAATTCTGTATTTTTATAATATAATAAGAGGAAGAAATAGACAATAAATAAGTGCTTTTGAATGGAGGGGCATTATGAAGAGAGCATTATTCTTTTTTATTAGTATTTTCTTTTTAGGAAGTTGTTCGATTTCGTATGTTACTTTTTCTAGTGAGAGCAAAAGTTGGACGGGGCAATATAAAGGATATATTAAGGATGACAGTGAAGATGGAATGTTTACGTTTCAGTATAAGGGCGGAGATGGAAATACAGAATTTAAAAATTTAGAGATTGCTATTAATGAAACCTTTAGTGCAATGATGCAAACTTCAGAAGTTCATAAAGGAGCAAGGATTGAAATGAAGTCTTCTTGTGTAAGTTGTGCGCCTCTATCTAAAGATGAACCGATAGAGGTTGTGATTAAATGGGATGATAAGTATGAGGAGAAGATGGTGTTAAATTTGAAATAGTAGAGAAAGAAAAAAGGCAGCAATCACGCTGCCTTTTTTCTTATTTCACAAATTGTAATTCTTTCGGGAATTTCGTTAAAATTTCTGACCCGTCTTTTGTGATGTAAATATCATCTTCAATACGAACGCCACCTACGTTTGGTACGTAAATACCTGGCTCGATTGTGAAGACCATACCTTCTTTTAATGGAGACTCGTTACCAGCTTTTACATCTGGATATTCGTGTACGCTAATTCCAAGTCCGTGACCAAGGCGGTGCGGGAAGAAGTCGCCGTAACCTGCATCTGCGATAACAGAACGAGCAGCGTTGTCGATTGCGCCAAGTGTAACACCTGGTTTACATGCTTCAACTGCTTGTAGTTGTCCAGCAAGTACAGTGTTATAAATGCGAGTTTGTTCTTCAGAAATGTCACCGAATGCTACTGTACGTGTAATGTCAGAGCAATAACCTTCAATGATTACGCCTAAATCAAATAGTACGAAATCGCCGCGTTTCATTTTGTTTGCACCTGGAATACCGTGTGGAAGAGCAGAGTTTGCACCTGCTAATACCATCGTATCAAATGACATTTTATGTATGCCTTTTGTTTTTAATTCGTGTTCAATAATTGCTAATACTTCTAGCTCGCTACGATTTTCTTTAATTGCATTTACACCAACTTCAACAGCGTAGTCCGCCATTTTAGCTGCTTCGCGTAAAATAGAAAGTTCTTTTTCATCTTTAATTAAACGAAGTTCACGAACTTTTTCCTCAGCTGATTTGAAAGCTGCATTTGGGAATAACTTTGTTAATTCTTCGTAGCGTTCTACGTTTAAATGTTCTTTTTCAATTGCAACTGCATTTGCATTGATGCCGCGGTCTTTAATTGCTTTTGCAATCATATCCCATGGTCTGTCAGTATCAGTAAATCCGATAATTTCATGTGCCCAGCCAGCGTTACGCGCTTGACCTTCTTCCATTTTAGGGCAAATTAAAATAGGCTCTTTTTCTTGGAATACAAACATACCAAGAAGTCTTTCATGTGGTTCACAGTGGAAGTTTGTCATGTAGAAGACGTTCGGTGTAGAAGTTAAGAACGCAGCTTCTACGTTTTTTTCTTTTAGCCATTGCATTAAATTTTCTAATCTAGCATTCATCGATTGGCACCCCCGAGATATTTAATTACAAATATAACTTTACATCGGAAGAAAGCGTTATGACAAGTAAATAGATGTTAGAAAAGACAGGGAATTGAAAAATCATGTAGAATAAAAAATGAGAATGTGAATAGGGGAGGAATGTAGTAATGAAAGTATCTTATCACGGGCATTCAGTTGTAAAGATTGAAACGAATGGAAAAGTGATTTTAATTGATCCATTTTTAACTGGAAATCCGACAACGGATTTAAAGGCTGAAGATGTCAAAGTAGATGTAATTCTTTTATCGCATGGACATGGTGATCATGTTGGAGATACAGTAGAGCTTGCGAAGAAAAATAATGCAGTTGTTGTGGCACCATTTGAACTAGCGACATTTTTAAGTTGGCAAGGTGTAAATACACATCCGATGCATATTGGTGGTTCGCATGAATTTGACTTCGGAAAAGTGAAGTTTACACAAGCATTCCACGGTTCTAGTTATATTGATGAAGAAAATAAGACGATTACATATACAGGTATGCCAGCAGGTATTTTATTTACAGCAGAAGAGAAAACTGTATACCATGCAGGAGATACCGCTCTATTCTCTGATATGAAATTAATTGGGGAACTGAATAACATTGATATAGCATTTTTACCAATTGGTGATAATTTCACAATGGGGCCAGAAGATGCTGTTTTAGCAGCGAAATGGACTCAGGCGAAAACTGTTGTACCGATGCATTACAATACGTTCCCAGTAATTGAACAAGACCCATATCAATTTGTAGAAAAGCTACAAAATTGTACAGGAAAAGTATTAGAAGCTGGAGAAAGTATTACACTATAGAAAAGAAACCCTTCATTTGAAAAGACAAGTGAAGGGTTTTTTACGTGTGTAGGACAGCTTTTAAAGGTTGTACTTGTTTTGATGATTTTTTTCTTTTTGGAAGTGGCTGTTCAGGTGTTTCATTCAATTCCATTGCAACTTTTTTTCCATCTACGAAAGCTAAAAATACAGCACCTACAACTTCTAATAATTTTTTCATCATATATCCGCTCCTTTGTTTCATTTCTTGTCTTCATTGTATATTGAAGCGGCTGGACAAACTATCGAACGAGATGACAATACCATTACATTGTTGTAATAGAAGAAGTAGTGTAATGTAAGGCGTATTTTGTTATAAAAAAAATAGTACAGATATATAAAGAGAGAGTGTAACAGTTTTGAAAATATAGTATACTGAAAATACAACACATGAAGAATTTAGGGAAAAGAAAGTATGGTGAAACCATTTGGCTACCAAGCATAACCAAATTTTAGAACATATTAATGGCCTGCCAGTAGGGCATAAAATTTCTGTAAGGCAAATTGCGAAAGATTTGAGTGTAAGTGAAGGGACAGCTTACCGTGCAATTAAAGATGCAGAAAATAAAGGATATGTTAGTACGATTGAACGTGTCGGAACAATACGAATTGAACAAAAGAAGAAAGAGAATATTGAAAAGCTGACATATGCAGAAGTCGTTAACATTGTCGATGGTCAAGTACTTGGGGGCAGAGAGGGCCTACATAAAACGTTAAATAAATTCGTAATCGGGGCAATGAAATTAGAAGCGATGATGCGCTATACAGAAGCTGGAAACTTACTTATTATCGGTAACCGTACGAACGCGCATCAATTAGCGTTAGAAGCCGGAGCTGCGGTATTAATTACGGGCGGATTTGATACGGAAGATCATGTGAAGAAATTAGCAGACGAATTAAAACTGCCGATTATTTCAAGTAGTTACGATACATTTACAGTTGCGACGTTAATTAACCGTGCAATTTACGATCAGCTTATTAAGAAAGAAATTGTCCTCGTTGAAGATATTTTAACGCCAATTGAAGAGACGTTATATTTAAAGCCGAATGATACAGTGCAGCAATGGCATGCGTACAATGAAGAAACGATGCATGGACGTTATCCAATTGTTGATGAAAATAAAAAGGTGTTAGGTATCGTAACTTCAAAAGATATGATTGGTGTCGTGAAAGAAACACCAATTGATAAAGTGATGACAAAGCATCCAATTACGGTAAACGGTAAAATGTCTGTCGCAGCTGCAGCACGTATGATGGTGTGGGAAGGTATTGAGTTACTTCCAGTTGTTGATGAAGGAAATAAACTGCAAGGAATTATTAGTCGTCAAGATGTACTTCAGGCGCTACAAATGATTCAGCGTCAACCACAAGTCGGCGAAACAATCGATGATATTGTAACGAATCAATTTATGACGCCGAAAGAAGCGAAAAATGAACATTTATATCAATTTTCAGTGACGCCGCAAATGACGAATTCAATCGGAACGTTATCTTACGGTGTATTCACAACAATTGTGACGGAAGCAACGAATCGCGTTATTCGTGCGCAAAAGAAGAGTGATTTAATTGTTGAGAACTTAACAATTTATTTCGTAAAACCAGTTCAAATTGACAATGTTGTATCGGTTCATCCGAAAGTATTAGAAATTGGACGTAAATTTGGTAAGGTTGATGTAGAAGTACATCATGAAGGTAATGTTGTCGGGAAAGCATTACTTATGGTGCAGTTGATCGATAAATAAAAAGATGGAGCAGACCGCTTTGGTTTGTTCCATTTTTTATTTAAAAGGATAGAAACAAAAAATAAATAGCGTATCATTTCATATGTATAATAAAAATACTGAAAAATTCGAAGATGCGGAAATGGCATAGCGATAAGGAGGAAGTGAATGGACGGAATCATTTTCTTTTTAGTGGTCGTATGTTTCATCATTATTCATGTTTTAACGCATAGAAGAATGAATGCTATTAAAAAGAGGTTGTATTTTGTAAGTTTGACTCTTGCTAGTATAGGTGCCTTGATTCCTATATCAGGAGAAAATGAGCCGGATTTTCTTTACTTTGGTGTACCAGCTGAAACGTTTGTTTATTATGGTGTGTGGGAATGTTGGTTTAATCCATTAGGTTTTTTCTTTAACTTTATTTTGTTTTATTGGATTTTGAAGCTATTGTTTAAGTTACGTAAGAGTTCGGATAGAGAAGTGAAAAAATAGAAGGATATGTATGAGTACGGATAGAAAATTGGTTGTTAGTTGATAAGAAAGCTTACGCTACTAATCATTAAGAGATAATAATAGTGTAATTGGATAGGGAAACTACGCTTCACTATATGAACTAGGGGGAGAAGAATGGATTTTCACATTAAAGAGCAGTTATGTAAGCAATATAATTTTAATAGTTTTACGAAAGTTTCATTGTTACATGGGGGAGAAAATCAAACATATATATTAGAATCGGACAAAAATAAATTTGTAGTGAGGCAGTATAGAGAGGGACGTTATACAGCCGAGCAAATAGAAGCTGAAATACATTGGTTAATAGCGATACAAAAACAAATGTTAGTACCAGAAGTAGTTGTCAATAAAAGTGGTGATTTGATCACACCTATTATGAAAGATGAAGGAAATATCCAGTATTTTGTTGTCTTTAGGTTTATAAACGGAAGTGAAATTTTAGAACCAAGGGATAGGGACTATGAAAAACTCGGATCATTAATGCGAAAGTTTCATGAAAAAACAAATGAAGTGCTCAAAAGAGTGCCGCAAACTTGGAGAGGTTATGAAAGGCCTATATATAGTGAGCAAAAGATAATCCACGAGCCTTTACAACGATTACTAAATGCTTCATTTCTATCGCATGCGGATAAGCATAAATGCATAAGAATTGCAGAAAGAATACAAGAACTCGCAAATTCAACTCAACTAGGAGAAAAACAATTTGTTCACGGTGATATGCATTTTGGAAATATTCTTGTAGACAAAGAGGATTGGTATTTACTTGATTTTGATGAATGTGGATTTGGGTATAAAGAGTTTGATATTGGTGTTCCGAGATTGCATTTAATTGCTTCGGGACAGTTAGAAGACGTATGGGAGAATTTTATGATGGGATATGGGGAAAGTATTTCAGAACCAGCCATTCGACTTGGGACTGCTTCGAGAATTTTTTATATGGCGGGAAAGATTCCATTAAGGCTTGATATCGAGCCTATTAGAAAAGATCCCGGTGCTTTTATTCGGCGATATGTTCAGTATGCTGAAGAGGAATTATGTGGTGAGACAATTGTATAACTAAAAAACAGAATATTAATTTAATTAGAATTTATACTATGTTACAATTGAATTGTAAGGAAATGGATTTTAGGAAGGTGGTATGCAATATGTCATCAGAAGTGCTCTTCTTTGGTGGAATCGCACTATTTTACTTTCTTGTGATGATACCGTTTCAATATTTATACTTACAAGGTTTACATGAAAAAAAGAAACGAACAGGATTATCTCAGCGAGAACTATATGAAAAAATGTCTTTTGAGGAAGAACAATTACATTTTCATGTACAAGGCAACCCCTTTAATATACCTTCTGCTTTTGTTGCATATATGATTTTAAAAGTTAGGGGACGTAAAAAAGCATCACAATATTGATGCTTTTTTATGTTGCTTCAGACAGATTCAGCTTCTTCAACTGCTAATGGTAAGAAATGTTTGTATTGGCGAAATCCATTAAATACACTTGCACTACCAAATAGAACAAATAAAACACCAACGATAATTCGAGCGGTTGAAAGTTCTAAAAAGAATTGGTTTATCCCAAAGAATAAGACGAATGAACCAAGTGCCATTGCGGATTTTCCTGAGAGCCAACCTTTCTCCATTGGGCGGTTTGTACGAAAGTATTTTGTTTTGTAAAAGAGGTACAACATAAATGAGACGATAATACAGAAGACTAATACTGGCATAATGCACGCTCCCATCGCTTTGTGAAAAATAATGGTAGAGAAAAAGAAATATCTAAACTTTCTAACTTTTATTATAAAGCAATTGTTCGCATGTATGAAATACTTTCCGTTATAATGGAGGATAAAGTGAAACTTTAATTAGTGTGAGGATGTTTCTACGCTAATGATTTGCCCGCACCAATCGGGCTTTTACTGCACGTTAAAGTGAAGAAGTTGAGTAAAAAGGAGATTATACATATGCATGAGCAAATTTTAAGAGCAATTAAAGAGTTTGATACAATTATTATTCATCGTCATGTGCGTCCAGATCCAGATGCGTTAGGTTCACAGGGAGGTCTTGGTACAATTCTACAAGAATCGTTTCCAGAGAAAAATATTTATACGGTTGGGTACAATGAACCTTCACTAGAATATTTACGAGTAATGGATGATATTGAAGATAGTGTATATGAAAATGCACTTGTTATCGTATGTGATACTGCGAACCAAGAACGTGTTGACGATCAACGCTATGCAAAAGGGAAGATGTTAATTAAAATTGATCATCATCCGAATGAAGATCCGTACGGAGATATTACGTGGGTAGATACGACAGCAAGTTCTACAAGTGAAATGATTTATGAGTTTTACAGTTATGGAAAAGATAAAGGATTACAGATAACGAAAGAAGCAGCTCGTCTTATTTTAGCGGGTATTGTTGGGGATACAGGTCGTTTCTTATTCCCGAATACAACAGCGAAAACACTTCGTTATGTAAGTGAGCTTGTTGATATGGATGTGAAGTTCACAGATTTATATAATGAAATGTATAAGACGAAAGAAAAGATTGCTCGTTTAAACGGCTATATTTTACAAAACTTTACGATGGTAGAAGAAGGAGCAGCTTACATTAAATTAACGAAAGAAGTGTTAGAAAAGTTTGATGTACTTCCTTCTGAGGCATCCGGTGTTGTTGGAGCACTTGGTAATATTGATGGATTAAAGTCGTGGGTTCTATTTTTAGAGGAAGACGATGTGATTCGTGTTCGTCTTCGTTCAAAAGGACCAGTGATAAATAAATTAGCAATGCAATATAATGGCGGAGGGCATCCGATGGCTTCTGGTGCAAAAGCATCTTCTTGGGAAGAAGCGGATCGTCTTTTTGCTGATTTACGTGAGTTGTGTAGATAAGAGATTATATATGAAAACGAAAAGAAGGAGCGGCGCTAAAGCCCTCCTTCTTTATTTTTCTTTCTCTATCGTAATGCTAATTTCAAGCACTGTATCAAAAGATATCGTATCGACTTTGAAACGGTATAGCCGATCGTAATGTTTGTACGTTTTGTTTTCGATTACCTTTTTGAGTAGGTCTTTATTTTTTGCTATACTTTGAATGTTTTTCGTTAAAAGATGTTGGAGGTCATTATGGATAGACGTAGTCATATTTTCGAGTGTAAGGTTGTCTAAATCGTATTTTTCTCGATTTATAAGTTTTATTTTAATCTCTTGAATAGTTAAGAGCCGTTTATTTTCTGTATTCAATTTTTCTTGATCTTCGAGAAGGACGTGGAGCTTTGCTTCTTGTTTTTCTATAATTTCTCGTTGCTCTGCTATTTTACTAGCTTGTTCTTCTTGAAAAACACCGTATATGTACAAAAAAACAAACCAGCTCAACACGCCTCCAACAGCAGCACCAGCTAAAACTAAATACCATTTTTTTGCTGTATTGGCACTTGGTACTCTCATACATGTTCCTGCGTTAGCCATTTAATAATAGTAAGACCTGTTTGCATACCACCCGTTGCGAAAAAAATAAGGAGAATTTGTTTTACAATATCTTTCATATCTCCGCCAAAGAAACTTCTTTCAAAGCTATAAAAAGTATCAAATGTTCCGCCAATTGCTGCAACGAGTGCCCAAATTCTTAAATTTTGGGCGAATTGATTAATGTAAGTTAGAGTTGGTTTTCCGATAAGAAATGCACCAAATCCACCAATTAATGAACCACCAAGTATCACCCCAAAGGCAATAAAATAACTAATAATAAGCAGAGAGAAAAAAGTATGTTCTCTTACATCCATCGTCATTCCCCTTTCTTCTTCATATATATGGACAAAGTATAAGAAGTATGTTTTGATTTCCGCTTTCCTCATCACCTATAATAAAAGTAGTCAGATTGGTAAAGAGAGGGTACAACAGTGAAGTTTGTGCATTTACAATGTCAAACCGTTTTTAGTTTATTAAAAAGTGCTTGTAAAATTGATGAGCTTGTAGTCAGGGCGAAAGAACTTGGTTTCTCGTCACTCGCTATTACGGACGAAAATGTTATGTATGGCGTTATTCCGTTTTATAAAGCATGTAAGAAACATGGTATACAGCCTATTATCGGCTTAACAGCTTCTATTTTTAGTGAAGAAGAGGAAAAATCTTATCCGCTTGTTTTACTTGCTGAAAATGAAATGGGCTATCAAAATTTATTAAAGATTTCTAGTAGCATTATGACGAAGTCAAAAGAAGGTATTCCGAAAAAGTGGCTTGCCCATTATGCGAAAGGATTAATTGCTATTTCACCAGGTAAAGATGGGGAAATTGAAAAATTATTATTAGAAGACAAAGAGAGTCAAGCTGAAGAAGTAGCTCGCATGTATCAAGGTATGTTCGACAATTTTTATATGAGTTTGCAGCATCATGCAATTCAAGATGAACTGCTCCTGCAAGAGAAATTACCTGCATTTATGAGTAGGATAAATGTTCCAGTCGTTGCAACAAACGATGTACGCTACATCAATCAAAGTGACGCACTTGTTCATGAGTGCTTATTATCTGTTGAAAGTGGAACGAAAATGACTGATCCAGATAGACCAAGGTTGAAAACTGATCAATATTATTTAAAATCATCAGATGAAATGGAAGCACTATTTTCTCACGTAGAAGAAGCGATTTATAACACAGTAGAAATTGCAGAACGTTGCAGAGTAGAAATACCGTTTCATATAAATCAATTACCGAAATTTCCTGTTCCAGCTAACGAGACGAATGATATGTATTTACGCCGCGTTTGTGAAGAAGGCTTGCAGAAACGATATGGTACGCCGAAAGAAGTACATATAAAGCGTTTGAATCATGAATTAAACGTTATTTCTAGTATGGGGTTTAGTGATTATTTCCTCATCGTGTGGGATTTTATGAAGTATGCGCATGAAAATCATATTTTAACAGGACCAGGACGTGGATCGGCAGCCGGCTCACTCGTTTCTTACGTATTAGAAATTACAGATATTGATCCGATTGAATACGATCTATTATTTGAAAGATTTTTAAATCCTGAACGTGTGACACTTCCAGATATTGATATCGATTTTCCAGATATAAGACGTGATGAGATGATTCGATATGTGAAAGATAAATATGGTCAGCTGCGTGTTGCACAAATTGTAACGTTCGGGACGCTTGCAGCGAAAGCGGCAATTAGAGATATTGCGCGTGTAATGGGGCTTCCGCCGCGAGACATTGACATATTTTCAAAACTTATCCCATCAAAGCTTGGTATAACGTTAAAAGATGCATATGAGGAATCGCAATCACTCCGTGAGTTTATACAAGGGAATCTGTTACATGAGCGTGTGTTTGAAATTGCAAAACGTGTAGAAGGCTTACCACGTCATACGTCTATTCATGCAGCTGGCGTTATTATGAGCCAAGAGCCGTTAACCGGAAGTGTTGCAATACAAGAAGGGCATAACGATGTGTATGTTACGCAATACCCAGCTGATGCATTAGAAGAACTTGGTTTGTTAAAGATGGATTTTTTAGGATTACGTAATTTAACGTTACTTGAAAATATTATAAAGTTTATCGTGAAAAAGACGGGGACACAAATTGATTTAAGAAATTTACCACTTCAAGATGAAAAGACGTTCCAATTGTTAGGTAGAGGGGATACAACAGGTGTATTCCAGCTTGAATCAGGTGGTATGCGAAATGTACTTCGCGGGTTAAAACCGAATGAATTTGAAGATATTGTCGCTGTTAACTCGTTATATAGACCAGGACCAATGGAACAAATTCCAACCTTTATTGAATCAAAGCACGGAAAAAGAAAAATTGAATATTTACATCCGGATTTAAAGCCAATTTTAGAAAGAACATACGGTGTAATTGTATACCAAGAACAAATTATGCAAATTGCGTCGAAGTTGGCGGGATTCTCGCTCGGAGAAGCAGATTTATTACGCCGAGCAGTGAGTAAAAAAAATCGTGATATTTTAGATCAGGAGCGTAAGCATTTTGTACAAGGCTGTTTACAAAATGGTTATGACGAGACATCCGCAGAGAAAATTTACGATTTAATTGTAAGATTTGCGAATTACGGTTTTAACCGAAGTCACGCTGTAGCCTACAGTATGATTGGATATCAGCTTGCTTACTTAAAAGCGAATTATACGCTGGAATTTATGACAGCATTATTATCAAGTGCAATTGGAAATGAAGATAAGATTGTGCAGTATATACGAGAAACGAAGCGGAAAGGTTTTCACGTTTTGCCGCCGTCTCTTCAGAGAAGTGGTTACAATTTCCAAATAGAAGGTAATGCGATACGTTACAGCTTACTTTCAATTCGAAACATCGGAATGGCTACAGTGACAGCATTACTCGAAGAACGAGAGAAAAAAGTATTTGAAGATTTATTTGAATTTTGTCTTCGCATGCCATCAAAGTTTGTAACAGAGCGAAATTTAGAGGCGTTCGTCTGGTCTGGGTGTTTTGACGATTTTGGTGTTTCGAGAACAAATTTATGGAAAAGCCTTAAAGGAGCGTTAGAGTACGCAAATCTTGCACGTGATTTAGGAGATGCTGTTCCAAAATCAAAATACGTGCAAGGAGAAGAGCTCTCTTTTATTGAACAGTTAAATAAAGAGAAGGAAGCACTAGGTTTTTATTTATCAAGCTATCCGACAGCGCAGTATGTGAAGTTAGCGAAAGAATTAGAAATTCCATCTCTTGCTCAGGCAATGCGACATAAGAAAAAAGTACAAAGGGCTATCGTGTATATAACAAGCGTGAGAGTGATTCGTACGAAAAAGTTGCAAAAGATGGCGTTTATTACATTTTGTGATCAAAACGATGAAATGGAAGCAGTTCTTTTCCCTGAAACATATATACATTTCTCAGATAAGTTACAAGAAGGAGCAATTGTTTTAGTTGACGGCATGATTGAGCTTAGAAATCATAAGTTGCAATGGATTGTAAATGGACTATATCCGTTAGAAGAAATGGATGTGTATGAAGAAAAGAAAGATGCATCTGTTTACGTGAAATTGTCGTCTCAGTATGAGAAAAAGCTTTTAAATCAGGTTACTAAAATATTGTTTGACTATTCAGGTTTTGCGAAAGTACTAATTTATTATGAAAAGGAACATAAAATGGTACAATTGTCTCGAAGTTTATCGATTCATCCAAGTGAAGAATGTTTAGGAGCACTTCGTGAAATTGTCGGGGAAGAAAATGTAGTTGTGAAAATATAATGGACAATTTCCCTACACTTCGATTATTATAGTAGTAGTGTTCGTGGTCAGACCACTTGGAGAAATTGATATCAGCTAGAATAATTTGAGGAGAGTGGATAGTTTGTCAACACTTCGTGAAGAAGCACTTCACATGCATAAAGTGCATCAAGGAAAATTAGAAACTGTATCAAAAGTAAAAGTAGAAAATGCAAAAGATTTAAGTCTTGCATATTCTCCAGGGGTTGCAGAACCTTGTAAGGAAATTTATGACGATAAAAGTAAGGTATATGAATATACGATGAAGGGAAATATGGTAGCAGTTGTGACAGATGGAACGGCTGTACTTGGTCTTGGTAACATTGGACCTGAAGCATCTCTTCCAGTAATGGAAGGTAAAGCTGTATTATTCAAGAGCTTTGCTGGTGTAGATGCATTCCCAATTGCCTTAAATACAAACGATGTAGATAAAATTGTTGAAACTGTAAAATTAATGGAGCCAACTTTTGGCGGCGTTAACTTAGAGGATATCGCAGCACCAAACTGCTTCATTATTGAAGAACGTTTGAAAAAAGAAACAAATATTCCTATCTTCCATGATGATCAACACGGAACAGCTATCGTAACAGTAGCAGGTCTTGTGAACGCGCTAAAATTAGTTGGAAAGAAAATGTCTGACATTAAAGTTGTCGCAAATGGCGCAGGTGCAGCAGGTATTGCAATTATTAAACTTTTATATCGCTATGGTGTACGCGACATTATTATGTGTGACCGTAAAGGCGCAATCTATGATGGTCGTCCTACAGGTATGAATCCGGTGAAGGATGAAGTTGCAAAATATACAAATAAGAATCGTATTGAAGGTTCTTTAGCTGACGTTGTACAAGGTGCGGACGTATTCATTGGTGTATCTGCAGAAGGTGCATTAACAGAAGAGATGGTTCGTACAATGAATGACGATGCAATTATTTTTGCAATGGCGAATCCAGTTCCAGAAATTATGCCAGAATTGGCAAAAGCAGCGGGCGCAGCTGTTGTTGGAACGGGTCGTTCTGACTTCGCGAACCAAGTAAATAATGTACTAGCGTTCCCTGGTATTTTCCGTGGTGCACTTGACGTACATGCGACACAAATTAACGAAGAAATGAAGATGGCAGCTGTACAGGCTATTGCTGAGCTTGTAGCAGAAGATGAGTTGAATGCAGACTATATCATTCCGGCACCGTTTGACGCGCGTGTAGCGCCTCAAGTGGCAGCTTACGTTGCGAGAGCTGCAATGGAGACAGGAGTAGCTCGCCGTCAAGTAGATCCAAATGAGATTGCTGAGAAAACAAAACAATTAGCGCTGATTGGTAAAGAATAAGCGAGGAATTTCCATTGACATCATCAAATACAAAAGTATATCTCGAAATTGTAAAAAAAATCCGTTCCATTATGGAAGAAGATGGATTGGTGGCGGGGGATCGTTTGCCGTCTGAGCGTGAGTTAAGTTCACGTTTAAACGTAGGGCGTTCCTCTGTAAGAGAAGCATTGCGTGCTTTAGAACTGGTAGGATTGATTGAAACGAGACGTGGTGAAGGGACGTTTATTCGAAACTTTTACGATAACGGTCTTGTACAATTGATTGCGCCGTTCTTGCTGCAAGATGAGAAAACAATTCGTGATTTATTACAAACAAAACGATTGCTTGAGAAAGATATGATTCGAATTGTATGTAATTTGCCGAAAGAAACGTTTTCTAAAGTGCTAAGAAAATTAAATCAAGTGCTTGAAGAAAATGAAAACTCGATTCCAATGCTTCATCAAACGTTCTTTAAAACACTCATTGAACAAGTCGATAATTATTTACTCTATCGCATTTGGATGATCGTAAATGATTACGTATCAACTCTTTCTTGTGAAGTTTCAGGAGATTCTATCGATATGTATAGAAAGCTTTATGCTACTTTGGAAGAAAAACAAGAAAATGATGCACTAAAAATTTACGATGAATTAGTAGAGAATATACAGTTTCACTCGTAATGTATAAAATTTGTCGAAATGACCATGACACGTTATGACAAACATTCTATCGCGTAGCGGTTAAAGTTAAACGTAAAGAGTGAGGTTATTAGACAGATTGAGAAGATAAGGCTAACATCAAACTTTGGTGTTAGCCCAATTTTCTTCTTGCGCTAACCTTAGCTCTCAACGAAGGGGGTCAAATTGTGCTAAGAGATTTATTCGTGAAAAAGAAAAAGTACGCTGCAATACCTTCAGAACAAGTACGAAAAGATGTACCAGATGGCGTTATGACAAAATGTCCGAAATGTAAAAAAATCATGTATACGAAAGAGCTTCTAAAAAATTTAAAAGTATGTGTGAATTGTGGATATCATCATCCTATGAATGCATGGGAACGTCTTGATAGTATATTGGACGAAGGGTCATTCCGTGAGTATGACAAAGAAATGGTTTCATTAAATCCACTCGAGTTTCCAGGATACGAAGAGAAACTAGAGAGCGATCGTAAGAAGACTAAATTGAACGAAGCGGTTGTAACTGGTGAAGGAACAATTGATGACATGCTTGTTGTTGTTGCAGTAATGGATTCTCGTTTTCGAATGGGCAGCATGGGCTCTGTTGTAGGAGAGAAAATTGCCCGTGCAGTTGAAAAAGCATACGACTTACAAGTTCCATTTATTATCTTTACTGCGTCGGGTGGTGCCCGTATGCAAGAAGGGATATTAAGTTTAATGCAAATGGCAAAAACAAGCGTAGCTTTGAAAAAGCATAGTAATGCAGGAGGGTTATTTATTTCTGTTATGACTCACCCAACGACGGGCGGGGTTTCAGCGAGTTTCGCTTCACTTGGTGATTACAATCTTGCAGAGCCAGGTGCACTTATCGGATTTGCTGGTAGACGTGTAATTGAACAAACAGTGCGTGAAAAACTACCGGAAGATTTCCAAACGGCAGAATTTTTATTAGAGCACGGTCAATTAGATGCGGTTGTGCATCGTGATGATATGAGAGAATCACTCCGTAAGATTTTAGAAGTTCATCAAGGAGGGGAAATGGCTGTATGGCAGAGCTAGAATTTGAGAAACCAGTTGTTGAGCTAAGAAATAAGATTCGTGAACTGAAAGACTATACGAAAAACAGCCAGATGGACTTCAGTGAGGAGATTCGTATTTTGGAAGACAAGCTAGAAAAATTAGAGGAAGATATATACGGCAATATGAAAGTATGGGACCGTGTTCAAATTGCTCGTCATGCAGAACGACCGACAACGCTCGATTATATTGAGCACTTATTTACTAATTTTTTTGAATGTCATGGAGATCGCCTATTTGGCGACGATGCAGCGATTGTCGGCGGCATTGCGAAATATAAGGGGATGCCTGTAACTGTAATTGGGCACCAACGCGGAAAAGATACGAAAGAAAATATTCGTCGTAATTTTGGGATGCCTCATCCAGAAGGATATCGAAAAGCACTGCGTCTAATGAAACAAGCGGAAAAGTTTAATCGTCCTATTATTTGTTTCATCGATACGAAGGGAGCTTATCCTGGTAAAGCAGCTGAAGAACGTGGACAAAGTGAGGCGATTGCCCGTAATTTATTTGAAATGGCGGGTTTAACTGTACCTGTTATTTGTATTGTTATCGGTGAAGGTGGTAGTGGTGGTGCGTTAGGTCTTGGAGTAGGAGATTACATTCATATGCTGGAAAATTCCACGTATTCTGTTATTACACCAGAGGGTGCGGCGGCAATTCTTTGGAAAGACGCTGGTAAAGCAAAAGAAGCTGCAGAAGCGATGAAAATTACAGCATTAGATTTGAAAGAATTAGGTGTAATTGACGAAATTATTCCAGAGGCAAAAGGTGGAGCGCATCGTAACATTTTAAAACAATCAGAAAATATAGATTTAATGCTTAAGAAAACTTTTGAACAATTAAGCGGAATTTCGAAAGATGAATTAATCGAAAAACGTTATGAAAAATATATGAAAATTGGGCAAGTTTCGTTTTCAAACGCTTCCATTGGGATAAAATAATAAAAGCGTGCGTTCCTCTTCGCGAATGCACGTTTTTATTATGAAAAGACACATCTTCTCCATTGTGTTTTTATATTTTTTCGTGTTATTTTATTATAAGGCAAATAATCTTTATGAGGTGAGTACAAATGAAACGTATTGGTGTATTAACAAGTGGTGGAGATTCACCTGGTATGAATGCTGCCATTCGTGCAGTTGTTCGTAAAGCGATTTTCCATGATATTGAAGTATATGGTATTTACCATGGATACGCGGGTTTAATTTCTGGTCATATTGAAAAATTAGAACTTGGTTCTGTTGGCGATATTATCCACCGTGGTGGTACGAAATTATATACAGCAAGATGTCCTGAGTTTAAAGATCCAGAAGTACGACTAAAAGGTATCGAGCAATTAAAGAAACATGGTATCGAAGGACTTGTTGTTATTGGTGGAGATGGCTCTTACCAAGGTGCTAAAAAATTAACTGAACAAGGATTCCCATGTGTTGGTGTACCAGGTACAATCGACAATGATATTCCTGGAACAGACTTCACAATTGGTTTCGATACAGCTTTAAATACTGTTATTGATGCAATTGATAAAATTCGTGACACAGCTACATCTCATGAACGTACATATGTTATCGAAGTAATGGGACGTCATGCTGGAGATATCGCATTATGGGCTGGTTTAGCTGATGGTGCCGAAACAATCTTAATTCCAGAAGAAGAGTATGACATGGAAGATGTTATTGCTCGTCTGAAGCGTGGTAGTGAACGTGGTAAAAAACACAGTATTATCATTGTGGCTGAAGGTGTTGGAAGTGCAATTGACATCGGTAAGCACATTGAAGAAGCAACAAACTTTGATACTCGTGTAACTGTATTAGGTCACGTACAACGTGGTGGATCACCAAGTGCACAAGACCGTGTATTAGCAAGTCGTCTTGGCGCAAGAGCAGTTGAATTATTAATTGCTGATAGAGGTGGACGCTGTGTAGGTATTCAAGATAATAAACTTGTTGATCATGATATTATCGAAGCGTTAGCTCAAAAGCATACAATCGATAAAGATATGTATCAATTATCTAAAGAATTATCCATCTAATCGGCTTAATGTCGGATATTTGGGAACGGTTTCATAATTTTCGGAGGTGCAATATGCGTAAAACTAAAATTGTATGTACTATAGGTCCTGCTAGTGAAAGTATTGAGAAATTAGAACAATTAATCGAAGCGGGTATGAACGTTGCTCGTTTAAACTTCTCTCATGGTAGCCATGAAGAGCACGGCGCTCGTATTAAAAACATTCGTGAAGCTTCAAAGAAAACTGGTAAAACAGTTGGTATCTTACTTGATACAAAAGGTCCAGAAATCCGTACTCACGACTTCGTAGACGGACAAGCTGAGCTTGTAACAGGTGCAGAAGTAGTTCTTTCTACTGAGCAAGTATTAGGTACTGCAGAGAAGTTCTCTGTATCTTATGCTGGTCTTTATGACGATGTAGACCCAGGTTCTCGTATTCTAATCGATGACGGTCTTATCGAACTAGAAGTAATCGAAAAAGCTGACGGAAACATCCGTACAAAAGTTTTAAACAGCGGAACTGTAAAAAATAAAAAAGGTGTTAACGTACCAAACGTAAGCATTAAGCTTCCTGGTATCACTGAAAAAGACGTAAAAGATATCGTCTTCGGTATCGAGCAAAAAGTTGATTTCATCGCAGCTTCATTCGTACGTAAAGCATCTGACGTATTAGAAATCCGTGAATTATTAGAAGAGCATAACGCTCAATACATCCAAATCGTACCAAAAATCGAAAACCAAGAGGGTATCGATAACATCGATTCAATCTTAGAAGTTTCTGACGGTTTAATGGTAGCTCGTGGTGATATGGGTGTAGAAATTCCACCAGAAGAAGTACCATTAGTACAAAAACGTCTAATCAAAAAATGTAACGTGTTAGGTAAACCGGTTATTACTGCGACACAAATGTTAGATTCTATGCAACGTAACCCACGTCCAACTCGTGCGGAAGCAAGTGACGTAGCTAACGCAATCTTCGATGGTACAGATGCAATCATGCTTTCAGGTGAAACAGCTGCTGGTCAATACCCAGTAGAAGCAGTAACAATGATGGCTAACATTGCAGTGCGTGTTGAAAAATCATTACAATATGAAGATATGTTCAAAAAACGTATTAAAGAGTTCACTCCAACAATTACAGATGCAATTAGCCAATCTGTTGCGCATACAGCACTTGCTCTTGATGTAGCTGCAATCGTAGCTCCAACAGAAAGTGGACATACTGCGAAAATGATCTCTAAATACCGTCCGAAATCTCCAATCGTAGCTGTAACATCTGACGAGCAAGTAGGACGTCGTCTTGCACTTGTTTGGGGTGTACAAGCATTTATGGCTGGAAAACGTGCAGCGTCTACTGACGAAATGTTAGATACTGCAATTCAAACAGGTATGGATGCAGGTCTAATTGGACTTGGAGACACTGTAGTAATCACTGCTGGTGTTCCAGTTGCTGAAACTGGTACAACAAACTTAATGAAAATCCATGTTGTTGGTGAAGAAGTTGCGAAAGGACAAGGAATCGGTCGTAAAGCTGCAAAAGGTAAAGTAGTTGTAGCGAAAACAGCTGCTGAAGCTGTAGCGAACGTAAACAAAGGTGATATCCTTGTTACAACAAGCACTGATAAAGATATGATTCCTGCAATCGAAAAAGCTGCTGCTCTAGTTGTAGAAGAAGGCGGTCTAACAAGCCATGCGGCTGTTGTAGGTGTATCAATCGGTATTCCTGTTATCGTTGGTGTAAACGGCGTAACAGCAACTTTAAAAAATGGCCAAGAAGTAACAGTTGATGCAGCACGCGGAATTGTTTATAATGGACATGCGGAAGTGCTATAAGTAATACGAAGAGAAGGATCGGAGTCCTTCTCTTTTTTTTACACAAAAACGAGGTGGAATCAGCTTGAAACGCCTGGAATTACGTTTAAAATCCGTTTGTTACGAGGTTCAATAGGGAAGGAAAGGTGTTTAGTTTCTGTGTAGCGTATACGGGCGCTCTGGGTTCGTTTAAAGTGATGAGTGAGAGGAGTGTAGAACTATGAAGTGGTTACTATTCTTGTTTATTTTAATACCGGCGATTGAGATTACAGTCTTAATTGGATCGAGTCATGTAATAGGTTTATGGTCTACGTTCGCTATGATTGTATTTACGGGTGTTGTAGGTGTCTATTTAGCGAAAAGACAAGGATTTAAAGTGCTTAGAGAGATTCAATCTAAGTTGAATAGAGGAGAAATGCCAGGAGGAGCGGTACTGGATGGTATTTTTATCTTTGTAGGAGGTATTCTTTTGGTACTTCCTGGATACGTAACGGATATAATAGGTTTGATCTTCGTTATCCCTATGACGAGGGCTTTGTTGAAGCCATTTGTTATGAAGTGGATGGAATGGAAGTTTAGAAAGAGTTCTACTATTATTGTGCAGAAATAGTGCTTAGATTATAGCGATCTAAGCACTATTTTTTTGCCCGCAAAAGGATGAGAGATGGATAAAGTTCTGTTGATTAAAGTGTTGCTGTATCATGCCTTAAAATGTGGTGAATGCGAAGGAGTTAAGTGGAAATCAGACTACTCATACAAGTCCGGTTGGTGAAAGTTAATAATCGGTGGTGGACAAAATCCTTACTGATCATAGTTTTGCCTTATTATATTTGCTATGTATTTTTCGATTGGATATGGAGGTAGTTCTTAATGAGTGTGTTGTAGGGAAATTCATATGAACTCAAGCTGGTTTTTGTATATAAAAAGAATCAATTGGTATGGAAAAGTTAGATACGAACAGGAAAAATGTTAGTTTAAGTCTTATTTTATAACATTTTGCATATTTATTCATTTACATAAAAAGTAATAAATGTAAGTAATAATTATAAAAATAATAGAATAAATATGTAAAAATACCTCAGAATATGCGTTTTCTATGCAAAAAAACAAGAGTATTATCCTTTTTGTGGGAAATTCTCTTGTTGTATGTAATGAGTGTGAAAAACAAGTATAAGGAATAATCAGTGGGAAATTCCCACTGATTACATATAAGTTTTTTGTTGTATATGAATTAGAAACTATTATTTTGAAGGTGAGCCTTTAATATATTTCCACAAATCATGGAATACACGAGCTTTGTGCAATGTATTAAGTAGTACTAAGATGACTGGACCGATGATTAATCCTAAAAAGCCAAAAAGCTTAAAGCCGACAAATAGAGCGATTAGTGTTGCTAATGGATCGAGGCCGATATTAGATGAAAGTACTTTAGGCTCCATAATTTGTCTTTGGACAATCACGACGATGTATAAGATGAGAAGACCGATGGCGAAAGCAGTATCGCCAGTGAAAAATACGTATATAACCCAAGGAACGAAGACGGCACCTGTTCCTAAATAAGGGAGTAAATCTACAACCCCTGTAATAATCGCGATAGTAATGGCGTATGGTACGCGTAATATTAAAAGTCCGATTAGTACAATAACAGTTGTCATAGATACGAGTGTAAGTTGCGCTTTAACAAAACCAAATAAAGCTTTTCTTAAGTCGACAAAAATAGTTTTTCCATAGCCATGAACACGATTGGGCAAAAATTTTCTTACTTTCTGAGCAAGATGATGCCAATCGTAACTAATGAAGAAAGTGGCTAATAAAACGAATACAAGGACAGTTAAAGTGGTTGGTAATGCACTAATGAAATTTGTTAACCCGCTTATAATAGCAGTTAAAAGTTCTTTCATTTGCGTCGTTGCTTCGGTTCCTAAGTTTTGAATGTTTTGTGTAATCGTATAGCGCTGTGGTTCCCCAAGATGATTAAATTTAGAAATTAAATCATCATAGAGAGGCATAATATGATTAAGTGCAAATTGCTCTGCGAATTTAACGATATCCGGGAACTTTACTGTAACAAGTTGTAGTAAGTATGTTGTGGCCGATATTGCTTCCGTTACAAGATATGTAACGAGTCCGACGATAGCTCCGAATACGAGAATTAAGCTAACGAGTACTGCTAGTGCGCGAGGAAATTGTAGTTTTTGATTAAGGAAATTGACGACGGGATTAATCAAATAAGCAAATGCGAAAGCGATAATAAAAGGATAGATAAGTCCTGACATATATAGTAATGCATAGAACCCGGCTACCGTTGCTACAATGACAAATATGAGTCGCAATATCATATATAGTAAGTTTCGGTTCAAAGATGTATACCTCCCATTCCAATTTGGATTATCCTAATTCGCTCAACTTATAACGAGTGTGCTGCACTGATTAAAGTTTCACTTTATGTTATAGTGGAATGATGGATTTTTCCTGCTTTTTCAGTACATGAGTGACTGTAAAAGCTTGGTGTTGATGCTTCTACTATATGGTAAAAACTTCATTTTCTCTTCTTTTTATTTTACCTGTTTCTTATTAGAAAAGAAAGGAGAGACAATCGTTTTCAAAAATGTATATAGGCTTAAATTTTTGATGATGAAAGTCTCAGTTTAGCATTTTAAAATACATAAAAAATGAAGTGGTTATTGTTGAATATACATCGATATAGCATGTATAACGATAGGTTTAAAGGTATTTTTGTTTGGAAATGAGTTCATTATTTTCAGAAAGGAAGTGTAAACATGATTAGTCAGTCAACGTTATTTTTATTCATACTACTTATTATAGGACTTGTTGCTAAAAACCAATCGCTTACTGTAGCTATTGGTGTGTTATTTTTATTGAAATTTACGTTTCTAGGAGATAAAGTCTTTCCTTATCTACAAACGAAAGGGATTAACCTCGGTGTAACGGTTATTACAATAGCAGTACTCGTACCGATTGCAACGGGGGAAATAGGTTTTAAACAACTTGGAGAAGCGGCGAAATCGTATTATGCATGGATTGCTTTAGCTTCAGGGGTAGCGGTTGCTTTGTTAGCGAAAGGCGGCGTACAATTATTGACGACGGATCCTCATATTACAACTGCGCTCGTTTTCGGGACAATTATAGCGGTTGCTTTATTTAATGGAGTTGCTGTAGGTCCATTAATTGGGGCTGGAATTGCCTATGCAGTTATGAGTATTATACAGATGTTTAAATAAGGAATTTTATAGTAATATAAAATTTTTGAATTCTTTCTGTTCACAAAAGTCAGATAATTGTTTATAATAGGATTAGAAACTTTGAAAAGTTACATAACAGCAGAGACTTTACACCAGATAAAATAAAAACAACATAAAACAATTTTATAATGATATTGTTTTATGTTGTTTTTATCATAAAACTCTTCGGGATTAATTTTCCTCACTAACTTGTTGTTTTGAGCGTGAGGATTCGGGGAGACATTCACGCTCATGCTTTCCATGTAAACAATGGACAATAAGAGGGGAACATCGCAACAAATTTGCATGATCGTGCATTTTGCTTGCCTAAAGAGTGAACGGGCGTTCATAATTCAAAAGGGAAGCAAATAGATATAAGGAGCAAGGTTGGGAGAATTTTCAGGAAAAGGAGAGAATGTCATGACTGTTATTCGAGGTTTAGAAGGGGTAGTAGCAACAACATCATCTGTGAGCTCTATTATTGATGATACATTAACTTATGTTGGGTATAATATTGATGATTTAGCTGAGAATGCTACATTTGAAGAAGTAGTGTACTTATTATGGCATCGCAAGCTTCCTAATGAACAAGAACTAGCGAAATTTAAAGAGATTGTATCGGAATACTATAAAGTTCCAGGTGAGATTTTAACATATTTGAAACAAGTAGATTTAAAAATCGCACATCCGATGTCTGTTTTACGAACTGCAATTTCCATGCTATCATTATATGATGAGAGCGCTGAAATTATGGATGAAAACTCCAATTATTTGAAAGCGGTTAAATTGCAGGCTCAAGTGGGAACTTTAGTTGCTGCTTATGCAAGAATTCGTAAAGGTTTAGATGTTGTTGAGCCTAGAAACGATTTATCATTAGCTGCAAACTTCTTGTACATGTTAAATGATCGCGAGCCAAATGAAGTTGAAATTGAAGCTTTTGACAAGGCGCTTGTACTTCACGCAGATCATGAGTTAAACGCTTCTACATTTACTGCACGCGTTTGTGTAGCTACACTTTCAGATGTATATTCTGGTATTACAGCAGCAATCGGTGCGTTAAAAGGTCCTCTTCACGGCGGGGCAAACGAAAATGTAATGAAGATGCTAACTGAAATTGGCGAAGAAGAAAATGTAGAATCATATATTCATAATGCTCTTCAAAATAAAGTGAAAATCATGGGCTTTGGCCACCGTGTATATGAGCAGGGTGATCCGCGTGCAAAACATTTACGCGAAATGTCTAAGAGATTATGCGTGCTTTTAGGAGAAGACAAATGGTATAATATGTCTATCAAAATTGAAGACATTGTAACAAAAGAAAAAGGTCTTCCACCAAATGTTGATTTCTATTCAGCTTCTGTATACCATTGTTTAGGAATTGACCATGACTTATTTACACCTATTTTTGCAATTAGCCGTATGTCAGGCTGGTTAGCTCATATTCTAGAACAATATGAAAACAACCGTTTAATCCGTCCGCGTGCTGATTATAATGGACCAACACATCAAGTGTACGTTCCAATTGCACAACGATAAGCGAAAAACACTATTTTGATAGTGAAAATACGCTTTCAAAAGTCTGATTTTTTCGGAAAGACGTAATGATTAGAATATTTTAATTTAAATAACGGTTTGAACTGAGGGGTTATTCCCTCAGTTTCATACATATGAAATTTCAAACATGGGGGTTATCACATTGACGACAGGTGAAAAAATTACTGTAACTAATGGTGTTATGAATGTACCAAACAATCCGATTATTCCATTTATCGAAGGAGATGGAATTGGTCCTGATATTTGGGCAGCTGCATCTCGTGTACTAGAAGCAGCAGTTGAAAAAGCTTATGATGGTGAGAAGAAAATCGTTTGGAAAGAAGTGCTTGCAGGGGAAAAAGCATTCAACCAAACAGGCGAGTGGTTACCAGAAGAAACTTTAAATTTAATCCGTGAATATTTAATCGCGATTAAAGGTCCACTTACAACTCCAGTTGGCGGTGGTATTCGTTCTCTAAACGTAGCACTTCGTCAAGAATTAGATTTATATGTATGTCTACGTCCAGTTCGTTATTTTGATGGTGTTCCTTCACCTGTAAAACGTCCGGAAGATACTGATATGGTTATTTTCCGTGAGAATACAGAAGACATTTATGCTGGAATTGAATATGCACAAGGATCTCCGGAAGCAGAAAAAGTCCTTGCTTTCTTAAAAGAAGCAATGGGTGTTAATAAAATCCGCTTCCCAGAAACATCTGGTATTGGTATTAAACCAATCTCAGAAGAAGGGACAAAGCGTCTTGTTCGTGCTGCAATTCAATATGCAATTAATGAAAAACGTTCTTCTGTTACATTAGTTCATAAAGGAAACATTATGAAATTTACAGAAGGTGCTTTCAAAAACTGGGGTTACGAAGTAGCGGAACAAGAATTCGGCGATAAAGTATTTACTTGGGCTGAATATGATCGTATCGTTGAGAAAGATGGTAAAGATGCAGCGAATAAAGCGATGGCAGACGCTGAAGTGGCTGGGAAAATCATCGTAAAAGATTCTATTGCAGACATCTTCTTACAACAGATTTTAACTCGTCCACGTGAGTTCGATGTTGTTGCAACAATGAACTTAAACGGAGACTACATCTCTGATGCACTTGCTGCACAAGTAGGTGGAATTGGTATTGCACCTGGTGCAAACATTAACTATGTGACTGGACATGCTATCTTTGAAGCTACACATGGTACAGCTCCAAAATATGCAGGTTTAGACAAAGTAAACCCATCTTCAGTTCTTCTTTCTGGTGTATTATTATTAGAGCACTTAGGATGGAACGAAGCTGCGAAATTAGTAACTGATTCAGTTGAGAAAACAATTGCTTCAAAAGTAGTAACTTATGATTTCGCACGCTTAATGGAAGGTGCAACAGAAGTGAAATGTTCTGAGTTCGCTAATGAACTTATTAAAAACATGGATGTAGCGATAATCAAAAACGCATAATTAAAGCGGGGGGTAAATTATGACAATCAAACGCAAGAAAGTTTCAGTCATCGGTGCAGGATTTACAGGAGCAACAACAGCATTCTTATTAGCACAAAAAGAACTTGCAGATGTTGTATTAGTGGACATTCCACAACTGGAAAATCCAACAAAAGGGAAAGCGTTAGATATGTTAGAAGCGAGCCCAGTACAAGGTTTTGATGCTAACATTATTGGAACATCTGATTACGCAGATACTGCTGATTCTGACGTTGTCGTTATTACAGCAGGTATTGCACGTAAGCCTGGTATGAGCCGTGATGACTTAGTAGCAACAAACTCTAAAATTATGAAAAGTATTACGCGCGACATTGCAAAACATTCACCAAATGCGATTATTGTTGTGTTAACAAATCCAGTTGATGCAATGACATATTCTGTATTTAAAGAAGCAGGATTCCCGAAAGAGCGTGTTATCGGTCAATCGGGCGTATTAGATACAGCTCGTTTCCGTACATTTATTGCACAAGAATTAAATCTTTCTGTGAAAGATATTACAGGATTTGTTCTTGGTGGACACGGTGACGATATGGTACCTCTTGTACGTTATTCTTATGCAGGTGGCATTCCGTTAGAAACGTTAATTCCGAAAGAGCGTTTAGAAGCAATCGTAGAACGTACCCGTAAAGGTGGCGGCGAGATTGTAGGCTTATTAGGAAACGGTAGTGCATATTACGCACCAGCTGCTTCTTTAGTTGAAATGACAGAAGCAATCTTAAAAGATCAACGCCGTGTATTACCAGCTATTGCGTACCTTGAAGGTGAATATGGTTATAGCGACCTTTACTTAGGCGTACCAGTAATTCTAGGTGGTAACGGAATTGAAAAAATTATTGAGTTAGAACTTCTTACAGATGAAAGAGAAGCGTTAGATCGCTCTGTAGAATCTGTACGTAATATAATGAAGGTTCTTGTTTAATAATTAAATATTAAGTAGAAAAAGATTCGGGGCCCCGAATCTTTTTCTACTATTTATTCAAATGTTTTTTTGAAATAATATGAAAACGCTATCATTTGGTGTATCCTATAATGAAACTATAGATTTATACTATACATTGCCCTCATCATAGTAAATTTCGGATAAGGTATCGCTATTAGTAGGATAATAAGGTGAAAAAATCGGAGGGGGTTGTAACATGTTAAAGAAAAAAGTTCAAATTGGTCGTAGAATGGATGAAATTACAGTAGGAGAGAAATTATCTATCACTGAAAAAATTGAGGATAAAGATTTGTTATTGTACTTAGGGTTAACGAATGATGCCAATCCATTATATATTCAGCATGATTACGCATCCCAAACTCCGTATGAAAAGCCGATTGTACCAAGCATTATGCTAACGGGAATGATTACAACGGCAGTTACGAAATATTTACCAGGTCCAGGCAGTCATATTACTAGGAAGGACCTTACGTTCGTGAAGCATGTTCATCATTATGAAACGTTACAAATCCATTTTGAAGTTGTAGCTGTTTCTGAGGAGGAACATACAATTGATATGCTTGTATCTGCTCATGATGAAAAAGGAGAAACGGTTGTAAAGGGTTCTTTAACAGTAACGCCGCCTTTTAAATCAGTTTCTATTATGGAAAAAGCATTAGATAATTTTTAAAACATGAAAATATGAATAGCGCTAGCATACCTTTCTATAAGGGGGCTAGCGTTATTTTTAGTTGAAGAATCCTTGTGTGAATCCTTCGGCGAAATCGGAACAACCTGTTTTAATAGTATCCCAGCTTGGGGCGTTGAAAGTAAGAATACATGTTACTACTAAAGATAGAATAGGTAGAACTAATCGCATAATAGACCTCCGTGTTTTTAATATTTATATATTTAAATTAATAATATAAAGATTAATAATGTAAGTCAATAAAAGGGGTGATTTTTAAGGTGAAGTGGAAAAAAGAAGATGTTATCTTTGAAACGATAAGAGAAGCTGAAGTGTGGGCAGACGGGGTCGCGAATGAAATGTATGGAAGACTATTTGATAGATATGAAACACCGGACTATAAAATAGCGTATGCTCTTTCGTTTTTCCTAGCGCAGGAGAGGGGATTTGTGGTTCATACGGAAAAATACTTTGAAAAAGGTAGGTTTATCTACCGAGTTTGGATAGCGGAGAGGGAGAGAGAATGAAGTTTTAATTGCTTTTATTTTCGAAGCATTAGTAGAAACGAGCCCATGAATAGACAATTATATTGAGAGGGACCTTGTTTTCTAGTATGATGAGAATAACGGGGAAAATACTAGGATGAAGAAGGTTTCAAGTCTATAACTTGGAGGAAAAGAATGAACAATCGTATTTTAGTAGTTGATGATGAGGAATTTATCTTAACTTTAATTGAATTTAATCTACAACAAGCTGGGTTTGAAGTGATAACAGCGATGGATGGAGAAATGGCGCTTCAAAAAGCGACAACAGAACGCCCAGATTTAATTATATTAGATTTAATGCTTCCAAAAATGGATGGTATGGAAGTGTGTAAAGAATTACGATTGCAGCGCGTTATGACGCCGATTTTAATGTTAACAGCAAAAGATGATGAATTTGATAAAGTGCTAGGTCTTGAACTTGGGGCAGATGATTATATGACGAAGCCATTTAGCCCAAGGGAAGTTGTTGCGCGTGTGAAGGCAATTTTGCGCCGCACGAAATTACAACAAGAAGAACAAGTGAAAGAAGCGTCAGATGAAGAGAGCATCACACTTGCTGAACTTAAAATTTTGCCGGAATTTTATGAGGCTTATTTCCAAGGAAGAAAGCTTGAATTAACACCAAAAGAATTTGAACTACTTGTTTATCTTGCGAAAAATAAAAGTCGCGTGTTGACACGTGATCAATTATTAAGTGCTGTATGGAACTATGATTTTGCTGGTGATACACGAATTGTTGACGTTCATATTAGCCATTTGCGCGATAAAATTGAACAAAATACGAAAAAACCGACGTACATTAAAACGATACGTGGTTTAGGATATAAATTAGAGGAGCCAAAAGGGGATGAATAAATTTCGTTCCAGGCTTCTTTTTACATTTGTTTCTCTTATTGTTCTTATTTTAGTTGGACTAGGTTTATTACTGGAAACCGTGTTTGAAAACTACTATATAGATCATGCAAAAGAGAGAATGGTAAAAGAGACAGAGTATGTTGCGGTATTAGCAGAAGAACAGGGTTTTGATGATGTTTTAAAAAATCCATATGTATTTGAAAAGTTAGAAGAAAAAATACAGGCTTCTATTGCATTTGTAGATGAAAAAAAGAAAGTTCAATATAGCGGAGGAGAACAGTCTGCTTTTAGTGAAGGGATAATTAAAGAACTTTCTTCTGAAACAACAAAACAAAGAAACAAAGTCATTACGAAAGAAACAAATCAGAATAATGAATTTTACCATGCGGTATTCGTTCAAGATGTAGCAGGGAAACAAGGGTACATTTTGGTGAAAAGTACAATTGAGCCTTTGAAATCTGTTCATCAAAAAACGTGGGGATTATTAATTATCGGATTTGTTATCGCTTGTCTCGTAGTCGTATTTTTAGGTATGAAAATTACAGGGCAATATATTAGGCCAATTGAATCCGTTACGAAAGTTGCTATCGAATTAGCGAAGGGAAATTATAAAGCACGCGCTTATGAAAGTCATTCGGATGAAACAGGAATGCTGAGTAAAGCAATTAATATTTTAGCCCGTAATTTACAAGAGATGACACTTGAGCAAGAAATGCAACAAGATCGTCTGCATACGTTAATTGAAAATATGGGAAGCGGAATGATTTTAATTGATAGCCGCGGTTATATAAACCTTGTAAACCGTTCTTATAAGGAGACTTTCCACGTAACAGATGAAGAATATTTAGATCGTTTATATTATGAGTCGTTTCATCATACAGAAATTATAGAGCTCGTGGAAGAAATCTTTATGACAGAAGTGAAAGTGCGTAAACAAATGTTATTGCCGCTTGGAATTGAGCGAAAGCATTTTGAAGTATATGGAGCACCGATTATCGGGACGAACCATGAATGGAAAGGGATTGTCCTTGTATTCCATGACATTACTGAGCTAAAGAAATTAGAACAAATGAGAAAAGACTTTTTAGCGAATGTTTCTCATGAACTAAAGACACCGATTACTTCTATTAAAGGTTTTTCAGAAACGCTCTTGGACGGTGCTATGGATAATAAAAAATTCTGCGAACATTTCTTGCACATTATTTTAAAAGAAAGTGAACGCATGCAAGGGTTAATTGAAGATTTATTAGATTTATCAAAGATTGAGCAACAAGGATTTAAATTGAGTATGGGGACCGTTGATATGAAGGGACTTCTTGAAGACATTCATATGGTGCTTGATAACAAAGCAGGAGAAAAAGAAATTTCTTTACAAGTAAATGCGCTAAAAGGAGTCTCGGTCATTGGAGATCCAAGTCGTTTGAAGCAAATCTTTATTAATTTAATGAATAACGCAATCGTATATACGCCGGCTGGAGGCGTTGTTTCTGTAGAATTAGTAGAAGATAAATATAATGCTTATATAAAAGTATCGGATACGGGAATTGGTATTAGTAAAGATGAAATTCCGCGTATTTTTGAACGCTTTTACCGAGTGGATAAAGCGAGAAGTAGAAATACTGGTGGTACAGGCCTCGGATTATCGATTGTAAAGCATTTAGTTGAGGCACATCACGGTACGATTACAGTGGATAGTGAAGTTGGGGAAGGGACAACATTTACAGTTGTTTTACCAAAATCAGCAACTGAAAAATAGGATGAAGGATGTTTACAATATATTAACAATGGCTTAATTAAATATTAATAAAGGTCTGTTAATATAATACATGAAAACCCCTTCATCCAAGGAGTAATTTTGGACGAGAATAGTTATGCTGTTCTCGTCACTTCCCTTTTATGTTAGTAAACGTTTATATATATGATAGAAAATAGCCGTTATTTTTCTTCTCTCTATTAGTCATGTTAATATAGAGAGAGGAAAGGAACGGTTTTTTTTCTGTGAAAAAAATCATTTCAAATTTGTATGGGGAGGTTTCTGGTTTGGAAAAAAAGGTCGTATTAGTAGATGGTAACAATATCGCGTATCGTGCTTTCTTTGCACTACCGCTTTTAAATAACGACAAAGGTATACATACGAACGCAATTTACGGTTTTACAATGATGTTAATGAGAATATTAGAGGAAGAAAAACCAACGCATATGTTAGTAGCGTTTGATGCGGGTAAAACGACATTCCGTCATAAAACGTATAGTGAGTATAAAGGAGGACGTCAAAAGACTCCACCTGAATTATCAGAGCAATTCCCGTTTATTCGTGAGATGCTTGATGCATTCAACGTACCGCGTTATGAATTAGAAAATTATGAAGCGGATGACATTATGGGGACGTTAGCGAAAGAAGCGAGTGAACAAGGGTTTCATGTAAAAGTTATTTCAGGAGATAAAGACTTACTGCAACTTGTTTCAGATAATACACTCGTATGTATTCCACGCAAAGGGATTACAGAAGTGGATGAATATACGAAAGAAGCTTTATTTGAGAAATACAGCTTATCACCAAAGCAAATTATCGATATGAAAGGTTTAATGGGAGACCAGTCAGATAATATTCCAGGTGTACCAGGAGTTGGTGAAAAAACTGCGATTAAATTGTTAACACAGTTTGAAACGGTCGAGGCAGTGTATGAAAATATAGATCAAGTGAGCGGGAAGAAATTAAAAGAAAAGCTAGAAGCAAATAAAGACCAAGCTCTTATGAGTAAAGATCTTGCAACTATTATTACAGATGCGCCGATTACAGTGCATGTGGATGATATGGAGTATAAAGGGTATGAAGCAAGTGATGTGATTCCAATGTTCGAGAATTTAGGATTTACATCACTTTTAAATAAATTAGGTGTTACGCCAGAAGAAACGACTCCAGCTGAATTAGATGATATTACATTTGATATTGTGGAAGAAGTTACAGAAGAAATGCTAGTGCAAGATAGTGCGCTTATTGTTGAAGTACAAGAAGATAACTATCATAAAGCGGACATTCAAGGTTTTGGTATTCAAAATGAAAATGGCTGTTACTTTATTCAAACAGAAATTGCTCTTAAGTCAGACGCTTTTAAAGAGTGGCTTGCAGATGGAGAAATGAGAAAGTATACATTTGATGCGAAGCGCGCAATCGTTGCACTTAAATGGAACGGGATAGATATGCAAGGGATTGACTTTGATCTACTAATCGCTGCTTATTTACTTGACCCGGCTGATACGGATAAAGATTTCCGTACTGTAGCAAAAATGAAAGAAACACATGCTGTGAAATCTGATGAAGAAGTTTACGGAAAAGGTGCGAAGCGTGCTGTTCCAGAGCTAGAAGTAGTAGCGGAGCATGTAGCTCGTAAAGTGCACGTATTATATGATGTAAAGCAAACATTCGTTGAAGAGTTACAAAAGAATGAGCAATATGAACTGTTTACAGAGTTAGAATTACCACTTGCGCGTGTATTAGCTGATATGGAAGTAAAAGGTGTAAAAGTTGATACGGAGCGTCTTCGTAATATGGGAGAAGAACTTGCAGGTAGATTAAAGGAAATGGAACAGGAAATTTATAAGCTTGCGGGAACAGAATTTAATATTAATTCACCGAAGCAGCTTGGTGTTATTCTGTTTGAGAACTTAAACTTACCAGTTATTAAAAAGACGAAAACAGGTTATTCTACGTCAGCAGATGTACTAGAAAAGCTTATGGATCGCCATGAAATCATTCCAAACATTTTACATTATCGTCAATTAGGGAAACTAAATTCAACTTATATTGAAGGTTTATTAAAAGTTGTACATGAAGATTCATCTAAAATCCATACTCGTTTCAATCAAGTATTAACGCAAACAGGTCGATTAAGTTCAACGGATCCGAACTTGCAAAATATCCCGATTCGATTAGAAGAAGGAAGAAAGATTCGTCAGGCATTTGTTCCATCAGAAGAAGGATGGATTATGTATGCGGCAGATTATTCACAAATTGAACTTCGCGTATTAGCTCATATTGCAAATGATAAAGGGCTAGTTGAAGCGTTCCAACATGACATGGATATTCATACGAAAACAGCGATGGATGTATTTGGCGTTGAAAAAGATGAAGTAACTTCGAATATGAGACGACAAGCGAAAGCTGTCAATTTCGGGATTGTATATGGTATTAGTGATTATGGTCTTTCACAAAACTTAGGAATTACAAGAAAAGCAGCAGCGGAATTTATTGAAAAGTATTTAGAAAGTTTCCCTGGTGTACAAGAATACATGAGTGACATCGTAAAAGATGCGAAACAAAAAGGGTATGTGGCTACATTATTAAATCGCCGCCGTTATATTCCGGAAATTACGAGTCGTAATTTCAATTTACGTAGCTTTGCTGAGCGTACGGCTATGAATACACCAATTCAAGGGACTGCAGCAGATATTATTAAAAAAGCGATGATTATTATGGCAGACCGTCTAGAAGAAGAAGGATTACAGGCGCGTCTACTTCTGCAAGTACACGATGAATTGATATTTGAAGCACCAAAAGAAGAAATTGAAAAATTAGAGAAGCTTGTACCTGAAGTAATGGAGCATGCGATTGAACTCGCGGTTCCGCTGAAAGTTGATTATTCTTACGGTCCAACTTGGTACGACGCAAAATAAGGAAGTGATGAAATGCCTGAATTACCAGAGGTTGAAAATGTTAGGCGGACGCTTGAAAATCTTGTAACAGGAAAAACGATTGAAGATGTCATTATTACTTATCCAAAAATAGTAAAACGTCCGGATGATGCAGAAATCTTTAAAGAAATGCTAAGAGGCGAGAAGATTGAAAATATAAAGCGAAGAGGAAAGTTTTTGCTTTTATATGTAACGAATTATGTTATTGTTTCACATTTACGTATGGAAGGTAAGTTTTTACTGCATCAAGAGGATGAGCCAATTGATAAGCATACACACGTCCGTTTCTTATTTACAGATGGAACTGAATTACATTATAAAGATGTGAGAAAGTTTGGTACGATGCATCTCTTTAAGAAAGGTGAAGAATTGAATCAAATGCCTCTTGCTGACTTAGGTCCGGAGCCGTTTGATGCTGAATTGACACCGCAGTATTTACAAGAAAGATTGCAAAAGACCAATCGTAAAATAAAAGTCGTATTATTAGACCAGCGTCTTTTAGTAGGGCTTGGAAATATATATGTAGATGAAGTTTTATTCCGTTCTCAAATTCATCCGGAACGAGAAGCTTCGTCTTTAACAGCAGAAGAAATTGAACGAATTTACGAGGCGACTGTTACAACGTTAGGTGAAGCAGTGAAGCGAGGCGGAAGTACAATTCGAACGTATATGAATTCGCAAGGGCAAATTGGCTCATTCCAAGAACTTCTAAATGTATACGGAAAAAAAGGAGAACCATGTGTGACTTGCGGTACGATATTAGAAAAAACAGTTGTTGGCGGAAGAGGAACGCATTACTGCCCGATTTGTCAGCCGAGAATATAGAAAAGAGATAACATTGGATAGGCATTTGTCATATACATACAGCAGGGCTATGTATAAGGGAGGAGCTTACCGATGTACCTTTATTTATCTCTTATTTTATTAGCTTTTACATTAAGCTTAGATAGCTGTAGTGTAGGGCTAACATATGGTTTAAGAAGCGTAAGAATTCCACTAAGATCAATTATAATTATCGGAATGTGTTCAGCGGCTGTTATGCTTGTTTCAATGGGAATTGGACATATGATCGCGAAAATATTTTCACCTGTTATCGCAACGCGTATCGGTGGGCTTGTTCTTATTGGAATAGGAATTTGGGTATTATATCAATTTTTTCGAAGTGAGAAAAAAGAAGAACCAAAGCAAGAGGAGAAGGTTTGGAAATTAGAAATTGCTTCGCTCGGGCTAGTGATTCAAATTTTACGGAAACCGACTGTTGCAGATTTTGATAAATCAGGCACCATTTCCGCAGGAGAAGCATTGCTTCTTGGTATCGCTCTTTCTATAGATTCGTTCGGTGCTGGAATTGGTGCATCTTTATTAGGGTATGCGCCCGCTATGATGGCGATATTAGTTGCGGTTATGAGTTCTTTGTTTTTATTTATTGGAATGAAACTTGGAACGGTTTTATCAAACATGAAGTGGTTACAAAAATTTACATTCCTGCCTGGGGTATTACTCATTATTATTGGAATTTGGAAAATGTAAGTATGGGCGTGGAACATTAGTTTCGCGCCTTTTATATTGTGAGGAGGATTATGATGACAGTAGTAATTGGATTAACGGGAGGCATTGCAAGCGGAAAAAGTACAGTGTCTCAAATGTTTCGTGAACTGAGTATACCAGTTATTGATGCAGATATTATTGCAAGAGAAGTTGTAGAGCGAGGAAAACCAGCATATAGCAAAATTGTAGAAGTGTTTGGAACGGAAGTATTACAAGAAGATGGAGAATTGGATCGCCCGAAATTAGGAAGTGTCGTTTTCTATAATGAAGAAAAACGATTGCAGTTAAATAAAATCGTTCATCCTGCAGTTCGTGAGGAAATGAATACACAAAAGGAAAAGTACATAAAGGAAGGTATGCAAGCGGTTGTGTTAGATATACCTCTCTTATTTGAAAGCAAATTAACAAGTCTCGTTGACCGCGTATTAGTTGTAGCGGTTAAGCCACATACGCAATTAGAACGTTTAATGAAACGAAATAATTTTTCAGAAGAAGAAGCAACAGCTCGTATTCAATCTCAAATGCCGTTAGAAGAAAAAGTGAAGAATGCAGATGAAGTGATAAATAATGATGGCACAATTATGGGAACGAAAACACAATTACAGGTGATTTTAAAGAATTGGAACATTATTGACTAAAAAATTGTGAAATTAATGAAAATGCTTAGTGACATATCCCCTTTTTGTGTTATACTATTATTGGGATTGGAGATAAATAGTATAACGCATTCAAGGGGGATAACATATTATGACTCGTGTGGCAATTAATGGATTTGGACGTATTGGGAGAATGGTATTTCGTCAGGCAATAAAAGAAAGCGCATTCGAAATTGTAGCAATCAATGCAAGCTATCCATCTGAAACGTTAGCACATTTAATTAAATATGATACAGTTCACGGCAAGTTTGACGGAACAGTAGAAGCATTTGAAGATCACTTGTTAGTTGATGGGAAAATGATTCGCCTTTTAAACAACCGCGATCCAAAGGAATTGCCTTGGACAGATTTAGGTGTTGAAGTTGTAATTGAAGCAACTGGTAAATTTAATTCAAAAGAAAAAGCAATTCTTCATGTTGAAGCTGGAGCGAAAAAAGTTATTTTAACAGCGCCTGGTAAAAATGAAGATGTAACAATTGTAGTTGGTGTGAACGAAGACCAATTAGATATTACAAAACATACTGTTATTTCAAATGCATCTTGCACAACAAACTGTTTAGCGCCTGTTGTTAAGGTGTTAGATGAGCAGTTTGGAATTGAAAACGGTTTAATGACAACTGTTCACGCTTATACAAATGACCAAAAAAATATTGATAACCCACATAAAGATTTAAGAAGAGCACGTGCTTGCGGACAATCAATCATTCCGACAACGACAGGTGCCGCGAAAGCGCTTGCAAAAGTTCTTCCGCACTTAAACGGAAAACTTCATGGTATGGCACTTCGTGTACCAACGCCAAACGTGTCTCTTGTTGACTTAGTAGTAGATGTAAAACGTGATGTGACAGTTGAAGCTATTAATGAAGCATTCAAAACTGTTGCAAACGGTGCGTTAAAAGGCATTGTAGAATTCAGCGAAGAGCCTTTAGTATCTATTGACTTTAATACAAATACACACTCAGCTATTATTGATGGTTTATCTACAATGGTAATGGGTGATCGTAAAGTGAAAGTACTTGCTTGGTATGATAACGAGTGGGGCTACTCTCGTCGTGTTGTAGATCTTGTAACGTTAGTTGTTGACGAATTAGCGAAACAAAAAAATGTGCAACATATTTAAGTGAATAAGGGAGAGGGCAAGTGAATATTTGCCCTCTTTTTTTATTTTTTTCTGAAAAGGAAAAAAATTATAGGAGTATATTTTTGAAAGTGGACATACCACGAAACGTTGTGATTACTGTATTTGTGAATCATTTATTTTTTTTAGGGAAAAGTAAAGAGGAAAATATGACAGAAAATCGAAAAAACTGTTGTTGCAAAATGAAAATAAACAAAGTATACTAACACTCGTAAACTTAAGAGCTGAGGTACGTAGTCACTACTTAAAGGGTTAGGACCTCTCTGGACTAACTTTCCCCCGTGGTAGTGGAGCAAGCCAAATTGCAAATTAGTTTTCAATTCGAACAGTTAGAATAAATTTACAAGGGGGAACTGTAGAATGGATACTATGGATACGATGGGTCGTCACGTAATCGCTGAACTTTGGGATTGCGATTTCGACAAGCTTAATGACATGCCGTATATTGAACAATTATTTGTGGATGCAGCACTGAGAGCTGGTGCTGAAGTGCGTGAGGTTGCTTTCCATAAATTTGCACCACAAGGTGTAAGTGGAGTAGTAATTATCTCGGAATCACATTTAACAATTCATAGCTTTCCGGAGCACGGTTACGCAAGTATTGATGTTTATACTTGTGGGGATCGTATTGATCCAAATGTTGCTGCAGAATATATTGCAGAAGGTTTAAACGCGAAAACGCGTGAGAGCATCGAGCTTCCTCGAGGCACTGGTAGCTTCGAAATTAAGCAGAGAGAAACAAAAGCTCTTTAAAAAAGAACATAATTGATTTAAAATGTAAAGAGGTGTATAATGCACCTCTTTTTTAGTTTATAAAAAAGGAAAAATATAACGTACTCGTTAGTGAGATAAATTGAGCTCTTACGAATAAGTTAGCACCCCATCTACCATCTTATTTTTGAAAACGAGATGATAAAATAATGTGCTTAAACTTAAAGTGGTAAGAGAGTTAGAATGAGTTATATAATATTGTATATATATTGTCAGATGAAGTAAGTAGAGAAAAAATAAAGAGTATAGTGTAAAGGAGTGAATATATTGCGTTGTCCATCCTGTTCGCATAATGGTACAAGAGTGTTAGATTCGCGTCCGGTAGACGAGGGGCGCTCTATTCGAAGAAGGAGAGAGTGTGAAAGTTGTTTAAGTCGCTTTACGACATTTGAAAGAGTAGAAGAGTCACCTCTTATCGTTGTAAAAAAAGAAGGCACACGAGAAGAATTTAATAAAGAAAAGATTTTGCGCGGCTTAATTAAAGCGTGTGAAAAAAGACCAGTATCTTTAAGACAATTAGAAGAAGTAACTCAAAGTGTGGAACGTGAACTTCGTAATTTAGGTATATCAGAAGTGAAAAGTGATATGATTGGTGAAATTGTTATGGAAGAACTGCGTGATATTGATGATGTTGCTTACGTGCGTTTTGCTTCTGTATATCGCCAATTTAAAGATTTAAATGTATTTATTGAAGAATTAAAAGATATACTGCAAAAAGAAAGAGAGTAGAAGTTGTATTTTATTCTCTTTACATACCGTAGTAATGAGATAAGAGAGCTAGAAGCGAAAGCTAATAGCTCTTTTTCGCTAAGCAATTATATAATGAAGATAGAACGAATGAAGTAGAGGATAGATTGGATGAGAGAAAGGAAAAGCAAGAATGGAAAAACAGTCATGGATGGAGCTATTGCCAATTGATCGTTATAAAGTAAGTGCGAAAGGGTTATTGCATAATTACGACCGAAAAGTGTTAACGATGTTGTATCAGCCGTTAATAGGTAGTAGAGCTTTTAGTTTGTACATGACGCTATGGGGAGAGTTAGAGCAAGATCGTGTGTTTGGAAAAGAGAATACACATCATTCCCTTATGGTGACCATGCAGATGCAGCTTCCCGAAATATATGAGGAACGAGTAAAGTTAGAAGCAATTGGGCTTTTGAAGGTATATATTAAGAAAGAAAAAGATATTCGAATGTTTATATATGAATTGCAACCACCTTTATCTCCGAAGCAGTTTTTTGATGATATTGTGTTAAGCATCTTTTTATACAATCGATTGAGTCGGACAAAATATAATCAAGTAAAGCAATATTTCTTAGAAGAAGAATTTGATTTTGCTTCTTATGAAAATGTTACGCGTTCTTTCAATGATGTGTTTGGTTCGTTTAATCCAGGACAGCTTGAGCATGCGCAAGAAGATCTTCGTATTCCAAAAACGACAGCTATGCCAAGTAACGAGAAGGGAGACGCTCCAAAAGTTTGGAATGATTTCTTTGATTTCTCCTTATTTGTAGATGGCTTGTCCGCTCTTGTCCCTAAAAAGGCGATTACAGATCAAGTGCGAGAATGTGTCATTACACTTGCTTACGTGTACGATGTAGATGTGTTATCGATGCAAAATATCGTTCTTGGTACGGTGACAGAGATGCAGACAATTGATACCGAAAGGCTTAGAAAAGGAGCACGTGATTGGTATCAGTTCGAAAACGGTCAAGCGTTACCTGTATTAAGTGAAAGAGTACAACCTCACGCTGCACGTATGATGGAAGGAAAAGAGCCTTCTACACAAGAAGAGATGTTAATAAAACAGTTAGAGGAAATCTCACCAAAACAACTATTAAAAGAAATCTCTGGTGGTGCAGAGGCGACAAAGGCTGACTTGCAGATCGTTGAAGATGTAATGATCAATCAAAAATTAACGCCAGGTGTTGTGAATGTACTTATTTATTACGTTATGCTACGCTCAGATATGAAGCTTGCGAAAACGTATGTGGAGAAAATTGCTGGGCATTGGGCACGTAAAAAGGTCGGTACAGTAGCTGAAGCAATGGCGTTAGCGAAAGAAGAAAACCGTCAATATCAAGAATGGGCTGAGACGAAGAAAAAAGGCCGTACGTCGAAGAAAACGATAAGAAAAGAAATGGTACCAGATTGGCTGAAAGAAGAGCCGAAAGAACAAGAGAAAGAAACAGTGAAGAAAGATGTAAGTAAGAAAAAAGATGCAAGTACGTTAGATGATGAACGAAAACGACTAGAAGAAGTGTTAAAAAAATATAAGCGTGATTAATAGAAGAGAATGAACGCTCTTTGAGGTGAGAAAATGGAGCATATTCAAAATTCATTTGCAAAGTTAATGGAAAATAAAAATTTTAAAAATAGATATGAAGTATTAAAGGCGGAAGTAATGGCGCATCCGCGTGTGAAAGAATTTATAGACGAACATCAAGGTGAAGTAACAACTTCTATGATTGAGCGCAGCCTTGTGAAGTTATACGAATATATTGGACAAAGTGTAGGTTGTGCGGATTGTCCGGATCTAGGTTCGTGTAAAAACATGCTGCAAGGATATGAGCCAAAGCTCGTTATCCAAGGGAAGATGATTGATATTCAATACGATCGTTGCGTTAGAAAAGTAGCATATGACGAGAGAAAGAAATATGAAAAACTCGTTCAAAGTGTATATATGCCAACTGACATTTTACAGGCAACGATGGAAAACTTAGATCCTTCAGATTTAGATGCGCGTATTGATGCAATTGGTGCAGCTAATGAATTTTTAAGTACATATGAACCTGGTAAAAAAGTACAAGGTTTATATTTGTACGGTAAATTTGGTGTAGGGAAAACGTATTTGTTAGGAGCAATGGCGAATGAACTTGCTCAAAAGAAAATAAGTTCGATGCTCGTATACTTCCCTGAATTTTTACGTGAAATTAAAAGTTCGATTCAAGATAATTCGATTGGGGAAAAGATTGATGCGGTGAAACGCGTACAAGTTTTAATGCTAGATGATATCGGAGCAGAAGCGATGTCAAGTTTTGTGCGTGACGATGTGCTTGGTGCCATTTTGCAATTCCGTATGTTAGAAAACTTACCGACGTTCTTTACGTCTAACTTTGATTTCAAGGAATTGGAACATCATTTAACGTATACACAGCGTGGTGAAGCAGAACAAATGAAAGCAGCGCGTATTATGGAACGAATTAAATATTTAGCGAAGCCAATTCCGATTGGCGGGAAAAACCGACGTCATAAGTAAAGAGTAAGCTGAAAAGCTTGCTCTTTTTTCGTTTTGAACACTTTTCAGAATAGGTGAATTGCAAAACGAAAAACTTCTTATAGAAAATTCATTGTAGCTTGTATCATTTTTTTCTCCCTCCCTTAATATATATAAAATTAGCAAGCCATATTGAGTGGATTTTCTAACGATAGGAAATGTAATTCTACTAAGAGTGAACTTCACGCGGGACGGACTCTTATAGGATTTGTAACGTATAGATACAATCCTTTAGAGCAGGGATAAAAGGGGGGACAAAAGTGATTGAAATTTGCTTCGAAGAAAAAAATGATGCTATGCATGTATATAGACAACTATTGAAAAGAGCGGAACTGTTATATAAGGAAACGAGTGTGTATTTACAGGAACAAAAAGTGGTGATTCACATACCAGTATGTGAATCGAATTATATTGAAAAGATTTTATTGCCGGTAATGGTATGTTTCATTGTGAATGTAAAGCAAAATAAGTGGATTTATACAATCTTAAAAGAGAAGTTTTTTTATGAAGAAGAGGAAGAGTGTCATCAAATATTGCATATGGCACAAGAGATTTTAAAGGGAAGAAGAAAAGGGATTGCTCGTGAATTAACACGTCACACATTTGAATCATATATTAAATCTTCTTTAAATAACTGGCTTTGTGATCCGCTTTCGTTCTCGTTTTCATCATATGTTCGTTTTCGCCTTCGTACATATAGGGAAATGGTAGCTAAGCTTGCTGAATTGTCGATTGATGAGTATAAGTTGGAACAAGAATATCAAATGTTTATTGAGACGCTAAGGCAACAAGTGCGCAGCCGAAAATCACGTTTGTCCTGTGTGCATCTTATTTTTGATGAAAGTTTTATTTTCTATGATGATAAAGGTAGACGTTTAAAACAGGAGAAATTGGTCCAATATATAGACGAGGAATTATTAAAGCAAAAGGATGTATATATTGATACGAAAGTAATTGCACCACTTCTTTCTATTTCGCCGAAAAAAATTTATTTATATACGAAAGAACAAGACCATAATATGATTATTACTTTGCGAAATGTATTTCAAGAACGGGTCCAATTACATGGATTACATGAGTTTGAGCGCAATGTGAAAAATTTAAAAAATAAAGGTAACGCCCTTGATTTTCTAAGTTTTTGAGCATATAATTACCTACATAAATGAAATATATTGAAATGTCATGATGAGGACATGAGTAGTTTTCTACGATTTTCAGAGAGGGAAGCCTTAGGGTGTGAGCTTCCTAGTACGGGATTATTACTTACCACCTCTAAACTTTAGCAGTGAACGGTTTTTTCTAGTAATTGCTAACGGACAACACCGTTATGTTGAACTTGAGCAATTAACAATAATGTTAATTGGAACAAGGGTGGAACCACGAATTCAACACTCGTCCCTTTTTACGGGATGAGTGTTTTTTATTTTGAAAAAAGAGGAGTGACCAGTGATGGCAGATGTAGTTAAAATTACTTTCCCTGATGGAGCTGTGAAGGAGTTTCCAAAAGGCGTAACAACTGAAGAAATCGCAGCTTCTATTAGCCCAGGCTTAAAGAAAAAAGCTGTGGCTGGAAAATTAAACGATGAGATGATCGATCTTGTTACACCAATCGAAGAAGATGGTGCAGTTTCTATTATTACATTAGATTCTGAAGATGGCTTATACATTTTACGCCATTCAACAGCCCACCTATTAGCACAAGCGTTAAAACGTTTATATAAAGATGCTAAGCTTGAGCTCGGCATTGGTCCAGTGATTGAAAATGGCTTCTACTACGATATTGATATGGAAGAAGCAATTACAGTTGAAGACTTCAAGAAAATCGAAAAAGAAATGCAAAAAATTGTGAACGAGAACTTAGAAATCGTTCGTCATGAAGTGCCACGTGCAGAAGCACTTCGTCGCTTTGAAGAAATCGGCGATGAGTTAAAATTAGATTTAATTAACGATCTTCCAGAAGATGCAGTTATTTCAATCTACGAGCAAGGCGAATTCTTCGACCTTTGCCGTGGTGTTCACCTTCCATCTACAGGGAAAATTAAAGTATTTAAATTATTAAGCGTTGCAGGTGCTTACTGGCGCGGCGATAGCAATAATAAAATGCTACAACGTATTTACGGTACTGCATTCGTTAAGAAAGCAGAATTAGATGAGCACTTACGTATGCTTGAAGAAGCGAAAGAGCGCGATCACCGTAAATTAGGTAAAGAATTAAAACTATTTACTAATAGCCAAAAAGTAGGACAAGGTTTACCACTTTGGTTACCAAAAGGTGCAACTATCCGCCGCATTATCGAGCGTTACATCGTTGATAAAGAAGCAAGCTTAGGCTATGATCACGTATACACTCCAGTACTAGGAAGCAGAGAGCTTTATGAAACTTCTGGTCACTGGAATCACTACCGTGATGGTATGTTCCCATCAATGGAAATGGATAATGAAGAGTTAGTTCTTCGTCCGATGAACTGCCCTCACCACATGATGGTTTATAAAAATGATATTCACAGCTACCGTGAATTACCAATCCGTATTGCCGAACTTGGAACAATGCACCGCTATGAAATGTCTGGAGCATTATCTGGATTACAACGTGTACGCGGAATGACTTTAAACGATGCGCACATTTTCGTTCGCCCAGATCAAATTAAAGAAGAGTTAAAACGTGTTGTAAACTTAACTCTAGAAGTGTACAAAGATTTTGGTTTAGAGAACTATTCATTCCGTCTATCTTATCGTGACCCAGCTGATACTAAAAAGTACTATGCTGATGATGAGATGTGGGAAAAAGCACAAGGTATGTTAAAAGAAGCTATGGATGAAATGGGTCTTGATTACTATGAAGCTGAAGGTGAAGCGGCATTCTACGGTCCAAAACTTGACGTTCAAGTTCGTACTGCTCTTGGAAAAGACGAAACACTTTCAACTGTACAATTAGACTTCTTACTTCCAGAACGCTTTGAATTATCTTACGTTGGTGAAGACGGTAAACAACATCGTCCAGTTGTAATTCACCGTGGTGTTGTATCAACTATGGAACGTTTCGTAGCCTTCTTAATTGAAGAATACAAAGGTGCATTCCCAACTTGGTTAGCTCCAGTTCAAGCGCAAGTAATTCCAGTTTCTCCGCAAGTACATTTAGATTATGCGAAGAAAGTACAAGATGAATTACGTCGTGCTGGTATCCGTGTTGAATTAGATACTCGTGAAGAGAAAATTGGTTACAAAATCCGTGAAGCACAAATGCAAAAAATTCCGTACATGCTTGTAGTAGGTGACAATGAAGTAACTGAAAACGGCGTAAACGTACGTAAATATGGTGAACAAAAATCAGAAACAATTGCATTAGATGCTTTTGTTGATATGATTAAAGTAGAAGGAAAACGATAAGACAGAGCCGCGGTATACCGCGGCTTTCGTATGTATTATAAAAAAGAAAAACTAGAAAAAATAACCAAACTATACTTATCATAAAAAAGTATTGCAAGTATGTTAGTTGTTTGTTACAATATTTCTTGTTGTTAGTAAAACACATAGCGTCTTCTTGACAGACGTCATGTCCTATGATAAACTCATCAAGGATAATAGAATATTGTTTTGTGGAACAAGTAGAAGCACCCGCTTCTCACCTGATGGACGCATTCGCAGTTTACAGGTAAATGTATTTCTTACTTAAGAATTTACAAGTGTGGGTGTCGTATGCCCGCACTTTTTTTGTCGGGTTCTATGACTACAAAAGATGTTCTGAAAAAACCTTGGAGGTGGCTTACTATTAGCAAGGATATGATGATTAACGAGCAAATTCGTGCACGTGAAGTACGTTTAGTTGGTGCAAATGGCGATCAACTTGGAATCAAGTCTCGTAATGACGCTTTAGACTTAGCTGCAAATCTTAATCTTGATTTAGTATTAGTTGCTCCAAATGCGAAACCGCCAGTATGCCGCATTATGGACTACGGTAAATTCCGCTTTGAGCAACAGAAGAAAGAAAAAGAACAGCGCAAAAATCAAAAAGTAATTAGCATGAAAGAAGTTCGTTTAAGTCCAACAATTGATGAACACGACTTTAACACAAAACTTCGTAATGCTATCAAGTTTTTAGAGAAAGGCGACAAGGTTAAAGCGTCAATTCGCTTTAAAGGACGTGCCATTACTCATAAAGAAATCGGTCAACGTGTTTTAGATCGCTTCTCAGAAGCTTGTGCTGAAGTTAGTACAATTGAATCTAAGCCTAAAATGGAAGGACGTAGTATGTTCTTAGTTTTAGCACCGAAAAACGATAAGTAATAGATAGAGGAGGAAATACCTATGCCTAAACAAAAAACTCATCGCGGCTCTGCAAAGCGTTTCAAAAAGACTGGATCAGGTAAACTGAAACGTTCTCACGCTTACACAAGCCATTTATTCGCTAACAAATCTACAAAAGCTAAACGTAAACTACGTAAAGCTGGTGTAGTAAGCGCTGGTGACTTCAAACGCATTCGTCAAATGCTTGACAACTTAAAATAAGTTCGGCTGATATATAGAACAATTAGGAGGTAATATTATGCCAAGAGTAAAAGGTGGTACAGTTACTCGTCAACGTCGTAAAAAAGTTATAAAATTAGCAAAAGGTTACTACGGTTCTAAGAGTACATTATTCAAGGTTGCTAACCAACAGGTTATGAAATCTCTAATGTATGCATTCCGTGACCGTCGTCAAAAGAAACGTGACTTCCGTAAATTATGGATTACACGTATCAACGCAGCAGCTCGTATGAATGGTCTTTCTTACAGCCGTTTAATGCACGGTCTTAAAAATGCTGGCATCGAAGTTAACCGCAAGATGCTTGCTGACTTAGCTGTTCATGACGAAAAAGCTTTCGCTGAATTAGCAACAGTTGCAAAAAACAACATTAACTAATTAATTAGTTGAAACCTTAGAAGATTTTTCTTCTAAGGTTTTTTTATTTGTATGCAAAGAGAAGTATGTCGTTATCGATATGACAAAATCAATATAAAAGCTATAGCGATATAGAAGAATATATATATGAAGCCAGGAGAATTCTCCTGGCTTTTTTCAATTATCCCCCTTTGGAAAGAAGAGTATCTTTCCTACCTGAAACGACACTGCTATAATGGAAAGATGATATGCAACTTTCATCAGATAAAATAAATTTTTTATCAGTGGACAATCCCCGGATAATGATTAACTATCACCAATCGGAGTGAACAATCTAATAGTGATGATTGAAACGTATTTGTAAATTAAGGACAAGCTATTTTGTAAAGAGATAAATGGCTGACTTATTAATAAGAAACGAAAAATAATAATGAACTTTGAGATGAAACAACATTGTTGCGTAAAATGCGATGTTGGAGGAGGACAATAGAATGGACTTACTACAACTATTTAAATTACAAAAAGAATTAGATGACCGTATTGTGAAAGAGCATGATTTACAACCGAAAAAGTTGTTAAAAGAAAAAATGTTAGCTCTTCTTGTAGAAATTGGAGAACTTGCAAATGAAACACGTTGTTTTAAATATTGGAGCAACAAACCAGCATCAGAACGTGAAGTAATATTAGAAGAATACGTAGATGGCTTGCATTTTATTTTATCAATCGGAATTGATTTAGGTATTGATAAAAACTTCCTATTCTATAAATGTGCACAAACGAATAAAACACAAGTAGAAATTTTCTTAGACACATATGCGAAAGTAATTCGTTTTACAGATCAACCATCTATTACGAACTATATTGAATTATTTACAAGCTACCTTCGACTTGGACAAGCGCTAGAGTTTGAGCAAGAAGAAATTGAAAAGGCATATTTAGATAAAAATGAAGTAAATCATCAGCGTCAAACACAAGGATACTGATTTAATTTTTGAATATTTCAATTTCCTTTTGTATAATGAAGTGACTGAAGAAAAAGGAGGGTGTTGGCAATGACAAAATTAGACGCGACATTGACAATGCTAAAAGAATTAACAGATGCACGTGGTATTGCGGGTAACGAGCGTGAACCACGCGAAGTAATGAAGAAATATATTGAGCCGTTTGCGGACGAACTTTCTACTGATAATTTAGGAAGTTTAGTTGCGAAAAAAATAGGGGAAGAAAACGGCCCGAAAATTATGGTTGCAGGTCATTTAGATGAAGTTGGCTTTATGATTACGCAAATTGATGACAAAGGTTTCCTTCGTTTCCAAACAGTTGGTGGCTGGTGGTCACAAGTTATGCTTGCGCAGCGCGTGACAATTGTAACGCGTAAAGGAGATGTAACAGGTGTAATTGGTTCAAAACCACCACACATCTTACCTCCAGAAGCGCGTAAAAAGCCAGTTGAAATTAAAGACATGTTCATCGATATTGGTGCTTCTAGCCAAGAAGAGGCAATGGAGTGGGGCGTACGACCTGGCGATCAAGTTGTACCTTACTTTGAATTCCAAGTGATGAAAAATGAAAAAATGTTACTTGCAAAAGCATGGGATAACCGAATTGGTTGTGCAATTGCAATTGACGTATTAAAACAATTAAAAGATGAAAAGCATCCAAACGTTGTATACGGCGTAGGGACTGTACAAGAAGAAGTTGGTCTTCGTGGTGCGAAAACATCTGCGAACTATATTAAACCAGATATTGCATTCGCAGTAGATGTTGGTATCGCTGGTGACACACCAGGTGTAACGGCAAAAGAAGCGCAAAGTAAAATGGGTGATGGACCACAGATCATTTTATATGATGCTTCTGTTATTGGACATACAGGTTTACGTGACTTTGTAGTTGATGTTGCTGACGAATTACAAATCCCGTATCAATATGATTCAGTAGCGGGCGGTGGAACGGATGCAGGCGCAATTCACATTTCTGCAAATGGTATTCCGTCTATGGCAATTACGATTGCAACGCGCTACATTCATTCTCATGCGGCAATGTTACACCGTGATGACTATGAAAATGCAGTGAAGTTAATTGTAGAAGTTATTAAACGTCTTGATAAAGAGGCTGTACATAACATTACATTTAATTAATAGAAAAAGCGAAGGAGATTTTCCTTCGCTTTTTTATGTTTTAAAAAGGTCGTTCTAATCCTGCAGCAGTATGAGCACCTAAAATGATTAAACGAGTTAATTGCATAGCCATAAAATGCGGGGTATAAATCATCCCTCTTTTTAACCATGACATAATCATCCCGATATGAGCTCCTGTCACATAACTAATTAAAATATCACGAGGAACCATAAGATCTTTATCATCTGGCTGTGAAATAGACAGGCTTAATGTTAAATGTGTTTGTATTGTTTTCATCATTTTATAAGAGTAGTTTCCAGCGGCTTTATCACCAAGCATAACGTTATAGAAGTTCACATTTTCTGCAATATGTTCGAACAAAGCCAAAAATGTCGGATGTGGTGAATCAAATGTAAGTTGAAAATCTTCTTTATTTCTATTTTTCGGCTTAATAACTTCTGTTAATTTCTCTAACATTTCTTCAATGCTTTTGTCTAATAGGTCATATTTATCATGGTAATGGCTATAAAACGTAGCGCGATTTACAGGAGCACGTTCTGCAATATGTTGAACAGTTACATCATCAAATCCTTTTTCGCCTACTAAAGCGACAAAAGCATCCTGTATGAGTTGTCTCGTCCGCTTTACACGTGGATCATTTGTATTTTTAATAGACATTTTTACTTCCCCTCGTTTAATTTTCTATACTTAAACAACATATAGGTATTATATTGTTGTTTAAGCGACATTTCATACTTAAATTGTCGGTTGTAGATTCAAAATAATTATTTATAATTATAAACGATAGTCCTTCAGAAATCAGCACCGCTCGCAGGTAGATAAATTTCAATTTACACCGCAGATGGTGTGATTTTTTTGTTTAAAAGTTAATATAATTAACAATTAAACACTCTAAACAATAAGGACGTAAATAGTTTAGAAAAAAATTATATGCGATATAAGGAGAGGAATGCAATGAATCAGTTTCGAAGAATGGTGATTATCAACATTATCACATTAATTGTACTAGTTGGCGGCGGTATTGGCGGTTATTACTATTACAATCAAGCGGAAAATTATTTAAAAACAGAAAATGCAAAAATTGATGGAAAGGTAATTCCGATTGCATCACCAGTAGCAGGTAAATTAACTGACTGGAAAGCTGAAGTAGGAAAGAATTACAATGAAAATGATAAATTAGGTGCTGTTACTGTAGCGGCAGCAAATGGAGAACAAACAGTAGATGTAACAATTCCACAAAATGCAACAATTGTGCAATCAAATGCAACAACAAATGCTTTCGTTGGAGCAGGTAGCCCAATTGCTTATGCATTTGATATGAACAATTTATGGGTAACAGCAAACATTGAAGAAACAGATGTTGACGATGTACAAAAAGGTCAAGATGTAGATGTGTATGTAGATGCATACCCAGATACAACTTTATCAGGAAAAGTAGAGCAAGTTGGATTAACAACAGCGAATACATTCTCTATGTTACCATCAAGCAACGCAACAGCGAACTATACGAAAGTAACACAAGTAGTACCAGTTAAAATTTCTTTAGATCATAGTAAATCAGTAAATATTGTTCCTGGAATGAATGTGTCAGTTCGTATTCATAAGTAAGGGGGAGATGAGATGTCCTCAATTGCAATTGCAGGATATGCACTATTTTGTATAATCGTCTTCTTCCTTGTAAATCGTCTTTTACGAAAGAAAAAAACGAACGTGGGAGAAGAACAAGTCCCAGCCGTAAATAAAATAGAAGTAAGTAAGGTAGAAACAGAAGAGAAAGAAATTGAACGAAAGCAAGAAGCAGAAATTTCTAATGTAGTTGAGTTAGAAACAGGAAAGCAAGAAGAAGTAAAACAAGAAAAAGAAGCGCCGAAAAAACAAATGTCTACGCCTGTAGAAAATGTGAACGTCAAAGCAGTTGTAGCTGTATTAATTCTCGGCATGTTCGTTTCTATTTTAAACCAAACAATTATTAACGTTGCATTGCCTCCGTTAATGAACGAATTTAACGTATCAACTTCAACAGCACAATGGTTAATTACAGGTTTCATGCTTGTAAATGGTATTTTAGTACCGATTAGTGCCTTTTTAGTTTCACGATTTACGTATCGTAAATTATTCGTAGCGGCAATGTTATTCTTCACGGTAGGATCTATCATTTGTGCTATTTCAGGAAACTTTACAATGATGATGACGGGCCGCGTTATTCAGGCGGTGGGTGCAGGTATTTTAATGCCGGTTGGTATGAATATTTTCATGACATTATTCCCGCCTCATAAGCGCGGAGCAGCGATGGGATTACTAGGTGTAGCGATGATTTTAGCACCAGCTATCGGACCAACTGTAACGGGCTGGGTGATTGAAAACTATAGCTGGAACTTAATGTTCTATGCGATGTTTATTATCGGTTTAATTATTACATTCCTATCTTTAAAATTCTTTACACTAGCTCAGCCGGTATCTAAAACGAAGTTAGATGTATTCGGTGTTGTTAGTTCAAGTATTGGACTAGGTAGCTTATTGTACGGATTTAGTGAAGCAGGAAATAATAGTTGGACTAGTGCAGAGGTTGTTATTTCACTTATCATTGGTGTAGTAGGTATTGCGGTATTTATTTGGAGAGAGCTAACAACGGACAACAAAATGCTTGATTTACAAGTGTTTAAATACCCAGTATTTACTTTTACTTTAGTAATTAATGCAATTGTTACGATGGCATTATTCGGAGGTATGTTATTACTTCCGGTATATCTGCAAAACATTCGCGGTTTCACACCGATAGAATCAGGTTTATTACTACTTCCAGGATCATTAATTATGGGGATCATGGGACCTATTGCAGGTAAACTATTTGATAAGTATGGTATTCGTCCGTTAGCAATTGTCGGTTTAGCCATTACAACGTTTGCGACATATGAATTCACAACGTTATCGATGGATACACCGTATAGCGTTATTATGACGGATTATATTATACGTTCGATTGGTATGTCATTCATTATGATGCCAATTATGACAGCAGGTATGAACGCACTGCCGATGAAATTAATTTCTCACGGTACAGCAACGCAAAATACGTCAAGACAAGTAGCTGGTTCAATTGGAACAGCGATTTTAATCACACTTATGACGCAGCAAACGACTGCTCACGTAGCAGATTACGGCAACATGTTAACAACGTCAAACCCAATCTTAGTTGATAAAGTACACGGCATGGGGCAAAGTTTAGCAGCGATCGCTGGATCAGCGCAAGCAGGAGATGCGATGAGCACGCAACTATTATTTGGACAAATTTCGAAGTTATCTGCAATTAACGGTATTAACGATGCCTTCTTAATTGCGACGATACTCGCAGGGATTGCTTGGGTATTATCGTTCTTCTTACCATCAGGCAATAAACCAAATAGAAAAGCAGGGAATTAATTTCCCTGCTTTTTTGTCTGTTTAAAGAGTTAAATATAAAAAATGATAACCAGTTACGGAGCACAGTCCTGTTATAAATAAAACCATTCCCATAGCACGAATACTGGATATTTGTCTTCCGCTTATAATAGCTAATAGTCCAGCCAAAGAGAAGAAACACCAATATAAAGTTCCCGAAATTGGAACAATCCCCTCTAAATCTATTCCATAACCTATACAAATGATAGGAACAACAATAAGCGATATGCTAATGAAACCAGCCATAATAGTAAGTGATTTACGACATTTAATACCAGCAATAATTAAAAAAATGCCAACGATGAAGTCGCATAACATCAAAGTAAGAGCGAAAATCATCCAAGTTAATATTCCGAACACTTTTGTATTACCTCCGATTTATGGGGTTCTAAAAAATATTATATATAGTATGAATCACCTACAGTCATGAGTAACCAGAAGATAACCCCTAATATACCAGCGATGAAAATAATGAATCCCATATTACGTATACTTTTAATTTTGGTTTGGACTCCACTTATCCCTGCTAATAATCCAGTTAAAGAAAACAGTATCCAATATAAAGTTGTTGAAATAGGGAGGATTGCATTGCTATCCACTCCCATGCCCCAAAAAACAAAAGGTAGTGTGACAAAGGAGAAGCTAAGTAGCCCCATTAAACCAACAAATAATTTACGATGTTTCATGCTAGTAACAATTAAAAAAATACCACCGAACAATCCGCATAAAACAAGAAGTGGCATATAAACAACCCAAAGTAAGCTCAACATATATAGTCTCCTTCTATAGTAATCAGTTATATTTTACTACATGAGGTTTATTTTGGATATTATTAATAAATATGTATAAATTGATAGAAATGAGAAGTAATGATACGAATTAATAAAAAAGGTATCGCGATGATACCTCTTTCTAACTCAAGAATGCCAACATATTATTCATAATATGAAATAACATAGCTGGAATAATGGATTTTGTTTTTTTACATAAAATAGCCATTAATAATCCCATGAAGAAAGTAATTACCATTACGCCAAGTGAGTATGTATGAGCGATACCGAAGAAGAAACTTGTTACGATAGCTGCAATCCAAAATGGAAAGCGTTCTGAGAAGAAGCGGAGTATAAAACCACGGAAAATCAGCTCTTCAAAAATTGGTGTAAGTATTGCGAAGCCGAGAAGTAATAATATTTGATACTGCTTGAAAACGTCTAAGTTAAGTGCGGAAGATTGCTGCTTTGTTGCGTCTTGGAACATATAATTTAACAAGATGTAATTGAGTAAAATATTTGTAGCGAAGAAAAGAAGTAAGTATACGTATGTACGCCATTCTTTAAGTGCTTTAAAGTTAAAAGATTTTAGTAGTAATTTTTTTGCGGGTTCGAATTTAAAAATGAAGAATAACAACACGGCTAGTTGTAATACGATACTTGCAGTATTTGCAATAGATTCATACAGGGCAATTTGTTTTTTATCTGTAAGACCGGCTGTATAAATTGTTAAGGGCATTGCGAGGAACACAGTAATAAGTCCGGTTCCGAAAAAAGCGAATAAAACGGAGCTAATAAATTGTCCCCATGACATAGAGTATTTCTGTTCATTAGAAAGTTGTGTAGCGGGTTGCATTTGTAAAATCACCTCTTTATATTTGTATATTTAATTATAAAGTATTTTGTTTTTATATGTAATATTTAAATATTACATATAAAGGTGTATTTTCCATAAAATAATAAAAGAGGTATCACCCTATAGTGATGCCTCTTTCTCATTGATAACTATGTTCTGCCTTGTTATTCGATTTTGATTGCTCTATTTGCAATTCACGTTCTACCAATCGGTCTAACTGTTGAATAGCTTTTAATGCTTTTTCATAAGAAATCGTTCTATAATGGTGCGCTCCGCCCGGTTCTTCATCTGCTTCGTCTGCCCATTTAATAATGTTTTGAAGAGATGTTCTTTCAATTTCTTGCTGTACTAAGAAAGAATCTGTATGAAGAAGAATCGCGATAGAAATTTCTTTTGCTAGTTTCGGATGTTCTCCTAATCTAATAAGCAATTTATGAGCTCTTTCTGCTCCTTTAATCGCATGTATATCATTCTTTTTATACAAGTCATAATCCCATTCTCCCTCGCTGTACCATGTGTGATGTCCGATATCATGAAGGAAACCAGCTTTTGTTGCAGCATCGACTGAGGCATGATGCTTTTTCGCTAAGTGAAACGCATGGTAAGCGACAGCAATCGCGTGGACCATTCCAGAACGGTTTACATATTTTTGTGTAATGTGATGTTTAAAAACTTGTTCAAGCGTAATACGTTGCATAAAACATTCACTCCTTTTATCTAATGGTGTCTATAAAGAAAATCGATCGGTTTAAATGTATTTTGAATATTGTACTCCATCTGTGTAGCGTTAGTAAAGTAGAAATGTTTAGGAGAAGAAAAATTTTATAGACATAAAAGGTCACCTTAGTTTTTTTCTAAGGTGACCTTTTATTGTTTATTTTTTTAATCCTTGCTCTAGTGTTCCTAACATTTCGTGTTTTTCATTTTCATCAGCATTTTTCCAAATGACTTCGAATAAAACGCCAAGACCTGGAAGCATTTTTTCTTCACCGCTTTGAATTGCATCGACAATCGTTTCTTGTAATTGATCTTGTGAATTTCCAGATACATTCGCTAATACAGCACCGCGTAAATTAAAACTCATTATTTTCACCTCTTCTTCAGAATTGAAACTGACGTTAGTTTTTGTTCTTTTTTATGTAAATATGTATGAAAAATAGGCTATAATGATAAGACAAGAAGAGAGGGAAATACATATTATGAAAAACATTGATTCAGTGCAAAATCCGCGTGTGAAGCAGTGGAAAAAGCTGCAGACGAAAAAAGAGCGCGATAAAAAAGGTTTATTTTTTGTAGAAGGATTCCACTTAGTGGAAGAAGCTTTAAAAGCAGGAGTTGTAACAGAACTTATCGTTTCTGATCAGACAGATCTTCCGAAAGATTGGACAGTTAATGATGTGGAAATGTATATCGTACCTGAAGCAATCGTAAAAGTACTCCGTGAAACAGAAACGACGCAAGGGGTATTTGCTGTTTGTGAGAAACACGAGAGTGAAGTAGCTCTTGCAGATGGAAAGTTTCTTTTATTAGATGGTCTTCAAGACCCGGGCAACTTAGGGACAATTATTCGTACAGCTGATGCAGCTGGTATTCATGCTGTTGTGCTTGGAGAAGGATGCGTTGATGCATATAATAGTAAAGTGCTTCGCTCTACACAAGGTTCTATTTTCCATTTACCAGTTGTAAAAGGGAACTTAGAAGAGTGGGTAGACAAGTTAAGAGAAAATAACGTTCCTGTATATGGAACAGCTCTTGAAAATGGAGTTCCGTATGGTGAAGTAACACCAGCTGGTGGTTTTGCATTAATTGTAGGAAATGAAGGAAGCGGCGTAAGTCAAGAAATTCTTGCAAAAACGGATCAAAACTTGTATATTCCGATTTACGGCGGGGCAGAATCATTAAATGTTGCGGTTGCAGCAGGGATTTTAACGTATTATTTACAAAGCCCAGTTGCGAACAAATAAAAAACTTCTTATAATAAGTTGAAGTATATTATATTAAAAGTTAAATAACGAAAAACGTTGATAGAGAAGAGTAACTTACAAAATCGCCATATAGGGAGAGAATGCCTTAGACTGAAAGCATTCTTATGGTAGACGGAAGTGAATTCACCTCTGGAGTTGACGCCAGGACCATATATATGTAAAGGCGTTCCGGTCAGAATTGATCGTTATAACTAATGAGTGGGCAGACCTGGTCTGTCAATTTAGGGTGGTACCGCGAATTTACCTCGTCCCTTTTTGGGAGCGAGGTTTTTTTATTTTTAAAATTAGGAGGGTTCCAAATGGAAGCACGTTTAAAAGAGCTAAAGCAAAAAGCGTTAGAGCTTATTGAAGAAGCGAAAGAGCTAAAGGGCTTAAACGACGTACGCGTAGCGTATTTAGGAAAAAAAGGTCCAATTACAGAAGTATTACGCGGCATGGGAAAATTATCAGCAGAAGAGCGTCCACGTATGGGAGCATTAGTAAATGAAGTACGTGAAGCGATTCAAACGCGTTTAGAAGACAAAATTGGAAACTTAGAAAAAGCAGTAATTGAAGCGAAATTAGCTACGGAAACAATTGATGTTACACTACCAGGCCGTCCTGTTGAAACAGGTTGTCACCATCCGTTAACAGCTGTTGTTGAGCAAATTGAAGATGTATTCATCGGTATGGGGTATGAAGTAGCTGAAGGAACAGAAGTAGAAAAAGACTACTACAACTTCGAAGCATTAAACTTACCGAAAGATCACCCAGCGCGTGATATGCAAGATACATTCTACATTACAGAAGAAACGTTACTACGTACACATACATCTTCTGTGCAAGCACGTACGATGGAAAATAATAAAGAAAAAGGCCCAATTAAAATTATTTGTCCTGGTAAAGTGTATCGCCGCGATGACGATGATGCGACGCATTCACACCAATTCATGCAAATTGAAGGTCTTGTAATTGATAAAAACATTCGCATGAGTGACTTAAAAGGTACACTGCAAGTATTCGTGAAAAAGATGTTCGGTGAAGATCGTGAAATCCGTCTTCGTCCAAGTTTCTTCCCATTCACAGAGCCATCTGTAGAGATGGATATTTCTTGTATGATGTGTCACGGCAAAGGTTGCGGCACTTGTAAAGGAACTGGCTGGATCGAAATTTTAGGCGCAGGTATGGTTCATCCGAACGTACTTGAAATGGCTGGTTATGATTCAAAAGAATATCAAGGTTTCGCATTCGGTATGGGCGCAGAGCGTATCGCAATGTTGAAATACGGCGTAGATGACATTCGTCATTTCTATACAAATGATGTACGTTTCTTACAACAATTCAAACGAGCGTAAGGGAAGGAGAGGATAAGTATGTTCGTATCATATCGTTGGTTACAAGAGTATGTAGATATTAAAGATGTAACAGCACAAGAACTAGCAGACAAAATCACGAAAAGTGGTATTGAAGTAGAAGGTGTTGAATTATTAAATAAAGGTGTAAAAGGTGTTGTAGTTGGTCACGTATTAGAATGTGAAAAACACCCAGAAGCTGATAAATTAAGCAAATGTTTAATCGATATCGGTGAAGAAGAGCCAGTTCAAATTATTTGTGGAGCTGCTAACATTGCAAAAGGTTTAAAAGTACCAGTTGCAAAAGTTGGTGCTGTACTTCCTGGCAACTTCAAAATTAAAAAAGCAAAACTACGTGGTGAGGCTTCTCACGGTATGGTTTGTGCGCTTCAAGAGCTTGGTATTGATGGAAAGTTAGTTTCAAAAGAATATGCAGACGGTATCTTCATCTTCCCAAGTGACGCTGAAGTTGGTGCAGACGCACTTGAAATTTTAAACTTACATGATGAAGTACTTGAGCTTGGTTTAACACCAAACCGTGCAGATTGCTTAAACATGTTAGGTGTTGCATATGAAGTCGCTGCTATTTATGGCCGTGAAGTAAAACTTCCAGCTATCAGCTTACAAGAAACAGCAGAAAAAACTTCTGATTACATTTCTGTAAGTGTAGAAGCGAAAGAAGAAAACCCATTATATATTGCAAAAATGGTGAAGAACGTAAAGATTGGTCCATCACCAATGTGGATGCAAACGCGCCTTATGGCAGCTGGCATTCGTCCAATTAGCAATGTAGTGGATATTACAAACTACATTTTAATGGAATACGGTCAACCGTTACATGCATTCGATTACGATAAATTAGGTTCAAAAGAAATCGTTGTTCGTCTTGCAAAAGAAGGCGAAAAAATTGAAACGTTAGATGATCAAGAGCGTACGTTACAAAGCCACCACCTTGTAATTACAAACGGAACAAAAGCTTTAGCTGTTGCTGGTGTAATGGGCGGAGCGGACTCTGAAGTTACAAATGAGACAGTAAACGTTTTAATTGAATCTGCATACTTTGCAGGTCAAACAGTGCGCCGTACATCAAAAGACTTAGGTCTTCGCAGTGAATCAAGCGCACGTTTTGAAAAAGGAATCGATCCAACACGTACATTTGAAGCAATTCAACACGCAGCTGCTTTAATGGCGAAATACGCTGGCGGAGAAGCACTTGAAGGTGTAGTAGAAGCTGACAACTTACAAGTACAAGAGCGTACAGTATCTGTTACTGCTGAAAAAGTAAACCGTGTATTAGGTACAAATATTTCTGCAAGTGAAATGGGTACAATGTTCACAAACTTGAAATTCCCATTCACAGAAGTAGAAGGAACATTCCATGTGAATGTACCAGCACGTCGTCCTGATATTACAATTTCAGAAGACTTAGTAGAAGAAGTGGGTCGTCTATACGGTTATGACCACATTCCAGTTACATTACCTTCTGGAACAATGACTCGTGGTAAATTAACATCAGCACAAACGAAACGTCGTAAAGTACGTCGCTTCCTAGAGGGTGCTGGTTTATATGAAGCGATCACATATTCATTAACAAGCGCTGATAAAGCGAAGCAATATATGGTCGAGCCAAATGAAAAAGCTCCTGTAAATCTTGCACTTCCAATGAGTGAAGAGCGTAGCCAACTTCGTTTAAGCTTAGTACCGCAATTACTAGAAGCTGTTTCATATAATGTGGCACGTAAAAACGATAGTGTTGCTTTATACGAAGTAGGTTCTGTCTTCTTACCAACAGAAGCAGGAGAACTTCCGAAAGAAGAACAACATCTTGCCGGTGTTATGACAGGACTTGCTCTTCACCATGCATGGCAAGGTGAGAAGAAAGTAGTAGACTTCTTCGTTGTGAAAGGTGTACTAGAAGGATTATTCGACGTACTTGGCGTTGCAAACCAAATCACTTATGCACCAGCAAAACGTGAAGGGATGCACCCAGGTCGTACAGCTGGCATCGTATTAGATGGCGAAGTAATTGGTTTCATCGGTCAATTGCACCCAGAAGCAGAAAAACAATTAGATGTGAAAAATACATTCGTATTCGAATTATCTCTTGTAAAAGTATTTGGTGCAGACGCAGAAGAAACTTACTACACAGCAATTCCACGTTTCCCATCTATGACACGTGATATGGCTGTTGTCGTAACGAAAGAAACAAAAGCTGGTGAAATGAAGCAAGTTATTGCTGAAGCTGGCGGAGAACTTCTGAAAGACGTAACGCTATTTGACTTATACGAAGGTGAAAAAATGGAAGAAGGCAAGAAATCACTTGCATTCTCTATGACATACTTCGATGCAGAACGTACGTTAACAGACGAAGAAGTAACAGAAGCACATAACCGTGTATTAACAACGGTAGAAGAGAAGTTTGGTGCGGAGTTACGTAAGTAATGAGAAATTGCCGGATTAAGCCCGGCAATTTTTTTATGGCACGATTGTCGGAAAATCGATATATTACAAAAATCGCTGATATATTTTTGGGTATCTTGCATCTTTCTCTCGAATGTAGTACATTAATTTTAGTTTAACAAAATGAAAGACGATGATAAGGAAAAGTAGTATATACTATAATCCAAAGCGAGTCAGGGACGGTGAGAGCCTGATGAGGCGGTATATGTGAAGAACACCTTGGAGTTGCTAACCGAAATTGAATCTTGTATTCAAGAGTAGACTTAGACGGGAATCCGGCCTGTTACAAACCGGGAAGTATGTATTACATACGAGTTAAAGTTGGTCTTTATGACAAATTGGGTGGTACCGCGAAGTTTAACCTTTCGTCCCTTTATGGATGAAAGGTTTTTTTGTATTTAAATATATGTGCAAAGGAGAATTTCACTATGGAAAACACATTAGTAAAAAGTCTGTATAGAGATACAGATAAATACGCAGGTCAAACAGTACAAGTATCAGGGTGGATTCGTAACTTACGTGATTCAAAAGCATTTGGTTTCATCGAATTAAACGACGGTAGCTTCTTTAAAAGCGTTCAAATCGTTTTCGATACAGAGTTAGAAAACTTCAAAGAAATTGCAAAACTTCCACTTAGCTCTTCAGTTAAAGTAGAAGGTACAGTAATTGCAACGCCTGGAGCGAAGCAACCATTTGAAATTAGAGCAGAAAAAATTGATATCGAGGGCTTATCAGATTCTGATTACCCACTTCAAAAGAAACGTCACACGTTTGAATACTTACGTACAATCGCTCACTTACGTCCAAGAACAAATGCATTCTCTGCAACGTTCCGTGTACGTTCTGTCGCAGCATTTGCGATTCACCAGTTCTTCCAAGAGCGTGGATTCGTACATGTTCATACACCAATCATCACTGGTAGTGATACAGAAGGTGCAGGCGAAATGTTCCGCGTAACAACGCAAGATTTAAACAACGTACCAAAAGGTGAAGACGGACAAGTTGATGAATCAAAAGACTTCTTCGGCAAAGAAACAAACTTAACAGTAAGTGGACAGCTGAACGCTGAAGCTTATGCATTAGCATTCCGTGACGTATACACATTCGGACCTACATTCCGTGCAGAAAACTCTAACACAACTCGTCATGCAGCTGAGTTCTGGATGGTTGAGCCGGAGATTGCATTCGCTGAATTAGGCGACGTAATGGATCTTACAGAAGATATGCTGAAATATGCAATGAAATACGTACTAGAGCATGCACCAGAAGAAATGGAATTCTTCAACAGCTTCGTTGATAAAACAGTTCTTGAGCGCATGAACAACGTAATCAACTCTGACTTCGGTCGTATCACATATACAGAAGCAATTAAAGTGCTTCAAGAGTCAGGTGCTGACTTCAAATATCCAGTAGAATGGGGTATTGACTTACAAACAGAGCACGAAAGATACTTATCAGAAGAAATTTTCAAACGCCCTGTATTCGTAACTGACTATCCAAAAGACATTAAAGCGTTCTACATGCGTATGAATGAAGATGGAAAAACAGTAGCTGCTACTGATCTTCTAGTTCCTGGCATCGGCGAATTAATCGGCGGAAGCCAACGTGAAGAAAGAATGGACGTTTTAGTAGACAGAATTAAAGAATTAGGTATGAACGAAGAGGACTACTGGTGGTACTTAGAACTTAGAAAATACGGCGGTACAAAACACGCTGGATTCGGTCTAGGTTTCGAGCGCTTCCTAATGTACATCACTGGCATGGCTAACATCCGTGACGTAATTCCATTCCCAAGAACTCCAGGTTCTTCTGAATTCTAAAATATGAAAAAAGCGAGAGGATTTCCTCTCGCTTTTTATTTTGCATAGTTTATTACCTCGTAGCAAAAAGTAACACGAAGGGGTGAATATAAATGAGTAAAAAAGTGAAAAAAGATCATTCAAGATCAAGCCTTGGTTCTCCAGAAATAGAAGGACAAGGAACGACGGCACATGAAACAGGTTCTCATAAAGTATCTTCATCAAATAAGAAGCAGAAAAGAAGTTAACATAAAAAAGGAGAGTCTTGGCGGCTCTCCTTTTTTTATATGTATTACACCTTAATTTCTTTTGTAATTTTATCTACATCTTTGTCTAATCGATCTAAATAGAAAAACCACAGTAAACTCATAAGCACGTAATAGATAGCCATCACACCAAGATTATCAGATATATTTTCGAATGTAGATTTAGTAGTGAAAAAAGCTCCCCAAATGGTAGAAATAGTGAGGTAAGAAAGTGGGCCCACGAGGTGTACGAAAACATATAATACCTTTTTAACTTTTACAGCGTTCATATGAAATATCTCCTTATGTAAACAATCCTTTTTTTCTAATCATAGATTCAAGTTCCTCACAGAAGTACTGTAGTTTTGCTGGATTATGTATTAACAAGCGGGCATCGTGTTTCCCGATAAATCTTCGAATCCGAAAGTTTAATAAGAAAGAACGGCCATAACGCTCTATTAAATCGTTGAACTCTCGTTGTTCACTTAGTAGCTGAATGTTTTCTCTAATTTCAAACTGTCTTTCGTGTGGATCGCCTAGTAAAATATTTAGAATCATTTGTAGAAGTAGCAATGGGAATCTCCTCCTATGTTAGAATAATCTGTATATTTTAATTGTAACAAAATTATAAGGATAGTAGTAGGGGAAACAAAAAAACAGGAGTTTGTAGGAGAAGGTTAAAAAACTTCCATTTGTTCCTCTTTTCTTTGAAGTACTCAATTATCTGAAATAATATACTCTTTGTTTATGGTCATATAGGTTTTATATCCAAAGAAGAAAAAGTTATCGTAATCTTACGGAAATACAATTTATCCTTGATGATATTATATAGTTTCTTTCATATTTTGATATTCACGAATGGGATTTTCTTTTTTTTTTTATTGTTAAAATTTAAATATTAGGATTTAAAGAATAGAATTTTATAGAAGAAAATGTAATGTTTTGTTAAAATTAAGAGTATTGATCAGGGTGTTTTAAGGGTTGTGGCGCTGCATATTTTTTTGTACATTAAAATATAAAGATGATAAAAGGTGAACGTATTGAATGTTGGGAAAAGGGAATTTATTTTAGAGTCTTTTGAAGATATAAAGAGACAAATGGAAATTGCTTTAGTGAGCGAAGATTTAGAAACCACTTCATACTTATTTATAAGATCGTTTAGGCTTTTATATAAAGTTGAAAATGATTTATTTCCTTTGAAGAAAGATATGAGTAAGGAAATAGGTAGGTGGTATGAAAAACTAGCATGTTTGCATGAAAAAAAAGGTGAAGATGATAAGGCTGAACAATTTTGGCTGTCAGCGTTATCATTTACACAAGATAATGCAAGTTATTATATACAATATGGGCACGCTGTTTTGCGAAGAAAGCATTTATATATTCATAAAGAACTAGTAGATAATTTAAAACAGTTGAGCCCTTATAACGTTAAAGAAGTAAAACAAGCAATACAACGAGCACGATTTTCTTTTCGAACGGCTTTACAATACAACAATCTTCAAAAAGAAAGTCAAGAGTGTTTGAATGTTATAGCAGAATTAGAAGGTGAGATAGAGAGGAATCTTTTGTTTGCTAAACAGTTGTTAGAAAAGAAAGAAATCGTTTCAGTTGAAAAGACGATGGCAGAATTAGATGAATTAATTGGTTTACAAAGTGTAAAACAAAAAGTGAAAGAAATATATAATTTAGTTATTTTTAATCAGATGCGTAAAGAGCAAGGAATGAAGACAGACAATTTAAGTCTTCATATGGTATTCACTGGAAATCCGGGTACAGGGAAAACGACAGTTGCTAGATTGGTCGCAAAAATTTTTAAAGCTTTAGGAGTATTGTCGAAAGGACATCTAGTTGAAACTGATCGTTCGGAACTAGTTGGAGAATTTGTTGGACATACTGCTCCTAAGACAATGAAGAAAATTAAAGAAGCGCTAGGTGGCGTTTTATTTGTTGATGAAGCTTATTCTTTAACACGAAGCGGCAGTACAAATGACTTTGGAATGGAGGCAATCGACACGCTTGTGAAAGCGATGGAAGATAATCGGGAAAATTTAATTGTTATTCTTGCTGGATATCCTAATGAAATGAATGAATTTATTGAGTCTAATCCAGGACTTCGCTCAAGGTTTAATATTTATGTCGATTTTCCAGATTACACAGTGGACGAATTATTATTAATACAAGATTTAATGTTTGATAAAAAGGAATATAAAATTACATCAGGTGCGAAAGAAAGAGTTCGCTATATTTTAAATAAGAAAATAGAACTGAATCCTAAAAGTCATGGGAATGGTAGGTTAATGAGAAATCTTGTAGAGGAAATTATTCTACAAAAAGCTTATTATGCAGTTTCGCAAGGGCAAAAAAAAGAATTGGATAGCATTGATGAAGAGATTATTAATAGAGTAGAGAGAACGACTAAAATTCTTTATTAAGGGGTTAAAAGGGTGCGAGAGGAACAATGTGAATATACTTTTTCACACATACTCAAATTCTTTATTGGTCATAGTGCAAACTTATATCAGTTATATATTCAAGGGTGTTTTGAAGAGATGAAGTTTGTGTTATATACAGATCAGAATTATGAAGACAAGTGGAGCCGTTTTGTAGCCACAACAGAAAGTCGTTTTAAGCAATTGTTCTTTGATTTTTTATTTCATGATATGAAGGGAGAGTTTTATTTGGGTGACACTTATATGGAAATGATAGAAAACGATATTGCAGGTTTAACTTTTTTAGAAGAAACAGCATTTGAAATATATGAACCACAAGATTATTCGGATTTACAACCAGCAGTAGATACACTGCGTGATGAAATTAAAAAAGGAAATCGTGCCTTTTTTAAAATTGCACAAGAGTTACAATCAACGATGGAAGAATATGTACAAGAAAAAGGCACGGTTGAAGAAAAAACTAGTTTAGTAGAATTTGAGAGAAAACAAAAAAAGTTAGCTTTACTTGTTATTAGTATGTTCGATTTGCTGGATAATGTTTATAACATTTCTAAGCAAGTAGAAGGAAATAGCTGGGGAGATAGCCTGGAAACAACGCTTAAAAAAGCGTTATTTCTACTTGAAAAAGAAGAAATTGAAGAGATTTCTGTTCAAGGGGAATTGTTTGATGGGACTGTAATGGAAGGGGTTGGAACTGTTCCTTTAAATGAAGTTCCAGAAGGTTATGAAAAATATCAAGTATATACAGTAAATAAACGAGGTTTTCGCAATGCTGTTACAGGAGAAATTTTAAGAAAAGCATACGTGATCACTGTCTATTAATCATATTAGGAGGAATTATTTATGGCTATTGTAGGAATCGATTTGGGGACAACCAATTCAGCTATTGCATACTTAAAGAATGGAAAACCGGAGATTATTGAAAATAAAAAAGGAAGCCGCACAACACCTTCGGTTGTACAAAAGGATTTAAAAGGCGAAATTATTATTGGTGAAGATGCGAAATCGGGAATTAAAAGTTTGCCGGATCGTACTGTTCTTGAAGTAAAACGATTAATGGGAACGGAAGAAAGGGTTTCGATTGGAGAAAAGGAACTGCGTCCAGAAGAAGTATCGGCTCTTATATTAAAGTATTTAAAAGAGAGTGTAGAAGAGAGACTAGGAGAGGCAGTAACAGAAGCTGTTATTACAGTTCCTGCGTATTTCTCCGATTCACAGAGGAAAGCGACACAAAAGGCCGGAGAGATTGCAGGGCTAAAAGTGGAACGTATTATTAATGAGCCGACTGCAGCTGCTATTGCATACGGATTCGAGAATTCGGACCAAAACCAACACATTCTAGTCTATGATTTAGGTGGTGGTACTTTCGATGTTTCAATTATTGAAATTTTTGAAGGTGTAGTAGAAGTAAAAGCTAGTGCTGGTAATAATAAGCTAGGTGGTATGGATTTTGATAATGCAATTGTAGATTGGGTAGTAAAGGAATATGAAATGATTCATGGGATTCATTTATATCAAATCGAAGGTAAATCGGAGCAAGAAGTTCGATTGTTATTAAAAGAAGAAGCTGAGAGAGTTAAAAAATCTTTATCGACTCAAATGTCAGTACGATTTATGGTTCCATTTGTAGGTATTCATAATGGTGCGCCTGTCACGATTGATATGGAACTATCTCGCGGGCAGTTTGAGCAATTGATCCAAAAATTAGCGGCTTCCACATTACATGAGGTAGATACAGCATTAAAAGAAAGTAATTTATCATTAACAAGTATTGATCAAATTTTATTAGTGGGCGGGTCTACACGTATTCCTTATATCCAAAAAATTGTAGAAGAAAAATTACAACGTCCAATTCGTAAGGATATTAATCCTGATGAAGTAGTGGCTTTGGGAGCTGCAGTACAAGCGGGAATTAAAAGTGGAGCAATTGATTCAACAGATGGATTAATGGTTCTTGATATTTGTTCGTATACATTAGGAACAGATATTGTGAAAAATGTTGGCGGACAATTTATAGGTGGATACTTTGATCCAATTATTAATAAAGGTGCAAAAGTTCCAGTTACAGAAAAAAAGACATACTATACAATGAGTGATTATCAAGATCAAGTTATTATTCAAGTATATCAAGGAGAAAATGAAAAAGTTTTTGAGAATACAAAGTTGAATAAAGATGACATTATTCTGGAGGGAATTCCAAAGCAGTTAGCAGGACACGAAGAAATTGAAATCCAGTTTACTTATGACATTAATGGTATTTTACAAATTGAAGCGACGATTGTGAGTACAGGAAAGAAAATTACAGAAGTCATTAATTCTCAAGTGGGTGTTATGGACGAACGTGAAATGACGCAAGCGAAAGTACGCTTGGAAAAAGATTGGGCTGAATCAGAGTATTTTGAAGATGTTAAAAAGACATTATATCGTGCAGAAAAATTAATGCAAGACGTAGGAGAACAAGAAAAGCAAAAATTACAAGAAACTGTATCAAATTTAAAAGTGGCTTTAAGTCGTAATGATCGTATTTCAATTCAGAAATATGATGAAGAGTTAACTGATTTATTAATTGAATTTGTGTAAAAAGATAGAGGAGACGATTATGGAACATATAGCAAATCAATATAATCAGTGTATCCGATTTGTTCAGCAAGGACGTATTCTGCAAGCGAAAGAGTTAATCCTTTCGCTTGCAGCTCTTTTACCAGGAGATTCACGAATTAATTGGCTGTTAGGGTTACTTGAAGTATATACGGGATATCCTCAAAAAGGGATTGTTTTATGGAAGGCCCAGCGTAATATAAATGCGTCGCAAAGACAAACGATGAAAAAAGTAGAAGCGGTATTGCCTAAATATGAAGAGTTATATCGTTCGTATAATAAGTCTGTAGTTTTGATGAAAAAAGGGAAATATGCAGAAGCAAAGGGCTTATTGGGAACAGTTTTGGAGAAGAGAGAAACATACCCACTACCTGCAAAGGTGTATTATGCATATTTACTTTGTCTTCTAGCGGTAGAGAGTGTAGACCTGACTCTGAAAGAGTTTGAACGATTTCCTAAATATGTAAAGGACGAGCAATCCATTTTAATCTTGCAGAAGAAGTATAAGTTATTTGAGGTAACGGAGCCTGCGGTACAGGAGAAAAAAGGTTGGATTCTTCATACACTCTATGCTTCAGTAATTGTGCTGTCCCTATTTGCTGGAGGGTATCTTATACAACATATGAAAGAGTCTTATCAAAAGGAAGTTGCTGCAAAAACGGTAAATGAAAAAAAGCAAGAGCAACAGCATAAGAAAGCCGAAAAGTCATTAAAAGAAAAAAATACTGCTTTAGAGAAACAGATTAAAGAGAATCAAAAACAGTCATTCCAAGAAACAGCAATTTTAGAGTCTAGTCTCATGCAAAATGAAGCATTAAAGTATAAGGCTTCTTGGGAATTATACAAAGATGGAAGGTCTTTATATAAACAAGGAAATTATGAAAAAGCAATAACGGTATTTACTAATGCTAGAAAACTGCTAAGTGATTCGGATATAGCGGATGATGCACTATACTTTACCATTCTATCTAAAATAGAAATGAAAGATTATACAGGGATAGAAAAACTATATGATGAATTTTTAAATAATTCTAGTTCTAACTTTAAAAATTCTGATTATACGGATGCTGTTCTTTTATCGAAGGCGACATACTTTATGGATACAGGTAAAAAAGATGAAGCGGTTACTATACTGAAAAAAATAGACAAAGAGTATGCAGATAAATGGACAGGACAAAAGGCAAAGAAATTACTGGGGACATTGTTAGGAGAGTAATATGAATAATCTTACATATTATGAATTGTTAGAGATAGAACAAAGTGCTTCACAAGATGAAATTAAAAAAGCTTACTTTCGTAAGATTAGGATGTATTCAAATGAGAAATATCCTGAAGAATTTAAGCAGTTAACAAAAGCATATGAAGAATTAATGAATGAAGAACAGCGAATAGCATATGATAGAAGTCTTCAAAATGGTGGAGAATATGGACGCTTGTTAAATCAAGCAAATGATTATATTAATCGAGATATGTATACAGATGCAGTGATTATTCTGAAAGACTTAATAGAGGATTATCCAGATGATGCAGAGGCTCTTTATTATTTAGCACATTGCTATTATGAGATGGATTTAATTAGTAATGCTAAGAAGGTTGCGCAGCAATTAGTGTTAGAGCATCCATCAAATCTGGATTATCAATTTCTATTGTATAAAATTTACAAAACGAAAAAAGAATATTCAAAAGCTATTAGTCAAGCGAATAAAATAATAAAACTGGATCCAAATAAGTCGTATGGATATATCCATTTATCAAATATATATCTAGATTTAGAACAATGGGACAATGCTATTCAAGCACTGGAACGAAGGTTGAATAGTTGCACACCAGGAATTGAAGACATGTTCCTCTTACTTGATTTACTCTACTTAACAAATGCACAAGAAAGAATAGCGTACTGTGAAAGGATTGGGGAAATAATTAAAAGAGTTCCTCAAAATGATGAAGAAAAGCAAGCTGTAATTAATATGTTATTAGATCAGACGGACGAAATTGATATAACGCATTCTTGTTTGCCGCGAATTGTAAGAATAATTCAGGATATGAATCAAAATGAGAATGTGGAAATAAGTAATTATTTACGAGATTTAGAACAGAGAATGGAAATGGATGGTTATAACGAGGTGGAGCATACAAACTATAATAATAGTGAGGTAGCTGCAAATGTAGTTCATGAAAATAACACTAACTACAATGCAAGTTATGTGAGCAGAGGTAGTATTGTTATGGCAATTATTGTAGGCATAATTTTTTCGTTTATTGGAACACCAGTTTTAGGGATTATTGCTGGATTCATTTATTATTTCTTTGCTGAGGCGATATGGAACATGATAGGTTGTGTAGTTGCTATTATTGTTGTAATTGCTATTGCAGGAGCTATATTCTCTTAAATATATGCAAGTGTTGTAATATGAATAGCCAAAAATCATATATCATCCATAAAAGGCGAAAAGAATCCAATTCTTTTCGCCTTGTTTAGTTCATATAAATCATGTCGATACTAAAAAATAGTTATTTTTTTAATAAGCGAAACGCCTTCTCCTTATTAGCGAAATGCATTTTCACAAACTCAGGTAATCGTTCTTTACCAAGCTTTTGAATTAATTTAGCAGCTGCAATATCAACTTGTTTACCAGCACCTTTTGGAAGTGGCATACCGGCTTTTTTGCTTAGTTCATCAAACTGTTTTACGAATGAGTAACGAGCTAAAATAGAAGCAGCGGCTACTGCTAAATGGACACTTTCACCTTTCGTTGCGAAGTAAACATTTTCACGCTGTACCTGCTTTTGCTTTGCTAAATATTTGTAGTATGTATCAGGTTGTGTGAATTGATCGATTAAGACGCCTTCAGGTTTTGTAGGTGCAATTTTAGCTAATAAGTTTGTAATAGCTTTATTATGCAGTAAAGCTTTTAACTTACCTTGGTTGTTTCCTTTATCAAATAGCTCGTTATATTTTTCATTATGAAGGACAAGAGAGCTGTAAGGAACAACATGTAGAAGTTGTTTTGCAATGGCAGTAATTTGATCGTCATTTAAGTTTTTAGAGTCTTTTACACCAAGTTCTTTTAACAGTGGGATTTGCTTTGCGTCCACATATACAGCAACTACTGTCATCGGTCCGAAGAAATCACCAGTACCAACTTCATCTGACCCTACGATAGACATTGTACCGATGGAAGCAGGGGGTGCATAACGGTGTGAATCGACAGATTTTTTTACAGCTGTTTTCGGTGTTTGAGAGACAGTTTGCCAACGAGAAGCTTCTGCTTCAGCACGGCCACCTTGGAACATTACTTTTCCAGATTTATAAGCTGTAATGGTGCAAGACGGCACCTTTGCCATGAAGATTCCGCCTTGTGGGGTTTTTGGGCTAAGTGCCTGTTTGTATTGTTGTTTCATGTCTTCAATTACTGTAGAATTTGTTTGAATTACGATAGAATTTGACATAGTGGTCGCCCCTTTTTTTATATTGTTATTTTTATCATATCGGATTGTTCTTTCTGTTTCCATAATATGATGGTTCATGGTATGATAAACTTTAGGATTCTGTACGTGATTGGAGGCCGGTGAGTTGTCACAACAAAAGGGAAAGAAAAGTCGAATTAATGTAGAAATCTATGGTCAACAATATTCAGTTGTTGGCGATGAAAGTACAAGTCATATCCGCATGGTAGCAGCGATTGTGGATGATAAAATGCGCGAACTCAATGCCAAGAATCCTTCGCTTGACACGAGTAGACTAGCGGTATTGACGGCGGTAAACGTCATACACGATTACATAAAATTAAAAGAAGAACATGAGAAATTGAAAGAAAGTATGACAAAAAAAGGAATGGAATAACATGATTGATATTATTATCATTTTACTGCTTGTTATGGGATTTTTCCTCGGCTTACGCAGAGGGTTTATTCTGCAACTTGTAAAGTTAACAAGCTTTATTATCGCATACCTTGTTGCATACTGGTACTGTAAAGATTTAGCGCCAGCACTTGCGAAATTTATTCCGTATCCATTTGATAAAAATGTATCTGTTCCAGAATGGATTGATGCAAATAATATTGAGACAGTATTTTATCAAGCGCTTGCGTTTATCATATTGTTTATTATTACAAAAATTGCACTTTCATTACTTGGTAATTTGTTAAATATGTTTGCAGAAATACCGGTTTTAAAGCAAGTCAATGCGTTTGCGGGGGCAATCCTCGGATTTTTAGAAGTATATATTATTTTGTTTGTTTTAATTATCGTTGGAAACATTCTTCCAATTGAACAAATACAAACACCATTACAAAAATCATCAATTAGCAAAATAATTGTAGACGATACACCGATTCTTTCTGAAAAGGTGAAGGAACTATGGCAGACAGGTAGCAGAGTATAACTTCTCTTTTTTCGGAAAGAGGAGTTTTTTTCTATGAAAGAAAGGCGGGGCAATGATGAAGGTAAATAAAAAACAAGTTATTAAATTATTAGAGACAATCGGTCTGTTTATGGAACTAAAGGGCGCGAATCCATTTAAAATATCTGCATTTCGTAAGGCGGCGGCAGCGTTAGAAAGTGACGATCGCAGTCTTTCTGAAATTGAAGATTTCACGAAGATTTCGGGCATTGGAAAAGGAACAGCGGCAGTTATTCAAGAATATATAGAATCGGGAACATCTGAAGTATTACAAGAGCTTGAGAAAGAAGTGCCAAGTAGTTTATTACCGTTATTAAAATTGCCAGGCCTTGGTGGTAAAAAGGTAGCTAAGTTATATAAAGAACTTGGTGTTGTTGATATGGAATCGCTAAAAGCGGTTTGTGAGGAAAATAAAGTACAAGCTTTAGCAGGTTTCGGTAAGAAGACAGAAGAGAAAATATTAGAAGCAATCGATCAAGTAGGATCTCGTCCAGAGCGTTTACCAATCGCAATGGTATTGCCTATTGCCGGGGAAATAGAGGAGAAATTGTCGAATATTGCTGAAGTAATTCGTTTCTCTCGCGCTGGTAGTTTGCGCCGAGTTCGTGAAACAGTGAAAGATTTAGACTTTATCATTGCAACGTCAGAACCAGCTACAGTACGTGAGCATTTACTGCAATTCAATAATATGATTGAAGTAATCGCAAGTGGAGATACGAAAGTTTCTGTTCGTCTTCAATATGAATATGATATTTCAATCGATTTCCGTTTAGTAAAACCTGAAGAATTTATTACAACTCTTCATCATTTCACAGGATCAAAAGACCATAACGTAAAAATGCGCCAAATCGCGAAAGATAGAGGCGAGAAAATTAGTGAGTACGGTGTAGAAAACTTAGAAACAGGTGAAGTGAGAACATTTGAAACAGAAGAGGAGTTCTTCTCTCATTTCGGTCTTCCATTCATTCCACCAGAAGTGCGTGAAGATGGAAAAGAAATTGAATTAATTAAAGAGTATCCGAACTTAATTCAGTTCTCTGATATACAAGGTGATTTACATATGCATACAACGTGGAGTGACGGTGCCTTTTCGATTGAGGAAATGGTACAGGCATGTCGTGCTCGTGGTTATAAATTTATGGCAATTACCGACCATTCACAATACTTAAAAGTAGCGAATGGTTTAACGAAAGAGCGCCTTCGTGAACAAGCGAAAGAAATTGAACGTATGAACGAAAAGTATCCAGACATTACAATTTTACGCGGAATTGAAATGGACATTTTACCAGATGCAACACTTGATTTTGATGATGAAGTATTAGCAGAATTAGATTATGTCATTGGAGCGATTCACTCTAGCTTCTCACAAGACCGTGAAACGATTATGAAACGTCTTCGTGCTGCGCTGGAGAATAAGCATGTCACAATGATTGCCCATCCGACAGGACGCCTTCTTGGGCGTCGTGAGGGTTACGATGTAGATACAGATTTATTAATTGAACTCGCAAAAGAGACAAATACAGTTTTAGAATTAAATGCGAATCCAAATCGTCTAGATTTAAGCGCGAAATTATTAAAACAAGCACAAGATGCTGGTGTAAAAGTAGCGATTAATACAGATGCTCATACGCTTGAAATGTTAGAAGATATGGAAACAGGTGTAGCCGCAGCACGTAAAGGTTGGATTCAAAAAGATAACGTGATTAACACGTGGGATATCGAACGTTTATTAGACTATATTAAACGTAATAAGTAACACAAGGGGGACCTGCAACATGTTAGAAAGAACGTTGCGTGTATTAGAATACAATAAAGTAAAAGAACAATTACTTGAACATACAGCCTCTTCACTTGGCCGTGACAAAGTGAAGCATTTAGTGCCAAGCACTGATTTTGAAGAAATTGTAGAAATGCAAGATACAACGGATGAAGCAGCGAAAGTCATTCGTTTAAAAGGTAGTGCACCATTAGGTGGTATTACGGATATTCGCTCAAATGTGAAGCGTGCAAAGATTGGGAGTATGTTAAGTCCAAATGAACTACTTGATATTGCAAATACGATGTATGGTAGTCGCAATATGAAACGTTTCATTGAAGATATGGTTGATAATGGTGTTGAGCTTCCTATTTTAGAAACTCATGTCGCTCAAATTATATCTTTATATGATTTAGAAAAGAAAATTACAAATTGCATCGGTGATGGCGGTGAAGTAGTCGATAGCGCAAGTGATAAACTGCGTGGTATTCGTACTCAAATTCGTACTGCGGAAAGTCGTATTCGTGAAAAGTTAGAAAACATGACGCGTTCTTCTAACGCGCAAAAGATGCTGTCTGACGCGATTGTAACGATTCGTAACGAACGTTACGTAATCCCAGTAAAACAAGAATACCGCGGTGTATATGGCGGTATTGTTCACGATCAATCAGCTTCTGGGCAAACGTTATTTATTGAACCACAAGTCATTGTAGAGTTAAATAACGCGCTTCAAGAAGCACGAGTGAAAGAAAAACAAGAAATTGAACGCATCTTATTGATGTTAACAGAAGAAGTGGCAGTAGAAGCAGATATCGTTTTATCTAACGTAGAAGTAGTTGCGAATCTTGACTTTATTTTTGCGAAAGCTTTTTATGCGAAGCGTATAAAAGCAACGAAGCCAATTGTAAATAACGAGCGCTATATGGATTTAAGACAAGCACGTCATCCGCTTATTGATCCAGAAATTATCGTGCCAAATAACATTATGTTGGGTAAAGATTTCACGACAATTGTTATTACGGGGCCGAATACAGGTGGTAAAACAGTTACGCTGAAAACAGTTGGTATTTGTGTATTAATGGCGCAATCTGGCCTTCACATTCCAGTAATGGATGAGTCAGAGATTTGTGTATTTAAAAATATCTTTGCCGATATCGGTGATGAGCAATCGATTGAACAAAGTTTAAGTACGTTCTCCTCACATATGGTGAACATTGTTGATATTTTAGAAAAAGCTGATTTTGAAAGCTTAGTTTTATTCGATGAATTAGGTGCTGGAACAGACCCGCAAGAAGGGGCTGCATTAGCAATTTCAATTTTAGATGAAGTATGTAATCGTGGTGCTCGCGTTGTTGCTACGACGCATTACCCAGAATTAAAAGCATACGGATATAACCGTGAGAAAGTTATTAATGCGAGCGTTGAGTTCGACGTGAATACATTAAGCCCAACGTATAAATTATTAATCGGTGTACCAGGACGTAGTAATGCTTTTGAAATTTCGAAGCGCCTTGGACTATCTGATCGCGTGATTGATCAAGCTCGTAACCACATTAGTACAGATACAAACAAAATTGAAAATATGATTGCGAAGTTAGAAGAAAGTCAAAAGAATGCAGAGCGTGACTGGAACGAAGCAGAAGCACTTCGCAAGCAATCTGAAAAACTGCATCGCGAATTACAGCGTCAAATTATTGAATTTAATGATGAGCGCGATGAAAAATTATTAAAAGTGCAAAAAGAAGGGGAAGAAAAAGTCGAAGCTGCAAAGAAAGAAGCAGAAGGCATTATTCAAGAACTTCGTCAATTGCGTAAAGCACAGCTTATAAACGTGAAAGACCATGAGCTTATTGAAGCGAAGAGCCGTCTAGAAGGTACGGCGCCAGAGCTTGTGAAGAAACAAAAAGTAAACGTGAAAAACACAGCGCCAAAACAACAATTACGCGCAGGCGATGAAGTAAAAGTATTAACGTTCGGCCAAAAAGGTCAATTACTTGAAAAGGTAAGTGATACAGAGTGGAGCGTACAAATTGGTATTCTGAAGATGAAAGTGAAAGAATCCAATATGGAATACATTAATACACCGAAGCAAACTGAGAAAAAAGCAGTCGCAAGTGTGAAGGGTAGAGATTATCACGTTTCGTTAGAGCTCGATCTTCGCGGTGAACGTTATGAAGATGCAATGATGCGCGTTGAAAAATATTTAGACGATGCACAGCTTGCAAGCTATCCGCGCGTATCAATTATTCACGGTAAAGGAACAGGAGCGCTTCGCCAAGGTGTACAAGATTACTTGAAGAAACACCGCGGTGTGAAAAACTACCGCTACGGTGACATGGGCGAGGGAGGCCTAGGCGTAACAGTTGTCGAATTAAAATAGCAAACAACGAAACAAAGGGGAACCATTATATGTTTATGGACAAACTTGCAAAAGTATTGTTAGCTTGTTGCGGAATATTTTTGGTAATTGGGGTTATTTATTTAGTTGTTTTTGCGAAGTAAAAGAGCGTCAATCGTGGCAGAGTGATATTGCCATAGATTGACGCTTTTAATATATAGGAAAAGGAATAAGCTATGAAAATCAACCAATACATAAGCGAAGCAAAATCCTGTTCAAGACGCGAAGCAGACCGTCTCATTAAAGCAGGACGCGTGGCTATTAACGGTGAAATATGTACGCACGGTGCACTCGTGAGCGATGGTGATGTGGTAACGATTGATGGACAGGTTATTGTAAAAGAAGAGAAAGAAAAGGTGTATATCGCCTTTCATAAACCAGTTGGTATTACTTGTACAGCAGCCGAGCATATTGAAGATAACATTATTGATTATATCAATTACCCAGAGCGTATCTTTCCTGTTGGACGATTAGATAAAGCGTCGGAAGGATTAATTTTATTAACGAATGACGGTGCGATTGCGAATCAAATTTTACACGGAGATCATGAACACGAGAAAGAATATATTGTTACGGTTGATAAGCCGTTTACAGATTGGTTTATTGATGAGATGTCCAGCGGTGTAAAGATTAAGGATGGCATGACGAAGCCTTGTAAAGTGACGAGAGTGGATCAGTCTACATTTCGCATCGTTTTAACGCAAGGAATGAACAGACAAATTCGTAGAATGAGCCGTGCTTTCGGATTTACTGTAACAAAGCTAAAGCGGGTTCGTATTCTGAATATAGAGATAGACGATCTTGAAGTGGGAAAATGGCGGAGCGTTACATCTGAGGAATTAGACATTTTAATAAATCAGTTTTAGGGAGGAAAAATTTTCTCCCTATATTTTTTTGTCAGAAAAAATAAAACTATTGATTTTTTAAAAAATAGCCCATATAATAAAAAACAACAAGTTTCGACAAGATATTTTATAAAAGTAATGATGAGGACATGAGTTGTTTTTGACGATTCTCAGAGAGGGAAGCCTAGGCTGTGAGCTTCCTAATACGGAAAGACAAACTTACCACCTCTAAACTTCAAGAGTGAACTGCATGATGCATTGTAATTCTTGGCGGATAAAACCGTTATCAATTTACACGAGCTATAAAATGAGTTTATTTTGTTATAAATTCATTTTATTAGAATAAGGGTGGAACCACGATTTCAACACTCGTCCCTTTGTTAGGGACGGGTGTTTTTTGCGTTCTTTTACGGGGAAGTATGCTTGAAAGAGGATATGTGACGGTCTTTAATTCAGAATATTTTGTCAATGCAAGAATATTTAGGAGGTTAGTAGAAATGAAATCATCTTTAAAGTTTTCTGAGATGTTTGCAATAAGTTTAATGTTGTTTGCACTATTTTTCGGTGCAGGTAATATGATTTTCCCGCCAGCTTTAGGGCAAGGTGCTGGAACAGACGTATGGATCGCGTTATTTGGCTTTATCGTAACAGGTGTTGGATTACCTTTATTAGGGGTAATTGTTATAGCTCTAAAGGGAGATATTAATGAGCTAGCGGGACGTGTACACCCTGTATTCGCACTTGTTTTTATCACTGCAATTTATTTATGTTTAGGCGTATTCGTAAGTGTTCCGCGTACAGGAACAGTTGCTTATGAAATGAGTGTTGCACCATTTTTACCAAGTGATATAGCTGGTCAATCGTATCCACTTGTTATCTTTACATTCATTTTCTTTGCAGTAACTTTCTATTTAGCTTTAAACCCATCGAAATTAGTGGGCCGCATAGGTAAAGTATTAACTCCAATTTTGTTAGCTGTTATAGCAATTATCGTAGGTAAAGCAATTATTACACCAATTGGAGAATTTGGTGCACCGACAGAAGCGTATAATGCTCCGCTCTTTAAAGGTTTTATTGATGGATATTTAACTTTAGATGGACTTGCAGCACTTGTTTTTGGAAATGTTGTTATTAATGCTTTAAAAGCAAAAGGCGTTACAAATAAGAACAGCATTGCAAAAGTAACAATCTTTGCAGGATTTATTGCAGCGCTCGGTTTACTACTTGTTTATTTAGCACTTGCTTATCTGGGAGCTTCTAGTGTGTCTCTTGGAATGGGAGCAAATGGAGGAATTATTTTAACAAACGTTGTAAATCATTTATTTGGTAGTTACGGAACTTTATTATTAGGGATCGCAATTACAGCGGCATGTTTAACAACTTCTGTAGGTATTGTTGCAGCTTGTGGGGAATATTTTTCTTCCTTATTACCAAAGCTTTCTTATCAAAAGGTTGTTTTCATCTTCTGTGTATTAGCATTTATGGTAGCAAACCTTGGGTTAACTCAGTTAAACGCATTAGCATTACCGATTTTAATTGCAATTTACCCAATTGGTATCGTACTGATTGTATTATCACTTGTTGAAAACTATATTCGTCTTCCATTAGCTATGTATGTAGGCGGTATTGTAGGAGCATTTGCAATTAGCTTCTTTGATGGATTGCATAATGCAAATCTTCAAGTAGCGGCCCTTGCTCCTATCTTAGATAAAATTCCACTATATAGTGTAGGGATTGGTTGGCTAGTTCCGGGTATCATTGGAATTGCAATTGGATATGTAGTTTCTTTATTTCAAAAGCAAGAAGTTGCTGTAGAAAAATAGTGAAAAGAGGCTTTCTATGAAAGAAAGTCTCTTTTTTTGTAGGAAAAATTGCATATAGGGAAATTTAGATATTAAAAATTTTATACGTAATATAGTTGACAAAAAAATTAGCATTAGGCTAAGATTGACTTAGTTGTGGAAATATTAGAAGGAAAGTGAGGAGTGAAAGGTATAAGGTTTTCTATAACGATATCATTTTGTAGATAGAGGTGATAGAGTAGGAGAATGGTTAGTTTTATTTTTTTTGACCTTCATTGAGAATGATAATCATCAAAAGAAATAGGGACTTATGTTAAAATGTAAATCGCTCTTTATAAGGAATAGGGAGGGATATTATTTTTAACACTTAGTGAGAATGATAATCAATAATATCTATATTACATAAATAAATAAATTACAATTAAATAATGATAGAGGATTATTATTTTTTCTTATATATTGAGAATAATTATCATTTTCAAAGAGTATGGATGAAAGATAAACAAGGAGGAAGTAAGCCAAATGAGAAAGATTTCTGTATTACCCGCTTTTATTATGACATTCGTATGTATGCTAGCTTTTTTCGTAGTGCCATTTGGACAAGCTTCGGCAAATGTAGCTGACGGTATTTACGATATTAACTATGTCATACAAAAAGCAGAAAATGATTCAGCTTCAATGGCAAATGATTATTTTGAAAAACCAGCTAAGTTAATTGTGAAAAATGGTGAGATGAGAGTACAAATTCCTATGAATCATAGTGCTTGGATTACAGAATTTAAAGCACCAGAGAACGGAAACTTTGTTGATGCAAAAGTTGTTAGTAAAGATGAATCTGCAGATAAAAGAATTGTAGAGTTTAAAATAGACGACCTATCTAAACCAGCAGCTGTAAAAATTCATGTTGTTGTACCTAACGTAAATTATGACCATAACTACACAATTCGCTTTGCATTTGATGCAAATGTAAAAGCGGTAGGTGGAGAAAATAAAGCAACTACTGTAACAAAGAATAATGATCAAACAAAAACAGATACAAAAGTAAAAGAAGAAGTGAAGAAAGAAGAGAGTAAAGAAGCAAATAAAGAGGCAAGCAAAGGAACAAATGAAAGTGGAAAAGCTGAAAAAACAGATAACCCAAAAACAGGCGATGAAGCACGCATCGGATTATTTGCAGTGTTAATTCTTATTTCAGGTGTTTTCTTAATTCGTAAAGTACGTCAAAACTAAATAAAGGAGCGTTATTCCATTGAATAGATATCTTAAAATTGTTGTTGCGATGTGTTTAATGATATTTACATTCGTATCAACATTACAACCTCTTGCAGTTCAAGCAGCAAGCCAACTAGCTGACGGTGAATATTCAATCGGTTTCAAAGTTCTTAAGGATACATCAGATGAAGAATCTATGATGAATCAATACTCTGTAAGTCCAGGAACTTTAAAAGTGAAGGATGGGAAGAAGAAGGTATCCTTTACGTTAGAACATAGTTCATGGATCACGAAGTTTGAAACAGAAAAAAGTGGCCAGTTTGTTGCGACAAATGTAAGTAGTGAAGATAAAGAAAAAGATACACGAGTAGTAGAATTTGAAGTGGACGATGTAGAGAAAGTATTAAATGCGAAAGTAAAAGTAGACATAGACTTTTTAAATTATCATCATGACTATGATGTGCGTATTGCATTTGATCAAAATAGTATTACACCGATTCATGTAGAAAAACCAAATGAAAAAGAGGATCCAGCAAATAAGCCAGATCCAAATGAAAAACCGGATCCAAGTCAGAAGCCCGACCAAAAGCCTGACCCAGATCAACAACCCAATTCTAACACAATTAGCGATGGGAATTATAGTATTCCATTTAAAGTGTTAAAAGATAAGACAGATGAAGAATCTAAGATGAATAATTACATGGTAAATCCAGGAGTATTAAAAGTAGAAAACGGTAAGAAAAAGGCAATTGTAACACTAACAAGTAGCTCATTAATTAAAAATTTCCAAACGGAAAAAGATGGCGCATTTGCTGATGCAAAAGTAGTGAGTGAAGATAAAGAAAAAGATACAAGAGTAGTAGAGTTTGAAGTGGACGATTTATCAAAAAAATTAAATACAAAAGTATTTATCGAAATGGCATCAAGAAACTATAAGCAAACACATGATGTACAACTTTTATTTGAACAAGATAAACTTGAGCCAATTAAGAACGAAGAAAAGCAACCAGACGGTGATAAAAAGCCAGAGGTAGAGAAACCAGAAGTAGAGAAGCCGAATGTTGAAACAATTAAAGACGGTGAATACAGCATCAGTTTCAAAGCTTTAAAAGATCAAACAGAAGAAATTTCAATGATGAACACGTATACGAAGAGTCCGGGCGTGTTAAAGGTGAAAGATGGTAAAAAATATGTATCATTCACATTAACGAATAGTGCATGGATTACAAAGTTTGAATTTGAGAAAAATGGTTCGTTCGTTGATGCGAGTGTATTAAGTGAAGATAAAAAAGCTGATACACGCGTAGTGGAAGTAGAAGTAGACGATGTATCTAAAAAGTTAAATGCAAAAGTAAAAGTAGATATCGATTCAATGAATTATCACCATTTTTATGACATTCAATTTGCATTTGATAAAGGTAGCATTAAACCGTTAGATAACCAAGGCGGAAACAATAACCAAGGCGGAAACAATAACCAAGGTGGAAACAACAACCAAGGTAACAACGCAACCATTGATCCAAAAGCCCTTAAAGATGGTGAATACAGCATTGGCTTCAAAGTTCTAAAAGATCAAACAGAAGAAATTTCAATGATGAACACATATACAAAGAGTCCAGCTGTACTAAAAGTGAAAGATGGTAAGAAGTATGTATCGTTTACATTAACGAATAGTGCATGGATTACAAAGTTTGAGTTTGAGAAGAATAGTTCTTTTGTTAATGCAAAAGTATTAAGTGAGAATAAAGAGCAAAATACAAAAGTAGTAGAGTTAGAAGTAGATGATTTATCTAAAAAATTAAACGCAAAAGTAAAAGTAGATATTGATGCGATGAATTATCACCATTTCTACGATGTTCAATTTGTATTTGATCAAGATAGTATTAAAGTTTTAGGTAACCAAGGCGAAAACGACAACCAAGGCGGAAACGATAACCAAGGCGGAAACGATAACCAAGGCGGAAACGATAACCAAGGCGGAAATAGTAAGCCAAAAGTAATAGTTGATCCAAGAAATTTAGTGGATGGTCAATATGATATTCCATTTAAAGTGTTAAAAGATAAAACAAATGAGCTTTCAAAGATGCATGACTATACTGTACACCCAGCAAAATTAATCGTTAAAGATGGTAAAAAGTACATTGAGATGACGTTGAAAAATAGTGCATGGATTACAAAATTCCAAACGGAAAATAACAGTCTTTTTGCTGATGCGAAAGTAGTAAGCGAAGATAAAAATGCAAATAGGAGAGTAGTGCAATTTGAAGTAAGTGATTTATTTGCAAAATTAAATGCAAAAGTAAAAGTTGATATCAACGAAATGAACTACCATCATTTCTACGATGTCCAAATTCAATTTGATACAAATAATATTGGTGTGTTAGGCACGATTAAAGAGGATCCAAAAAATAATCCGAACAATCCAGTGATTACACCGAAAGTAGATAATGTAAAAAAAGTAGATAATCCTGATTTTAACCGAAATGCAGATGATAAGAAGAAAAAAGAAGATCAAAAAAATGATTCAAAAAAAGAGAAAAACTCAAAAACGGCAGATACAGCACAACTAGGTTTATACATGGTGCTATTGCTTGGGTCACTTGCTTTACTAGTTCGTAAATATAGAGCAGGAAGATTGTAATTTTTGGAGTCTTGATGCATGTTCGCATGCATCAAGACTTGTTTCATATTGTTTGGAAAGGAGTGGTGATTGAGAGTGAAGAAAATTGCTAGTGTACTAATGGCTATCATTCTATTAGTGAGTATAGCTGGATGCTCGGCGCCCAAAAAAGAAGCAGCAAAACAGGTAAAGAGTGAGAGTAAAGAGAGAATTGTTGCAACGACAGTTGCTGTTACTGAAATTATGGATGCGTTAGAAGTAGATTTAATTGGTATTCCAACAAGTACGAAAGATTTACCAAAGAGATATAAAGGTTTACCTGAAGTCGGGAATCCGATGAGTCCTGATATGGAAAAGGTAAAGTCATTAAAGCCGTCAGAAGTATTATCCGTGACAACACTTGAATATGAATTAAAGCCAGTTTTTGATGGTGTGGGCACGAAAGCAAATTTTTTAGATTTAACAAGCTTGAAAAATATGCAAAATTCCATTAGCGATTTAGGTAAGCAATATGGACGTGAAAAGCAGGCTGAAGCAGTTGTAACGAAGTTAGATAACAAGGTTGCAGAGATTAAAAAAGCAGTAAAGGGAAAGAAAGAACCGACAGTGCTTATTTTATTAGGTGTACCAGGGAGTTATTTAGTAGCAACAGAGCATTCTTATATTGGAGATCTAGTGAAACAACTAGGTGGCAAAAATATTGCGCAAGGTGAACAAGTAGAGTATTTAGCTTCTAATACAGAGTATTTAAAAAAAGCTGATCCAGATATTATTTTACGAGCAGCTCATGGTATGCCTGATGAAGTTGTGAAAATGTTTGATAAAGAATTTAAAACAAATGATATTTGGAAACATTTCGTTGCCGTTAAAAATAACCGTGTTTACGATTTAGAAGAGCGCTTATTTGGGACGACAGGTAATTTAGCAGCAATGGAAGCGTTAGATGAATTGAAAAAAATGATGTATCCGTGATGCATTTTAATATAAAGGAAGAGTGGAATGAATAAAAAAACTTGGAGTTTCCTCATTGTTACTGCATTGCTTATTGTTATGACATCATTGTCAGCGATGAAAGGGAGTTTAGAAATAGGTATTGTTGAGCTTGTGCAAGGGATATTTACAGGGGGAAATGAAGATGTTGAAGTGATTAAAGATTTACGTTTCCCACGTATTATTATTGCACTATTTACTGGAGCAGCTCTGGCCGTTTCAGGTGTGCTTTTTCAAGCTGTTATGAAAAATCCACTTGCTGATGCTGGGGTAATCGGGATATCTTCTGGAGCAAGTTTTATGACACTTGTTATTATTACGCTATTCCCGCAATTCTTTTTCTGGACACCAGTATTCGCCTTTTTAGGTGGTGCGTTTGCATGTTATCTCGTTTATGCATTTTCATGGAAGTCAGGGTTAAGTCCGCTTCGCATTATTTTAGTTGGTATAGCTATTAATGCAATGTTCACTGGATTAAATGAATCGTTCATTACGATTTGCGGATACTTCATTAAGAGTATTAAGCAAACGACGACTTCTAACATAACGATGAAGACGTGGGACGATGTAGAAATAATGGTTACATATGGAACGATTGGTCTTATTCTTGCTCTGTTTGTAGGAGCTTGGTGTAACTTATTATCGCTACAAGATAAGACTGCGAAAAACTTAGGTTTGCACGTGACGAGAGTTCGTCTTATTATTTCTGCTATTGCAGTACTTTTAGCAGCAGTATCAACAGCAATTGCAGGTGTTATTGCTTTCGTAGGATTACTCGTTCCGCACATTTCAAGACAACTAGTCGGTTCGGATCATAAAGTATTAATTCCATTTTCTGCTCTTGCAGGAGCGTTATTAATTTTGACGGCGGATACGATTGGAAGGTTAATTGTGCCACCTAACGAAATTCCAGCAGCGACGATTATGGCAGTGATTGGTGGCCCATTCTTAATATTCTTGCTTAGAAAGAGTGATAAAGTTCATGGAAATTAAAAATGTAACCTTTTCGTATGATAATGTAACGGATCGATTAAAGTCGGTTAGTAGTGAAATAGAAATTGGTAAAATTACAACAATTATTGGTCCAAACGGTTGCGGGAAATCGACATTACTTGGTGTGATGTCAAGAAATCACGACCCTCGTAGCGGAGAGATAATACTCGATGGGAAGGCGATTAGTCAATATAAACCGAAAGAGTTTGCTAGAAAGTTAGCCGTTGTCCATCAACAAAATGAAGCACCGGCAGACATGACGGTAGAGAAATTAACAAGTTATGGTCGTATGCCTCATAAAAATATTTTTTCCTCGCAAACTGATGAAGATAGAGAAGCAATCGAAAGGGCTTTAGCATGTACGAATTTGCTAAGTAAACGTGATAAAGAGATTCACGCCTTATCTGGTGGAGAAAGACAACGTGTTTGGATTGCCATGACGTTAGCTCAGAAAACACCAATGCTCTTTTTAGATGAACCGACAACATATTTAGATATTTATTATCAACTTGAAATATTAGAGCTAGTAAAAGAGTTAAATGAAGTACATGGATTGACGATCGTTATGGTATTACATGATATCAATCAGGCGATTCGCTATAGTGATCATATTATTGTTATGAAAGACGGCGAAATTGTTACGAAAGGTAAGCCGAATGATGTTGTGACAGAAAGTATGATAAAGACGATATACGGTGTAGATGTCGTTGTAAAGCAAGATGAAGATACAGGGTTGTATATGGTCCCAATGGGTATTTAAATATGCGAACAATCCGTTTTGAGGTGATGATTTGAGTAGTAAAAAAGAACGGAAGAAGAATTCTTTTTTTCAACGAATACTTACAGTTGTTTTTTTAGGTACCTTTTTCTATTCAGTATATGAATTAGGTGATATTTTCATGGATTACTATGAAAATCGTAAAGTAATGGCCGAAGCACAAAACATTTATGAAAAGAGTCCGATGGAAGAGCAATCACAAGACGGGGAAGTACGTAAACAGTTCAAAGCTCTGCAGCAAATTAACCAAGAAATAGTTGGATGGATTACGATGGATGATACACAAATTAATTATCCAATCGTTCAGGCGAAAGACAATGATTACTATTTATTTCGTAATTATAAAGGTGAAGATATGAGAGCAGGCAGCATTTTTATGGACTATCGTAATGATGTGAAATCTCAAAATCGAAATACTATTTTATATGGTCACCGTATGAAAGATGGTTCTATGTTTGGAAGTTTAAAGAAAATGTTAGATGAAGAGTTCTTCATGTCGCATCGTAAATTATATTACGATACATTATTTGAAGGATATGATCTTGAAGTGTTCTCGGTGTATACAACAACAACTGATTTTTATTACATTGAAACGGATTTTAGCAATGATACGGAATACACATCGTTTTTGGAGAAAATTCAAGAAAAATCGCTGTACAAAACGGATACAAAATTGACAGCGAGTGATCAAATCGTAACACTTTCGACGTGTGACTATGCACTTGATCCGGAAGCAGGAAGGTTAGTCGTGCATGCGAAACTAGTAAAGAGATAGTAAAAAAAGTATAGAATATGAGAAGTGGTAACGCTTCTCATATTCTATACTTTAAAAAAGAAATATGTTTACTGTGCTGCAGCCATTGGCATACGTACAACTTCAACATTGTAGTAAGTGATTTTATTATCAAGAATATATTCTGGCATCCCACCTTGATGTGAATGAGCATCTTTAAATGCTGAGCTCTTCGTCCAACCTTGGAAATCTTCTTTTGCATTCCAGCGTGTGCTAATTGTTACTTCATCATAATCAACTGTATTTTGCGTTAAAAGAACTTCTAATCCTAAAAAGCCTGGCATCGTTTCGACTTGACCTACTTTATTAAAACGCTCAATTAATTTATGTCCATTTCCCTTTGTAATTTTAGCTGTATTTGTAACAATAATCATGTTTTATTCCTCCTATAAATGTAGCCTTTATTTTCGAGAACTCATATACATTAAATGATAATGAAAATCATTATCAATGTCAATGGTAAATGTGAAATAAATAAGTTTTTTGATTATTTTGGACAGTAAGATTTCCATTTCAAAATGTAGTAAATATGTGGCGGTTAAGTGAGGGAATGAGCGAGTTGTACTAGCAAAGCAATAATATGGTATAGTGAAACGAGGCTGTTTTTTCAGGCTCGTTTTTTAAATGCTTCCTATAGAGAAAGCATGCAAATGGAAAGGAAGTTATTATATGCGATCAGAAGTAACTGTAAAAATAAAACCGAAATTTATAAAAGAAATTAAAAGTGGATATCCGCTTATTTTAAAAGATGCGATTCAAAATTTAAATGATGTTCAGGAAGAAGGAACAATCATTAAAGTAGTAGATGAGAAGAACAATTTTGTCGGAAAAGGTTATTATGGAAAACAAAATAAAGGATACGGCTGGATTTTAACGAGAAAAGAGAGTGAACAAATTAATCAATCTTTCTTTGAAAGTAAAATAAAATCTGCCTTACATAAACGAAAGCAATTTTACAAATCAAGTGATACGACAGCATTCCGTGCCCTAAATGGTGAAGGTGATGGTCTTGGAGGCTTAATTATTGATTATTATGACGGCTATTATGTAGTAAGTTGGTATAGTGAAGGGATTTATACTTTCAGAGATGAGATTATAGCAGCTCTTCAAAAAGTAGCAAACTTTAAAGGTATTTATGAGAAAAAGCGTTTTGATACGAAAGGGAAATACATTGAAGGCGATGATTTCGTAGCAGGAGTACGCGGTGAGTTCCCGCTTATCGTAAAAGAGAACGGTGTGAACTTTGCTGTTTATTTAAATGACGGAGCGATGGTTGGTGTATTTTTAGATCAGCGTAACGTTCGAAAACAAATTCGTGATAAATATGCAAAGGGGAGAACAGTATTAAATATGTTCTCTTATACAGGTGCTTTCTCTGTATTTGCAGCGCTTGGCGGAGCGAGTAAAACGACGAGTGTCGACCTTGCAAATCGTAGTTTAAGTAAAACGATTGAGCAGTTTAGTGTAAATGAAGTTGATTATGAAGCGCAAGATATTATTGTAGAAGATGTATTTCTTTACTTCAAATATGCAGCTAAGAAAAAGATGAAATTTGATATGGTCGTACTTGATCCTCCAAGTTTTGCACGCTCAAAAAAATATACATTTAGTGCAGCGAAAGATTATAAAAACTTACTAAAAGAAACAATTGCGATTACAGAAAATAACGGGATTATCGTTGCTTCTACAAACTGTAGCGCATTTGATATGAAAAAGTTTAAAGGATTTATCGATACGGCATTTAAAGAAATGAATGGCAAATATAAAATATTAGAAGAACATTCTTTACCAGAAGATTTTCGTACCATTGATCAATTCAAAGAAGGAGACTATTTAAAAGTAGTTTTCATTGAGAAAATTAAAGGGTAATAAAGAAAAAGGAGCTCGAGTTTATTTGAGCTCCTTTTCTTATTGAACGATATTTTGTACTCTACCGACTTGCCCGTCCTGCAATCGTACTTTAATGCCATGAGGGTGGGAAGGGGAGTTTGTTAAAATATCTTTTACAATTCCACGTGTTAATTTACCGGTGCGTTGATCTTGTTTTAATACAATATCAACTTCAAGACCGGGTGCGATATTAGAACGTTTTTGTCCGTTCATTTATACACCTGTACGTCTACGTTGGTTGTTTGTTTTCTTCGTTTGTTGGTTTTGTAATTTTTTCGTTGCTTGGCTTTGATTTGTATTATTTGCACCATTTCCATTTCCTTGCTTTTTCTTTGCAAGTTGTTCACGCATTAAATCAGCTAAGCTTACTTTTTTGTTTTCTGACATGATAAGTCTCCTTTATATAAAGTTAATTATGAACAATAGTAGTGAATTTTATCATATCATTGTTAAGGAAGGAAGGGAAGTTGGTTTGAAAATTCATATAATTCTTTCCAGTATTCATTCGTTACGATACAATTGAAATGTTAATGTTTGTAAAAAAGGGGATAGACATATGTCACATCATATTTTATTAGTTGAAGATGATATTTCAATTCAAGAGATGGTGGAAAAGTATTTAATAAAGGAAGGTTTTCAAGTTACAATCGCGTCTGACGGAGAAGAAGGGGTGCAAGCATTTTTTAAATCATCCTTTGATTTAGTTATCCTCGACATTATGATGCCAAAGCTAGATGGCTTAGAGGTTGTGCGAATCATTCGGGAAAAAAGTGCCGTTCCGATTTTAATGATGTCGGCAAAAGATACAGATGTTGATAAAGCTGTTGGATTAGGACTTGGAGCAGATGATTACATTTGTAAGCCGTTTTCTATGATTGAATTGGCTGCACGTGTAAAAGCGGGTATTCGGAGGTCTACGAAATATTCAGCTACAGAAACAACAGAAAAGATGATTCAAATTGGTGATTTAGCAATTAATCCAATTAATTTTACGGTTGAAAAAAACGGAAAGCCGCTCAAACTTACTTTAAAAGAATTTGAGATTTTAAAGCTATTCGTAAAGAATCAAAATCGTGTATTTACGAAAGCGCAAATATATACGTTAGTTTGGAACGAAGAGTATTACGGTGATGATAATGTTATAAATGTTCATATGAGAAGATTGCGCGAGAAAATTGAAAGTGATCCATCTAATCCAGAGTATATTAAAACGTTATGGGGCATCGGCTATAAGTTGGAAGTGATGTAATATGGTCAATTTGTTAATAGGTATTATTTTTACATTGTTATGTGTCATTTACATACAGTATAAAATGAGAAAAAACAGTAGCAAAAATTTACGATACACATATGAAAAGCTAGAAAGTATTGTAAATGAACAAACAGGCGAGAAGTTACTCGTTATGACAGATAATCTACAATTACAAAAATTATTAGTGGCAATTAATCAATTACTAGCTGCAAAACAGAAAACGAATGCAGATCATGCAAAAGTAGAAATTTCGATGAGAAAAATGCTTTCAAATATTTCACATGATTTAAAGACGCCACTAACAGTTATTCTTGGATATACAGAAATGTTAAATAAGGATAAAGCGATGAGTAAAGAAGAACAGCAAATATTACTTGAAAAGGTGCATGTAAAAACACTAGAAGTAATGGAATTGATTCATAAGTTTTTTGATTTAGCAAAATTAGAATCTGGTGACAAGGCAATCGAGATGACAAAAGTAAATATGAATGAAGTTTGTCGTGAGAAGATTTTATCTTTTTATGATTTAGTGACGGCGAAAGGGTTTCAAGTTCATATTGATATACCAGAAAGAAATATATATGCACTTGGAAATGTAGAAGTATTAGGTAGAGTATTGAATAATTTAATATCAAATGCAATTACATATGGAGACGATGGAAAGACACTTGGTGTGAGGTTAAGAGATGATGAAACGAGTGTGTATATAGATGTATGGGATACAGGGAAAGGAATTGATGAATCTCATATTGATAAAGTGTTTGAGCGTATGTACACACTTGAAGATTCAAGAAATAGATTGTACCAAGGGAGCGGTTTAGGGTTAACGATTACGAAACGGCTTGTGGAAGCGATGGATGGAAAAATTAACCTTTCTAGTAAGCCATATAAAAAAACGATTTTTACAGTTGTATTAAAAAAGATGCTGTTTTAGCTTGTAGAGAAGTAGATTCTACAAGCTTTTTTCAGCGTAAGGAATTTGTAAGGAACGGGTAAGAAAAAAGAGATTTCCGTTGTCTATTATAGAAGTATAAGGTAGTGCGAAAGGAGACAGTGACATGACATATATATTAAAAACGAATCAGTTAACGAAAGTGTTTAAAGGGAAAGAAGTTATTTCTAGCGTCAACATGCATGTGAAAAAAGGAGAGATATACGGTTTCTTAGGACCGAATGGTGCAGGTAAAACAACGATTATGAAAATGATTACAAATTTAATAAAACCGACGAGCGGTGATATTGAAATTTTTGGTGAGAAGTTAACGGATACATCTTATGAATTGTTAAAGCGCATGGGGACAATTATCGAATATCCAATCTTTTATGATAAATTAACGGCGAAGGAAAACTTAGAATTACATTGTGAATATATGGGGTATTACGACAAGAACGCAATTGATCATGCTTTAAATTTAGTGAAATTGCACGGTATAGATGATAAAAAAGTAAAAGATTTTTCATTAGGTATGAAGCAACGACTTGGTATTGCAAGGGCAATCATGACAAAGCCAGAATTACTCATTTTAGATGAACCTATTAACGGCTTAGATCCAATTGGTATTAAAGAATTACGAGACTTATTTAAAATGCTCTGCAAAGAATATGGTATTACGTTATTAGTCTCTAGTCATATTTTAGGCGAGATGGAACAAATGGCGGATACAATTGGTGTAATTCAAAATGGAAAACTAATAAAAGAAGTTTCAATGAAGAGTATTAACGGAAAACAAACAGAGTACATTGAAATTACTGTTCTTGATGTGAAGCGTGCAGCTTATATTTTAGAAGATAAACTCGGTATAAAAAATTACAAAATAATGAGTGGAAATATGATTCGTGTGTATGAATTGGCGGCGACACAGCAAGCCATTTCAAAAGCACTTATTATGAACGATGTAGAAATTGAAAGTATTAATAAGAAACATAGTTCCTTAGAAGAATATTTCTTAAATGTAATGGATGGAGAGGGTATTCATGCTTAACGGATTGTTAGTGAATCTAGTAAGCGGATTGATCGTACTGTTCATAAGTGGGATTTTATATTATAGGAAACCAGAGAGGAAATGGTTGTTGATTCTACTAATGATAGGAATGTTAAGCGTAGTTACGGCTGGAATTAGAATGTTACCAGTGTAGAGACAGTTATATAAAGAATGGAGGCGTGGTTTATATGTTTAAATTAATGAAGCTCGAATGGAAGAAACATCAATTATCTAGTTACTTTAAAAGTGTAGCAATTTGTATTATAGCAATTTTCGTTGCAGTAAGCCTTATGGCATGGGGAATGAAAGCTGAGGAAGACATGCTCTTCTCTGACTTTACACAGAACATGGCTTTAGTAAATATTTTTATTAGAATAACATTCATTATTTTTAGTTCGGTCATTTTATCACGTTTAGTAATTGATGAGTATAAGAACAAAACGATCCAACTATCATTTATGTACCCACTGCAAAGGAAAATGTTAATGAGAGCGAAATTAACAATTGTTTTTTGTTTTTGTTTTGTGAGCACGATTATCGCTACTTTTATTATTAGTTTGCTCGTATATTTTGTGAGTCCAATGATGGGACTGATTGAAACGCCAGCTACGATAGGTGAAATAATAGCTATCGTTCCAGTTACTATTATAAGTGCATTTATGATATCTGGTATAAGTTTAATTCCTTTATTTTTTGGGATGAGAAAGAAATCGACACCGACAACGATTACTTCTGCAGTAATAATTGGGATGCTGATTAGTGGTAACGTTGGGGCTGAAAGCAATCAAGTAAGTATGTTTGATTTTATAGCTATCCCAATAGTGCTCTGTTTATTAGGGATTTTCATTAGTTATCTATCGTATCGTAAAATCGACAAAATCGATGTGGCGTGAAGCAAGCATAAAACAACAACGAACTGGGGTATGACTGGTGAAAAAAATAATAGTAATTGCAATATTAGTAATTACAATTGCTAGTGCGGTTTTTGGTTTTAAGGTGTTTCAGGGGAAAGATTTTAAGAAAGAAAAGTCTTTTGAGATAAATCATATAAAAGAAATAGAAGTAGACAATGAAAACTGGGATATTGAATTTAAAAGTACAGACGCTAACAAAATAGTAATTTTGGCTCAAGGTAAACGAGTAGATGAAGAGATAGATCCTGTCGAAATAGAACATGAAGGGAATAAAGTTATAGTTAAGCAAAAACAAAAGGCGACCAGATTCTTTAATGGTTTTACGTTTAGGAAGAAAAATAGTATATCTATAGTTGTTCCGAAGAAAGAAATAGATAAAATTGTATTAAATAATAAATCGGGTGATGTGAAAATAAGGGATATAGAAGTGAAAAATATTGTGACAAAAAGTGAGTCTGGAGATGGAATGGTTGTAGGACTATCGGCAGAGAAGGGTGAATTTACATCCGAAAGCGGAGATTTAATGTTAAAAGATAGTTCATTACAAGAAGTAAATATAACTTCTACTACTGGCGATAATTATGTGAAAAATATAAAAAACGAAAATATGAACATCACTTCAACATCCGGTGAAGTATTACTGAAAGATATGAAAGAAGGAAAATCATTATTTGTAGAAACAAAGTCAGGAGATATTGGCGTAAGATATAAAGGTGTTCCAGCTTCATTGAAACTTACGGCTAAAAGTAATTCGTCTGACGTAATGATAGATTTAAAAGGACTTACGAAAGATAAAAATACAGAAAAGATAAAAGCAGGAACGATTGGTGATGCAAAAAACAAAGTGGAGATTTTAAGTAAAACAGGGGTAATTTATATCGATTAAAATGTAAATGAAAGGAGGACTATTATGCTACGTCTTATGAAGCTAGAACTGAAGAAATTTAAGATTGGATGGTATGTGAGGGGAGCGATTATTGCAAATATCGCTATACTGGCATTACTGATCTTTACGAGCATCGTTTCTCAAATAGAAGGAGATCCAGAAATAAGAGATCCACAGATGGTTTTGTTAATGGCTAGTACATTAGTAAGAGCAACATTTATTATTTTTGGTAGTGTGTTAATCGCAAGGTTAATAATTAGTGAATATAAAAACAAAACAATACTACTTATGTTTTCTTATCCAATTAACCGAAAGAAAATGATGGTTAGTAAGTTGGTTATTACAGCAACATTAACATTTATAACAGTTATTTTATCTAATATTTTAGTAGTAGGAATGTTCTTTGGGGTAGATAGCTATTTTTCAATTCTTCCTAATTCATTCACAGTAGATCAATTGATGCAAGAAGGGATAAACCTTGTTCCTTTAGCCGTTGCAACTGCGGGAATAAGTTTAATCCCACTATATTTCGGAATGCGTAAACGTTCAGTGCCAACTACAATTGTTTCATCCCTTATCGTTGTATCAATTGCAATGAATAGCACTACGTTTTCTGTAGCAACTTTCCTTCCTCTTCAACTAGCATTGGCAGCAATTGGAGTTGTGATTGCATGTTACGGAATTAAAAATATAGAGAAGGAAGATGTAACTGTATGACAAGAATAAGAAAAAAGAGTTGGCGTTACACCAACTCTTTTTTGTATATGCATGCTTCGTTACTACTCTGTAAACTTGGAGTGTTTGCTTAAATACGCTTGTACTCCTGGAGAAATATTAAAGTTATTAGGACTTTTATATTCAATAGTAAACTCTCCGTCTTTACTTGTTTCAAAGGAGATTGCATAGCTATTCATTTTAGCATCGTAAGAAGTATTTTTGACTTCCGCATCTAGATTAAAGTATTTTGTAATATATTCTTTTGATTCCGTAACTGCTGTTTGTTTTCCCCAAGGGGTACCATAACTTGTGCAATAAAGAGACACACTGATAACTCCGATAATAGAAGTTAGTAAAATAGTTCCCATAGCTATTTTTTTATTTTTTGTATTCAATTTGGTTGCCCCTCCTCATAATATGTATTCATTTTAACGTATTTTTTCCATAAAACAACCATTTAGCAAAAAATAGTTTCACATGAAACAAGTTACAGAAAAAGACAAGATGTGTAAACACCTTGTCTTTTTTTGTGGTTACATTTTAGGAGCTTCCATTCCAGCCGCGGCCCATTCTTCTTTTGCAGGACCATATACGCCAGGGACGGTTAAACCAGCTTGGCGCATTAAAACAGTCATTTGTCCGCGATGGTGATTTTGATGATTAATGAGTGTCATTAAAAATATAGAATTCGGCATAGGACGACCAAAGAAGTCATTAATAGTAGCTAAGTCTTTATCAGTCCATTCGCCTTGAAGAGCTTCAACAAAAGCTACATTCACTTTACGGTATTGATCAGCAATTGTTGTTGCAGAAGTTGGTACAGGATAATCCTTCGATTCTCCTTCAAACTTAAGCCCTGTGCCAGATAGCATAACTGGAATTGCAGTCACGATATGCCAAGCAACTCTGCCTAATGTCCAGTGCCCAGGTGCAATTTCTTGTGATAAAGACTCATCTGTTAATGTATCGAGCATCTTTTGAGTAGACTCAGCCTCGTATGTCCATGATTGCAAGAAGCCTTCAATAGTTTGGTACATATTTATCCCTCCTAGTTAGTTCATAGGTTACATTCGTGAAAAAAAGATAGTTTCCTTTTGACCTTATAAGAATGAATAAAAAAGGAGACTTCCAAGAAGCTCCTTTTTAACTTTCTTCCAACTTTTTCTCACCAACCATAAGAAATAAGGTGCTCCAAGTACAGCAACATTCAAATTTGCGTAACGATAAAGAGTTGAATAATTGTTGAGCCGAGAGCTGAAATACCGATTTCTATTAAAGCAAGGGCTGTTGAGCTAAATCCTAATTTCCATGAAAAAAAGGAAAATTTCAACTGCAAGTAGTCCACTGATGAATACACTAATTGGATTGAAGTTTATATGGATATGCAGAATGAAGAAAAAGAATTTCGTTTGAGCAAGAAGGCGAAAGTACAAGCAAAAAGAGAGCGAATCGCATGTAATAATTACTAGAATGTATGGAATAAATCTGTGTTTATCCCGACTAGGTAAAGTATTTCTTTGTTATTTAAATAGATGTTTTTTAACTCGGCGATTGTACTTAAAAGATTGAATGTGAAGGAAGTGGTCAACATGTCTTCATGGCGCAATAATATCAATGGGTATTGTGAGTGTAATAATCAAAATGGTGTACATGTTGATTCTTGCTGTTTTAGTTGTGATGGGACAGTTCCTAAGCTGGGCCCAACAGGTCCGACGGGAGTAACAGGTTCAACAGGTTCAACAGGAGCGACAGGAATAACAGGAGCAACAGGTCCAACGGGAGTAACGGGAGCAACAGGTCCAACAGGAGCGACGGGAGTAACAGGAGCAACAGGTCCAACAGGAGCGACGGGAATAACAGGAACAACGGGTCCGACGGGAGCAACAGGAATAACGGGAGCAACAGGAATAACAGGAGCAACGGGTCCAACAGGTCCAACGGGTTCAACAGGAGCAACGGGAATAACAGGTACAAGTATCACGGCGACGTATGCATTTGCAAATAATACGTCAGGAACAGCTATATCGGTACTTCTTGGTGGAACGAATGTCCCGCTTCCAAATAATCAAAACATCGGTCCAGGTATTACTGTTTCTGGGGGGAATACAGTATTTACGGTTGCAAATGCTGGGAATTATTATATTTCATACACGATTAATATAACGGCTTCATTATTAGTCAGTTCACGGATTACAATTAATGGAGCACCACTTGCTGGGACAATTAATTCTCCTGCGGTAGCAACTACATCATTTAGTGCAACAATCATTACAACTCTTGCAGCAGGAGATGCTATTAGTTTGCAACTATTTGGTTTGTTAGCTGTTGCAACATTATCAACAACTACACCAGGAGCTGTGTTAACGATAATAAGATTAAGCTAAACAATAACTCTCTTATTTTTTTATAGATTAGGAGAGTTTGTACATATAATAAGAAGTTAATGGAGTGAAGCATAGTTATATAAAAGTCAGAATATTATGATTGTAACGTTATGGCGACTATAATATAATGAAACCAACCATCATGAATGAACATTCATTTATTTTTATGTATTTGAAGGGGGAATGAAGATGGAAAAACCATGGTTGAAAAGTTATCCAGAAGAAATTCCAAGTATGATTTCTTATGATATTCAGCCGCTTCATAGATATGTGGAACAGGTGGCTTCTCGTTATCCAGAAAAGAAAGCGCTTCACTTTTTGGGGAAGGATATTACATTTTCAGACTTCCACGATAAGGTGAAGAGGTTTGCAAATTATCTTCAAAAGCTCGGTGTGGAAAAGGGGGATCGAGTTGCTATTATGTTGCCGAACTGTCCGCAATCTGTAATTGGTTATTATGGTACATTACTTGCGGGAGGTATCGTAGTACAAACAAATCCACTATATACAGAAAGAGAATTAGAATACCAGCTTCATGACTCGGGAGCAAAAGTAATTCTTTGTCTCGATTTAGTGTTTCCAAGAGTAACGAATATTCAATCTGCTACAAAAATTGAACATATTATCGTAACTCGGATTGCGGACTTTTTACCCTTCCCTAAAAATTTACTTTATCCATTTGTACAAAAAAAGCAGGCAAATCTTGTTGTGAATGTGTCGGAAAGCGAAACGATTCATCTATGGAAATCAGTAGAAAGAGAAAGTAATGTTAATGTTGAAGTTCCTTGTGATCCTGAAAATGATCTAGCCCTTTTACAGTACACAGGAGGAACAACTGGATTTCCGAAAGGCGTTATGTTGACGCATAAAAACCTTGTTTCGAACACTTTAATGGGAGCTCATTGGCTATATAATTGTAAAGAAGGGGAAGAAGTAATTCTTGGTGTCCTTCCGTTCTTTCATGTGTATGGGATGACAGCTGTAATGAATTTAAGTATTATGCAAGGATATAAAATGGTGCTGATTCCGAAGTTTGATATGAAAATGGTTTTTGAAGCGATAAAAAAACATAAAGTCACACTATTTCCAGGGGCACCGACCATTTATATTGCTCTATTAAATAGTCCCCTCTTAAAAGAATATGATATTTCTTCTATTCAAGCTTGTATTAGTGGATCTGCCCCGCTTCCTGTAGAAGTACAGGAAGAGTTTGAGAGAGTTACAGGTGGGAAATTGGTAGAAGGTTATGGATTAACGGAGTCGTCGCCAGTTACACATGGGAATTTTTTGTGGGAAAAACGCGTGCCAGGAAGTATTGGTGTGCCGTGGCCAGATACAGAGGCAAACATTATGTCACTTGAAACTGGAGAGGCTTTACCTCCGGGTGAAATTGGTGAAATTGTTGTAAAGGGTCCTCAAATTATGAAAGGGTATTGGAATAAGCCAGAAGAAACAGCGGCTGTATTACAAGACGGATGGCTTCATACAGGGGATGTTGGTTACATGGATGAAGATGGATTTTTCTATGTGAAAGACCGTAAGAAAGATATGATTGTTGCGAGTGGATTTAATGTGTATCCTCGCGAAGTAGAAGAAGTATTATATGAGCATGAAAAAGTGCAAGAAGTAGTGACGATTGGAGTTCCCGATCCGTACCGGGGAGAGACAGTTAAAGCATTTGTTGTGTTAAAAGAAGGTGCGGAGTGTTCTGAGGAAGAATTAAACCAGTTTGCGCGTAAATATTTAGCGGCTTATAAAGTGCCGAAAGTATATGAGTTTAGAGATGAACTGCCGAAAACGACAGTCGGAAAAATTTTACGCCGTGTCCTAATAGATGAAGAGAAAAGAAAAAATGAGGATGAGCAAACGGGCTAAGGCCCTTTCTTTTTGAAAAAATAGGATTGACACTTTTCTAAATAGTCAGTATTATAAGAATATGAATGACTATTCATTCAGTCATCTTCTTGAAGGGGACAGTAAAGTGAAGAAAAATAGACCGAAATACAATCAAATTATTGATGCGGCAGTCATTGTGATTGCGGAGAATGGGTACCACCAAGCGCAAGTTTCTAAAATAGCAAAGCAAGCTGGGGTAGCTGATGGCACGATTTATTTATATTTTAAAAATAAAGAAGATATATTAATATCCTTATTCCAAGAGAAGATGGGAGATTTTGTCGAAACAATTCGTCAAAAAACAGCAGGAATTGAAAGCGCTGTATCGAAGTTATTCATGTTGGTAGAAACGCACTTCTTGCTGTTATCACAAAATGATCCTCTTGCTATCGTTACGCAATTAGAGCTAAGACAGTCCAATCAAGACTTACGCCTAAAAATAAATGAAGTATTAAAAGGCTACTTACAAGTTATGGATGAGATTTTAGAGACAGGTATAAGGCAAGGTGAATTCCAAGCGGATTTAAATGTTCGCGTGGCAAGACAAATGATCTTTGGAACAGTAGATGAAGTTGTGACCAATTGGGTAATGAGCGATCATAAGTATGATCTGGTCGCACTTTCAAAAACGGTACATGGGCTACTTATTGCAGCTTGTGGTTATCGTCAATAATGGGAGGGATCATGTTGAAATTCCTATCTGTAAGAGTTGAAGATCATATCGCGGTGGCGACGTTAAATCATGCGCCGGCAAACGCGATGTCTTCACAAGTTATGCATGACGTTACTGAATTAATTGATCAAGTGGAGAAGGATGATAACATTCGTGTTGTTGTTATTCACGGTGAAGGGCGCTTCTTCTCGGCGGGAGCAGATATTAAAGAATTTACATCTGTTACTGAAGCGAAGCAAGCGACAGAATTAGCGCAGCTTGGACAAGTTACGTTTGAGCGTGTTGAAAAATGTTCAAAACCAGTTATCGCGGCAATTCATGGAGCGGCACTTGGCGGCGGCCTTGAGTTTGCTATGTCTTGCCACATGCGCTTTGCAACTGAAAGTGCAAAACTTGGTTTACCTGAATTAACACTTGGATTAATTCCTGGATTTGCAGGTACACAGCGATTACCACGTTATGTTGGGAAAGCGAAAGCTTGTGAAATGATGTTAACAAGTACACCGATTACTGGTGCAGAAGCATTAAAATGGGGACTTGTTAACGGAGTTTTTGCTGAAGAAACATTTTTAGATGATACGCTTAAAGTTGCAAAACAGATTGCTGGAAAAAGCCCAGCGACGACTCGTGCTGTACTAGAGTTATTGCAAACGACGAAATCGTCTCATTATTATGAAGGTGTACAACGCGAAGCTCAAATCTTTGGTGAAGTATTTACGGGTGAAGATGGAAGAGAAGGTGTAGCAGCGTTTTTAGAAAAACGTAAGCCTTCATTTAGTGGCAGGTAGTTCAATTATTTTTTTAATATAAATTAACAGAAAATTAAAATTGATAGAATCTTTCTGAAAAACAAGGGGGTAAATGGAATGAACATCTACGTACTCATGAAACGAACATTTGATACAGAAGAAAAAATCGTAATTAAAAACGGTGCAATTTACGATGGCGAAGCGGAATTCATCATCAACCCTTACGACGAATATGCGATTGAAGAAGCAATTCAAGTAAGAGACGCACAAGGTGGCGAAGTTACTGTTGTAACAGTCGGTGGCGAAGATAGTGAGAAAGAACTTCGTACGGCATTAGCGATGGGCTGCGATAAAGCTGTATTAATTAATATTGAAGATGATGTGGAAAATGGTGACCAGTTCACGACAGCAAAAGTACTTGCTGAATATTTAAAAGATAAAGATGTAGATTTAATTTTAGGCGGGAACGTTGCAATTGATGGTGCATCTGGACAAGTTGGTCCACGCGTAGCAGAAGCGTTAAATATTCCGTACGTAACGACAATTACAAAACTTGAAATTGACGGTACAAACGTGAAGATTGAGCGTGATGTTGAAGGTGATACGGAAGTGATTGAAACTTCATTACCAGTTTTAGTAACAGCACAACAAGGTTTAAATGAACCTCGTTATCCATCGCTTCCAGGTATTATGAAAGCGAAGAAAAAGCCACTAGAAGAAGTAGAATTAGATGATTTAGATTTAGAAGAAGATGATGTGGAAGCAAAGACAAAAACAATTGAAATCTATTTGCCTCCTAAGAAAGATGCAGGAAAAGTGTTACAAGGCGAGCTGCAAGATCAAGTAAAAGAACTTGTATCGTTGCTCCATACAGAAGCGAAAGTAATCTAATAAAATACGAAATTATATATGCAGGAGGGAAAATCTATGGCTCGTAAAGTATTAGTAATGGGTGAGGTTCGTGATGGATCGCTACGTAACGTTTCGTTTGAAGCAGTAGCAGCAGCAAAAACAATTGCAGAAGGCGGTGAAGTAGTAGGGCTGCTAGTTGGAGACAGCGTTGCCTCTTTTGCAAATGAATTGATTCATTACGGTGCAGATCGCGTTGTGACAGTTGAAAATGATAAATTAAAATCATATACATCTGATGGTTATGCACAAGCATTTTCAGCTGTATATGCTGAAGAAAAGCCAGAAGGTATTGTATTTGGACATACAGCACTGGGTAAAGATTTATCACCAAAATTAGCAGCGAAGCTTGAAGCTGGTCTAGTTTCTGACGTAACTGCTTTAGATGTTGAAGGTGGAAATGTTATCTTTACTCGTCCAATTTACTCTGGTAAAGCGTTTGAGAAGAAGATTGTAACAGACGGTATCTTATTTGCGACAGTGCGTCCAAATAACATTGCGACGCTTGAAAAAGATGAGTCTCGCAGTGGTGACGTGTCTTCTATTACAGTAGATGTGAAAGATTTACGTACAATTATTCAAGATGTCGTCCGTAAGACGGCAGAAGGTGTTGACCTTTCTGAAGCGAAAGTTATTATCGCTGGTGGACGCGGTGTGAAGAGTGAAGAAGGATTCAAGCCATTAAAAGAGTTAGCTGACGTATTAGGCGGCGCTGTTGGAGCATCTCGTGGTGCTTGTGACGCTGAGTATTGCGATTACTCATTACAAATTGGTCAAACTGGTAAAGTTGTTACGCCAGACCTATACATTGCATGCGGTATTTCTGGTGCGATTCAGCATTTAGCTGGTATGTCTAACTCAAAAATAATCGTTGCGATTAATAAAGACCCAGAAGCAAGTATCTTCAAAGTAGCTGACTATGGTATTGTTGGCGATCTATTTGAAGTCTTACCTCTTTTAACAGAAGAGTTTAAAAAGTTAAAAGTACATTCATGATTTGAGTACCCTTGAGTTCCAAGTGAAGTACCCCTATATATAGAAAAGGTGAGAGATCCCCTGTCTCTCATCTTTTTAGTATTTAATCCGTATTTTTATATAGTATAAAGGAACACTTTTTTGTTACAATACATAACGATACATATTATTCGCCACGTATATAAGTTAATGATATACTCTTGGTAGAATATACTTGAAGGAGGAAATAAAATGGCAATTGTAAATGCAAATGACCAAAGCTTCGCAGCTGAAACTAGCGAAGGTGTTGTATTATTAGATTTCTGGGCACCTTGGTGTGGACCTTGTAAAATGATCGCTCCTGTATTAGAGGAAATTGATGCAGAATTAGGCGAAAAAGTAAAAGTAGTAAAAGTAGACGTGGATGAAAACCAAGAAACTGCTCGTCAATTCGAAGTAATGAGCATTCCAGCTCTTTTCGTATTAAAAGACGGTAAAGTAGTTGATCAAGCGTTAGGTTACAAACCGAAAGAAGCGTTAGTAGAATTAGTTTCTAAACACTTCTAAAATAAAGGGCTACCATTTGGTAGCCTTTTTTATTTTCCTTTTTTACACCTTTCCGTTACAATAAAAGAACGTATGTTGGGTGTTTTGGCATAGTATGTTTTCATGTGAAAATAAAGATGCTAAGCATGTAGAAATGGAGGGTAACGAGTGCACGAACATTTAAAAGAAAAATTGGCTATTTTACCAGATCAACCTGGTTGTTATTTAATGAAAGATAAGCAAGGAACGGTTATATATGTCGGAAAGGCAAAAGTGCTTAAAAATCGTGTGCGCTCGTACTTTACTGGTTCGCATGATGGAAAAACACTGCGGCTTGTAGGAGAAATTGTAGATTTTGAATATATTGTAACCTCCTCAAATCTAGAGGCTCTCATTTTAGAGTTAAACTTAATAAAAAAACATGATCCAAAATATAATATTCAATTAAAAGATGATAAAACATATCCTTTTATTAAAATTACAGCTGAGAAACAGCCGCGATTACTTATTACGCGAAATGTAAAAAAGGATAAGGGAAAGTATTTTGGTCCTTATCCGAATGCACAATCAGCTCATGAAACGAAAAAGCTGCTAGATCGTATGTATCCGCTTCGTAAGTGCTCAAATATGCCAGATAAAGTTTGTTTATATTATCATATGGGTCAATGTTTAGCGCCTTGTGTGAAAGAAGTGACGGAAGAACAAAACAAAGAAATTGTAGATGAAATTATTAAGTTTCTAAATGGTGGGCATAAAGAAGTTCGTTCAGAATTAGAAACAAAGATGTATGAAGCTTCAGAGAAACTAGAATTTGAACGTGCAAAAGAGTTGCGGGATCAAATTGCTCATATCGATGCGATTATGGAAAAACAAAAAATGATTATGAGTGACTTAGTGGATCGTGATGTGTTTGGGTATGCAGTTGATAAAGGATGGATGTGTGTTCAAGTTTTCTTCGTTCGAAAAGGAAAGCTAATTGAACGTGATGTTTCTATGTTTCCAATCTACGATGAACCAGAAGAGGGATTTTTAACGTTTATCGGTCAATTTTATGAGAACAGCAGTCATTTTAAGCCGAAGGAAATTGTCGTTCCAGGAAGTATAGACTCAGAGTTAGTAGAGCGCTTTTTAGAAGTTGAAGCGACACAGCCGAAACGTGGTAAGAAAAAAGATCTTGTAGAATTAGCAAATAAAAATGCGAAGATTGCTCTTGAAGAGAAATTCTACTTAATTGAACGTGATGAAGAGCGAACGATTAAGGCGGTAGATCATTTAGGGAAGCAGCTCGGGATTGAAACACCTTATCGTATTGAGGCGTTTGATAACTCAAATATTCAAGGGACAAATCCTGTTTCTGCAATGATTGCTTTTATCGATGGGAAACCAGCTAAAAAAGAATATAGGAAATATAAAATTAAAACGGTTCAAGGACCAGATGATTATGAGTCTATGAGAGAAGTTGTGAGACGCCGTTATACAAGGGCGCTGAAAGAGAGTTTGCCTTTACCAGATTTAATCATTATTGATGGTGGAAAAGGGCATCTGGCAGCTGTAAGTGATGTTCTAGAAAACGAACTCGGTTTATATATTCCGATGGCAGGGCTTGTAAAAGATGACAAACATAAAACTTCCCATTTAATTATTGGAGATCCACCTGAACCTGTGATGCTTGAGCGAAATAGCCAAGAATTTTATTTATTGCAGCGCATTCAAGATGAAGTGCATCGATTTGCGATTACATTCCATCGTCAATTACACGGGAAATCTGTCATTCAATCAGCACTGGATGATATTCCTGGAATTGGAGATAAACGAAAAAAGATATTGTTGAAACATTTTGGGTCGCTAAAAAAGATGAAAGAAGCTTCTGTAACGGAATTTGTCGAAGCGGGTATGCCGAAAAATGTCGCAGAGACGATTTATACTTATTTAGCGGATAAGAAGACGTTGTAGTTTACAACGTCTTCTATTTTTTGGTATAATTTCTGAAGATTTAAAATAAACCTAACTGAATGAAAATACAAAAAAGTCAACTAAACTTATATGTCTAGTTGACTGTAGGTAATGCTACACTTCAATGAGATCTTTTATATCCCATTTCACAAGAAATGTAATAGAGTCTGAACGTTTTTTCTTTTCTTCATAGGACTCTGCAACTACGTTTCGTTGCTTTTGAATTTGTTCAGCGATGAATCCAGCTTCTAATTGATAAGAAGAATGTCTGTTTTGTTTTTGACGTTCAGCGATGAGTGTGCCTTTAAGTTGGAACTGCATTTCACGACGCTTATGTTCAATAATGCTTAAAGTGCCCCAGCCAGCTTTTTCAAAGAACTGAATGACTTCTTCAATTGTTTCTAGTGGATATTTTCTTGCAAGGTTTCTACCAGACCAGTATAAAATACCATCTAAATCGTTACCGATTAAATCAGGTAGTAATTCTTCACGTAGCAATTCATAAGCGAAGGCGTTCAATGAAACATCTTCTAAAGATGTTGTATCGATTGTATTTTTACTCACAATATTCCCCTCTTTCTATAGGGATTATTATATAACATTTCTCATTTATAAAAACAGATTTTTCTTTGGGAAAATCTGAATATATAAGAAGGGAAAAAGAATTGGCAAATTATATGCAAATTATGTATACGTTTTCTTGACGCTTCGACAAAAATAGGGGTAAAATGAACTTGTTATCAAATTATGCTGAAATATTTCGAATAATTTTTTCAGTTTTTCTTATGCCAATAGTGAAAAAACATTATTGTTGTAAATTAATCTGAAAACAGCAGTCAAACATTCAAGGGGGTAATGGGGACATGAAAGGCCGCGAGTATACGTTTCGTAAGTGGCACTCATTAATGGGGGTCATCCCGGTTGGTGTCTTTTTGACGCAACATCTAATTGTAAACAACTTTGCAACAAGAGGAGCAGAGGCTTTTAACAAAGCTGCAGGCTTTATGGAGCTCCTTCCATTCCGGTATGCGCTAGAGATTTTCATCATCTTTTTACCGATACTGTACCATGCTATATATGGCTTATATATTGCATTTACAGCTAAGAACAATGCGGTTTCTTACGGTTATTTCCGTAACTGGATGTTCGTCTTCCAAAGAATTTCAGGTATCGTTACACTGATTTTCATTTCTTGGCACGTCTGGGAAACTCGTATTCAAGCAATGCTAGGTAAAGAGGTAAACTATGATATGATGGCAGATATTTTAAACAATCCAGCTATGTTTGCATTCTACTTAGTTGGTGTTGTTTCAACAATTTTCCACTTTGCAAATGGACTATGGACATTCTGCATAAGCTGGGGAATTACAGTATCTCCACGTTCACAAAGAATCTCTACTTATGTAACATTAGCTATTTTCTTAGGTCTATCTTATGTAGGTGTGAGTGCATTATTAGCGTTCATCGATCCACAGCTAGCAAACCAGTAAGGAGTGGGAGAGCATGAAAGGGAAACTTATAGTAGTCGGCGGTGGCTTGGCCGGCTTAATGGCAACGATTAAAGCGGCGGAAGCAGGAGTAAATGTTGAACTATTTTCTTTAGTACCAGTAAAACGTTCACATTCTGTATGTGCCCAAGGTGGAATTAACGGTGCCGTAAATACGAAAGGTGAAGGGGATTCTCCATGGATCCACTTTGACGATACAATTTATGGTGGGGACTTCTTAGCGAACCAACCGCCAGTTAAAGCAATGTGTGAAGCAGCACCTGGTATCATTCATTTAATGGACCGTATGGGTGTTATGTTCAACCGTACGGAAGAAGGGCTTCTTGATTTCCGTCGTTTTGGTGGAACACAACATCACCGCACAGCATTTGCTGGTGCAACAACTGGACAGCAATTACTATACGCATTAGATGAGCAAGTACGTCGTCACGAAGTAGCAGGACTTGTAACGAAATATGAAGGTTGGGATTTCTTACGAGCTGTTGTTGATGACGAAGGTGTGTGCCGAGGAATCGTTGCACAAGACTTACAAACAATGGAGATTAAAAGTTTCCAAGCTGATGCTGTGATTATGGCAACAGGGGGCCCTGGTATCATCTTTGGGAAATCAACTAACTCTATTATTAATACAGGTACAGCAGCTTCTGCTGTATATCAACAAGGCGCATATTATGCAAACGGCGAGTTCATTCAAATTCATCCAACGGCAATTCCTGGAGACGATAAATTACGTCTTATGAGTGAATCGGCACGTGGTGAAGGTGGCCGTGTTTGGACATATAAAGATGGTAAACCATGGTACTTCCTAGAAGAAAAATATCCGGCTTACGGAAACCTTGTACCTCGTGATATTGCAACGCGTGAAATCTTTGACGTTTGCGTAGAGCAAAAACTAGGTATTAACGGTGAAAACATGGTGTACTTAGATCTTTCTCATAAAGATCCGAAAGAACTAGATATTAAACTTGGTGGAATTATTGAAATCTATGAGAAGTTTACAGGTGATGATCCTCGTAAACTACCAATGAAAATCTTCCCAGCAGTTCACTATTCAATGGGCGGACTATGGGTTGATTATAAGCAGATGACAAGTATTCCAGGTTTATTTGCAGCAGGTGAGTGTGATTATTCTATGCACGGTGGTAACCGCCTTGGTGCGAACTCACTATTATCAGCAATTTACGGTGGTATGGTAGCAGGACCGAACGCGATTGAGTATATGAAAGGTCTTTCTAAATCGTCTGATGCTGTTTCATCTACTGTATATGAGCAAAATGAATTAATCGAAACAGAGAAATTTAACAATATTTTAACGCTTGATGGTAACGAAAATGCATATGTTCTTCATAAAGAGCTTGGAGAATGGATGACAGATAACGTTACAGTAGTTCGTGAAAATAAAAAGCTACTAGAAACTGATGCGAAAATTGAAGAGTTAATGGCGCGTTACAAACGCATTAACATTAACGATACAGCGAGATGGAGTAACCAAGGTGCTTCATTTACACGCCAACTTGCAAATATGTTTGAGTTAGCACGTGTTATTACAATTGGCGCATATAACCGTAATGAGAGCCGCGGGGCGCATTACAAACCTGAATTCCCAAATCGTGATGATGCAAACTTCTTAAAAACTACGATGGCGAAATTTGAAGGAGAAGGAAATGCACCAGCATTCCATTACGAAGAAGTGGATGTTTCATTAATTAAACCACGTAAACGTGACTATTCCTCAAAACATGATGTAGCTGCTAAGGGTGAAGAGAAGGGGGATAAGCAACATGTCTGAGAAAACAATCCGCCTCATCATTACGAGACAAGATGGACCAGACGCTCAAGCGTTTGACCAAGAGTTTGAAATTCCATATCGTCCAAATATGAACATTATTTCGGCACTGATGGAAATTCGTCGTAATCCTGTTGATTCAAAAGGAAACCAAACGACTCCGATTGCATGGGATATGAACTGTTTAGAGGAAGTATGTGGCGCATGTTCGATGGTGATTAACGGAAAACCACGTCAATCATGTACAGCTCTTATTGATCAGTTAGAACAACCAATTCGCTTAAAACCGATGAAGACATTCCCAGTTGTACGTGACTTACAAGTTGACCGTAGTCGCATGTTTAACGCTCTAAAACGCGTTAAAGCTTGGATTCCAATTGATGGTACGTATGACTTAGGACCAGGACCAAGAATGCCTGAGAAGAAACGTCAATGGGCTTATGAGCTTTCAAAATGTATGACATGTGGTGTTTGCTTAGAATCATGTCCAAACGTAAATAGTAAATCTGACTTTATTGGACCAGCACCGTTATCACAAGCTCGTTTATTCAACTCACATCCAACGGGTGAAATGCATAAAGCAGATCGCTTACGTGCAATTATGGGAGATGGAGGACTTGCAAACTGTGGTAACTCTCAAAACTGTGTGCAATCATGTCCGAAGGGTATTCCATTAACAACTTCAATTGCGGCATTAAACCGTGATACAACAATTCAATCGTTTAAAGATTTCTTTGGTAGCGACAATAACTATTAATAAATATTGCCTCTTCATGTTGAAGAGGCAATATTTATAACTTTATTTTTCTGTTTATTCTGTTTATTTTGAAGGCGAAAAGGAGAGGAAACAATGAAGAGGATTTCTTATATTGAAGACTTTGAGCGATGGGAAAGTGGTTTTTCATTTTACAATCCTGTAAAAGTTCGTTTTGGTGAAGTAGATATGTTTGGGCATGTAAATAATGTCGTTGCCTTTACCTATTTTGAAGAAGCACGTATCGCATTGTTTAAAGAACTTGGATTTATGCAAGAATGGACGCATGAATCTTCAGAAACGATGATCGTTGTTGCAGATTTACAATGTAATTTTATTAAGCAAATATATTTTGATGAACAGTTGAAGGTGTATGTAAAAGCGGGATCGGTTGGGAATTCTTCTTTAGATTTGCATTACATGGTGAAGAATGCAGAAGGAGAAGCATGTTTAGTCGGCCGTGGAATGATGGTTCAAGCATCGAAAAAAACGGGAAAAGGCGAACCGTGGCCTGAAGAATGGAAGAAAAAATTACTACAATGATAGAGTGAAAGAAAAATAAGAGAGCAATTTGCTCTCTTATTTTTTGTCTTTCATTGCTTCTTCTAATGTTAAATGATGTTTATATATGTATGTAGCGTATGGATTACCAACGTAGCGCAAATGCCACGGTTCATATGAATATTCTGTTGTTTCTGTTTTATCTTCTAAATAACGAATTACAAAGCCAAATTCATGGGCATGTTTTGCAACCCATTTTCCTTCGGCTGTCTCTCCAAAAATAGGTTCTAATTGGAATTTAGCAGATTTTGAACTAATATCCATTGCTAAACCAGTTTGATGTTCACTCGTACCAGGAATGGCACTTACTGAATCAGCTTCAGCTTTTCCTTGACGTCTAACGTATGTATCATGTAATGATTTTTGGCGTTTGTATGAACGATAACCAGATACAGCTGTAAGTTCAAGTCCTTCTTTCTTTGCCGCTTCAAACATATTTTCAAGCGCATCTGCAGCATCTTTACGCAGCAATGTTTTTTCTTTATCTTTTGGACTAGTAAATGGTACGTTTGGTCTTGTTAAGTCTTCAGGTATGTATCCGTCTGGTAGTTTTCGATGTTTATTAACTAAGACAAGATTAGACTCTGGATTTGTTACAACGGAAAAATCATTTTCTAGCTTCTTTGCAGTATGATCAGCTTTTGGAAAAGCAGGAATCTCTTCTTTTTGGTGATTACTATGCTGTTGACTTTCGACAGCTTTCGCCTCATTTTGTAGTGGTGATTTAGAACTAAAGTAAGCGAAAGAAGTGATACCGATTACAATAGTAGTGGCAGAAATAATGATTATCTTTTTCATGATACCTTGTAATCACAGTCCTTTCTTAATAAAATATGTATTGTTTTTTATTATAAGTCTAGTTTACTGAAAAAGAAATATAAGAGTCGTAACGTAATAGAAATGCAAAGAAAATGTCAGAAAATGTGTGAAATTGTAGTATTTTTTCATTTAATTCATTTCTTATCTTTCATGAAATGAATTTTTTATGTAATATATATACATAAGAAGATGTAGCGATTATCGAGAATAAAGAACTTCTTGTATAGACTAGGAGTGAATGGGAATGGATTTTGCAACAATTATTGGACTTATTTTAGGATTTGTAGCGGTAGTAGTAGGGATGGTCGTCAAGGGCGCTGACATAAATGCCTTATTGAATCCTGCCGCAGCATTAATTATTTTTATCGGTACATTTGCTGCAGTATGTATAGCATTTCCGATGAATCAACTAAAAAGGGTTCCAAAATTATTTAAAGTTCTTTTTGGTTCAAATAAAAAGGATTTAAGTTATGAACAGTTGCTAGAATTATTTGTTCATTGGACATCAGAAAGTAGAAAATACGGTATTTTGTCTTTAGAGCAACAATTAGACAAAATTCAAGATGAATTTCTTTTGCGTGGTATGAAATTTGTGATTGATGGCGTATCCGCAGAAGATCTAGAACAGATTTTAGAAGCTGAATTAGAAGCAATTGAAGAAAGGCATGCAAAAGGAGCGGCAATTTTTTCTCAAGCTGGTACATATGCACCGACATTAGGGGTTTTAGGTGCTGTTATTGGTCTTGTAGCTGCACTTGGCAATTTAACTGATATTGAAAAGTTAGGTCACGCTATTTCGGGTGCTTTTATTGCAACGATTTTTGGTATTTTTTCAGGCTATGTATTATGGCATCCATTTGCAAATAAACTAAAGCAAAAATCTGCAGCTGAATTAGAGAAAAAACGTTTAATTATTGATTGTTTATTAATGTTACAAGAGGGTACATATCCGTTTATTATGAAGAACCGCATTTTAGGTGCACTTTCTGCAACTGAACGTAAAAAGCTAGAAAAAGGAGCAGAAAAAAATGCGGAGTAAAAAAAATAGAAGAGGTAAAAAGAAAAAACACGAAGAACATATCGATGAAACTTGGTTAATCCCTTATTCTGATATGTTAACGTTGTTATTTGCATTGTTCATCGTTTTATTTGCGATGAGTAGTATAGATGCTGCGAAGTTCAAACAGATGGCAGTAGCATTTCGAAGTGAATTAGCAGGTGGAACAGGAAATAAAGAGTTTTTAAGTGATCAGAAGCCAAATGATGAAAAGGAATTATCAGCAAGTAGCCTTGAGGCAGAACAAGCAAAAAAACAAGAAGAAGCTAGAGAAAAAGAAAAAAAAGAAATGGATGAATTGAAAGCATTACAAAAAAAGATTGATCAATATATTAATGAGAAACAATTATCCTCTTCTTTTCAAACTAAATTAACTGAAAAGGGATTAATGGTGACAATATTAGAGAATGTGCTGTTTGATTCGGGGAAAGCAGATGTGAAGTTAGAATCACTAGGGATTGCAAAAGAGATGTCTAGCTTACTTGTTTCAGCGTCACCTCGTGAGATTACAGTATCTGGTCATACGGATAATGTCCCTATTGCCAATGCGCAGTTTGCATCGAACTGGGAATTAAGTACGCAGCGTGCAGTTAATTTTATGCAAGTATTACTCCAAAATAAAGAATTACAACCAGAAAAATTTAGTGCGATTGGTTACGGAGAATACCGTTCAATTGCTCCAAACGATACACAAGAAGGAAAGGCAAAGAATAGGCGTGTGGAAGTGTTTATCTTGCCTTTAACAGAGAAGGGAAAATAAAGAGGATGGCGAATGCCATCCTCTTTATTTTGCATCAAATGATTTTAAGTTGTCGCGACGGATTTTATCTTTTTCAGCATCTGATTTTTTGAAATCATAATCATATAAAGCGCCTTCCCAATCGCCATACATCGGATTCGGGAAAATAATAAATTTCTCACCAAATTGTTCTTTTGAATCTGCAACTGTTTGATTGCGATCTTTTACAGATTTCCCATCAAAACCAGTGAAATCAGATAAGTTATCACCGAAGAATAAGACGATATCATGTGTTTGCGAACCGAGTTCACGGCGTTTTTCTTTTCCTTTTTCTTTCGGATCTTGTAGTAATATATGTTCTTTCGTTGCTTGAGGAGCACCTACACGCTCAAGATTTTTAATTGTTGCATCTAGTTGGTTCGTTTTACGATTTGAGATGTAATAAATATCTACACCTTTAGATTCTGTATATTTTAAGAAATCAATTGCGCCTGGAAGGGCTTCAGCTTCAGCCTTATTAATCCAGTCATCCCATTTATACGGATAGCCTTTTCCTGTTTTTACGCTCATTGCTTGATGAGGACTGTTGTCTAAAACCGTTTCATCTAAATCAAGTACGATAGCAGGTTTTTTCTCTGTCCCTTTTGCAAGAGCTGCATCAAGCTTCAATTGACCGATATTGTATCCTTGGTAGTAAAGTGCTTTCGTTTCACCGGCTGTTTGATACCATAAATCAGCCATTAATTGCTGTTCTGTTAATTTTACTTTTTCTTCTTTTGCCACTGTTTTCTCTGGTGTTCCTGAACATGCTACAAGCGATGTAGATAGAACCGCTACAGATAATAAAGTGGTAATACCCCTCTTCATCTTCATATGTATCCTCCTTGATGTTAGAAAATCATCTTATATTATATATTAAAATATAAAAATTTTTTTATGAACATTTGCATATTGTCTTTTGTATATATAGTAGTATGTCCTATATTAGAAAGATGAGAAAAATAATGGAAATCATTTTGACAACTTTTATTGTCTAAATGACAATTATAATTGACAAATGACATGATATTATTTACAATTTTAACTAAATAGAACAAATGATGGATTAAGGAGATGTTACATACTAAGAGGATGAAGTGTAGTGCTATATTTTATCCTGAATAAACATAGTCTTTGAGAGAGAGTATGAATGATATTAAAGGGGAGGCTTTATACTTTGAGTTTACAAATTCAGAACTTAACGAAACTATTTGGGGAATCAAAAGCAGTGAACGGTTTGCAAATTTCGTTACCAAAAGGTGAAGTGCTAGGATTACTTGGACGAAATGGTGCAGGAAAAACAACGACAATCAAAATGCTTCTCGGATTATTAACGCCTAATGAAGGATCTATTACATGGGATGGAAAATCATTTGGGACTAGTGGGGTAATGATTGGGTATTTACCAGAAGAAAGAGGTTTATATACAAAAAGTAGAGTAATAGACCAGTTGCGATATTTTGGTAGATTAGAAGGAATGTCGAAAAAAGAAGTAGATCTTGCTATTGATCACTGGTTAGAGCGATTAGCAATACCGGAATATAAATTTAAAACGGCAGGAGAGCTTTCAAAAGGAAATCAGCAAAAAATCCAATTAATTGCTGCTCTTCTTCATAATCCTGAACTTCTCATTTTAGATGAACCATTTAGTGGACTGGATCCAGTTAATGCTGGAATGTTAGCTAGCATTATTGAAGAACAAGTACAGAGCGGAAAGACAATTATTTTATCTAGTCATCGTATGGAACAAGTAGAGGCTTTTTGCCAACATGTATGTATTTTGAAAAAAGGCGAAGCAGTCGTAAAAGGCCAGTTAAGTGATATTAAAAAAGAGTACGGTTTCCGTAATTTAACGATTGAAGATACAGAAGAGAATGCGAAGGGATTAGAAGCTATTCATGTATCGTATGAAAAACAACAAGGCCTTCTTTATGTGCAAGTACAAGATGATGCAGAAGCTCTAAAGATTTTACAACAGTTGCAAGAACAAGGTGTTACCTTACGACAATTTAAAATGTTAGAGCCGACGTTAAACGAAATCTTTGTAGAGAGGGCGAAATAACGATGCGTAAATTTTCTCACGTATTTTCATTTTATTTCAGGGAAGCATTTTTATCTAAAAAATCATTAATCATGAGCGCGATTTTATTTTTAATTGTTTTTGGGATTTTTGCGTTCAATCATTTTACTTCAAGTAATGATAAAAATAAGGATAAAGATAAAATTGCAGTTGTGACAGAGAGTTCTACATATAAAATACAAAAAGAAGAGTTAACTAAGTTATTACCATCAGCTAAATTAACAATTGGTTCAAAAGAAGATTTCAATAAACTGCATAAACAAGTAGAAGAAGGCGAGTTAGACGGTTTGTTTCGTGTAACTGAAAAGAATGGAGTTCCAGAAGTCACGTATATGTTTAATGGGTTCGCTAGTGAAACAAATTCTACAATTATAGCTAGTTATTTAAAGGGAAAATATATGGCGGTAACAGTTGCTAAACATAATGTTTCACCAGAAATTGCACAACAATTGCAAACCGAAATTTCTGTGAAACAAGAAGCAATAAAAGATCGTTCTGCCTCTGCCGGAATTGCATATTTCTTCATATTCGCTTTATATATGTTTATTGTTGCGTTCGGAAGCACAATTGCGATGAATATTGCTTCTGAAAAAGCTTCTCGCGTTATGGAAGTTATGATTCCGAAAGTAAAACCTCTTACGATGATGTATGCAAAAATTTTAGCGGTTGTTTCAACGGCGTTATTACAACTTGTCATATTGGCATGTGGTTATTTAGTTCCTTATTTACTAGGGTGGGTAGATTTAGAAAATGGTTCATTATTTGGCATAATTGATGTTACAAAGTTAGATGCAAAAATAATCGGTATGTTCCTAATTTATTTTGTTACAGGATATTTCCTGTATGCGATGATGTATGCAGCTGCTGGTGCGGTTGTTTCTAAGACGGAGGATTTGCAAGGTGTAATGCTACCGATTTCAATTTTAATAATTGCAGCATTCTTTATAAGTCTTAAATCGTTAGGTGACCCAAATAGTACTATCGTTGTTATAAGCTCTTATGTTCCGTTCTTTACCCCGATGGTTACATTCTCACGCTTTGTAGCTGGTGAAACTGGTATGTTAGAAATTATGATAACATTGGCGGGGCTTTTAGCGACAATCGGTATTTTAAGTGCTGTTACAAGTCGCATTTACGTAAATGGCGTAATGAATTACTCAGATAAAGTGAAATTTAAAGATTTAGCGAAGTTTATAAAGCGTCAATAATGAGAGAAAAGTATGATTTCCTATTGGAATCATGCTTTTTCTTTATGTATAAATTAAAAATAGTATATAATAATAAGAGTCGTCTTTTAATAGAATGAATACAAAGGAGGGTGTGCAGATGGGGATTAGTAGTCGTTTTACAGTAGGTGTTCATATGTTAACGTTACTTGCGATAGATCGAAACTCTCGCTGTACCTCTGAATGGATTGCTGGTAGTGTGAATACAAATCCAGTTGTGATTCGTCGCATTACAGGAATGTTGAAGAGAGCAGGACTTGTTGATGTACAAGCTGGTAAAGGTGGTACGACACTTGCTCGTGATTTAGAAGAAATTACATTACTTGATGTATATAAAGCAGTGGAAGTTGTAGAAGAAGGACAACTATTTTCCTTCCATGAAAATCCCAACATTGAATGTCCAGTAGGAGCTAATATTCAATCAGTATTAGAAATTATTTTAATGCAAGCGCAAGAAGCGATGGAAAACGTACTTGCAAATGTAACGGTAGATCAATTAGTTACAAACTTAAAGTCTAAAATGAAAGAGTAAAAAAGCGAGCAACCTCATAATGAGGGCTCGCCTTTTTTTATTCAGAAATATTGAAAATTCTATTTTTCAGTATTTAAAATGAATTTACCAACAATAGCTGCTACGATACCACCAAGAATTGGTGCTACGATGAATACCCATAGTTGAGAAAGTGCTTCTCCGCCAGCGAATAGAGCTGGTGCGATACTACGAGCTGGGTTAACAGAAGTTCCAGTTAACGGAATTCCTAATAAGTGAACTAAAACTAATGTGAAACCAATTACTAATCCTGCTAGAGAAGAACTTCCTTTTTTACCTGTTACAGCAACGATAACTAAAATGAATACGAAAGTTAAAATAAATTCAACTAGAAATGCTCCAGATAAACCAAGAGTTCCAAAACCATTTTGTCCTAAATTATCTAAAGGTGTTTTAGCAGAGCGTAAAATCGTTACTAACGTTGCAGTTCCTAATAAACCACCTAAAATTTGAGCTAATACATAATAACAAAGTTCCATAGCGTTCATTCTTTTGTTGATGAACATAGCTACTGATACTGCTGGGTTAATGTGACATCCAGAAATTGTTCCGATGCTATATGCCATAGCCACAATAGATAGACCGAAAGCCATAGCGATTCCTAATGTTCCAATTCCTTCAATTCCGCCGCCAATGACAGCTACTCCAGTTCCGAATAATACAAGTACAAATGTACCAATAAATTCAGCGATTGCTTTTTTTAACATAATTTACCTCCTAATATTGCGCATGAAACGTATTATAACATAGGTTTTAGTATAAATAGCTAATGAAATACTATTCTGATAAGACGAAATAGGGGGACAATAAAAAAAGAGTATAGTTCTTTGTTAGAGAACTATACTCTTTTTTATGCAGTTTTTTTCTGCCTAACGACTGGAGCAGAACGGTTTAAAACGCTATTTGCAACCATTCCTAACATAATAATAATCATTCCTAGTAGGGAAAGACCACCAGGAAATGAACCATTCAAGAAAACAATTTCGCCAAGCACGGTAAAGACCATCGTTCCAGCTTGCGTTGCTTCAACAGCTCCAAGTAGAGAGAGGTTATCTTTGGCTAAGTCAGTAGCAAAGAAAAATGTCATCGTCGCAATCACGCCAGAACATAAGGCTAACAAAAATCCTTGCAACATTTGGCTGGATGTTGGAATACCGGTAGTAGAAAATCCATATATACCAAGTAAAATTGTTATAGGTAGACTTCCTATTGCCATTCCTAATACACGTTGGAACGTATCAAGACGTCCGCCAACAAGTTCCATCATTTTTCGGTTGCCGAATGGATATAAGAAGGCTGCTACTACGACAGGTAAAAAACCTGAAATGAACTGAGTCATTGTAATATGACCTGCTGCAGTCGCTTGCATACAAATTACACCAAGTAAAATAAATAATGCGACATATAAACTACGAAGTGGAATTTTTCCGCGTACAAGTTTTGTGCCTGATTTCGTTTCTAATTTAACGAAGAATAATGGTGATAAAAGTAAACCTGCTAATATAGTAACTTGCCAAGTTCCAGCAACGAGCCAAGCTGGAGAAAAGACAGCTGCGAAACTTAATAAAGAATAGAAACCAATACCAGCAACGGAACCCCATCCGATCCACGCTAATGGATGTTTCTTTAATTCTTCCCATAAACCCCTTAAGTTTTTGCGAAATAAAACGATAAGGAATAAAATAGGGAGAGCAAATAAAAAACGGAAGGAAGCTGTCCAGGCCCAGCTCGTTCCAGATACATTCATCGCTCGATTAATAATAAAGGTTGCGGAAAAAAAGGCTGATGATAAAAGGCCTAATAAAATTGCGCGCATGAAGTATAGCACTCCTTTCGGAATTTGATAATTATGTATAGTATAATATACTTAAAAATGATAAAAGTAAACTATTTTATACTTTAAGGTGGTTTTATAGATGAAAGAACATGAAGATATGCAAACGAAAGAAGTCATTCAGCAAGTAGGTCAGCTGTTAAGACAAATTCGAAATGAACAAAAATTAAGTTTAGAAGAATTAGCCCAAAAAACAGGGGTTAGTAAATTAACATTAGGAAAGATTGAAAGAGGCGAAACGAATCCGACGTTAGCTGTCATTTGGAAAATAACGAAAGGGTTATCGATTCCTTTATCGAGATTGATGGTTGTTGGAGAACCTGTAGCTGTGGCGCGCTGCGGAGAAGGATTTGCAGTAGATGTAGGACAAGCATGGCATTTAGAAACGATGTTCCGCTATACGAAAGAAACGGGGATGGAAATGCACCGTGCTTGTTTAAGATCGAATAGTATATATGAACCAGAAGCTCATCATGAAGGTGCTATTGAGCTTGTAACAGTAATGAAAGGGAAAGTATCGATTCAAGTAGAAAGCGATGTATACGAATTAAATGAGTTTGACTCTATTCAATTTGAAGCGAATAAAAAACATAGTTATAGAAATGAAGAAGATCAAGTAGCAGTATTACATTTAACGATGAAATATTCTTCATAAAAAAATCACCTATAGAATTCTATAGGTGATTTTTTATATTTCGATTAAGTATATGCAGGATGCCACTAGTACGAACGTGGCATAAGTAATAAACAAATAAAATAAACTAAAAACCCCGTCCCAAAACATAAAATAGCAATGACCCAAAGTATGCGAATGAGAGTAGAGCTAATATCAAAATATTCCCCTAAACCACCACATATACCAAATAGCATTTTATCAGTTTCGGATTTACATAACCTTTTTGACATCTTCCAATCCACTCCTTTTTATCCCGCTTTAACGGGTAGTAAGAACTCCACCTAAAAATTCAGCGAAAGCAAAGAAGTTAGGTGGGGATTAACTGCCTGTAAAAGCCCGATTGGTTTAACTAATGATCAGTGGGGGGATGAACAACCCCCCACTGATCAAAGTTTCACTTTATAGCAAGCTATATACTTCTATTCTATATGGAAATTTATGAGAAGACTATGCGGTTGTATTACATTTTTTTTTGGGAACAGTCGTATTAATTGTCTTAATTTTCAGTTGATATTAAAATTATAGTAAGAGGTAACTTTTAATAAAGGGTGGGGGAAATAGAGATGACAGTATATTGGCTGACTAATGTAATGCTTGAATCGGGGTATACATATGAAGAGGGGAGAATTTCCCAAACAGAAACAGAGTTATGTAGTTTACTCATTGAAGATGGACGAATTAAAAAAATGATAGCAGGGGCTGTTCAAGAGGAAGGAGTATTAATTCTTGATGCTAATCGTTTATTGATTTTGCCAGCTTTCGAAGAGATGCATATTCATATTGATAAGACATATTATAGTGGCCCTTGGAAAGCTTGTATGCCAGCAGAGAATATTTTTACGCGTTTTAATGAAGAAGAAAAAATTCTGCCGAAGCAATTAGCAACTGCTCAAGATAGGGCGGAAAATATGTTAGCGTTATTGCTTCGAAATGGTGCAACGAATATAAGAACGCATTGTAATGTTGATCCGATTATTGGACTTGGTAATTTGGAGGCGACGTTAGCGGCGTTGGAAACATATAAAAATCAGGTTTCTGGTAGAATTGTTGCTTTTCCGCAACATGGATTATTGCGCAGTAATTCTGTACAACTTGTGAAAGATGCGATGCGTATGGGTGCGCATCTAGTCGGTGGAGTGGATCCAGCTACAGTGGATAATGATATTGAAAAATCATTACATACCATTATGGATATCGCAGTAGAATTTAATGCGGATGTTGATATTCATCTGCATGATGCGAATAATCTTGGGACGTTTACGATGAAGCGATTGGCAAGTTTAACAGAAGAAGCGGGATGGCAAGGTCGCGTAACAATTAGTCATGCACTTGGACTTGGTGGTGTTACGGATAAAGAAGTTGAAGAAGTGGCGGAAAGACTAGCTGCTTTAAATATTGATATTACTTCAACGGTGCCAATTGGGAAACAAGTAATCCCAATTCCGTTATTAGATAAAAAAGGTGTGAAAGTTTCATTAGGAAATGATAGTATTACTGATCATTGGTCACCGTTTGGCACAGGTGATATGCTGCAAAAGGCAAATCGATTAGCGGAACGTTTTGGGTGGAGTGACGAAAGGTCTTTAGGAAAAGCCCTTCACTTTATTACGGGAGGAAAAGAAACGTTAAACAATGAAGGGAAGCGAGCATGGCCGAATGTAGGAGATGAAGCGAGTTTTGTTTTGACGAATGCAACATGTACTGCTGAAGCGGTAGCGCGTCAAACAGAGAAACGTTTAGTCGTGCATAAAGGGAATATTGTTGTTGGAAGTTTAAATGAGGTGGAATTAAATAATCTTGTGTAAAAGAATCGTGTAAATGTTTTGAGGAGGGTTCTAATTGTGAGTGTAGAACCCTTCTTTGTTATGCTTGCAATATATTTCTTATAGGGAAGCTAGAAAGGATGAAAAATTTGGACAATCAACATAACCAAAATCATATTATGGGAACTTTGCAATGGTTTATATTTTTATTAGCGAATTCAATCGCACTACCAATTGTCGTTGGCGGATTATTTCATCTTACAACGGAAGAAATATTTTATTTAATGCAGCGTACGTTTTTGGTAGTTGGTATATCTTCTTTTTTACAAGGGTGGCTTGGACATAGACTACCAATTGCGGATGGAGCAGCTGGATCGTGGGTTGGAGTATTTACCGTACTTGCTTATGCAACGGCCGGGCAAGATCAATTACATAGTACGTTGCAAATTTTAGAATTAGGAATGATAATTTCCGGTGTTATTTTAATAGGATTAGGAGTCACTGGTTTTATCGGACGTATTTTATTTTTATTCACGCCGCTTGTGACAGGGACGTTTTTACTTTTACTATGTTTACAATTAAGCGGTGTATTTCTAAAAGGAATGCTAGGAATTACTGCTACTGTTTCTCAAATCGATGGATTTACAGCGATAATTGCGTTTAGCATATTTCTTTTCGTTATTATACTATCTAACTTCGGAAAAGGTTTTGTCAAAAGTTATGCGGTTTTAATAGGATTAATTAGTGGGTGGATTCTTTTTCTCATTGCAGGAAAAATGACGATTCCATCTCAAGTAACTCATTTTGTGCAACTTCCACATGTATTTGCTTGGGGACTTCCAAAGTGGAATACAGGTATGGCTGTATCCAGTTTCGTTATGGTATGTATTTTAGTTTCAAATACAGTGGCAGCTATTATAGCAATTAATCAAGCTACCATTCAAAAGGGGACTATTGAACAAAAACAGTTGAAGGGTGGTACGTGGGTTGGAGGGATTTCGCATATCATTTCTTCTGTATTTTCAACTGTAGGTGTCGTGCCGTTACCAGCAACGGCAGGATTTATACGTTTAACGAAACAAAAATATATACGATCGTTCTTACTAGCATGTTTGTTACTAGTCGTAATGTCGTTGTTTCCAAATATTATTCGTTACTTAGCATCGTTACCACCCGCTGTCGCATCTGCGGTTTTAATGGCTTCGTTCGTACAGTTAATTGGAATTGGGTTTCATAATATAAAACAAGTGCCAATGAGCGAAAGGAATGTAACGGTTTTAGGAGTTTCTGTATTATTTGGAAGCGGTGTTATGTTTTTACCGTCTGGAGCACTCCAATCACTGCCGTCTGTTATGCAATATATATTCGGAAATGGTTTGTTCGTAGGTACAGTTGTCAGCATATTACTAGAACAAATATGGCGTAATGAAAAGTGAGTGGATACAAAGAGTGTCTGCACTGTATAAAAGTCTAAAATAACATGTGAAATAAAGCCTATTTTCATTCACCACCCGCACATTTCGTTCATACAATATCTTGACTAAATAAACACCCAACTTACACATACACGGCTCTGGCTTAAGCAAGGAGGTTTATACCAGTTGAAGGAAAAAGCGTATCAATCTAAACCGTTACTCACAAAGAGAGAGAGAGAAGTATTTGAATTACTGGTTCAAGATAAAACAACGAAGGAAATTGCAGGTGAACTTTTTATCAGTGAAAAAACAGTACGCAACCACATCTCAAACGCAATGCAAAAGCTAGGAGTTAAAGGACGTTCACAAGCAGTTGTTGAGCTTCTTCGCATGGGAGAGCTCGAACTATAAAAAGAAAGCCGACTTTTATATGAAGAGTCGGCTATTTTTCTGTTTATATTTTGAACTTAAAAAGGTATTTCAGACTTTGAGAAGGAAGATATGTTTAAGAAAGAAACGTTAAAAATAACTACTTTAGAACATGATGAGGCATTCAGGGTAGGTATCTTTGTCATTTACAAATAAGAAGGTGCAAATATGAAGTTGTATTTTAAGGATATGGAGATAGGTGAAATTAAAGATGTTTTTGGAGACATGCCATGGATGTATGGAACAATTCGTCTATATGAAAATAGTAAACCGTTCCAAAAATATTTTCGTGAGATGGTAGACGAAGATAGTGGATTTGATTTTGAAAGCATAGATCCTGAATTTTTATATGAAGGAAATTGGTCTGTTTTTGATGAGGATAATCAGCGGTATTTAGGGATTGATATACCCGCTATTCATATGGAGGATAACACGATTGCGTGGCGTTGGAGATAAAAGTTATAAGGTTGTGAAAAGCTTCGTACGAAAGAATTCAAACGATAACAACAAGTTGACTTTTATACAAAAGGTCAGCTTGTTGTTATCGTTTTTTCCGCTTGCTATATGAATGATAAGAACATTCCATACATAAATAGGTAGTAAGGAGGGGGATATGTTGAAAAGGATATTGTTAGTTTCAACAAGCGCTCATGATATGAATGGACACCCGACTGGTTTGTGGTTGGAAGAGCTCGCAGCTCCTTATAATGTATTTAAAAAAGCTAAGTTCGATGTTGATATTGTGTCGATAAAGGGCGGTAAAGTACCTATTGATAGAGTGTCTATTCCGAACGGGATACCTCGTGAATTTAAGTATGTCACTTCTTTATTGCAAAATACGAAGCCGATCTCAAATGTTCATTTTTCGGATTATGATGCGGTTTTATTTGGTGGTGGGCACGGGGCAATTGTAGATTTTCCAGGTAATCCATATGTTGCAAATTTGATTGAGAATATGTACAACAATAACCGGATTGTAGCGGCTGTTTGTCACGGAGTAAGTTCTTTAGTCGGTGTGAAAAATAAAGATGGCTCGTTTTTTGTTGCCGGTAAGCGTATAACAGGTTATACAAACGATGAGGAAAAAGCTGTGCATTTAGAAAAGCGAGTGCCGTTTTTATTAGAAAGTAAATTGAAAGAAGAAGGAGCTTTGTTTTATGTTGCTCCAAATTTCACACCGCATGTAGTAGTAGATGGGCGTTTAATTACAGGGCAAAACCCGCAGTCTAGTATGGAAATAGGGAAAGCTATAAGAAGAGCTGTAAATAAATTATAGAAAAGGTGCTCGCTACTCATAAAGGTAGCGGGCATTTTTTCAGTAGTGTAAATGAAAAAGATTTAAACTAAAAAGATGTATTGAGTATAGTGACTTCATTTATAATTAATCGTGAATTTGCTATACTATTTTGTATGGACAAAAGGGGAGGCTCTTTTAATGAGAAAAGTTGCGTGTGCAAATACTTATATTAATAAAATAAAGCCCGTTATTAGAAAAACGAGTTTTAGTCAATTGAAAATAGATGAAATTGCGAAATATATGGATATTAGTAAAGCTACTTTATATAAACGTTTTTCTTCAAAAGATGAGATTATTGAAGCTGTGGTAGAAGATTTTATGAATTACCTTCTTGAGGGAGATGCGGATAATCAAGATGAAAGTATGTCTTTTGCAGAACGTTTCCAAAAGACGTTTATCCACTCTTTAAAATGTGTGACATATATTTCTGATGTCTTTTTACAAGATTTGAAAGAGGCATATCCGCACTTATTTGATCAGTTAGTTGCTGCACAACAAAATCGTAATCAAAATTTGCAAATGTTTTTTGAAGCTGGTATGGAACAAGGCTACTTTAATAAAATGAACGCACAATTATTTATGGTGCAAGATGATGTGATGTTAAGACGTATTATAAATCATTCTTTTTGTATTCAGTACGATATTACGTTAAAGAAAGCGATACTTGATTTTTATCAATTGAAGAAGTATCAACTTTTTAAACCAGAGTATATAGATGCAATTGATGATTCGGAAATTGAAAAAGAAGTTATTGCTATTTTGCAAATGATTTCGTAAAAAAGCAGGTTTTCCTATAGTAATGGAAAACTTGCTTTTTTATTACCTGTTATTTGTTTACGTGTTGTAATACTAATTCAGCTACTGGACCACCTGAAGCTGGGTTTTGACCAGTGATAACACGATTATCTTCTATAGCATAAGCTTCCCAAGGTTGCGCAGCTTTTTTGTAAAGTCCTCCATTTTTAATGAGTTCATCTTCTGTTAAAAATGGAACAAATTGATCTAATTCAGCTAGTTTTTCTTCTTCGTTTGAAAAACCTGTTACTTTTTTACCACTAATTAAACGTTCCCCATTACTTAATGTGATATGAAATAAACCAGCAGCTCCGTGACAAACAGAGGAAACGATTCCGCCATTTTCATAAATGTTGCGGCTAATCATTTGAAGTTCTTTATTTTCTGGGAAGTCCCAAATCACACCGTGACCGCCTGCGTAATAAATGACGGCGTAGTCTTCTGGGTTCACTTCACTCGGTTTCATTGTAGAACCGAGACGATTCATAAATTCTTTCTTTTGATACCATTCCCAATCGACGCTCTCTGCCATTGCTAAACTATGCGGATCAATTGGTGTATAACCGCCTTGTGGGCTGACATAATCTACTTCGTAACCAGCTTCTTCTACTTTTTTAACGAAATGGACAGCTTCACCAAGCCAAAGCCCAGTAGCTCTATTTAAATTTGGATATTTTTCTACGCTCGTTAATACGACTAACATTTTTTTCTTCATCATAATCCCCCTATAATGTTTCTTCTATATAAAAGCTCTTTATTTACTTAATTTTATTAAGTTAGAAATTGCAAACTTGAATAACCACGTCAGTCCTCCTTATATCGGATTCGAAATTAGTGTATAACAATTTTTGAACAAAGTAAACTAAAAACACTAATTTAGTTTACTTTGTATATTTTTCGTTGACAAACTGTAATGCTGAAACTATGATAGTTCCATGAATATCGAACAACGTACATGTTTCGTTTCGAATTCAGTTTGTCGCGCGATAAATTTATACATTTGATGAAGTTGTTTAGTGTTGAGAGAAGCGCTAAACAACTTTATTTTCATTTGCAGCTACTACAATCAGGAGAGGTGTTACACATGGGGAAAGATATAAGTAACCATTCAAAATGGTTTGTTTTCACATTATGTTTTATCGTTTTATTAGGACCGATGAATGCGGTTTTATTTAATGTAGCGTTAGAAGATATTGCTAATGATTTATCCATTAGCCAATCGAAAGTAAGCTGGGTTGTAGTAGGTTATTCCTTGGTTGTCGGTATTGGTTCGATGATCTATGGGAAGCTGGCTGATCGTTACAGTGTAAAAAAACTATTAATTATTTCAATCATCATATTTGTAGCGGGTTCTATTATTGGATTTATGAATCAATCTTATACGATTACCATTCTTGCAAGATTAGTGCAGGCGAGTGGAGGAGCGGCGTTTATTGCGCTTAGTATGATTGCAGTGGCAAAATTAGTTGTTCCTGATAAGAAGCCTGATGCATTAGCGATGATCAGTTCTTCTATTGCATTAGCAATAGGTATTGGTCCTTTAGTTGGCGGGGCTATTACAAATACATTGGGTTGGCCATATTTATTTTTATTTATGGTTATTTCAGTAGTTGGGATTTTCTTACTTATAAAATTTATGCCAGAAGAAGCACAGCATACGGATGAAGCGTTTCATTTTGATTACATTGGAGCGGTGTTATTATTTGCGTTCATTACGACTGTTTTATTAGGTGTAAATATTAATAGTTGGCTATTTGTGTTATCGGTAGTTTTCTTATTTTTATTCACGGTTCGTATGAAGAACGCGGAGCATCCATTTATTGATATTGAGTTGTTTGCAAATAAACCATTTCTTCGTTTAATAGCGGTCGGATTTATAATGAATGTGGCGTTATGTGCTAGTTTATTATTATTACCATTGCTGTTAGGAAGAGAGCACGGATTGTCTCCATTCGTTATCGGAATTGCATTGTTTATTGCATCACTCTTTGGTATTGTATCTAGTTTTATTACTGGAAAAATTGTCCCTTCCTTTGGAAATGTGAATATGATTTATGTAGCGTCTGTCATTATGATCGTTGGCTTTTTAATTTTAGGGTTTATTCCGAATGGGAACATAGTCGTTATTGTAGTGGCGATTATTTTAATATTTATGAGTTATTCAGCTATTCAAGTATCATTAAACACATTTATACCGAAAACATTACATCCAACTAAAGTTGGAGTCGGTCTTGGTTTATATAATTTAATTAACTTTTTCGGTATGGCATTTGGACCAGCTGTAGCGAGCAAAATTATGGAATCTACAAATAGTTATCGTTTGAATTTTATTTTAATTGTCATTTTAATTTCTTCTCATTTCTTCTTATTAATAGGAATGTCTTCTTTCCAAAAAAAGATGGAGCAATAAATACGCGCTTTATATAGAAGAAACCGACTTTCATATAGAAGGTCGGTTATTTTTCTGTCTTGCAAATTATGAAAAAAAGGAGCAAAATAAAAAAGTCCTAGTCTATACAGGTACAAATGAAAATTTTCATACAGAAGCAGTTTAAGTTAGCGAACTTAAAGTGTGTAAAATATAATGATAAAATAAGATGATGAATGAGAAAACGGGTGATGAAGTTGAATAGAGCAATCGGTGTTATCGATTCAGGAGTTGGCGGTTTAACAGTAGCGAAGGAATTAATTCGTCAGTTGCCGAAAGAGCGTATTATATATTTAGGGGATACGGCACGTTGCCCTTATGGTCCACGTTCTCGAGAAGAAGTGCGTCAATTTACGTGGGAAATGACGGAGCATTTACTAGATTTAAATATCAAAATGTTAGTTATTGCGTGTAATACAGCAACCGCGGTTGTATTAGAAGAGATGCAGAAACAATTACCAATTCCAGTGGTAGGAGTTATTCACCCAGGATCACGTACAGCTTTAAAAGTGACAAACACGTATCATGTTGGGATTATTGGAACGATTGGAACGGTGAAAAGTGGTGCATACGAAGAAGCGCTAAAGTCTATTAATAACCGTGTTATGGTAGAAAGTTTAGCGTGTCCGCCTTTCGTTGAGCTTGTAGAGAGTGGGAATTTTGAAAGTGAAATGGCGTATGAAGTTGTACGAGAAACGTTGCAACCGCTGAAAAATACTGATATTGATACACTTATTTTAGGTTGTACACATTATCCAATTTTAGGTCCTGTTATTAAAAAAGTAATGGGGGATAAAGTACAACTCATTAGTTCAGGTGATGAAACAGCGCGCGAAGTAAGTACAATTTTATACCATAGTAAAATGTTGAATGAGGGAGAGGAACAAAGTGATCATCTCTTCTTAACGACAGGAAAAATAGGCCTATTTAAAGAAATTGCATCAAAATGGTTCGGTCAACCGATTGAAAATGTGAAACATATTCATTTAGAAAAAGAATAATAGTAGAATCCATATAAGTGAGCTCCTGAGAAATCAGGAGTTTTTTTGTTTATAGGAAGCACAGCTTGTTCTAAAAAGTGAAACAGCTCGTATACATAATAGTACAAACTTAGATTTTAGGGGGGAATGGCATGCCTAAATCCACTTTTAAATGGGTTGTTGGTGCTACTGTGAGCGCTGTTTTACTAACAGGGTGTGGCTTTATAAATCAGGAGAAAGCAACGGAACAAATTGATCCGCCAAAACAAGTTACGTATACAGAGGGTGGAAAGAAAGAAGTAGCTAAGAAAGATAAGCAAGGACAAACGGTGAATAGAGAACTATACCTTGTTGATAAAAATGGCTATGTTGTACCGCAAACGTTAGCTATACCTACTCCGAAAGCGAATGAGGTCATTCAGCAAACGTTAGAGTACCTTGTGAAAGATGGACCGGTAACGAATTTATTACCGAATGGGTTCCGTGCAGTCATTCCAGCGAATACATCGATGACACTAGATTTGAAAAAAGATGGGACGGCAGTCATTGATTTCTCTAAAGAAATGAAAAACTATGCAAAAGAGGAAGAGCGTCAGATGGTTGAGTCAATAGCCTGGACGTTGACGCAATTTAAAGAAATAAAACAAGTGCAGTTCCAAATAAATGGTGAGAAATTGGCAAAGATGCCTGTTGGTGGTACACCGATTGGTGAAGGGGTGAGCCGTGCTAATGGTATCAACTTCGATGATGAACAAGTAGCGGATGTAACAAATACAAAACCGGTTACACTTTATTTTATGGCACAAAATAATAATAAGCAGCAATACTACGTACCAGTAACACGCCGCGTTGTAGAAGGAAAAGAAAATGATTATGCAGCAATTGTAGATGAACTTGTAAAAGGACCGATTCATCAATCGCTTCTGAATGATTTTAATCCAGGAGTTAAGTTGATTACGAATCCGAAGTTACAAGATGGAAATCTTACATTAAACTTTAATGAAAATATATTTATAAACCCAGATAAAAATATGGTTTCAAATTACGTATTGAAGTCGTTAGTTTTATCTTTAACAGAAAAGAAAGGCGTGAAAAGTGTTTCTATTGAAGTAAATGGTAAAGCGAATCTTATAGATGAAAAGGGCGGAAAGTTAATAAAACCTGTCGATCGTCCAGAAAACGTGAATACAGGTAGTTTTTAATCTTCAATAATTTGATATACTTAAGTAAGAAAGGGGAATTGCTTTTTGGGTTCCTCTTCTTTTATTGTATACATATCATACATTTAAATTTGGCTATACTAACAAGTAGTTATGAGGAGGTTATTTTTATGCGAGTAGATGGTAGAGAGAAAACAGAATTACGCCATATACATATTCATACGAATTATTTAAAACATCCAGAGGGATCAGTATTAATTGAGGTTGGGGATACAAAGGTAATTTGCTCAGCGACAATTGAAGAGCGTGTCCCACCGTTTATGCGTGGAGAAGGAAAGGGCTGGGTAACAGCTGAATATGCGATGATTCCACGTGCAACAGAACAACGTACAATTAGGGAATCAAGTAAAGGGAAAGTAACAGGACGTACAATGGAAATCCAGCGCTTAATTGGACGAGCATTACGTGCGGTAGTTGACTTAGAAGCACTTGGTGAGAGAACGGTTTGGATTGATTGTGATGTTATTCAAGCGGATGGTGGAACGAGAACTGCTTCTATTACAGGTGCATATGTAGCAATGGTATTAGCGTTTGAGAAGTTATTACAAGCAGAAAAAGTATCTAAAATTCCAGTAAAAGATTATTTAGCAGCAACGTCAGTAGGAATTGTTGAAGAGCAAGGTGTTGTTTTAGATTTAAACTACGCAGAAGATTCTAAAGCAGACGTTGATATGAACGTAATTATGACTGGAAAAGGTCAGTTTGTTGAAGTGCAAGGAACTGGAGAAGAGGCGACGTTTAACAGAGCGCAGTTAAATGAATTACTTGATGCTGCGGAACAAGGTATCTTCCAACTAATCGACATGCAAAAAGAAGCGTTAGGTGACATCGTATCTCATATAGAGTAGAGGTGGAAAGTATGAAACAAGTTGTTGTAGCGACAAAAAATATAGGGAAAGTACGTGAATTTGCTGAGTTATTTGAGCGATTTGATTTAGAAGTAAAATCATTGCACGATTTTCCTCATATTGAAGAAGTCGAAGAAACTGGTGAAACATTTGAAGAAAATGCGATCTTAAAAGCGGATAGTCTGAGTAGACAGCTGAATGCGATCGTAATCGCGGATGATTCAGGTCTTATTGTAGATGCTTTAAATGGAAAACCAGGCGTGTATTCAGCTCGTTTTGCTGGAGAGCCGAAAGATGATCAAGCGAATATTGATAAAGTGTTACAAGAATTAAATGAAATAGCGTTTGAAAAGCGTAAAGCTCGTTTCTACTGTGCATTAGCAGTGGCTTTCCCTGAAGGGGATAAAAAGCCTGTCATTGTAAACGGGACGTGCGAAGGGTATATTTTAGAGCAGCGCCGCGGGGAAAACGGCTTTGGATATGATCCGATTTTTTATGTGGAAGAATATAAAAGAGCGATGGCGGAACTAAGTTCAGATGAGAAAAATGCCATTAGCCACCGTGGACGTGCTCTTCGTAAGCTAGAAGAAAAAATCCCTGAATGGTTTTTAGGAGAATAAGGGAGAGAGATTGATGAAAGCTTTAATCGTAAGCGATAGTCATAGCTCCGTGAAGGAATTACAGCAGTTGAAAGAGAACTATGAAGGAAAAGTAGATGTCATGATTCATTGCGGTGATTCAGAGCTAACGCCTGCTCATGAAGAGCTGCAAGGTTTCCATGTTGTAAAAGGGAACTGTGATTACGCTAACTTTCAAGATGAAATTGTAACTGATGTAGATGGCATTCGTTTCGTAGTTGTGCACGGACATCGTCATAACGTGAAAATGACATTACAAACATTAGCGTACCATGCGGAAGAGGTAGGGGCGCAAGTTGCATGCTTCGGACACTCTCACGTATTAGGTGCAGAATTAATCGATGACGTTTTATTTATTAATCCAGGCAGTATTTTATTGCCACGTCAGCGTGTAGAAAAGACATTTGCTTTATTAGAAATGGATGAAAATCAAATGGAAGTTCGTTTTGAAACATTAGACGGACAACTAGTTGAACAAGCAGTTTTTAAAAGAGGATAAGAAAAATTATCCTCTTTTAAAAAAGGTGTTGACTTTATGTATGGTTATACATATAATAAATATTGTCGATAGGGCAACAGCGCTAACGAAGAAAAATAAAATAACATATGCGGGTGTAGTTTAGTGGTAAAACAAGAGCCTTCCAAGCTCTGGTCGAGAGTTCGATTCTCTTCACCCGCTCCATGTCCCAGTAGCTCAGCCGGATAGAGCATACGCCTTCTAAGCGTACGGTCGGGAGTTCGAATCTCTCCTGGGACGCTAAAAAAACCTTGTTATCTTTTGATAACAAGGTTTTTTGTTTGTTTAAAAATTGATGTATGTGCAAGAGGTGTAAAAAATATAAAGTAACATATGATAATTATTATATACAACAGATTAAAGTGCATTAAGAAAAGAGCGCTATTTATGCGCCCTATTTCTCTTGTTTAATTTAAAGAATCAATAGGCTTATGATGAAACTTAAATCCATATCTATATTATCCCAATTGTTCACTTAGAATATTATAAAACTTTTTACCATTCTAGTACGATTAAGCAGCCGTTATCGGAACTTATCCCCGACAGTGTGTTACAATTAATAGAAGCGGAAAACGAGAATCTCCAATTGACTGGACGTGTGATTGGTTGGACAGTTTAAGAAGGTTGTATAAAAAAGGGAGATGGCGCAAAGATGGCTAGATCAAATGAGAATGATTTAACAGAGAAATTGGCAGAAGGTCACCGGAAATATGGTGATGGCAACTTTACAGTACAGAACATCGGTGATGAAACTAACCCAGATTGGACTGTTGTAAAAAATGTGAGGAAGGGATCGGCAGGCATTCGTGAAGGAGAAGATATATTAAGACTGCGATCAAAATATATAAAATAGTACGGAAATGGGCGGAGTGGGAGTTCAAATCTCTCCTGGGACGCTAAGAAACCCTTGTTATCTTTTGATAACAAGGGTTTCTTGTTTAGTTATTAATAAACTTCTCAAATACAAAACCATAATCTTTCACGTTATATTGTTTCTTCGTATCAACGAGCCAGTTAAAGGCGATCTCGTTCATTTCTTTAAATTGTTCTGCTAAATTTACTTGTGCGTTTGAAATACGGCTGAAAGCGTTAGATGCCATATCTAGACTTTTATGTGCATACTGTAATGTAATATCGTTGTCGTATGAAATTTCTTCTATTTTAAGTAAAGCCTTATATAAATCTTTTAATTCTTCAATATGTTTTTTATGAACATCAATTGAATAATGCTCATCCCCCATCTGGAACTTAATTTCTACGTCTAAATCAATCGTTCCTGCAGTTTCAAGTGCTACGTTTTTAATTTGATACTTACTATAACTAAAGCGGCGTAGTGTACGTTTTTTACTTGTTGCACTTGTACCATCTAGGTGGATTAATCCTTTGTTTGTGAAACAATATTCATCTGATTTTGATTTGATTAAAAAATAAATTTTCTCCCCATCTTCATGCATCACGTAATCATCAGCATCAACTTTATCGTAATCTTTCGGTGTAATGACAGAACCTACATCGCTTAGCCCTAATACATCTGCAGCCATTATTTTAAACATACATAATCCCCCTTTTAAATTAAATTCTTAATTGTATAAAAATATATTAACACGATTTCAATAAAGTGTTTTCTTATAATTAAAAACATTTGAAGGTAAGTTAAGAAAAGTAACAAATAATTATTTCAACCCTAAGTTATTTAGTAAATCTATCAGTTTAAGAGTGGATTCTCCGAAAAATAACCAGGAGAAAAAGTTAATTTTGCAAGTAATTATAGAGAAATTCCGTGAAAACCTCTCAAGTAATATGAGGTTTTTTTCTATCCATTTTGAAATCTTACAATTCTGTAAGGTAACTGTAAGGAAGTTCGATGGTAACAAATTGCTAATCCTCTATAATAAAGGTAACAACGATAAAACGAGGAGGAAGAAATGATGAAAGGATTAATTGTAACGGGTTTAACAGTTGCTTTTGGATTTGTAGCGTATGAGAAATTAACGTATGTAGTTGATGTTGTAAAACATTTAATCGCTTAGTAAAAAAACTGCCATGAGAGGGAAAGGGAATGAGTGAATGAATGGAATGGTTATTTGGAATTATAGGTACTTGTAGTGTAGTGTTATTGTTCTTTGTCCCGAGTGGTATACTTAGTTCGACAACGAGTTTGTTCTTCTTAAGTTTGTTTGCTTGTACGATGCTTATTATTATGTTTTTAATGAAGCGAAGTAAACCAATCTTCTATTTTAGCATGATTGTTATGGCAATTATTGTTCTCCAAATTATTACCCTTGTTATATACCCCACTATTATAAAAGCTTTCCATTAATGATGAATCCTCTGCTTTAATTGCTGAGGATTTTTATTTGTACATTTTTAATTTTTAGTAAGGATTTGTTTATATCGAAATGTAAAAATTAAATATTCCCATATTTCAAACAAAGGGTTTTGGGATGTTGTGTTCTTATTACTCATTTGATATATTTACTTTAAAGATAATTAAAATCTAGAAAAAGAGGCGGACGTATGGATAAAAAAGAAAATACGGTCGTATTGTTTCCACAACTATCAGAGCGATATATTGATGAAGGTTTTTTAGCACTGAAAGAGCGGAAATTCGAAGATGCATTGCGCTGCTTTGAAATATTACGTCAGTATAATGCAGAAACGGAACAAACGGAACTCGCTTCTGTTATTTGTTTGTTAGAATTAAAACATATGGAAGAAGCGAAAGACAAATGTGAACAGTTACTTGAAACAGGAGCTGTATTATTTGGTGATATTCTTGAAACATATGTGACGATTTTAGTTCAAACAAATGATTATGAAGGTGTCATTGAAATCGTTGAAAAGGTTTTGCAAACGAAAGATGTAATGCCTGAGCAAAAGGAAAAATTAGCACAGCTCGCTTTATTTGCAGAAGGTATGTTAAGTGAAGTAGATACGTCACTAGTCGATTCGAATTTTGAATTGGATGAGTTTACTAATGAAATGTTTGGAGAAAACTTTGGGCAAAAGCTAAGAGCGATTCAGCAACTTTCGTTAAAAGACTTGGATCTTGCATTACCTATTTTAAAGAAATTTTTAATAGACGAAAAACAGCACCCTTATTTGAAAACTTCTATTTTATATAAAATGATAGAAAATCAAATAGAAGAAGAGATAGAGGTAGAAAAGTTTGGAAATACGATCAAGGTGATTCCAGCATTTACAGGTCATAATGAGGAGCAATCCAATAACATTATACATACATTATCAAGCCGATTAGAGCAAAATTATCCCGATATATTTGATGCGATGGTTACATATTGGAAAGAATTGCGAATTAGCGTTTTCCCATTCGCTCTATTAATGGATAAAGTGGAGATTTGGGCTGCTGTTTTAGAGAGAATTGGAAGAAAGCGTTTCGGATTGACTATTGATGAAGAAGAGCTTATGACAGCGTATAATATTGAATTAGAAGAGTTTCATATTGCCTATCAATGGTTATTACGTGTTGAAAGAGAAGGATATTTGCCCGTATAATTATGAAAAAGAATCGTTCGGTTCTTGAAACGAGCATATTCTATGTTATAATGTAAGGGTTGCAAAAGGCAGAAATCTGCCTGTTTGTAAGAGAAGAGAAGTGTAATTCTCTTACTTAATATGTTTCATATTATTCTCGAACAAAATATACCGTAGTTGTCTTTTAGGCAATTAGTAGATTGGAACATTATATCTGAAAGCTTTTGCTAGAGGATTATTTGTACTTTTGTTATTTCAAAAAAGAGATAATGAAGATTTTAATCTATAGAGGTATGTGCATACATTATTATAGTTGGAGGGAAAGAATAAATGGCTGCAAAATGGGAAAAATTAGAAGGTAACGTAGGCGTTTTAACAATCGAAGTTGATGCTAAAGAAGTAAACAACTCTATCGACGCTGCGTTCAAAAAAGTAGTACAAACAATTAACGTACCAGGTTTCCGTAAAGGGAAAATGCCTCGTCCGTTATTCGAACAACGCTTTGGTATCGAATCTTTATACCAAGATGCTTTAGATATCATCTTACCAAAAGCATACGGTGAAGCGATCGATGAAGCTGGTATCTTCCCAGTTGATCATCCTGAAATCAACATCGAGAAGTTCGAAAAAAATGCTAACCTTATCTTCACTGCAAAAGTTACAGTGAAACCTGAAGTTAAATTAGGTGAGTACAAAGGTTTAGCAGTAGAAAAAGTTGAAACAACTGTAACTGACGAAGATGTAGAGAACGAATTAAAATCTTTACAAGAGCGTCAAGCTGAACTAGTTGTTAAAGAAGAAGGAACTGTTGAAAACGGTGATACAGCTGTAATCGACTTCGAAGGTTTCGTTGATGGCGAAGCATTTGAAGGCGGAAAAGGCGAAAACTATTCTCTTGCAATCGGTTCTGGTACTTTCATCCCTGGTTTCGAAGAGCAAGTAATTGGTCTTAAATCTGGTGATTCTAAAGAAGTTGAAGTATCATTCCCAGAAGAGTACCACGCTGCTGAATTAGCTGGTAAACCAGCTACATTCAAAGTAACAATTCACGAAATCAAAACAAAAGAACTTCCTGAGTTAAACGACGAGTTCGCTAAAGAAGCTGACGAAGAAGTTGCAACTCTTGATGAATTAAAAACAAAACTTCGCACAAACTTAGAAGAAGGCAAAAAGCACGAAGCTGAGCACAAAGTACGTGACGAAGTAGTAGAATTAGCTGCTGCTAACGCTGAAATCGAGATTCCAGAAGCTATGATCGACACTGAGTTAGATCGTATGGTTCGTGAATTCGAGCAACGTTTAAGCCAACAAGGCATGAACCTTGAGCTTTACTACCAATTCACAGGTACTGACGCTGACAAGTTAAAAGAGCAAATGAAAGAAGACGCTCAAAAACGCGTAAGAATCAATCTTGTTCTTGAAGCTATCATTGAAGCTGAAAACATCGAAGTTACTGAAGAAGAAGTAACTGCAGAAGTTGAAAAAATGGCTGAAATGTACGGTATGCCAGTAGACGCTATCAAGCAAGCTCTTGGAAGCGTAGACGCTTTATCTGAAGACCTTAAAGTGCGTAAAGCTGTAGACTTCTTAGTAGACAACGCTGCATAATAAAATAACAAGGCGCGATTTTAATCGTGCCTTGTTTTATAAATATAGAAATATATTTATAAAACTTTTCGATGAAGAAGGAAAACTTCCTTTACAAGTCGAATATACATATTTCAAAAGTTTTAAAATTTTTTTATTTGTACATAACTAGTCATATTATTTGTATTTCTCGCCACGTAGTGACATAATATGTATTTACATACGATACATTTATCGTGTACATACGAAGGCAAGAGGTTAGCACTTTGTAAGGGGTGTGAAAATATGTTTAAATTTAATGATGAAAAAGGTCAATTAAAATGTTCTTTCTGTGGTAAAACACAAACGCAAGTTCGAAAGTTAGTTGCAGGTCCAGGTGTTTACATTTGTGACGAGTGTATCGAACTTTGTACTGAAATTGTACAAGAGGAGCTTGCGAAGGACGAAGAAGTAGAATTCAAAGATGTACCGAAACCGGTAGAAATTCGTGAAATCTTAGATGAGTATGTCATCGGACAAGATAACGCGAAAAAAGCACTAGCGGTAGCGGTATATAACCATTACAAACGCATTAATTCTAACAGTAAAATTGATGATGTAGAATTAGCGAAGAGTAATATTTCACTTATTGGGCCAACTGGTAGTGGTAAAACATTATTGGCACAAACATTAGCGCGTATTTTAAATGTTCCATTTGCAATCGCGGACGCAACATCTTTAACAGAAGCTGGTTATGTAGGGGAAGATGTAGAAAACATCTTACTAAAATTAATCCAAGCAGCTGATTATGATGTAGAGAAAGCGGAAAAAGGAATCATTTATATTGATGAGATTGATAAAGTGGCACGTAAGTCCGAAAATCCATCAATTACACGTGATGTATCTGGTGAAGGTGTACAGCAGGCACTTCTGAAAATTTTAGAAGGTACTGTAGCGAGCGTTCCACCTCAAGGTGGTCGTAAGCATCCGCATCAAGAGTTCATTCAAATTGATACAACGAACATCCTATTCATTTGTGGTGGAGCGTTTGATGGCATTGAGCCAATTATTAAACGTCGCCTTGGTGAGAAAGTAATTGGATTTGGTGCCGAGAAGAAAAATGCTGATGTAAATGAGAAGCATGTTTTATCTCACGTTTTACCAGAGGATCTTTTAAGATTCGGTTTAATTCCGGAGTTTATCGGTCGTCTTCCAGTTATTGCGAACCTAGAGCCGCTTGATGAAGATGCTCTTGTAGATATTTTAACGAAACCGAAAAATGCACTTGTTAAGCAATTCCAAAAATTATTGGAGCTTGACGATGTTGAGTTAGAGTTTGAAGAAGGTGCACTAGTTGAGATTGCGAAAAAAGCAATTGAACGTAAAACAGGTGCTCGTGGACTTCGTTCTATTATTGAAGGCTTAATGCTTGATGTAATGTTCGAACTTCCATCTCGCAAAGATATCGAGAAGTGTATTCTGACGAAAGAAACAGTAGCTGATAATGAACCGCCGAAATTGGTGTTACAAGACGGTACTGTACTTGATACAAAAACATCTGCATAGTGCGAAGAAGAAACAGCAATTTTTATAATTGCTGTTTTTCTTTATGTTTAGCTATGTTCCTCCGCGGAAATACTAAATGATAAAACATTGCGGGAGGAAATAAATTATGAGCTGGACAAATATATTTTTACTTGTTCAACTTGTTTTTGGTGTAATTGTCGGATTGTATTTTTGGCATTTACTTCGAAATCAGCGAACACAAAAAGTTTCAATTGATCGAGAATCGAAAAAAGAATTAGAACAGCTTCGTAAAATGCGTGAGATTTCTTTAACAGAGCCGCTTGCGGAGAAGGTACGTCCTACATCCTTTTTAGATATTGTAGGGCAAGAGGACGGGATTAAGTCGTTGAAAGCGGCTCTTTGTGGTCCGAATCCGCAACATGTAATTATATATGGTCCGCCAGGTGTCGGGAAGACAGCGGCAGCACGCCTTGTATTGGAAGAAGCGAAACGCAATCCGAAATCTCCATTTCGTACGAATGCAACATTTATCGAACTTGATGCGACGACAGCAAGATTTGATGAACGTGGTATTGCAGACCCATTAATTGGTTCAGTCCATGATCCGATTTATCAAGGGGCAGGTGCAATGGGGCAAGCGGGTATCCCACAGCCGAAAAAAGGGGCTGTAACAGATGCGCATGGTGGTATTTTGTTCATTGATGAGATTGGTGAATTACATCCAATTCAAATGAACAAAATGTTAAAGGTGTTAGAAGATCGGAAAGTATTTTTGGAAAGTGCGTACTATAGTGAAGAAAATTCGATGATTCCAACGTATATACATGATATTTTTCAAAAAGGTTTGCCAGCCGATTTTCGCTTAGTTGGGGCGACGACACGTTCGCCAGAGGAGATTCCTCCTGCTATTCGGTCACGCTGTTTAGAAGTGTTTTTCCGTGAGTTAGATACAGAAGAGATTCAAAAAGTAGCGAAGAATGCAGCTGATAAAGTGGAAATGCAAATAGGTAAAAATGGTGTTGAAATGATCGGGATGTATGCAAGAAATGGACGAGAAGCAATTAACCTTGTACAAATTTCTGCTGGTATGGCAATAAATGAAGAACGTTCTTTCATTAAAGATGAAGATATAGAGTGGGTTGTTCACTCTAGTCAACTTACACCGAAATATGAAAAACGTATTTATCCTATTCCGAGAATCGGTCTTGTAAATGGACTTGCTGTATACGGACCAAATACAGGCGCGTTATTAGAAATTGAAGTAACAGCAATCAAGGCGAAAGATAAAGGGTCGGTAAATGTTACCGGGATTGTGGAAGAGGAAAGTATTGGTAGTCAAACGAAATCCATCCGCCGTAAAAGTATGGCGAAAGGTTCTGTAGATAATGTATTAACAGTACTTCGTTCTCTAGATGTGTTGCCAGAAGGGTACGATATACATATTAATTTTCCAGGTGGTATCCCAATTGATGGGCCTTCGGCAGGTATTGCTATGGCAACAGGTGTATATTCAGCAGTGCATCGTACGTATGTGAGTAATGAAGTAGCGATGACCGGTGAGATAAGTATACACGGGGAAGTGAAACCTATTGGTGGTGTGTACGCAAAAATAAAAGCTGCGAAAAAAGCAGGTGCTAAGAAAGTCATCATTCCTGCTGAAAACATGCAACCGTTTTTGTATACAATAAAAGGAATTGAAATCATTCCTGTTCGTAAGTTAAAAGAAGTATTTGAGCTAACATTTATGCAGGAAAATATGCATCGAGACCTTGATATACATACTACTGTAGACGAAACAGATGCACAATCAATGTGAGAATGAACGATAATAAAATTTGCCAGACTTCGTTTAAGTTTGTATGCTTAAGCGGAGTCTTTTTTCCTTTTTAAAAGGGAGAAAAAACGAGGGATTTACAATTGCGGAAAATCTCTGCAATTGCATCTAGATGTATTGTAATATAAAATAGTTGAACAGGAGTTTAATTTATTATGGAGGTGCTATGTCTAGTATGAATACGAATGAAAGAATCGTACCCCTCCTACCATTAAGAGGCGTTCTCGTATATCCAACGATGGTTCTGCATCTTGATGTAGGACGTGATAAATCGATACAAGCACTAGAGCAGGCGGCAATGGATGAAAATATCATCTTTTTAGCGATGCAAAAAGAAATGAATATCGATGATCCGAAAGAAGATGACATATATAGTGTAGGTACAGTGGCGAAAGTGAAGCAAATGTTAAAATTGCCGAACGGTACGCTTCGTGTCCTTGTAGAGGGTTTACATAGAGCTGAAGTAGTAGAGTTTATCGAAGAAGAGAATGTAGTGCAGGTTTCTATCAAAACGGTAACTGAAGAAGTGGAAGATGATCTAGAAGAGAAAGCTCTTATGCGTACATTACTGGAGCATTTCGAACAATATATTAAAGTTTCGAAAAAAGTTTCAAATGAAACATTTGCAACGGTAGCTGATGTGGAAGAGCCAGGAAGATTAGCTGATTTAATTGCTTCTCACTTGCCGATTAAAACGAAGCAGAAACAAGAAATCTTAGAGATTGTATCTGTGAAGGAACGATTACATACACTTATTTCAATTATTCAAGATGAACAAGAGTTACTTAGTTTAGAAAAGAAAATTGGACAAAAAGTGAAACGTTCAATGGAGCGCACGCAAAAAGAATATTTCTTACGTGAGCAAATGAAGGCGATTCAAACTGAACTTGGTGATAAAGAAGGTAAGGGCGGGGAAGTTGAAGAACTTCGTGAGAAAATTGAACAATCAGGAATGCCTGAAGAAACAATGAAGGCTGCACTGAAAGAATTAGACCGTTATGAAAAGTTACCAGCAAGTTCTGCGGAGAGCGGTGTTATTCGTAATTATATGGATTGGTTATTAGCACTTCCGTGGAAAGAAGCGACAGAAGATATGATTGATCTTGCTCATTCTGAAGAGATTTTGAACAAAGATCATTACGGGCTTGAGAAGGTAAAAGAGCGCGTACTTGAATATTTAGCTGTGCAGAAGTTAACGAATTCATTAAAAGGACCTATCCTTTGCTTAGTAGGACCTCCTGGGGTCGGGAAAACATCGTTAGCGCGTTCGATTGCAACATCATTAAATCGTAATTTTGTCCGTGTATCCCTTGGTGGTGTACGTGATGAATCTGAAATCCGTGGTCACCGTCGTACGTATGTTGGAGCGATGCCAGGACGCATTATTCAAGGTATGAAAAAGGCGAAAACAGTTAATCCAGTCTTTTTATTAGATGAGATTGATAAAATGTCTAACGACTTCCGTGGAGATCCATCAGCGGCATTACTTGAAGTGTTAGACCCAGAACAAAACCATAACTTCAGTGATCATTACATTGAAGAACCGTATGATCTATCGAAAGTTATGTTTGTAGCAACTGCGAATACACTTTCAAGTGTTCCAGGTCCGCTGCTTGACCGTATGGAAATTATTTCGATTGCTGGCTATACAGAACTTGAAAAAGTTCACATTGCCCGTGAACATTTATTGCCGAAACAATTAAAAGAGCATGGCTTACGAAAGGGTAATTTACAAGTACGTGATGAAGCACTTCTTGAAATTATTCGTTATTATACACGTGAGGCCGGTGTTCGTACGCTAGAGCGTCAAATTGCAAAAGTTTGTCGTAAAGCAGCAAAAATTATCGTTACAGCAGAACGCAAGCGTATTGTAGTAACAGAGAAAAACATTGTTGATTTACTTGGTAAGCACATATTCCGTTATGGGCAAGCTGAAAAAACAGACCAAGTTGGTATGGCAACAGGGTTAGCGTATACAGCAGCAGGCGGTGATACACTTGCGATTGAAGTGTCTGTAGCGCCAGGTAAAGGGAAATTAATTTTAACAGGGAAACTTGGGGATGTTATGAAAGAATCCGCACAAGCAGCGTTTAGCTATATTCGTTCTCGTGCAGAAGAACTTCAGATTGATCCGAATTTCCATGAGAAAAATGATATTCATATTCATGTTCCAGAAGGAGCAGTTCCAAAAGATGGACCGTCAGCAGGTATTACGATGGCAACGGCACTTATTTCTGCACTAACAGGTATTCCTGTAAGTAAAGAAGTGGGGATGACAGGTGAAATTACACTTCGTGGTCGTGTATTACCAATTGGTGGTTTAAAAGAAAAAACATTAAGTGCTCACCGCGCAGGCTTAACAAAAATTATTTTGCCAGCAGAAAACGAGAAAGATTTAGATGATATTCCAGAAAGCGTAAAAGAAAACCTTACGTTTGTGCTTGCATCTCATTTAGATGAAGTATTGGAGCACGCATTAGTAGGAGTGAAACAATGAAAGTAACAAAAGCAGATATTGTAATTAGTGCTGTTAAACCAGAACAATATCCAGACAGTGATTTACCAGAAATTGCATTAGCAGGTCGTTCAAATGTCGGGAAGTCTTCCTTTATTAATAAAATTTTAAATCGTAAAAAGTTAGTACGTATTTCTTCTAAACCAGGGAAAACGCAAACGTTGAACTTTTTCTTGATCAATGAGATGATGCATTTTGTTGACGTTCCAGGTTATGGATATGCGAAAGTATCTAAAACAGAGCGCGCAGCATGGGGCAAGATGATTGAGACTTACTTTACAACACGTGAGCAATTAGACGCAGCTGTATTAGTAGTTGATTTACGTCACCAACCGACAAATGATGACGTGATGATGTATGATTTCTTAAAGCATTATGAAATCCCAACAATTATTATTGCGACGAAAGCCGATAAAATTCCGAAAGGGAAATGGCAAAAGCATTTAAAAGTTGTAAAAGAAACGCTTGCTGTTGAAATTGGCGATGAAATCGTTCTATTCTCTTCTGAAACAGGACTTGGAAAAGAAGAAGCGTGGAAGGCAATTCATAGAATGACAAAAACAAAAAACGCGTGACGAATGTCGCGCGTTTTTTTTATTTACTAAATTTTTTTATCGTACGTTTAATGTAACCTCAATATTACCTCTTGTTGCTTTCGAATAAGGACATACACCGTGAGCGGCTTCTACAAGTTCTTGTGCTTCGTCATGAGAGACGCCAGCAACATGTACATCAAGTACAGCAGATAGGCCGAAACCACCATCTGTATCTTTTCCGATAGAAACGTGAGCAGTTACTTCTGTACTTTCTACTTTCACACGTTTTGTACGAATGACAAGTTGTAATGCACTATCAAAACAAGCGGCATAACCAGCAGCAAATAGTTGTTCTGGATTCGTTGCCTCTCCGCCTGCACCACCTAGTGCTTTCGGCATTTTTACATCAAGATTTAATATGCCATCATCTGAAATTACTTTTCCGTTTCTTCCACCTGTAGCAGTTACTGAAGCAGTATATAATTTATCCATGTTTATTCCCCTTTTCTATCATTAATTGTTTTCATTGTTTCAATTAGTTTATTTAATTGAATTAATAAAGAACGATATTCTTGTTCTGTAATTCCTAAATTTGTTGCCATTGTTTTCGGCAATGAACAAGCCTTTTCTTTTAAGTCTTTACCTTGTTCTGTTAATTTAATACAAACTTTGCGCTCATCTTCTTTGGAACGAACGCGTTTTACAAGTTTTAATGATTCCATTCGTTTTAACATAGGTGTTAACGTACCGGAATCTAAAAATAGACGTTCTCCAATTTCTTTTACTGTTAGTCCATCTTGCTCCCATAGTACGAGTAAAGTAATGTACTGGGGATACGTAATACCCATATCTTCTAAATATGGTCGATAAAAGCGGGTAACTTCTTTAGAACAGGCGTAAATAGAAAAACAAAGTTGGTTATCTAGATGTAAAGAATTCTCTGTCATACATAACTCCTTTCTAATTAAGTTGTGCACAATTTAATTTTATAAAATCAATATAACGAAAAAGAAATACAATGTCAAATACATTGTATTGAGAAAGTTTGTGCTACAATTTGGAACAATCATACATATTTTTCTTCATGATGAAAGAAGATAGGAAAGATGATGTTATAATTCATATGGAATAGTTTCCATCACTTGATTATGAGGGCTTTTTTTGGTAACGTACAAATAGAGTTATTAATTTATAATCATTATAAAGTAGAAAGTCTTTATTAGTTTTACTGAATCTCCTTTATTACATACGGAGAATAAATAAAAAATAATCGGTTGTTCACACGATTGTCAGATTCATAAGAGGAAAGTTGTATTATGATAGTAGATAAAGTGATAAAACGGGTGAAGGGGGACATGCTGCGTGCATATTCTTGTTGTTAGTGTAAATTATCGAACAGCCCCTGTAGAATTTCGTGAGAAACTCACATTTCAGGCAGCAGAGCTAGAGCAAGCAATGACTACATTACAAAATCAAAAGAGCGTGTTAGAGAATGTCATTGTATCAACTTGTAATCGCACTGAGATTTACGCTGTTGTCGATCAATTACACACGGGACGGTATTATATTAAGAAGTTTTTAGCTGATTGGTTTCAGCTTGAAATAGAAGAAGTCGCACCATATTTAACCATTTTTGAACAAGACGGTGCAATAGATCATTTATTCCGCGTGACGTGCGGTTTAGATTCTATGGTAGTTGGAGAAACACAGATTTTAGGCCAAATAAAAGATAGCTTTTTAGAAGCGCAACAAGTAAAAGCGACAGGCACAATTTTTAATGAGTTGTTTAAGCAGGTGGTTACGTTAGCGAAACGTGCGCACTCAGAAACGACGATTGGTGAAAGTGCGATGTCTGTTAGCTATGCTGCTGTTGAGCTCGGAAAGAAAATATTTGGTGAGTTAACAGATTGTCATGTGCTTATTCTTGGTGCTGGTAAGATGGGTGAGCTGGCACTGCAAAACTTATATGGAAGCGGTGCTCGAAAAGTAACCGTCATGAATAGGACGTTTACGAAAGCGGAAGTAATGGCTGAGAAATATATGGGACATGCAAAGCCTTTAAGTGAATTGCAATGTGCATTATTAGAAGCAGATATTTTAATTAGTTCAACTGGTGCATCTGAATATGTCATTACGAAAGAGATGATAACAAAGGTAGAGAAAATGCGCTCTGGTCGTCCGTTATTTATGGTGGATATTGCAGTGCCACGTGATATTGATCCAGCGATTGATGAACTAGAAGGTTCTTTTTTATATGACATTGATGATTTGCAAGGAGTAGTGGAAGCAAATCGTGCTGAGCGTTTGAAAGAAGCAGAGAAAATTCAATTTATGATTGAAGAGGAAATTGTTTTATTTAAAACGTGGTTAAGTACACTTGGTGTTGTTCCGTTAATAGCAGCTCTTCGTGATAAGGCACTTGCTATCCAAAGTGAAACGATGGAAAGCTTGGAACGAAAAATACCGAATCTTAGTGATCGTGAGAGAAAAGTAATTAGTAAGCATACGAAAAGTATTATTAATCAATTATTAAAAGACCCAATTTTAGTAGCGAAAGAAATTGCTGCTGAAGAGGGAGCAGACGAAAAATTAGCGTTATTTGCAAAGATTTTCGACTTAGAAATGGAAGATGTAGAGAGTTGTGCGGAAGAAGTAGAACATAAAAGAGCGTGGACACCATCCGTTCCATCTTTATAATTTGGAAGGATGATCGGATGAGTTTTTTAAATAACAGTATTATTTATCATATTGCAATTATTTTATATGCTTGTAGCATTAGTTTATATTTTATAGATTATTTCCAAAGTAACCGAAAGGCGAACCGATTAGCTTTTTGGTTACTTTCGATTGTATGGGTTCTGCAGTCTATCTTTATGTTACTTAGGGCTACAGATTCAGAAACGAACCCTATATTAACTTTATTATCAGGGATTTATTTTTATGTTTGGCTATTGATTACGATGTCGTTAGTCATTAATCGATTTATGAGAATTGACTTTCTAGTCTTTTTTACAAATGTTGTCGCATTTGGCGTAAGCGCTTTTTCTATTTTTACACCGCTCGGAAAGATGTCGCCGGTACTGGCAGAGCAATTAGTTTCAGAACTTGTATATGTACATGTCGGTATGGCTATTATTTCTTATGCAACTTTTACTGTATCGTTCATTTTTTCTATTATGTATTTATTGCAATATCGCCTATTAAAAAAGAAAAAATGGAATGCGAGATTAAGAAGGTTAGGGAATTTACCGAAGCTAGAATCGATGTCTTACGGATTAAATTTATTTTCTGTTCCATTTTTCTTATTAGCTATTTTATTAGGATGCATATGGGGATATACGAAATTGGACAATTTCCATTGGTATGATACGAAAGTGATTGGGTCTTTTGTCGTTCTATTTGTATATTGTGCTGGCCTATATTTACGAGTGGCAGATGTGTTGCAAGGGAAGAAAATCGTGCAGTGGAACATCGGAGCATTTCTCGTAATGCTAATCAATATTTTTCTATTAAGCAGTTTATCCAACTTCCACTTTTGGTATTTATAATGAGGAGAGAGAATTATGCGCAAAATTATTGTAGGGTCACGAAAGAGTAAATTAGCATTAACGCAAACAAACTGGTTTATTGATCAGTTAAAAGCACTAGGTTTACCATATGAATTTGAAGTGAAAGAAATCGTCACAAAAGGTGATGTTATTTTAGATGTTACTCTTTCAAAAGTAGGCGGAAAAGGCTTGTTTGTTAAAGAGATTGAACATGCGTTACTTACGAAAGAAATTGATATGGCTGTACATAGTATGAAAGATATGCCGGCCGTACTTCCAGAAGGATTAATGATTGGTTGTACACCGAAGCGTGTTGACCCTCGTGATGCTTTTATCTCAAAAAGCGGAGCAGCGTTTAAAGAGTTAGCAGAAGGCGCTATTTTAGGTACGAGTAGTTTAAGACGCAGTGCACAATTATTAGCTGCGAGACCAGATTTACAAGTGAAGTGGATTCGAGGAAATATCGATACACGTTTACGTAAATTACAAGAAGAGGATTACGATGCAATCATTTTAGCAACAGCTGGATTACAAAGAATGGGCTGGGATAATGAAGTTATTACAGAACATTTAGATGAGACGTTATGTGTACCTGCTGTAGGACAAGGTGCATTAGCGATTGAATGCCGTGAGGATGATAAGGATTTACTACAGTTGTTAGCGCATATGAATGATGCAGTAACAGAAAGAACAGTGGCGGCAGAACGAGTATTTCTTCATAAACTTGAAGGTGGCTGCCAAGTTCCGATCGCTGGATATGCAACTCTTACAGAAAATGATGCAATCGAATTAACAGCTCTTGTCGGTTCTATGGACGGTTCTATTTTATTGAAAGAGATAGTAGTAGGAACTAATCCAGAGGAAGTAGGATTAGAGGCTGCGGACCGTTTAATTAAACAAGGCGCCAAAGAACTCATTCTTGCTGCAAATAAGGGGCAACAATAAATATGAACGCTCTCGCTGGCAAAACGGTATTAATTACACGTGCCCAGCATCAAGCGAAACAAATGAGTGTAGCGGTGAAAGAAAAGAGCGGAATTCCATTGGAAATTCCGCTTTTGCGTATGGAAGGTATGTCTCATAGGCAAATTCAACATATAGCAGGGCACCTGCATTCGTATGACTGGGTTATTTTTACGAGTAAAAATGGAGTAGCTTTTTTTCTAGATAGTTTGAGAAAGAAGCTACCCGCAAAGACTAAAATTGCTGCAGTAGGCGTGAAAACAAGGTTAGAGTTAGAAAAGCGGGGCTATCAAGTGGACTTCGTTCCAACTGCATTTGTTGCAGAAGTATTTGCAGAAGAGTTTGTAAAAAGACTAAGTGGAAACGAGTGCATTTTATTTCCGAAAGGGAATTTAGCAAGAGATGTAATTCCAGTTGCACTTCGCGAAATTGGTGTTTCTCTAGATGAGCTAATCGTATATGGTACGAAAGAGAATGTAGGGAAAAGGCAAGAGCTTATAGTAGCGTTAGAAGTAGGGAAAGTAGACATTATTACATTTACAAGCCCTTCAACTGTTACTAGTTTTGTTCGTTTACTTGAGGGTACAAACTGGAGAGAATGGACAAAAAACTGTACAATTGCTTGTATAGGGCCTATTACGGAAAAAGAGGCGATCCTTTATTTTCCACATGTTATTATGCCGAAAGAGTACACTGTAGAAGCATTACTACAATGCATTTGTGAATCTATAAAATAAAAGAATGGGGATAGAAATCTATGAACTCTTTACAATTTAATCGTCATCGTCGCTTAAGACAAAGCGGTAATATGCGTGCGCTTGTGCGTGAAACGTTTTTACATACGGAAGATTTTATTTACCCTATTTTTGTATTAGAAGGAGAAAATGTTCGTAATGAAGTGCCTTCTATGCCAGGCGTATATCAAATATCTTTAGATTTATTGCAAGCTGAAATGCAAGAGGTTGTTGATTTAGGTATTCGTTCTGTTATTGTATTTGGTTTACCTGCTGAAAAAGATGAAGTTGGATCATCAGCATATTGTGATCATGGAATTGTGCAACGTGCAATTAAGCAAATTAAAGGTGAATTCCCTGAGCTAGTAGTAGTTGCAGATACATGTTTATGTCAATTCACAAGCCATGGTCATTGCGGTGTAATTGAAGATGGTATTATTTTAAATGACGAGTCTCTTGCAGTTCTTGCGAAAACAGCTGTAAGCCAAGCGAAAGCAGGAGCGGACATTATTGCGCCATCAAACATGATGGACGGATTCGTAACAGCAATTCGCCATGCATTAGATGAAAATGGTTTTGGACACGTACCAGTAATGTCGTACGCTGTGAAATATTCATCAGCATTTTACGGACCATTCCGTGATGCGGCGCACGGTGCTCCGCAATTTGGTGATCGTAAAACATATCAAATGGATCCAGCGAACCGTATGGAAGCATTCCGTGAAGCAGAATCAGATGTAATGGAAGGGGCAGATTTCTTAATTGTAAAGCCAGCTCTTTCTTACTTAGATATCGTTCGTGATGTGAAAAATAACTTTAATTTACCAGTCGTTGCTTATAACGTAAGTGGTGAATATTCGATGATTAAAGCAGCAGCGCAAAATGGTTGGATTAATGAAAAAGAAGTTGTACTTGAAAAATTAATTAGCATGAAACGTGCAGGAGCAGATTTAATTATTACGTATCATGCTAAAGATGCAGCAAGATGGTTACAAGAAGGAGGCGCTAAATAATGAAAAAGTTTGATAAGTCGATTGCGGCGTTTGAAGAGGCGCAAGATTTAATGCCTGGTGGCGTAAATAGCCCCGTTCGTGCTTTTAAGTCTGTTGGTATGAATCCGTTGTTTATGGAGAGCGGAAAAGGCTCTAAAGTATATGATATCGATGGAAATGAATACATCGATTACGTATTATCATGGGGTCCTTTAATTCATGGTCATGCGAATGATCGTGTTGTTGAAGCTTTAAAATCTGTTGCTGAAAGAGGAACAAGCTTCGGTGCCCCAACGGAAATTGAGAATAAATTAGCGAAACTTGTTATTGAGCGCGTACCATCAATTGAGATTGTACGTATGGTTAACTCTGGAACAGAAGCGACAATGAGTGCGCTACGTTTAGCTCGTGGTTATACAGGACGTAATAAAATTTTGAAATTCATCGGTTGTTACCACGGTCATGGTGATTCGTTATTAATTAAAGCCGGTTCTGGTGTGGCGACGCTAGGTTTACCAGATAGCCCAGGTGTACCAGAAGGTGTAGCGAAAAATACGATTACCGTAGCGTATAACGATTTAGAAAGTGTGAAATACGCTTTCGAACAATTTGGTGATGATATTGCTTGTATAATTGTAGAACCAGTAGCAGGAAATATGGGTGTTGTTCCTCCGCAACCAGGATTTTTAGAAGGTCTTCGTGAAGTAACAGAGCAAAATGGTGCATTGCTTATTTTTGATGAAGTCATGACAGGATTCCGAGTTGCTTATAATTGCGGACAAGGTTATTACGGTGTAACACCTGATTTAACTTGTTTAGGTAAAGTAATCGGTGGTGGCTTACCAGTAGGAGCATACGGTGGTAAAGCAGAAATTATGCGCCAAGTTGCACCGAGCGGACCGATTTACCAAGCAGGTACTTTATCAGGTAACCCACTTGCAATGGCAGCAGGTTATGAAACGTTAGTACAGTTAACGCCAGAATCATATGTAGAATTTGAGCGTAAAGCTGAAATGTTAGAAGCTGGCTTACGTAAAGCGGCTGAAAAACATGGCATTCCGCATCATATTAATCGTGCGGGTTCTATGATTGGTATCTTCTTTACAGATGAACAAGTTATTAATTACGATGCAGCAAAATCTTCAAACTTAGAATTCTTTGCGGCTTACTATCGTGAAATGGTAGAACAAGGTGTATTCTTGCCACCATCTCAATTCGAAGGTCTATTCTTATCGACAGCACATAGTGATGCAGATATTGAAGCGACGATTGCAGCAGCTGAAATTGCAATGTCAAAATTAAAAGCCTAATTGTTGAAAGAAAATCGCTCTCCATAAGGGGAGCGATTTTTTTTATTCATAAAGTCAGCTTTCCATACATAAATCTGTAATGACATATAGTTTGGGAGGGGGAAAAAAAGTGGCAACAGATCATTCATTACGTTTTTCATTAAAAGAATCTGTTTGGTTCCAAAAAGGACAGGAAGTCGAAGAACTTTTGTCAATTTCGTTAGATCCAGACGTTGAGATAGAAGAGCTTGATCATGAAGTTATCGTGAGAGGGCAATTAGATTTAACGGGAGAGTATGTTGCGCGGCAAGATGATTCGGCTTATTCATTAAGAGATTTATCGCCAGCGAAGTCGATTGATTATGTAGAAACAAGGGAAGATGGGGTTAATGAACTTGTTCATTCCTTTCCGCTTGAAATATCAATTCCGAGAAACCGTGTGAAAGTAATTGAAGAACTATATGTATCTATTGAGGAATTTGATTATGAATTAAAGGAAAATGGTTGCTTACAATTATTAGCGGATATATCTATCACTGGTTTATGTGATGAAGAAAGAATCGAGGATGAAGAGGAAGAAACAGCGTATGCTGAGTTAGAGGCTGATTCCGCACAAGAAGATGAAAATAGACCCGCCATGCACGTAGAAGAACCAGTCTATAAGGAATCAGATGAGTGGGAAGATTACGCATTTGAACCGTTTCAACTAGAGGAAAGAAAAGAGCAGGAAGTAGAGGAAGAGGAAATAGAAGAACATGAATTTGTGGAGCGTGAAGAGGAGAAAGAATCAACGCCACAATTTGAATTGTTCGGAAGAAAAGATTTCAAGAAAGAAAAAGCGAAAAAACAAGAAGAGCAAGAAGAAGAAGCGTATTCACAGCGAGATGAAAATGCACTTTATTTAACGAAAATATTTACGAAAGAACCGGAAGAAGAATTTACAAAGTTAAGAATGTATTTCGTGCAAGAAGGGGATACAATCGAATCTGTTGCAGACCGTTATGAAACGTCTGTACAAAACTTATATCGTGTCAATCAAACAGAAGATATATATTTAACTGCGGGACAAATTATTTATATTCCTGTTTCAAGGGCAAAAGCGAAATAAGTGAGTGTTTTCACTCACTTATTTTCCTAAAGGCAATGTTTTGAATAGAAAGGGTTATTCGTATGGATATTGAATTACGAAATCGCTATGAACCCATTGTAAGGCAATATAGATTGGATACACAGCATATGGAAGAGCACGGAAGTGTAACGAAAATTTACACGAATCAAGGTCCGTATGCGCTCAAGAAAATAGAAGACGGGAAATTAGAGAGGAATAACTTTTTGCACCATATTCAATATTTGAAGGAGAACGGTTTTTCAAATTATGTACCTATATACCATGCGACGGATGGAAATTATATTTTAAGTGACGGGACGTATAATTATTATTTAATGCCTTGGTTAGAACGTGCGGAAGGCAATGGCGAGGATAATGATCAATACCATAAAATGTTTCAAACTCTCGGGACGTTACATCAAAAAACGGTGAAAGAAGAAACGTATACAGAAGAAGATTTAGAAAAACATTATACAAATATATCCGATCGCTGGGAGAATGATGGTGAGATGTTAGAAGAGTTTCTCGTAGAATCTGAAGCGAAGTGGTATATGTCTCCGTTTGAATTGCAATATTGTACGTACTATCATCATGTAATGAGGGCGCGTGAGTTTGCAATGAAGCAATTAACTGAGTGGAACGATGCGATGAAAGAAAAAGAAAAAACACGTATTACTTTTGTACATGGTAACGTATCGCTTAATCATTTCTTATTTGATTATGAACGGAATGGCTATTTTATTAGTTTAGAAAAATCTAAGTTTGCCACACCGGTGCAAGATATAGTAGGGTTTTATTCTCGGTCTTTAAATACGTATCCAATTGCGCGAAGTGATCGGTTTGAATGGTATCAAATGTACCAAAAAAATTTCCCTTTTACGAAAGAAGAGCAACTACTCATGTTTGCATATATGACGTATCCATCGCAATTTATTCGGCAAATCCAGTCTTATAAGAAAAGAAGAGAGAGTCGCAATGAGGAAAATGAACTGCTCGGAGTAAAGAGCTTACAACAATCGCATTGGCTCGTTAGCAATATAGAATATTTCCTTTCGCAATTACAAGCTGCTCAGCAAGGGAGCGGATAAAGTGATGGGGTCTTACTGCCCGCAAATAGCGGGAGAAAGAAGATAAGTAGAGGATGCTACTTATCTTCTTTTTTTGCCCAAAAAGCCGTAGTATTAAATTTATCTTGACGAATAGGGTTTCGTTTTTTACACTATTGTATATAATAATTAACAATCATATAAATGCCTTGAAGGGGAAGAGTATAACAAGAAACGTCTTCAGAGAGGAGAATCATTAGCTGGGAGATTCTCTAGATAGTTATGTTAGAAGGTAGCCCTGGAGCATCTTTTCTGAACGGAATAGTTCTCATTAGGAAAAGACGGATTTGTCCGTTATCAAATTAAGAGTATAAGCAAATTCCTGAATTTGTTTGTAAATAAAGGTGGTACCGCGATGTCCCTCGTCCTTTTTTGGATGAGGGGCATTTTTTATTTTAAGGAGGGAAAATAATGTCAAACACGGAAAAGAATTTACCAACTAAATATGATCATATGTCCGTTGAAGAAGGCCTTTATCAATGGTGGCTTGAAGGCAAATATTTCGAAGCAACAGGAGATGAGAAGAAACAACCATACACAATTGTAATTCCACCTCCGAACGTAACTGGTAAGTTACACTTAGGTCATGCTTGGGATACAACTCTTCAAGATATTTTAACTCGTACGAAGCGTATGCAAGGTTACGATGTATTATGGCTTCCAGGAATGGACCATGCGGGTATCGCAACACAAGCAAAAGTAGAAGGGAAACTTCGTGAAGAAGGTATTTCACGTTACGATCTTGGCCGTGAGAAATTCCTTGAAAAAGCTTGGGAATGGAAAGAGGAATACGCGTCTCACATTCGTCAACAATGGGGGAAAGTTGGTTTAGGATTAGACTATTCTCGTGAACGTTTCACATTAGACGAAGGTTTATCTGATGCGGTTAATAAAGTATTCGTTCAATTATACGAAAAAGGCTTAATTTACCGCGGTGAATATATTATCAACTGGGACCCAGCAACACGCACAGCTCTTTCTGATATTGAAGTAATTCATAAAGAAGTTCAAGGTGCATTCTACCATATGAACTATCCGTTAACAGATGGTTCTGGTCATATTCGTCTTGCTACTACTCGTCCAGAAACGATGCTTGGTGATACAGCAGTAGCAGTTCATCCAGAAGACGATCGTTACAAACATTTAATCGGGAAAACAGTTACACTTCCAATCGTAGGCCGTGAGATTCCGATTATTGCTGATGAGTACGTAGAAAAAGATTTCGGAACAGGCGTTGTAAAAATTACACCAGCTCATGACCCGAATGACTTTGAAGTAGGTAACCGTCATGACTTACCACGTATCTTAGTAATGAACGAAGATGGATCAATGAACGAAAAAGCTGGTAAGTATAACGGTATGGATCGTTTCGAATGCCGTAAAGCGTTAGTGAAGGACTTACAAGAAGCGGGCGTATTAGTAGAAATCGAGCCTCATATGCATTCAGTAGGTCATAGTGAGCGTAGTGGTGCAGTTGTTGAGCCTTACTTATCAACACAATGGTTCGTAAAAATGGCTCCACTTGCTGAGAAGGCAGTAGAGCTTCAACAAAAAGAAGAAGAGAAAGTAACGTTCGTACCAGAACGTTTTGAAAACACATACTTACGCTGGATGGAAAACATTCACGACTGGTGTATTTCTCGTCAATTATGGTGGGGACACCGTATTCCAGCTTGGTATCATAAAGAAACTGGTGAAGTATACGTAGGTACAGATGCACCAGCAGATATTGAAAACTGGAATCAAGATAACGACGTACTTGATACATGGTTCAGTTCAGCGTTATGGCCGTTCTCAACACTTGGCTGGCCGGATGAAGATTCAGCAGACTTTAAACGTTATTATTCAACAGATGCATTAGTAACGGGGTATGACATCATCTTCTTCTGGGTATCTCGTATGATTTTCCAAGGTTTAGAGTTTACAGGCGAGCGTCCATTTAAAGATGTATTAATTCACGGTTTAGTTCGTGATGAGCAAGGACGTAAAATGAGTAAATCTCTTGGTAACGGTATTGATCCAATGGATGTTATCGAGAAGTACGGTGCAGATGCAATGCGCTATTTCTTATCAACAGGAAGCGCACCAGGTCAAGATTTACGTTTCAGTATGGAAAAAGTAGAGTCTACTTGGAACTTCATTAATAAAATTTGGAACGCATCACGTTTCGTATTAATGAACATGGATGATATGAAGTATGAAGAAATCGATTTAACTGGTGAAAAATCAGTTGCGGATAAGTGGATTTTAACTCGCTTAAACGAAACAATCGAAAGCGTAACGCGTAACATGGATAAATATGAGTTCGGTGAAGCTGGTCGTTCATTATACAACTTCATTTGGGACGATTTCTGTGACTGGTACATTGAAATGGCGAAACTTCCACTATACGGTGAAGATGAAGCAGCTAAGAAAACAACTCGTTCTATTTTAGCTTACGTATTAGACCAAACAATGCGTCTATTACACCCATTCATGCCATTCGTAACAGAGAAGATTTGGCAACATTTACCGCATGAAGGCGAATCTATTACAGTAGCAGCATGGCCAACAGTTCGTGAAGATTTACAAGATACAGAAGCTGCGGCAGAAATGCACCTTCTAGTTGATATCATTCGCTCTGTTCGTAACATCCGTGCAGAAGTTAATACGCCAATGAGCAAAAAAGTTCAAATGCAAATTAAAGCAAAAGATGAGGCTGTACTTGCTCAACTTACGAAAAACAGCTCTTACATTGAGCGTTTCTGTAACCCAAGCGAATTAATAATTCAAACGGATTTACAAGCACCAGAAAAAGCAATGACTGCAATCGTATCAGGTGCAGAGTTATTCTTACCGTTAGCTGATCTTATCAATCTTGATGAAGAGAGAGCACGTCTTGAGAAAGAATTTGAGAAGTTCGACAAAGAAGTAGAACGTGTACAGAAGAAACTTTCAAACCAAGGTTTCGTAGCGAAAGCTCCTGCAGCAGTTATTGATGGAGAGCGTGCGAAAGAGCAAGACTACCTAGAAAAACGTGAAGCAGTTCGCCAACGTCTAGCAGATCTTGAAAAGTAAAATATTTTTTAGAGGCTCACTATATTGGTGAGTCTCTTTTCTTTGCGTATAATAGGGGTATGAAGGTTGTCTTTTGAAAGGGGAAAGCATACGTGATACATACATACGAAGAAGCGATAGGGTGGATTCATAGCCGATTGAAGTTTGGTATTAAACCGGGATTAGAAAGAATGAAATGGATGCTAGAAGAGCTCGGAAATCCAGAGCGTCACATAAAATGTGTTCATCTTGCTGGTACAAATGGAAAAGGTTCAACGTTAACATATATGCGCTACATGTTAGAAGATGCAAAATATAAGGTAGGAACATTTACCTCTCCATATATTGAAACATTTAACGAACGTATTAGTGTGAACGGGACACCAATTGCAGATGAAGAGATTACTGAACTTGTAAAGATGGTAAAGCCAGTCGTTGAAAAACTAGATGGGACGGATTTAGGGGAAGCGACTGAGTTTGAAATTATTACTGTTATGGCAATTTGTTATTTCGGTAAAGTTAATTTCTGTGATGTTGTTTTATTTGAAACAGGGCTTGGAGGGCGCTTTGATTCTACGAATGTTATTCATCCTGTTCTCACGATTATTACAAATATCGGCCACGATCATATGCATATTTTAGGGAATACACTAGGAGAAATTGCATATGAAAAGGCGGGGATTATTAAGTCTGGTGTTCCGGTTATTACTGGTGTACAAGATGAGGAAGCATTGCAAGTCATTCAAAAAGTTGCAAAGGAAAATCATGCAAACTTATACGAGATGGGCAAGCATTTTACAGCGTTACATAAACAGTCTGGCGAAGATGGAGAACGGTTCGATTTCACTTGTCCTTTCGCCACTTTTGAAGATGTGCGAATCTCAATGAAAGGTGTTCACCAAGTAGGAAACGCAGCACTTGCACTTATGGCAGTCATGTATGTCAAAACATACTTATCATTTTTAATTGAGGAAGTAGAAATAAGAACTGGATTACAGGAAGCGTATTGGATTGGTCGATTTGAAAAACTGCAAAGCAATCCAGATATTATTATAGATGGTGCCCATAACCCAGAAGGTATCGAAAGTCTTGTGAAAACAGTAGAATCACATTACAAAGATAAAAATGTAATAGTTTTATTTACTGCCCTAGGTGATAAACAATTGCATAATATGGTAGATCAATTAGAAACCATTGCCGATGAAATTATTTTTACAACATTCGCCTTTGATCGTGCTATTTCTGCTGACAAGCTTGCATCGTATTCAAAGAAAGAGTCAAAACTAGTTTTTGAAAATTGGAAAGAGGCAATTGATACGAAGGTTGAAATGATTGGAGAAAATGATGTTTTTATCATAACAGGTTCTCTTTATTTCATTTCGGAAGTTCGAAAATATATTCGCGAGAAAAACTAGATAGTCTTTGCTATCTAGTTTTTTTGTTCTACAAATGAAGTCAAATGCATACATATAAGATAAATATATAGGGTTATTTGGCGAATTCCTCTGACAAATATCTCGTTTTTTTGTGAAATGAATATGATATGATGCGGACAACGATAAGAGGTGAGGTGTGAGTGTATGGACAAGCAATCACGAACGATCTCAGTGAAAGTGAATGGAACAGAAGCGAAGTATGAGGAGAAGAAGAAAGATGAATTTGAATGGATGGTAGTAGAAAGTGAAAGACCGAAAAACGTTGTTCCGTTTCAAAAAGCGAAATTGGTGTCTAAGGAAAAAAAACGAAAGAAGTGGAGCAATACGTTAATTGCAATCGTTGCCACTGCGATTGTTATTGGTACGGCTTTTGGGATGGGAATGCTACAGTTACTTAAAGGACAAGGTGCGACAGGGGGAAGCGAAGTAACGGCTTCGAAGCAGATGCGAAATGAAGAATCAAAGGTGGGCGGAACGGCAGAACAAACACCGGCACCAAAAGAGGAAAAACAAAAAGCACAGACAGGAACGTCATTAGATCCAATGAAATTATTTTTTGTGCAAGGAGGGATTTATTCTTCCGAAGAAAAGGGACAGGCCGCTCTTGAAGAGTGGAAAGGTAATGGAGGCGTTGCAGCTTTAAAATCGAGCGGTGATAAGTATGCATTAGTTGTTGGTATTGCTAGCGATGAACAAGGCATAAATCAATTAATGACGCAGTATAAAAATGATAATGTCTCCGTATTGAAAAAGGACTGGGATATAACAGATAAAGCGTTACTTAAAGATGATAAAGAAGTTGGGGCATTTTTAACAAAAGTACAGCCATTATATACTCATTTAGCAAAATATGCTTCCAGCGTACAAGCTAGTGGAAAAAGTAATGCGAAAGATATAGGGGCGATTGAAAAAGAGTGGAAAGCGATTGAAAAAGAAGGGAAAAGTATGAAGCAAGAAGAAGCGAAGAAATTGTATATGTATACGTCAGTAGCTGTGCAAACAGTGAAGGACGGAAAAGATGATAAGGAATCTTTGGCGAAACTAAATCAAGTTATTATTGATGGTATGCTTTCGTATGAAAAAATTGTTTCACAAAAGGCGAAATAATAGGATAATGAAATGATGAGGGAAGAAGTGTAGGTACTTCTTTCTTTTCTTTTGAATTTATAGTAAAGTGCTTTCTCTATGGCAGAAATATAATTGTATGTTAGTAAAGAGGTATTATTTTATATAGAGAAGATAATATTTCTTTCATTTGTGGACAAACTATTCCTTTGATACGATTGTTGTAAATGAGTCTGCTTCATGTGAGAAAGGAAGGAGAAAATATGAAAAAAATTATTTTAGCTTCAGGGTCACCTCGCAGGAAGGAATTACTTGAGTTAGCTGGTGTGCCATTTGAAATTATTGTAAGTGAAGTAGAAGAAAAGATTGGTGCGTATTCCTCACCTTCTGATATTGTTATGTCACTTGCTTTGCAAAAAGCATCTGCGGTAGCAGAAACGAATAGTGATCACATTGTGTTAGGTGCAGACACAATTGTTACATATGAGTCGCGTATACTTGGAAAGCCTTCTAATGAGGCTGAGGCGAAAGAAATGTTGCAATTATTATCAGGGAAAACACATGAGGTGTATACGGGTGTTGCAATTATAGCGAAAGACAAAACAGTCACTTTTTACGAGCGTACAGAAGTTACGTTTTGGGAATTAACAGAAGAAGAAATTGACGCATATGTTGCATCGAAAGAGCCTCTTGATAAAGCAGGAAGTTATGGGATTCAAGGTAAAGGGTCTATTTTTGTTCAACATATTCAAGGGGACTACTATAGTGTAGTCGGGTTACCAATTTCCCGTCTTGTTCGGGAATTAAAACAATTCAATATTGATGTAACCCATGCGTAAAATTGCATGGGATTTTCTTTGAGAGAACAAATAAAAGGGGTGGAGAAATGAACGGTATTCGTGATGTTGTCAAAGAAGAACAGCCACGGGAGCGTTTATTGTTAGAAGGAGCTGGAAGTTTATCGAATCGGGAGCTTCTTGCAGTGTTACTCAGAACAGGTTCTAAAGAAGAAACAGTTTTAAAGTTATCAGATAAAATTTTACATCACTTTGACGGTTTACGTATGTTGAAGGATGCAACGTTAGAAGAGCTTGTCAGTATACATGGTGTTGGGGTTGCGAAGGCAACCCAGCTTATAGCTGCTTTTGAACTCGGTAGAAGAATGGTGCGTTTAGAATATCAAAATAGATATAGCATTCGAAGCCCAGAAGATTGCGCGAGATATATGATGGAAGAAATGCGTTTCCTGCAGCAGGAGCATTTTGTATGTTTATATTTAAATACAAAAAATCAAGTTATACATAGGCAAACAATTTTCATTGGAAGCTTAAACACATCAATTGTACATCCAAGGGAAGTATTTAAAGAAGCGTTCCGCCGTGCAGCAGCCTCTATCATATGTCTTCATAACCATCCCTCAGGAGACCCCACGCCGAGCCGAGAAGATATTGAAGTAACAAAACGCTTAGTAGAATGCGGCCGAATTATCGGAATTGAAGTGCTTGACCATATTATAATAGGCGACCATAAATTCGTGAGTTTAAAGGAAAAAGGTCATATTTAAGACTATGCTTTTTACTTATTTTGTTTTATAATGTGATTTATGAGTTTTTTGTAGAAATTTATCTACAAAAAGGATAAAGATATAAAAAACGTACTGTTTTTATAATATAAATTAAGAAAAAATGAGTCCGTGAAAACAAGAAAGGAAGATAAATAATATGTTTGGATTTGGTGGATTTACTCGCGATCTTGGAATAGATTTAGGAACTGCGAACACGCTTGTATATGTAAAAGGAAAAGGTGTAGTTTTACGTGAACCTTCAGTAGTAGCGTTACAAACTGATACGAAACAAATCGTTGCTGTAGGTAGCGATGCAAAACAAATGATTGGTCGTACACCAGGAAACGTTGTGGCACTTCGCCCGATGAAAGACGGTGTAATTGCTGATTACGAAACGACAGCAACAATGATGAAATATTACATTCAACAAGCTCAAAAATCAAATGGATTTTTCTCACGTAAACCATACGTAATGGTATGTGTACCATCTGGTATTACAGCTGTCGAAAGACGTGCAGTAATTGACGCGACTCGTCAAGCTGGTGCTCGTGACGCTTATCCAATTGAAGAACCATTTGCAGCAGCAATTGGTGCAAACTTACCTGTTTGGGAACCAACTGGTAGCATGGTTGTTGATATCGGTGGCGGTACAACAGAAGTTGCAATTATTTCTTTAGGTGGTATTGTAACAAGTCAATCAGTTCGTGTTGCTGGTGATGATATGGACGATTCAATCATTCAGTACATTAAGAAAAGCTACAACTTAATGATTGGTGAAAGAACAGCTGAAGCATTGAAATTAGAAATCGGTTCTGCAGGCGAGCCAGAAGGTATTGAGCCTATGGAAATTCGTGGTCGTGATTTAGTAAGTGGTTTACCAAAAACAGTACTAATTCAACCAGAAGAAATTGCAGATGCATTAAAAGATACAGTAGATGCAATTGTAGAATCTGTTAAAAATACGTTAGAGAAAACTCCACCTGAATTAGCGGCAGACATCATGGACCGTGGTATCGTATTAACAGGTGGCGGAGCATTACTACGTAACTTAGATAAAGTGATTAGTGAAGAAACAAATATGCCAGTCCTTGTTGCAGAAGATCCATTAGATTGCGTAGCAATTGGAACAGGTAAAGCATTAGACAATATCGATCTTTTCAAAACTGCTGCTCGATAATATTGCAAAATAAAAATCAATGAAATTAAGAGGGTGTGAACGTGCCACAGTTTTTCTTAAACAAAAGATTAATTGTTTTGTTAGTTAGTATTATTCTTCTCGTGGCATTGATTGGAATCTCATTGAAAGAACGGAACAGTTTAACATGGCCAGAGCAGTTTGTTAAAGACACTGTCGGTGTTGTAGAACGTGTATTCCAAAAGCCAGCGAAATACGTAGCTGGATTCTTCGAAAATGTAGAGGATGTAAAGCGCACGTATGAAGAGAATAAAGAATTAAAAGCAAAATTAGATAATTATGCAGGTCTATCAGGGAAAGTAAAACAATTAGAAGATGATAACAAGAAGTTACAAGAGTTAACGGGTAAAAAAGAGTTGAATAGCCAATATACTGAAATTCCATCTACTGTTGTTTCTCGTAATCCAGATAAATGGTACGATTTAATCGGAATTGATAAAGGAGCACAGCAAGGAATTAAAAAAGATATGGCTGTAGTAACTTCACAAGGTTTAGTTGGACGAGTGAAAAGTGTATCTCAGTTTACATCATCAGTAGAGTTGCTAAGTTCTATGAGCCGAACAAATCGTGTTTCTGCTATCGTACAAGGTGATGAGAAAATCTTCGGATTGATTGAAGGTTACGACAAAGAAAAGCACTTACTTCTTTTCACAAAGATCGGCTCTGATGCAGACGTGAAAAAAGATCAACTAGTAGTAACATCTGGACTTGGTGATATTTTCCCGAAAGGTCTTGTAATTGGAACAATCGTTGATGTTCAGCCAGATCCATACGGCTTAACAAAAACAGCTTATGTAAAACCGGCCGCTGACTTGAATGACGTAGAGCATATTATGGTTGCTAAACGTGCAACGCCTTCAGCGCCATTAGAATAGGAGGGGGAGAAGAGATGATGAAGATTCTAAAAAGAGCAGCTCTTCCTCTTTTGCTCCTTTTTGTTTTTCTATTTGAAAATATGTTTGCTACTATTGTTCCAACAGAGGTTTTTTGGAAAGACAGTATAGCAGCACCTCATTTCTTTATAATTGTGTTATGTTTTATTACTGTGTACTATAGTCCGGTCCAAGGGATTTATTACGGACTCTTATTTGGTTTCTTATTTGATACCGTATACACAGAACTTGTCGGTATATATATATTTGCGTATCCGATTTTAGCTTATTTAGTTTATAGTGTGATGAAGATACTACAATTGAATTTATTTATTGTTGCTTCTATTGTACTAGCTAGTATTGTAGCACTAGAGTATTATGTGTATGGATTTTTAACTTTGTTAGGACGTACTCATATGTCAGCGTATGTCTTTTTCACAGATCGTCTCCTGTCTACTTTATTGCTAAATGCAATTTTCTTATTGATAGTTTGTTTCCCACTGAGACGATATTTAGTGCGTCTTTCAAAAGCGATGGAAGAAAAAGAAAAAAGGATTTTCTAATTTTATGTCGAATTGAATCGGTGGGGTGAACTTTAGTGGAAGAAAAAAAGCAACAAAATGTAACAATAAAAGGGACAAAAGACGGAATAACGCTTCATTTAGATGATTGTTGTTCATTCTCTGAATTACTGGAGGAACTGGATGAAAAGCTTTCTACACATTACTATGATGGTGATGGGCGCTCTTTAATTGAAGTGCATGTGAAAGTGGGAAATCGTTATTTAACAGAAGTCCAACAAGAAGAGATTCGTACGTTAATTCGTAATAAAAAGAATCTTGTTGTGGATTCAATTGAAAGTGATGTTATAACGAAAGCAGAAGCAATAGCTTGGAAAGAAGAAACAGAAATTGTCCCTATTTCCAAAATTGTTCGCTCTGGACAAGTTTTACATGTAAAAGGAAATTTATTGTTAATTGGAGATGTTAATCCAGGCGGAACGGTTATCGCTGGGGGGAATATTTTTGTCGTAGGATCATTAAGAGGAATTGCGCATGCTGGGTATTATGGGGATTCGGATGCTGTAATCGCTGCATCTGATATGAACCCGATGCAACTTCGAATTAGTGATGTGGCAATGCGGGCTCCGGAAGAGAAAGAAGACGGAGCGGAGGCGGCAGAATGTGCGTATATTAATGAGAACAATCACATTGTTGTCGATCGACTGCAACTTCTCACTCATCTTAGACCTAATTTAACAAAGTTAGAAAGGGGAATTGTATAGCTGTGGGAGAGGCAATAGTAATTACATCTGGAAAAGGCGGAGTAGGTAAAACTACAACGTCTGCGAACATTGGTACAGCCCTGGCGTTATCTGGAAAGAAAGTGTGCTTAATTGACACAGATATCGGTCTTCGAAACTTAGACGTAGTAATGGGGCTGGAAAATCGTATTGTATTTGATCTTGTTGATGTCGTTGAAGGGCGTTGCCGTTTACCTCAGGCTCTTATTAAAGATAAACGTTTTGATGATCTTTATTTATTACCTGCAGCACAAACGAGTGATAAATCAGCGGTAACACCTGAACAAATGGATGAATTAATACAAGTATTACGTCAAGATTATGATTACATATTAATTGATTGTCCTGCGGGGATTGAGCAGGGATTTAAAAACGCGGTAGCTGGTGCGGATAAAGCAATCGTTGTTACGACGCCAGAAGTATCCTCAATGCGCGATGCGGATCGTATTATCGGGCTTTTAGAAAAAGAGGATATTGAACCACCGAAACTTGTTATTAACCGTGTGCGTAGTCATATGCTTCATGAACAGGATATGTTAGATGTTGATGAAATCGTACGTACATTGTCAATCGAGCTTCTTGGTGTTGTCGAAGATGATGATGAAGTTATTCGTGCTACAAATACAGGTGAACCTGTAGCGTTGCAACCGAGCGGAAAAGCAGCGTTAGCTTATCGTAATATTGCAAGACGCTTGTTGGGTGAGAATGTACCATTGCAAGCATTTGGACAAGAAAAGGTATCGGTATTTACAAAGATGAAAAACTTCTTTGGAATCCGTTAAAGGCACTTCGCGCATATGCGAAGTGCTTTCTTTTTTCTTCACACGAATATCTTCCTTTCCTAGCTCATACATATGTACAAACTGTATACAACTGTTTCTATGTAAATTAGCTTAACGAAAGAAAGGAGACAGTATGAAGAATAGACGTGTAGAAGAAATTAAAAAACGGATTGCGAAAAGGAAGGCAGAGCAAGAAAGGATGGAGGAAGAGCAGTATTTTGCTGGAGGGAATTTTGATAGTGAAACAGTATTTATTGAAGATGGAGAAAAGGAAATTCATCCTTTATTTCGAAAAGAAGTATTTTTCTTCAAAGTTTTGTTATCAGCAATATTAGTTCTTTCTGTCGCTATTTTATATAAGAATGCACCCTCTTCTTTTGACGGTGCGAAAGCTGTTACAGAAAAAGTGATGAAAGAAGAATTTCAGTTTGCTACTGTAGCGAAATGGTACGAAAAGCAGTTTGGAAAACCACTCGTATTTTATTCACCTACTGAGAAAAAAGAAGGAACGATTCAGCAAAAAGATTATGCCATCCCTGCTTCTGGAAAGGTAATGCAAGGGTTTCAAAAAAATGGCCAAGGTGTATTTGTTCAAACAGCTACAAATGCAACTGTTGAGTCAGTGAATGAAGGGCTAGTTGTTTTTGCAGGTAAGAAAGAGGAACTTGGTAATACGGTTCAAATTCAGCATGCAGATGGAACAGAATCGTGGTATGCGAATTTAAATGACATGACAGTGAAATTATATGATTACGTTTCAAAGAAACAAAAAATTGGAACGGTGAATAATGATGCAAATAATAAAAATGGTAAGTTTTATTTCGCGATAAAAAAGAATGAAAAATTTATTGACCCGATTCAGGTGATTTCATTTGATTAAATATAGAGAAGTTTTAACGAAGATTTCAGTGCATCCGTTGTTTTGGGTTATTATTGTCATTGGTATTTTTACGGCACGTTTTAAAGAGTTACTACTGTTATTTTGTATCGTTCTTATCCATGAACTTGGGCATGCCTTTGCGGCGGCACACTACAATTGGCGTATTAAAAAGATTCAACTTTTACCGTTTGGTGGTGTGGCTGAGCTTGAGGAACACGGGAATAAGTCATTGAAAGAGGAACTTGTTGTTGTAATTGCAGGGCCTATACAACATATTTGGATGATGGTGGTAGGTTATATAGTGTTTGAAGCTGGTTGGCTGGGTGCGGATTTATATTATTTCTTTATATGGAATAATATAATTATTTTAGCATTTAATTTACTACCTATTTGGCCGCTTGACGGTGGAAAAGTATTGTTTAACGTATTATCATATCGTTTTCCTTATTTACAAGCACATGAAAAGATGATGAAATTATCATGTGTTTTTTTTAGTGTAATACTAGTGTGGCAGTTACTTTGGAATAGTAACAATATTATGATGTGGGTACTACTCATATTTTTAGCGGTGTCGTTATATCAAGAGTGGAAACAAAGACAGTATGCCTTTATGCGTTTTTTATTGGAACGTTATTATGGGAACAAAAGAGGAATTGAAAAGATTGCACCTATTGAAGTGCAATCAGAAGATCATTTATATAAGATATTCACAAAATTTCGTAGAGGGTATAAGCACTCTATTATCGTCCATGGAAAATATAAAGAACATTACACATTGGATGAAAATGAATTACTCTATGCGTATTTTACTGAAAAACGAACAACTTCATCTGTTGAAGAATTAATCGGTTAGTGTTGACGATAGCACTAACCTTTTATTATTGTAAAAGCAAAGAAGATTATAAAGTGAGGAAAGAATTTTGAAAACGTTATATATGAACTATGCAGGATCGGAAAAACGCGTTGCAATTGAAGAGAAGAAAAAAATTGTTGAGTTTTTATGGAAACGAAATGAAGAACAAGAGATTGTTGGGCATATTTATGTTGGACGTATCGTAAGAACGATTGCTGGAATGAACGCAGCTTTTGTAAACATCGGTTTAGAAAAACATGCGTACCTTTCATACGATGATGTACCATCTTCTTATCGTATACATGAAGGGCAAGCGGTACTCGTGCAAGTTGTGAAAGAGGCAATTGATACGAAAGGGCCGAAATTGACGGCAAACATAGAATTTACCGGGAAATATGTCGTTTATATGCCATATGATGAAATGCGTGCGGTTTCTCGAAAAATAAAAAATAATAAAAGAAGGCAACAGCTACTCCAAATTGAGGTAGAAGGGACAGGAGGTTATATTTTCCGCTCTGCTTCTGAAAAAGGAGAAATTGAAGAAATACAAGCTGAAATGCAAAGGTTACAGCAGTTATATGAAGAGCTAAAAAGAAAAGAGGGGCAAGGAAAGGCACCGTTACTACTTCATCGACCGGCGACCTTTTTAGATCGTGTATTCCAAGAGAATCCGATTGAAACGATTGAAAAAGTAGTTGTAGATACAAGAGGTATAGTAAAAGAATTAGAAGAAAAGGTCGGAAAAGAAAAAGTATCTTTTTATAATGAAAAATCTTCAATGTTTAACCATTTTGGAATAGAGCGTGAGATCGAGAAAGCACTTCAAAAAATTGTGTGGCTCCCGAATGGTGCTTATTTAATTGTGGAACAAATGGAGACGATGACTGTAATTGATGTGAATACGGGCAAGTTTACTGGAAAACAGAATTTACAAGATACAGTCCTTCGTACAAATGAAGTGGCAGCTGAAGAGATTGCACGTCAATTAAGACTGCGTGATATCGGTGGTATGATATTAATTGATTTTATTAATATGAAAAGAAGAGAAGATAAAGAAAAGGTAAGAGAATGTCTGATGGCTGCTATGCAAAATGATCGCACATATACAAGAGTGCTCGGTTTTACAGAGTTAGGGATTTTGGAGATGACACGTAAACGTAAGAAACATTCTTTACGCGACGTATTACTAGAAGAGTGTGTACCTTGCAAAGCGACGGGGTATGTAATGTCATATGAAACAATTGCGTATGAGTTAGAGAGAGAGCTAATCACATATGGAAATATAGAGGATGAGGCAGTATTAATCGCTGCGCCTAAAAATTTGCAAAAACAATTTTTGCAAAAAGAATTACAAAAAAATATTCCATTTGAAATTTATTTCAAAGATGATATGATCGAAAAGTACGCAATTATTCGTTTTGGAAGTAAAACAGAAATTGTAGAACGGAAAAAATAGTTAGCAGAACATTTATTGACAACCGTCTATGATTCATGATAACATCTTTATGTTATAGTTTATAGCACCTAAACGGCTATATGCTACAACCGCACAAGACAGGTTCCCTAAAGACATTTATGTCTACCTCGTTTTTGGCGAGTCTTAGTAATTAAGAGGAGGTGCAAGTATGTACGCAATTATCGAAACAGGTGGAAAACAAATTAAAGTTGAAGCTGGTCAAGCAATCTACATTGAAAAATTAGATGTTGAAGCTGGTGAAACTGTTACTTTTGACAAAGTTCTTTTCGTTGGTGGCGAAAACGTTAAAGTTGGTAGCCCAGTTGTAGAAGGTGCAACAGTTACTGCGAAAGTTGAAAAACAAGGTCGCGCTAAGAAAATCATCGTTTTCAAATACAAAGCGAAAAAGAACAATCGTAAGAAACAAGGTCATCGTCAACCTTACACTAAGCTAGTTGTTGAAGCTATCAACGCTTAATCCAGGTTAACATGATTAAAATTACGATAAGTCGCACGAAATTAGGAAGTATCCAATCATTTAAAATGACTGGACATGCCGATTATGCGCCACATGGACAAGATCTTGTCTGTGCTGGAACTACAGCGGTTGTGTTTGGTTCTATAAATGCAGTGGAAGAACTTTGTAATGTGCAGGCAACTATTGAACTCGGAAGTGATGGCGGATTCTTAACGTATGAATTGCCTAATGATTTAGACGTTCATGCAGCAGAAAAAGCACAAACGCTTTTAGAAGGATTGGTTGTTTCGCTTAAGACGATCGAACTTGATTACGGAAAGTATATCCGTTTAATAGAAAAAGTGCAGGAGGTGTAACGTATGTTAAGATTAGATCTTCAGTTTTTCGCATCTAAGAAAGGTGTAGGTAGTACAAAGAACGGTCGTGACTCTCAGTCAAAACGTCTTGGTGCTAAACGCGCAGATGGTCAAACGGTTTCAGGTGGTTCAATTCTTTACCGTCAACGCGGTACAAAAATTTATCCAGGTGTTAACGTTGGTCGTGGTGGCGATGACACTTTATACGCGAAAGTTGACGGCGTAGTACGCTTTGAGCGTCTTGGCCGTGACCGCAAACAAGTGAGCGTATATCCTGTTGCTCAAGAAGCATAAGAACTCACGGAAAACTCTAACCTGAGTGCAGGTTAGAGTTTTTCTATATTAAGGGGTATCTAAATGAATGAAAAATGGACAATTATAGATGCATTGCGTCATTCAAGACATGATTGGCTCAATCGTATGCAGATGGTGAAAGGAAACCTTTCCCTTGGAAAAGTGGAAGAGATTCATAGGCTCATCGATCGTTTTGTCCAAGAAGCGAGACAAGAATCCAATCTGATAGGGCTATCAATGCCTTTATTTTCAGAGTGGATTTTAACATATAATTGGAAACAGCAGCCGTGCTTATTGGAGTACGAAGTATTAGGGAAATTACATAACTTATCTCACTTAGATGAGACTGTATGTATATGGACGAATCAATTTTTCTCAATACTTCAGCATAGTTTAGACGTATATGTTGAAAATTATGTTTGTATCACAATTGAATGTGACGCGGAGAATGCTCGTTTCTTTTTTGATTTTCGTGGTAAGCTAACGAGTGTAGAAGAACTACAGAATTGGCTTGCGAACCAAAACAATAAATGGTATTCCATTTCTTATACAGTACGAGACGAAGAAGTCTCAGTTATATTACAACCAATCGAAAAAAGTGTGGTGAAATAATGTTTGTAGATCAGGTCAAGATATATGTAAAAGGCGGCGACGGTGGTAACGGAATGGTTGCGTATCGTCGTGAGAAGTATGTACCTAAAGGTGGCCCAGCAGGTGGCGACGGTGGTAAAGGTGCAGATGTTGTTTTTGTTGTTGAGGAAGGCTTACGTACATTAATGGACTTCCGCTACCAACGTCATTTCAAAGCTGATCGTGGTCAGCATGGAATGAGTAAAGGTCAGCATGGTCGTAAATCTGAAGATTTAATCGTAAAGGTTCCACCGGGAACAATAGTAAAAGATGAAAAAACAGGTGAAATTCTTGCCGATTTAGTAACGCATGGACAAACAGCTGTAATCGCAAAGGGTGGCCGCGGTGGTCGTGGTAACTCACGTTTCGCAACACCGACGAACCCAGCGCCAGAAATCGCTGAGAACGGTGAACCAGGTCAAGAACGTGATGTCACGCTAGAACTTAAAGTGCTAGCAGATGTTGGACTTGTTGGATTCCCAAGTGTAGGTAAATCTACATTATTATCTGTTGTATCATCAGCGCGTCCGAAAATTGCAGAGTATCACTTTACAACAATCGTTCCGAATCTTGGTGTTGTTGAAACTGGTGATAACCGCAGCTTCGTTATGGCTGACCTTCCTGGACTAATTGAAGGTGCACATGCCGGCGTCGGACTTGGACACCAATTCTTACGTCATATTGAGCGTACACGTGTAATCGTGCACGTTATCGATATGTCTGGTTTAGAAGGCCGTGAGCCATATGAAGATTATGTAACAATCAATAGTGAACTAAAAGAATACAATATGCGTTTAACTGAGCGTCCACAAGTTGTTGTTGCAAACAAAATGGATATGCCAGGTGCAGAAGAAAACTTACAAGCATTTAAAGAAAAATTGGGAGACGAAGTGAAAATTTTCCCAATCTCAGCTGTAACGAAACAAGGTGTACGTGACTTACTATTTGAAGTAGCGAACTTATTAGAAACAACACCAGAATTCCCAATGTACGATGATGTAGAAGAATCTGAAGCAAGTGTAATGTACAAATTTGAATCTGAATCTAATTTTGAAATTACACGCGAAAGTGATGGCACATTTGTTATTTCTGGTTATGATATTGAGAAAACATTCAAAATGACAGACTTCTCACGTGATGAATCTGTACGCCGATTTGCTCGTCAAATGCGTGGAATGGGTATTGATGAAGCCCTTCGTGCACGTGGTGCAGTAGACGGAGATATTGTAAAAATTCTTGAATATCAATTTGAATTTATCGATTAAGACTGCCGAAATATGGCAGTTTTTTTTTATTGTAAATGTCTGATTCATATAGGAAAAAATACCCACTAATTAAATTTTCAATTTATAATAGAACAAGGAGTGGCTTTGGAAGAATTTTTTATGGGGAGAAAACGAACATGTATAAAATATTAATTGTAGAAGACGATGAAAAAATAGCGGGAATATTAGAGGAGCATTTAGAAAGGTATGGCTATCAATCATTTAGAGCAAGTGATTTACGTCATATAAAAGATGAGTTCGTGAAAATAAATCCTCATCTCGTATTACTGGATATTAATTTACCATATTTTGATGGTTTTTATTGGTGTCGTCAAATTCGTACTGTATCGAATGCGCCGATTATTTTTGTTTCTGCAAGAACAGGGGAAATGGATCAAGTAATGGCGATCGAGAATGGCGGAGATGATTACATTACGAAGCCATTCCATTTAGATATTGTAATGGCTAAGGTGAAAAGTGCACTTCGCCGTGGCTATGGTGAGTATGCCTCTGTTGCTGAGAGTGATTGTTTAGGTGTAAATGGACTGTTGTTATTTCCGTCCCAGCACATTGTTGAGTGGCAGGGGCAACAAACGGAGCTGACAAAAAATGAATTTTACTTATTAGAATGTTTAATGAAACAAGCAAATCAATATGTAACGCGTGAAGAACTGTTAGAAGCCCTGTGGGACGAGGTAGCTTTTGTTGATGATAATACATTAACCGTAAATGTAAAACGCGTAAGGAAGAAACTAGAGGAGCTAGGCATTCAAAATGCGATTGTAACGAAACGCGGATATGGTTATGCGCTTCTTACAGAGTGGGGCGAAGGGCATGAAGGTTAAAAATTACCTCATGGACCGTTTTTCTTTACTTCTTTCTTATATTATTAGCCTTTGTTTATTTGGGCTCGTTTTGCAGTTGCAAAGTCTTTTAGAAAAAAGATCCATTGATTGGAGTACGTGGTTATATGGGCTTTTATTAGGGACAGTTGTATTTACTGTATACCTCATTTACGATTATCGAAAACGAAGTGTATTTTTAAAAAGAATCGAAAAATATGTTGCTAGCGGAAATACATTACACGACTCTTTACTTATTGATACTTCTTATACGTCAGAGCAAGAGATGGTTGTTGAATCGTTTACGCTATTAAGACAGCAATATATGAATGAAGTTCATAAACAACATGCGAAAGAACAACAGCAAATGATATTTATGAACCAATGGATTCATCAAATGAAAACACCAGTATCGGTTATAGAATTGCTATTGCAAAAGTTTGGTAAAGAGCATCGTGAAGCAAGAGCAACAGTTGAAAGTATTCGTGAAGAAAATAATCGTATACTAAATGGTTTAGATTTAGCGTTACATATGGCAAGGTTAGAGCAATTTGCGAAAGATTATAAAGTAGAAGTAGTAAATGTGATAGATATCATCAGGGGTATTATTAATGAAAATCGAAAATCTTTCATTCAATCGTCGGTATTTCCGAAAGTAATGTTTGATGAAGATACTTGTATGGTTGCATCTGATAGAAAATGGCTAAGTATTGCTATAGGGCAAATTGTTGTAAATGCAATTAAGTATACGAAAATTTCAGAAGCAGAGAAAAAGGAAATTCAATTTCAAATTGAAGAGAAAGATCAAAAGGTGTTACTACATATTAAGGACAATGGAATTGGTATTCCAGAGCAAGATGTAAAACGTATATTTGATCCATTCTTTACGGGAATAAATGGCCGTAAAACGAGAGAAGCGACTGGAATGGGTTTATATATTACGAAGGAAATTTGCGATAATTTACATCATGGAATGTATGTGCAATCGGCTGAAGGGGAAGGGACAACATTCACGTTCCAATTTGCAAAAGATGAAGAATATCATACATTAATGAGAAAAATGACAAAACTGTAAGATAACAAAACGTTTTGTAAGGGAAATCACTCGTTTCTTTTTCTTATTTTTCTTATAGTAAGTGTAAGAAGAAAACACATAGGGGGACTAGAAATGAGTGTTCTTGAAGTAAAAGGATTAACAAAAGTGTACCAATCAAAAGGTTCAGTAGCGACGACTGCTTTAAACGATATAAATTTTAAAATAGAAGAAGGCGAATTTGTAGGAATTATGGGGCCTTCAGGGAGCGGGAAAACAACGCTTTTAAACTTATTAGCAACAATTGATAAGCAAACTTCAGGTCATGTGCTTGTAAATGGTGAAGAAATTAATCAAATGCGTGCTGCAAAATTAGCGGAGTTTCGTCGTACACATTTAGGATTCATCTTCCAGGATTTTAACTTACTTGATACGTTATCGATTAAAGAAAATATCATTTTACCACTTGTAATGGCGAAGAAATCTGTAAATGAAATCGATGCGAAAGTGCTTGAGATTGCAAAGTTTTTAAGCATCGAAGAAATTTTAAATAAAAAAGTATATGAAGTGTCAGGCGGACAACAACAACGTGCAGCAGCAGCGAGAGCGATCATTCATGAACCTACGCTAATTTTAGCGGATGAGCCAACTGGAAACTTAGATTCGAAGTCAGCAAAATCATTAATGAGTGCATTGCAAGATTTACATGAACAAAAGAAAGTGACAATTGCAATGGTAACGCATGATCCAGTAGCAGCGAGTTATTGCGAACGTATTCTTTTCATTCGCGACGGAGAAATTTTCTCAGAAATACATAAAGGAAGAACGAAACAAGCCTTTTTCCAAGAAATTCTGGACGTACTTGCGATGCTAGGAGGAGAATATCATGAACTTTCGCCAGCTCGCGCTTAATAACGTAAAAGGAAATTGGCGTAATTATAAAGCTTTCCTTATTAGTAGCTGTTTATCGATTGTCGTATTTTTCATGTATGCTTCCTTTATTTATCATCCAGATGTCGTAAGTGGTAATATTAGTATGAGAGAGATGATTTCAAAAGGGCTAGAATCGATGAATTATATTGTAGTCATCTTCTCAGCACTCTTTATTTTATATGCAAATTCAACATTTTTACGAGCAAGAAAAAAAGAGTTTGGTCTATTAACATTAATAGGTGGAACAAAATCTCAACTTGGCCGAATGATTATATTAGAACAGCTTATGTTAGGTAGTATTGCAATTGTAGTAGGTATTGGGCTTGGCATGCTTTGTTCAAAGTTATTTTTCCAAGCACTGAGTGTATTACTAAAAATTGATAAAACACTTCCACTCGTATGGAATAGTAAAGCAATTCTTATTACAGCAGGTGTATACTTTATTCTATTTTTAATCCTATCATTGTTTAGTGTTTGGACAGTAGGGCGCTTGCAAATTATTGATTTATTAAGAGAAGCAAGAAAACAAAAAGTAGAACCTTTTGCATTTACATCGTTATGTGTAGTTGGTATAGGATGTATTATTGTTGCATATGTACTTAGCTTCCAAGTAACATTTATGAATTTTATCATTCTGTTTTTACCGATTGTAGGGCTGACGATAGGCGGAACTTATTTACTGTTTACACAAGGTAGTACAGTCGTATTAAAAGCATTGCAAAAAAGAAAAAAATCTTTTTATACATACCCAAATATGTTCGTACTTAGCAATCTTATTTATAAAATGAAAGATAATGCTCGTTTTCTATTTGTAATTTCTATCATTACGGCGGTTGTATCTTCGGCAGTTGGTACACTGTACGTATTTTTTGAGGATATGAGTTATAAGGCAGCAACTAGTACCCCGCATGCTATTTCGTACGAGGAAAAGGGAATAAATACGCATAATGTCATAAAAGAAGGAAAAGCAAAAGAATTAATAAAAAAACACGGATTTGAAGATGCGCGAGAAGTAACGTACGTAAAACTTCCTGGAAGTCAAAAAATCACGATGTTTAACGGTGAACATGAAGTGCCAATGGCGATTGTTTCAGAAAAAGAATATAACGCTGAAGTACGTAAACAAAAGAGAGAGCAAGTTAGAGAAGTTCATAATGCACCAGGTAGTGCAACGATGGTCATAATGGATATAGCGAACGACATGATGAAGATAGATCGTTCAAAACCGTATGAATTTAAAATGAACGGCCAAACGCAGTCTGTTCAATTAAATGAGCCAACTCCATTTTCTGTTTTTAATGATAGTGAATATCTCATTGTGAATGATCAAGATTTTGAGAAATACGCAAAGCTTGTACCAAATGAAGAAAAGACGAAATATTACGGTTATTATATAGAAGACTGGAAAAGTACGGAAGACCTTGTGTTAGATTTGAAAAATGAAATTGCGCCAGATAAGCAAATGGAACTAAACAACTCAGTGCTTGCTTATAAAGATATAAGGGAATCAGGAGCAATTACGATGTTTATCGGTTTCTTCGTAGCTGTGCTGTTCTTTTTCTTCGCTTGTAGTATGACATACTTTAAATGGTTTAACGATAAAGAACAAGATCGTATTCAATTTAAATCGTTAAAGAGAATCGGTATGACAGATAAAGAAATTCGCAAAATTGCAATTCGACAAATGGGCGTTATCTTCTTTATCCCAATTTTAATCGGTGCAATTCATAGTGGATTTGCTCTTCATACGTTAGGGAAAATGCTTTATATCGATTTGTGGAAATCAGGAGCGATTGTAATTGGGACGTACGTTGTAGCTTCTGCGATTTACTTTATGATTGCACAAAGAGGATATTTGAAACACGTGCAAAGCTAGAGAAACCTCTAGCTTTTTGCCTATGTAGTAAGTTATAGGGGGACGATAGATGAACATTCGGCAACTAGCGCTACAAAATATAAAAGGAAATTGGCGTAATTATAAAGTGTTTTTCTTAAGTAGTTGCTTTGCAATATTCGCGTCTTTTGCATACATGTCTGTCATTGTACATCCGTATATGCAAGAGACGATGTGGTATCAAAACGTACGCTGGGGACTTATCATATGTAATGTTATAATTATTTCTTTTTTTGTCATATTTATTTTGTACTCTACTTCTATTTTCATAGAGGCACGTAAGAAAGAATTAGGATTATACATGTTAATGGGAGCAACGAAATCTAACGTAATAGGAGTAATTATGACCGAGCAAATATTGATCGGGGTATTTGCTAATATTTTCGGTATTGGGCTTGGTATGATCTTTTTAAAGCTCTTCTTCATGGTGTTTAGTATGTTACTGGGGCTTCCGAAAGAACTCCCTGTCATATTTGACGTGAGAGCAATCGGGGGAACGTTTATTGTATATATGGTCGTATTTGTTGTCTTATCTTTTATAAGTGCTTTGCGTATATGGAATATAAAAATCATTCGGTTATTAAAAGAATTTCGCAAGGATAGAAAAGAGAAGAAAACATCAATGCGGCTTTGTATATTCGGATTTATTTGCTTAGGTATAGGATATGCGTTAGCGTTACAAGCGACTATACGAACGATAGCATTCTATTTTTTTCCTGTGTCTATACTTGTCTTTTTCGGAACGTATTTTTCTTTTACACACGGCACTGCTCAAATATTAGAAATAATAAAACGAAATAAAAAGATTATGTATACATATCCGTATTTATTTATAGTGAATCAATTGTCACATCGAATGAAGGAAAATGGTCGTTTTTTCTTTCTAATGTCAATGGCAACGACGTTTGTAGTTACGGCAACAGGTACGGTGTTCTTATATTTTTCTGGTATGCAAGATATGTGGCGGAGCGGGGGCGTACACTCATTTTCTTACATAGAAAAGGGTACTTCTTCTCATGAAGTCTTTGCGGAAGGCACGGTTGAACAATTATTGCACCAATATGGATATAATGACTTTCAATCTATGAGTTTTATTGGAGTGTATGCATCTTTTCAGTCCAATAAGGGAGAAATAGAAGTAGCGCCGCTCATTAAAGAAAGTGAATACAATCAAGAGGCAAGAAAACAAAAACAGAAAACGTATCATCCTAAAAAAGGAACAGTTACACTCGTTTATTACAATAATTCGAATGTATATAATCAAAAAGAGATTCAATTGCAAGTAACGAATCAACCATATCAATTCGTATTTAACGGTCAGAAAGAAGGGGTTCAATTTAACCATCATCCTTCGCACATTAATGGTCTGTTCTTCGTCATGCATGATGAAGACTTTGACAGTATAGCAAATAAGGTTCCTGATTCTGAAAAAATGATATATAGAGGCTATACATTACCAAATATCGAAAATACGAAAGAATTAAATGAAGATTTACGGAAACATATGAAACAAGATAAAGATAATGCATTTCGAAGTAATATGGAGTTATATGTGAATATGAAATCGTTCGGTGATATTACTCTATTTATAGGATCATTCATTAGTATATTATTCTTTCTTACTTCATGTAGTATCGTATATTTTAAATGGTTTCATAATATTGCATCTGATCGAAAGCAGTACGGGGCACTTGCTAAGCTTGGAATGACGAAGGAAGAAGTGTGGAAAATTTCTCGTTGGCAATTGTGTATGCTATTTTTTGCGCCAATTATAGTAGGAAGTATGCATAGTGCAGTTGCGTTATATACGTTCCATAATACGATCTTTATGGATGGTTCATTACGAAAAGTAGGCTTGTTTATTCTGTTTTATATCGCTGCATGCATCGTTTATTTCTTTTTCGCTCAAAGAGAATATAGGAAACATTTAGACTAGCGAATGCTAGTCTTTTTTTAATATTCGAAATTTACATAGAAGAATATAAAAAAGTATGGTATAACAGTAAGGAAACGAAAAAGAGGGGAAAAGACGATGATTCGAGTAGGATATTTAGGACCAGAAGCAACATTTACAAATATGGCGGTGAGTCGTTTTTTTCCGGAAGCAGAGCATGTACCGTATCGAACGATTCCAGATTGTATGGATGCAGCTGCAAATGGAAATGTAGATTATGCAGTGGTACCACTAGAAAATGCGATAGAAGGTTCAGTGAATATAACAGTTGATTACCTCGTACATGAGCAACCACTTTCTATTGTAGGAGAAATTACAGTACCAATTCAGCAACATTTACTTGTACATCCGCAGTATGCAGAAGTTTGGGAAGAAGTATATGCAGTGCACTCTCATCCACACGCTATTGCACAATGTCATAAGTTTTTAAATGAAGAATTAAAAGGGGTAACCGTCCGAGATATGACATCAACAAGTGCAGCTGCGCAATATGTGAAAGAACATCCTGAAGAAAAAATCGCTGCCATTGCAAATGAAGCGGCTGCAGAAAAATACGGTTTAACAATTGTAAGGCGTGATATTCATACGCACAAAAACAATCATACACGCTTCCTAGTGCTCCATAAGAAAAAGAAAGCAATACTCCCAAATAACGGAGAAAACCGCGGAGAGAAAACGACGCTTATGATAACGTTACCTGCTGATTATGCAGGGGCACTATATCAAGTGTTATCAGCTTTCGCATGGAGAAAATTAAATCTATCAAAAATCGAATCGCGTCCGATGAAAACAGGACTAGGAAATTACTTTTTCTTAATTGATGTCGATAAAGCATACGATGATGTATTATTGCCAGGCGTAACGATGGAGCTTGAAGCACTTGGTTTTTCTGTTACTGTGCTCGGGAGTTATTGTTCTTATTGGTTGTAAGAGAGGTGGATGAACTGTCGATATTTCCCTTCTAATTGCTGATATAATTTCATCGGATAATACATTTTGTGATAGATAAATAGAGTCCCACCTATAAATGGTGGGATTCTATTTATTTTAACTTCGCAAGACGATCCTCTAACTGACCACGCCAAATATCGGCTAGTTCTGGAACAGCAAGAATCTTTTCGATGCCATCTTTATCTTTTCTATTATGAAAATAAATTTCGTTAGAGAACAAGACAGAAACATTGCTCGGTTGACGTTCTAGTAATGTAATTTTTGAATCTTTACGTACGTTCCCTTCTTGAAGAACACGGCATAGGTAACCAGTAAATCCAGTTGCTACAATGCGCGGCAGTATGCCAGGAATACCAAGGCGTTTTGAAATTGTGCTACAAGGTACTCTCGCTTGTGTCACTTGAATGATTGCTTCACCTAGTTGATATGTATCTCCGATGCAAACATCACGCTCTAACATATTTGTTACGGTAATGTTTTCGCCAAATGTGGAAGCTGGAAGCGTAGTTTGAAATTCTTCTTCCCATAGTGCGTAATGTTCGTGTGGGTACACACAAACTGCGCGGTCAGGTCCCCCGTGGTGTTTTAAATCCGCTACATCATCACCACGAAATCCATCTTTTGAGAGAAAAGCTTCTTCTGCAAGTTCTTTACATATACCAGTAATTATTTCTTTATCTTCGCTATATTTCATTTGTTTTGGTTTGCCAATGCTAAAGTGAACGAGTTCAATTCCCATGTTTGAGCTCCTTTACAATTGATTACAATATTATATCACTAAAAAAGCACAGAGAATGATAAAAACTCTGTGCTTTACATGAATTAATAAACGAGAAATCCTGCTTTATCTAGTGCCTCGCAAGCAGCGTCTAATTTCTCTTTCGAATCTGCCTCAATTGTATGTAAGTGAATACCATCTGTTAGTTGCGAAAGATAGGAAGCATTCGTGTTTTCAATTTTTTGTAAATATTGCTCTACATCAAAGCGATTACTTACCATGATGGACGCTGTTAAGTCACCGTATACAGGATGCTCAACTTTTACATCTTTAATCGTAACGCCGTGGTCAACAAGCATTGTAAGTTCTTGACGTACTTCCGCTGGTTTATGTTGGCATACAATTACGCGTTCGAAAGCTTGTTGTTTCTCTTGTGGTTTTAAATATAAATACCCTTGAGCAGTCGCAATAATTGGTTCGTTTCGTGCTTTAAGCAAGGAAATATCTTGCACGATAACTTGTCTACTTACATTTGTCTTTTTCGATAGTTCATTCCCAGATAACGGTTCGTTTGCAGCGAGAAGCCACTGAAGGATAAGTTGTCGTCTTTCTTCACCTAAAATCTTTTTTTGTTCATTTTGTTTCATTATGATTTAACACCTCTATAAAATTGATTTCCAATTGTGTGTAGTGCATGAATAGTAGTATCAATTTGATCTTTCGTTGTTTGTTGTCCGAAAGAGAAGCGAACATATTGTTTTGCCTCTTCATACGTTTTTCCAATTGCAAGCATTGTTTTCGAAGGTTCTTGTTTACCGACTTGGCAAGCACTTCCAGTGGAGATGGCAATACCATGGCGATTACATTCTAGCATTGTATATTGACCTTCTATTCCTTTTATTGTAACCCCAACAATATGTGGTAAACAAGAAGTAGAATGACCTTCTACTTGAATTTCTAGAGGAAGCGCTTGTAAATGTCTTAAAAAGTAGGATCGTAACTCTTTAAAACGTAAGCTCTCTTCTTGTTGATTTTTTAATATATTCTCAGCAGCTGTTAAAAAAGATGCGATGCCAGGAACGTTTACTGTACCTGGGCGAAATCCTTTTTCATGAGAAGTTCCCGGAAATATTTGTGCCCAGCGAACTTGGGGATTTATATAGCAAGCGCCAACACCCTTTGGTCCGTATATTTTATGTGCTGAAACAGAGAGACTATCAATTCCCATCTCAAAAACATTGATAGGAAGTTTACCAAATGTTTGTACACAATCTGAATGAAATAAAACGTTATATTTTTTTAAAAGTGCCCCGATCTCTGTGATGTTTTGAACGGTTCCGATTTCAGAGTTTCCATGCTGTATGCTTGCTAGAACAGTATTTTCTGTAATGGCTGTTTCTAAATCATCTAAATGAATTAGCCCGCCTTCATCAACAGGAATTTCAGTAATTGTATACCCTTCTGATTGTAAGGATTGAAAATAACTTCGAATGGATGCATGTTCCATAGGTGTTGTAATAATGTGCTTTTTATTTCGAGCATTGAGAAGGGATTGAATCGCAAGGTAGTTGGATTCCGAGCCACCGCTTGTGAAGAATACCCCTTGTTCCTTTCCGCCAATCATTTCAGCAAATGTTTTTCGGCAAACTTGTAATAAAGAAGAGGCTGTTCCTCCAATATCATGTAAACTTTGTTCATTTCCGAAGTATTGCGATGCTGCTTTCATATATGTGTGTAATGCTTCTTCACTCATAGGTGTAGTAGCTGCATAGTCAAGATATATCATCATGTAAGTTCCTCTCCCTAGTAAGAGTTACATTTCTTGTATTTTTTAAATGGTAGTGAAAATAAGAATTATAAAAAAACTCTTGTCATTATTTTAAAACTATGTAAATATAGGTGTCAAGACAGTTGAAAAGTGTAAAGTAGGAGGCAACAATTATGCCAAGTGCAGATGTCTTAATTATTGGAAGTGGCGTTGCGGCACTTCGTGTTGCGAAAGAGATTTGTCACGAAAAGAATGTGATTATTATCACAAAGGAAACAAATCGTAATAATAATACATATTTAGCGCAAGGTGGAATTGCCGCAGCAGTTGCAACATATGACAATCCAAATGATCATTTTGAAGATACGTTAGTAGCAGGATGTCATTATAACAATGAAGATGTGGTCCGTTATTTAGTCGAGGAAGGACCGAAAGAAATGAATAATCTCATTGAAAATGGAATGAAATTTGATGGAGATGAAACGGGTCCTCATCTTGGAAAAGAAGGCGCACATCGAAAGCGTCGTATTTTACATGCAGGTGGCGATGCAACAGGAAAGAATTTATTAGAGCATTTCATTCAAGAAGTAGCTCCGCACGTTACGGTAGTGGAACAGGAAATGGTGCTCGATTTTATTATAGAAAATGATAAATGTGTTGGAGTTTTAACAAGAACTAGTGAAGGGAAGTTGAAGCGTTACGTTGCAGATTATACGGTGTTAGCAACAGGTGGGATTGGCGGTTTATACGCCTTTACTTCTAACGATAAGACAATTACGGGTGATGGACTTGCGATGGTGTACCGCGCAGGCGGGGAGCTCGTAGATTTAGAGTTTGTACAGTTTCATCCAACAATGTTATACGCGAACGGGCGATGCTGCGGCCTCGTCTCTGAAGCTGTCCGTGGTGAAGGAGCTGTCCTTATGAATGGAAAAAGGCAGCGTTTTATGATGAATATACACCCTGATCACGATCTCGCACCACGTGATGTAGTAGCAAGAGCGATTCATGAGCAGCTTTTGGCGGGTGAACAAGTGTATGTAAATATCGAGTCTATTCAAAATTTCGAAGGACGTTTTCCGACTGTATCATCATTGTGTGAAAAGAATGGTGTCGATATAAATGAAAAACGCATTCCAGTCGTACCCGGTGCTCATTTTCATATGGGCGGCGTGAAAACGAACTGTGATGGGGAGACGTCCATTCCAAATTTATATGCGGTCGGTGAAGTAGCTTGTAATGGTGTTCATGGAGCAAATAGATTAGCAAGTAATTCATTATTAGAAAGTCTTGTGTTTGGAAAAAGAATAGGACAACATATTTTAACGAAAGCGACAAAAGAAAGCTGGAACAACGTGGCTGGGAAGGAAAAGAAGTTTATCGTTCTGAATCATTTGCCGGCGAAAGAAGAAATACAAGAATGCATGATGAAATATGTTGGGATTGTGCGAACAGAGAAAAGTTTATCTTATGCAAAGAGATGGCTTAGTAAGTACGGTGTTCGAAATATGATATTACAACATGATGCTCTTACAAATGAAGAGATAACGCTTATTAATATGTTAACAGCCTGTGAGCTTATAGTCGTGTCAGCTTTGCAAAGAGAAGAAAGTATTGGTGGCCATTATCGAAGCGATTATCCACATAGAAATAGCGTAAAAAAAGAGATCGTTCGAGTGAAAAGAAAACTACAACTTGTGTGATGAAGGGAAGAGGGGCTCTATGAACACGATAAAAGTGAAAGAAGCATTAAATCGATTTTTTCTAGAAGATATAGGAGAAAGAGATGTAACATCTCAGCTTATTTTTCCAGACAATTTACTTTCAAAAGGAACGTTTCTTGCGAAGGATACAGGTGTCTTTGCGGGGCGTCTAGTAATTGAAGAAGGATTTAAATTAATTGATGAAAAAATTGAAGTGGAGCTTCATAAAAAAGATGGAGATCTTGTAGAAAAGGGCGAAATAATAGCAACTGCGCAAGGACCAATTGCTTCGTTATTGACGGCAGAGCGCGTTATATTAAACGTTATCCAGCGTATGAGCGGGATAGCTACGATGACACATAAAGCTGTTCTTGCTTTAGATAGCGGCCATACACGTATTTGCGATACGCGAAAAACGATGCCAGGGCTACGCATGTTTGATAAGTATGCAGTCGTGTGCGGAGGCGGATTTAATCACCGTTTCGGTTTATATGACGGTGTCATGATTAAAGACAATCATATTACTTTTGCTGGTTCTATTACGAAAGCTGTTACATCGGTGAAAGAAAAATTAGGACATATGGTGAAAGTAGAAGTGGAAACAGAAACGGAGGAGCAAGTGAGAGAGGCTGTAGCTGCTGGTGCAGATATTATTATGTTTGATAACCGTACGCCAGATGAGATCCGGGAGTTTTCAAAGATTGTACCAAGTGCCATCGTTACGGAAGCATCAGGAGGCATTACAATTGAAGATTTATCGAAATATGGAAAAACAGGGGTCGATTATATTTCACTTGGAGCGTTAACACATTCAGTGAAAGCACTTGATATTAGTTTCAATATTGAGGCGTAAGGAAAGTGGCTTAGAGGGGGAGAAAGGAATATGAGTATTTTAGAAAAAGTGCAACCGATTGAAACGATGTTACCAGAGCGTTATTACACGATGACAACAGAAGAAATGGAAAAGCGTGTTCGTGAAATTAAAGAAAAAATGGGAAAAACACTATTTATTCCAGGACATCATTACCAAAAAGATGAAGTGGTACAATTTTCTGATGCAGCAGGAGATTCACTTCAGCTTGCACAAGTTGCAGCGAGCAATAAAGAAGCGAAATATATTGTATTTTGCGGTGTACACTTTATGGTAGAAACAGCAGATATGTTAACGACAGATGATCAAATCGTTATTTTGCCAGATATGCGTGCAGGTTGTTCGATGGCAGATATGGCAGATATTGAACAAACAGAAAGGGCATGGAAAGAGCTCGCAAAATTATTTGGAGATACGATGATTCCGTTAACATATGTTAACTCTACAGCTGCAATTAAAGCGTTTTGTGGTCGTAATGGCGGAGCAACAGTAACTTCTTCTAATGCAAAACAAATGGTGTCTTGGGCGTTTACACAAAAAGAGCGTCTTGTCTTTTTACCGGATCAACATTTAGGAAGAAATACAGCTTACGATTTAGGTATCCCATTAGATAAAATGGCAGTATGGGACCCACATACAGATTCATTAGAGTACGATGGAGATATAGAAGAAATTCAAGTGATTTTATGGAAAGGGCATTGTTCGGTTCATCAAAACTTTACAGTGAAAAACATTGAGAACGTACGGAAAAATCATCCGGATATGAATATTATTGTACATCCAGAATGTTGCTATGAGGTCGTTGATGCTTCGGATTACGCAGGATCAACGAAATATATTATTGATATGATTGAAGCAGCGCCACCTGGAAGTAAATGGGCAATTGGTACAGAGATGAATTTAGTGAACCGAATTATTCAGCAACATCCAGATAAAGAGATTGTTTCACTTAATCCATTTATGTGTCCGTGTTTAACGATGAATCGAATTGATCTGCCGCACTTATTATGGGTGCTTGAAACGGTAGAAAGAGGAGAAGAAATTAACGTTATTAGCGTAGATAAACAAGTGACTGAAGAAGCGGTTCTTGCATTAAATCGTATGTTAGAGCGTGTGTAAAGCAACGGTATTTCTGTTGCTTTTTTTCATGCATATAATCATAACAAGAACAAAATGGGCATACATTGTTTTGAAGAAATCATTGTGATTTTCTTATGCTTATTCCACTTCTAATGATATTGAAAATCGAAGAAGTGATACAAGTGAAAAGAAGTTAGCGTTATTTAGAAAGGGTTACTTCATGAGATTTGTTACTTATAGATAAGTTATACAGGAGGGGGAAAATTTGAAAATTCATATCGTGCAAAAAGGGGATACCCTTTGGAAAATTGCGAAAAAGTACGGAGTAGATTTTGATACGTTGAAAAATACAAATACACAACTTAGTAATCCAGATTTAATCATGCCAGGTATGAAAATTAAAGTACCATCAAACAGCGTTCACGTGAAACAACATGCTGGAGCAGGTTCATCACCTCCAAAACAATACGTAAAAGAAGTACAACAAAAAGAATTTGCAGCAACGCCAACTCCGCTTGGAATAGAGGATGAGGAAGAAGTTACGTATCAATCAGCGCCGATTACACAGCAACCTGCTATGCAACAAACACAAAAAGAAGTGCAAGTAAAACCACAGAAGGAAGTGCAAGTAAAACCACAGAAGGAAATGCAAGTGAAACCACAAAAAGAGGTACAGGTAAAACCACAGAAGGAAATGCAAGTGAAACCGCAAAAAGAAGTGCAGGTAAAGCCACAAAAAGAGGTGCAAAAAGAAAAGCCAATTCAAATAGAAAAACCAGTTGAAAAACCGTCTGTTATTCAAAAACCAACTGTTATAGAAAAACAAAAACCAGCAGAAAAAGAAAACACAAAGTTTTCGGTAAATGTATTACCACAGCCGCCGCAACCACCAATAAAAGCAAAAAAAGAATATAAAATTTCAGATGTAATTAAAAAAGGAAGTGAGTTAATTGCTCCTCAAATTACTAAAATGAAACCTAATAACATCATTTCTCCGCAAACGAAAAAAGATAATATCGTGTCACCGCAAGTAAAGAAAGAAAATGTAGGAAATATCGTGTCACCACAAGTAAAGAAAGAAAACATAGGAAATATCGTGTCACCGCAAGTAAAGAAAGAAAATATAGGAAATATCGTGTCACCGCAAGTAAAGAAAGAAAATGTAGGAAATATCGTGTCACCGCAAGTAAAGAAAGAAAATGTAGGAAATATCGTGTCACCGCAAGTGAAGAAAGAAAATGTAGGGAATATCGTGTCACCAAATGTAACGAAAGAGAATGTAGTTATTCCACAAGTAATACCGCCAAATATTCAAATGCCAAACATCATGCCAATGTTGGATAATAATCAACCACCAAATATAATGCCAATCATGGATAATAACCCAATACCAAACATCATGCCGATCATGGATAACAATCAAATGCCGAATATGATGCCGATCATGGATAACAATCAAATGCCGAATATGATGCCGATAATGGATAATAATCAACCACCGAATATGATGCCATATCAAATACCATACCAACAGCCTATGATGCCGCCAAATCCGTATTATCAACAACAAAATCCATATCAAATGCCATATCAGCAAGGGGCACCGTTTGGACCGCAATATACGTCTATGCCAAATCTAAATATGATGCCAATGGATAATAATATGCCACCGCTCGTGCAAGGAGAGGAAGATTGTGGATGCGGAGGAGAGAGTAGGCTATATAGTCCGCAACCTGGAGGACCACAATACGCGAATCCTTTATATTATCAACCAACTCAATCGGCATATGCGCCACAGCCAGGAACGATGTATTATCAACCAGATCCACCAAATGTATTTGGGGAGCCGGTTTCAGAAGAAGAGGACGAAGAGGAAGTTTAAAAAAGGCGGGATTATTCCCGCCTTTTTTGTATGTAGAGTCGTTCTGAAAATGGAAGATTTACATCAAATGTTAGAAAATCCCCAGTGAAATATTAACAGTGTAAAAACCTTCTCTGTTACTCATCATAAGAGGGAGCTTTTCAGAAGAGAAGTTCATTCTAACAGAGGGGGTTTTTGTATTGAATACGAAAGTAAAAGTGATTGCTGCTTCTTTGTTAGTTACCAGTGCATTAGCTGCATGTGGTACACCAAAAGATAACAATGCAATGGATGGACGTAACTACAACTATAAGCATACATCTTATAATGATACACACCAGTATCGTGATAATGTAGCGCGTAATGATCGCTATACAGATTATGTAACATATAGAAATGGTCGTAACGATACAGGATATAACAATTATTACCGCGATGTAAATTACAACGGACAAATTGCTAATCCGCATCCAACTCGTAATATTACAATGAACAATTCATACATTAACAATGATGGTAAAACAGCTGAAAGAATAACGAATCGTGTGAAACGTATGAATAACGTAGACCGCGTGTCTACAGTTGTATATGGAAACGATGTAGCGATTGCAGTAAAACCACGTAATACAGTGACAAATGAAACGGCGATGGCGAACGAAATTCGTCAAGCGGTTTCAAATGAAGTTGGAAACAGAAACGTATATGTTTCTGTAAGAAATGATATGTTTACTCGTGTCGATGCAATGAGTACACGCCTACGTAATGGTACAGTTACAAACGATTTTAATCGTGATATAGGGAATATGTTCCGAGACATTCGTTACGGTTTAACTGGTACTATGCGATAGCAAAACAAAAGAGGAAGGGGTAGCCCTTCCTCTTTATTCATCGTTGTCGTGTAAACGACGTTTTTTAATGAAATAACTAATGGAATAAGAAATTAAAAAGCATATAAAGAAAATACTACCTGTTAGAATAGCCTCAAAGAGAGGTCTTTTTGGACTGAAAATGATATAAATAATGGCTATAATAGTTCCTGCAATAAGAGAGCGTAAAATAATTTTGTAATAAGGAGTTAACTTTATATCCTTTTCGCCTTCTTCTACATCGATAGAAACGCTTAACTGTAAATAACTAAGTACGATACTTGTAAGGATAAATAATAACCATAATGGAGATTTCGTAGCTTGATCCATTCCTTCAGTGAATCCGATATATCCTAAAATGCCAATTATACCAAGCGATTGAAAAAGAAAGGCAATACGTATGTTTTTTAATGTTTTCAGAATGAGACGTTCATCCTTTATTTTTTTCACAATATCCATCTCCTGTTTATTATGATTTCGCTATTATATTAATTGTAACATATATATTGCATTTATCAATTTATAATTTACACGAATTTCGTTTGAGTAAAAGAGGAAATAAAATATTTTTATAAACATGTTGCACTTATACTTTATTAATGTTATATTAGCAAAGCGATGAGCTAATTTACGTAAGACGAGAGATATGCTTAAGTGCTAAACACGCGAATGTGGTCGCCTGGTCTCTCGCCGTAAACGCATCAAGACGCCTGCTTTGCAGGCGTCTTTCATTTTATATAAAAACAAATGCTAATGCAGATAAAGATAAAACTTTATCTGCATTTTTTTATTTTCGAGAGAAATGTAATATGGTCATTTATATGGATAAAACCTCCATTTCCGGAAAAACTACTAATGAAAGTTTGATCTTGCCTAAAAGAGGTGAACGGAAATGAAATGGATACTGATTACGATGCAAGCTTTCGTTATGATGTTTTGTTTCGTTTATGAAACGAATGTGAAGGCGGAAGGGCCAGTACCAGAAGTAACAGAAAAAGAGCCTGAAGTTACAATTTTATTAGAGCGAATGTATGTTGATGGAGAAGTAAGTGAGGAAATCTTTACAGAAAAAGTAGCGGACTTAGAAAAGTTTTTACAGCAGTATAAAGAATGGCAGCTCGTTGATCGTGATGATGTACAAATTGTATTACAAAAGAAAGTTGATGATATTTCTCCGTTATTAAAGACGAGCGGTTATTTTGGTGTGTCAGAGGAAGGGATATTACAAATTTTCAAAGGTGTACCGAAAAGTGATAATGCGATTCATTCCTTCTTTCAAATTGATATGAAAAAGCTTGAGAGCTATGAGCGTGCGAAGTTGAAGCGTGGTATTCGTATTAAATCAAAAGAAGGTTTTGTGAAGACGATTGAAAAAATGAAGCAATACGCAGTGCAAAATAAGAAAAAAAGCAGCTCATGGTGAGCTGCTTTTTTTACTTGTTTTTATCTAAAATTTGTTTTGCGATTTCATCAATTAGCATATCTTTTCCGATTGGATTGAAAGCTTTCGTATTGAAGATTTCATTTGATACTTCATATACGTGATTGTTTTTAACTGCTTTATTGTCTTTCCAAACGGCACTGTTTTTGTAGTCTTCGTAAACTTTATCAGCTTCGCCGCCAAAGTTTACAATAAACATTTGATCAGGTTGGAATGCAACAAGACCTTCTAACGATACTTGTGCCATCGTTTGTTTTAAATCTGTACCTTTTGTTGCTGGAAGTTTTAAGTCATTAAAGATGATGTCACCGTATCCGAAGCTACCGTATACACGGAAGTTTTGTGGTGTAACTGCGACGAACATAAAGTTCTCATCTTTTGTTTTTTCTTTAATTTTTTTAGATAAAGAGTCTGCTTTTTTATCGTAGTCTGCAATCCATTTGTCTGCTTTCTTTTCTTCGTCAAATAGTTTACCTACTTCTTTAAACTTACCGCGCCAGTCTTCTAAGTTTGTTTCTAAAACAACTGTTGGTGCAACCTTTTCTAATTGATCATAGATCTTCAATTGACGATTATTTAAAATAATTAAGTCTGGTTTTAATGCAGTAACAGCTTCTAGATCAACTTTAGGTGCCCAGTACCACCCTACTGCTTTTACTCCGTCTAATTTTTCTGTTAAATGATTTTGGATTTTATCTTTATATGTGTTTGCTGTACCAACAGGTTTGTGTTCAAGAAGTAATAATTCTTCTGTTGATCCAGACAGGTCAACAATTCTCTTTGGATTTACTGGAATTGTAGCTTCCCCTTTAGCGTGTTTTACAACTTTTGTTTTCAGTTGTTCTTTCGCTTTCGATTCTTCTTTTTGAGAAGAACAGCCAACGATAGAAAGAACAACTAGCATAATAGTAAATAAAATAAATAGCTTTTGTTTCATCCTGATGTAACCCCTTTAATTAATATTGATAATCATTATCGACTTCTGTATATTAAGGTGCTTCATACTTTCTGTCAATGGAAAATAACAGAAGTTTCAAATAGGGAACATTTGTTGGGGTAGTCTCGCTTTTCTATCATTAAATATGTTAAAATGGAATACATGATTTAAGAGGGAGAGATCGTATTTTGTTTGAATATGTTACAGGTTACGTGGAGTATGTAGGACCGGAATATGTCGTAATTGACCATAATGGAATTGGTTATCAAATTTTCACACCAAATCCGTATGTATTTCAAAGAAATAAGCAAGAAATCCGTGTCTATACATATCATTATGTGAGAGAAGATATTATGGCACTTTACGGGTTTAAAACACGTGAAGAGCGTTTATTATTTACAAAGTTGTTAGGTGTGTCTGGTATTGGACCAAAAGGCGCTCTTGCAATTTTAGCGTCTGGTCAAACAGGACAGGTCGTTCAAGCGATTGAACACGAAGACGAGAAGTTTTTAGTGAAGTTCCCGGGCGTCGGAAAGAAAACAGCACGCCAAATGATTTTAGATTTAAAAGGAAAACTAGCTGATGTCGTGCCAGATGCATTTGTTGATTTATTCTCAGACACAGAACGTTTTGATGAGAAGAAAGGTTCATCAGTTGAGCTTGATGAGGCGCTGGAAGCTCTGCGCGCACTTGGATACGCAGAACGAGAAGTTTCTCGCGTTGTACCAGAGTTATTAAAAGAATCATTAACGACGGATCAGTATATTAAAAAGGCACTTAGTCTTTTACTAAATGGTAAGAGGTGAGTATAATGGACGAACGTCTCCTTTCAGGGGAATCTGCATATGAAGATTCGGATTTAGAATATTCATTACGGCCACAGACGCTCCGTCAGTATATTGGCCAAGATAAAGCGAAACATAATTTAGAAGTGTTTATTGAAGCAGCGAAAATGCGTGAAGAAACGTTAGATCATGTGCTTCTATATGGACCACCAGGACTTGGTAAAACGACGCTTGCCAATATTATTGCCAATGAAATGTGCGTAAATGTTAGAACAACTTCAGGTCCAGCAATTGAAAGGCCGGGAGATTTAGCAGCTGTATTAACAGCACTTCAGCCGGGTGATGTATTATTTATTGATGAAATTCATCGTTTGCATAGGTCAATTGAAGAAGTGTTATATCCTGCGATGGAAGATTTTTGCCTTGATATCGTAATTGGAAAAGGGCCATCAGCACGGTCTGTACGTTTAGATTTACCGCCATTTACATTAGTTGGAGCAACGACCCGTGCGGGGGCATTATCAGCGCCGCTTCGTGACCGTTTCGGTGTACTTTCAAGATTAGAGTATTACACAGTAGATCAGCTTTCTGAGATTGTTGAACGTACAGCAGAAGTATTCGAAGTTGAAATTGATTCGTTAGCCGCACTAGAAATTGCAAGACGTGCTCGTGGTACACCTCGTATTGCGAATCGTTTATTACGACGTGTACGAGATTTCGCACAAGTTCGTGGTAACGGAACGGTTACGATGGAAATTACACAAATGGCGTTAGAACTACTGCAAGTAGATAAATTAGGTCTAGATCATATCGATCATAAATTACTGCTTGGTATTATTGAGAAATTCCGTGGTGGCCCAGTCGGGTTAGAAACGGTTTCGGCAACCATTGGAGAAGAATCTCATACGATTGAAGATGTATATGAGCCATATTTATTACAAATTGGCTTTTTACAACGAACGCCAAGAGGCCGAATCGTAACGCCGCTTGCATATGAGCATTTCGGAATGGAGATGCCAAAAGTATGACGGAGATGCCAAAGCTGCTTATTACAGCTGGTATTTTGCTCATTGTTGTTGGATTAGCTTGGAAGTTCATAGGAAGGCTTCCAGGCGATATTTTTGTGAAAAAAGGTAACGTTACCTTTTATTTTCCTATCATTACATGTATTGTGTTAAGTATTGTATTATCTTTTATTATGTATATAATAAATCGATTTAAATAAGAAATAGGTGGATATAGTTATGGATATTAATCTGTTTGATTTTCATTTACCAGAAGAACTTATTGCACAAATCCCATTAGAAGATCGTGAAACATCAAGATTAATGGTGTTAGATCGTGAAACAGGCGATATTGAGCATAAACATTTTACAGACATTCTTTCTTACTTACATGAGGGGGATTGCTTAGTTTTAAATGAAACGAAAGTTATGCCTGCTCGTTTGCACGGTGTGAAAGAAGATACAGGCGCGCACATTGAAGTACTTCTTCTAAAACAAGAAGAAGGCGATAAGTGGGAAACGCTTGTTAAGCCAGCGAAACGTGTAAAAGAAGGAACTGTTATCTCTTTTGGCGAAGGGAAATTAAAAGCAACTTGCATAGGAACTGCAGATCAAGGTGGACGTCATCTTGAATTTTCATATGACGGCATCTTCTATGAAATTTTAGATGAACTTGGGGAAATGCCACTTCCTCCATATATTAAAGAGACGCTAGAAGATCGCGATCGCTATCAAACAGTATATGCGAAAGAAATCGGTTCAGCAGCAGCGCCGACTGCGGGACTTCACTTTACAGAAGAGTTACTGGAGAAGTTAAAACAAAAAGGCGTCGGGTTAGCTTTCATTACACTTCACGTAGGACTTGGAACATTTAGACCAGTTTCTGCAGATACGATTGAAGAACACCATATGCACGCAGAATATTACCATATGTCTGAAGAGACAGCTGCGTTATTAAATCGCGTGAAAGAGAATGGTGGACGTATTATTACGGTAGGTACGACTTCAACTCGTACGTTAGAAACAATTGCGACAGATCATAACGGTAAGCTTTGTGCTGCTTCTGGATGGACAGACATTTTTATGTACCCAGGTTATGAATTTAAAGCAATTGATGGTTTAATTACAAACTTCCATTTACCGAAATCAACATTAATTATGCTTGTAAGTGCATTTGCAAATAGAGATAATGTACTTCATGCTTATAATGAAGCAGTAAAAGAAAAATATCGTTTCTTTAGCTTCGGTGATGCAATGTTCGTTGCATCTCACGCTAAAATGGGAAACAAATAAAAGGAGTAAATTATGACAGCAATTCGTTATGAATTTATTAAAACTTGTAAACAAACAGGTGCCCGTTTAGGACGTGTACATACGCCGCACGGTTCATTTGATACACCAACATTTATGCCAGTTGGTACACTTGCAACAGTTAAGACAATGTCACCAGAAGAATTAAAAGCAATGGATTCTGGCATTATTTTAAGTAATACGTATCATTTATGGCTACGCCCAGGTCACGAAATTATTCGTGAAGCAGGTGGTTTGCATAAATTTATGAACTGGGATCGTGCGATCTTAACGGACTCTGGTGGTTTCCAAGTATTCAGTTTAAGTGACTTCCGTCGTATTGAAGAGGAAGGCGTTCACTTCCGTAACCACTTAAATGGAGATAAATTATTCTTATCACCAGAAAAAGCGATGGAAATTCAAAATGCATTAGGATCGGATATTATGATGGCATTTGATGAGTGTCCACCTTTCCCGGCTACTTTTGAATATATGAAGAAATCTGTAGAACGTACAAGCCGCTGGGCAGAACGTTGTTTAAAAGCGCATGAACGTCCACAAGATCAAGGTTTATTCGGTATTGTACAAGGCGGAGAGTTCGAAGAGCTTCGTCGTCAAAGTGCAAAAGACCTTGTTTCAATGGACTTCCCTGGTTACGCTGTAGGTGGTTTATCTGTAGGTGAACCGAAAGATATTATGAACCGTGTACTTGAGTTTACAACACCACTTCTTCCAGATAATAAGCCACGTTACTTAATGGGAGTAGGTTCTCCTGACTCGTTAATCGATGGTGCAATTCGTGGTATTGATATGTTTGACTGCGTACTTCCAACTCGTATCGCTCGAAATGGTACATGTATGACAAGTGAAGGCCGTCTAGTTGTAAAAAATGCGAAATTTGCAAGAGACTTCGGTCCGCTTGATCCAAATTGTGATTGCTATACATGTAAAAATTACTCTCGTGCGTACATTCGTCACTTAATGAAATGTGATGAAACGTTTGGAATTCGTTTAACGTCTTATCACAACCTTCATTTTCTGTTAAACTTAATGGAGCAGGTGAGACAAGCTATTCGTGAAGACCGTCTTGGCGATTTCCGCGAAGAATTCTTTGAACAGTATGGCTTTAATAAACCGAATGCTAAAAACTTCTAATACATAATTTAAAAGGAGGAACAAAAGATGAATCCAGGTATGATGAATATCGTTATGATCGTTGCGATGTTTGCGATTTTCTATTTCTTATTAATTCGCCCGCAACAAAAGCGTCAAAAAGCAGTTGCTCAAATGCAAAATGAGTTAGCAAAAGGTGATGCTATCGTAACAATCGGTGGTTTACACGGTACAATCGAATCAGTAGATGAGACGAAAATCGTTATTAAATCTGGTGGTTCACACTTAACTTTCGATCGTAATGCGATTCGTGAAGTTGTGAAAAACTAATGAGAAAGGCCCTGCATGAAATGTGCAGGGCCTTTTTTAGTTGTTTTGTTTTGACATATTTACCCCGAAAATACCACCGAGTGTACTCGCGCCCATTAATGCTAATTGATAAAGTAACTGGGAGTTCGATAAAGTTTGAGAGAAGCCTAAATAGTTAACTAGAAAAACAAGTATAGCGAATGTAAGACCTGTTGTGAAACCTACTAGCCAACCTTTCCCTTGTGCTTTTTTGCCGGCAGTAAATCCGGATATAAGCATAGATAAAAGAGCTAGTATAAAAATAGTAACGGCTAATGTCTCTTCAGTCATATCTGTAAACTTTAATAAAAGAGCCATAACCATGCTAATAATTGATGCAAAAATTAATAAGGTAATGATACCAAAGCCGATTGCGGTTGATAATCTTTTCGTTCCATCCATTTATACATTCCCCCTTTTTAATACAAGCATATTTTCTTTTTGCCCAAGTTAGACTAGTTTATTTTTTATAGGGGAGTCTATACGTAAAAAAGGAGATGTAGAAATGGAATGGGTATCAATCATTGGCCGGACGATGCTTTTGTATATCATCATATTAATTATTTTTCGTCTTATGGGTAAACGTGAAATTGGAGAGTTAAGTGTATTAGATTTAGTCGTATTCATTATGCTTGGGGAAATGGCTGTAGTCGCAATTGAAAATACCGATAAATCACTTTGGCACCAATTAGTTCCGATGACTTTTCTTATGTGTATACAGATTATTTTGTCAGTCATTTCATTAAAGTTTCAACGAATTCGGCATTTAATAGAAGGTGAGCCGGCTATTCTTGTAAATGCGGGGAAAATTGATGAAAAGAAGATGAGAAAGCAGCGTTATAATATAGATGATTTATTGATGCAATTAAGGGAGCAAGGAGTTGGAGATATCCGAGATGTAGAATACGCTATTTTAGAACCATCTGGGAAGTTATCTGTCTTTCAAAAACAAAAAGGTAAACAGGATACATTGCAGTTTACTCTTCCTCTTATTATTGATGGAGAAATTCAATTGAATCATTTACAAATGATTGAACATACAGACGAATGGCTCATTGGAAAATTAAAAAACTTAGGTTATAACGATATCACACAAATTTTATACTGCAGCTTTCAAAACGGACAATTTTTTGTTGATTTGAAAGAAAACTAGAGGCTTACTATATGAAATAGTAAGCCCGTTTACTTCAAAAATGAAAGTTTTCGAATGATTGGAAGTCGACTCAACTCTTCTTTTCGAATGAGTTTGAAAGTGAAGAGGAGGATAATATAAACGATTGTTGTTAAAGTGATTTCCCATAATGTTTGTACGCCGAGTGAATGAGAGAAAATTATATATTTATGAAGGTAAAAACCGAAAGCGCCTGCAATACCGATATCAAGTCCGCCGAAAATGTAGTCTTTTGCGTAAATGGTAAATGTAATTTTCTTTAAAACAGTAGCGTAATGAAGGAATGTTACCGTCACTATATTTGCTGCAATTGCAAGGGCAACCCCCATCATTTGAAAATCTGGCCTTGAAGCTAGTACAAAAATAACGATTAATTTCACGATGGCGCCAATAAATGTATTCATCATTGCAGCTCTTGCTAAGTTTAAAGCTTGTAAAACAGAGGTAAGTGGACTTTGAAAGTAATGAAATAAAAAGCAAGGTGCAAGAAGCTGGATAAATGCTGTTGCACTATCCGATCCATACATAAGAGTTAAAATAGGAGAAGCGAATACGTATAATATAACGACTGACCACCCACCAGTAATTAATGAGATCCGAAGAGCTTGTTGGAGGCGGTGTTCCACTAATTTATGCTGTCTTTTAGCCATCGCTTCACTAATAGATGGAACGAGTGCTGTAGAAAGAGCGTATGTAATAAAGGCTGGCAGTGATAGAAGTGGGAATGCATAACCGTTTAATATACCGTATTGCTGGGTTGCGACAGAGGCAGCAACTCCCGCAATCGCTAAGCTTTGCATAACAACGATAGGTTCAAAAAAATATGAAACGGAACCGATTAAACGACTTCCTGTAGTTGGAAGGGCAATATCCATAAGAGAATAAAATGTACCCTTGCTCTCCTTTACAGTAGTGAAAAATCCAGAGCGTATAGATAAATGTTTTTCGCGCTGGAATAAAGTGAGTAAAAATAATAACGATGCAACTTCACCGAGAACGGCTGATAACATAGCGCCAGCTGCAGCATATTCTACACCGTAAGGTAAAAATAACTGAATGCATATAGCGATAATTGTAATGCGGACAACTTGTTCTATAACTTGAGCATAAGCGCTAGGTTTCATATTTTGTTTCCCTTGGAAATAACCGCGTAAAACAGAAGAAACAGCAATAACAGGAACGACAGGTAAAATAGCCATTAATGGATAGTACGTTCGTTCATCAGTTAATAATGTTTTTGCTAAAATAGGTGTGAGGAGCATAATTCCAATTGTTAAAATGATACTAATAACGGATGTAACAGCTAATGATACTGTTAATATTTTTTTAACTCTTTGTTTATCGTTCACAGCTTCCGCTTCTGCTACAAATTTTGCGATTGCGACAGGAAGGCCGATTTGTGTTAATGTAATTGCTAGAATGAATGTAGGAACGGCCATCATATAAAGGCCAACACCTTCTTCCCCTAAAATACGTGCCATTACAATCCGGTTAATAAATCCAAGGATTTTGGTAATAAATCCGGCTATCATTAAAATAAATGCGCCTTTTAAAAAGCTTTGTCTCGTCATGGTCTTCTCCTACCTTCTCAAAATCAGTGGAATGATTTACAATAATTTATATGCACGTATGAGACAAGAATGACAAGCATTTAAGAGAGTGAAGTATGAGAGTGCTCTTGAAAGTAGTTATTGCTGTCCATTAGAGCGGGATTAAAAGCGACTTTTCGTGCTGAAATAAGAAGGAGATGTTTATGTATGTTAGAAAAAGAGGCTTTGGTAGAATCATACCGCGGACAGTTACAAGTCGTTTTAGAAAGCAAAGTAGAAGAGTTTCACATGTTCGGTTATGACCGAGTAACAGATGATGATATTTGGAAGTTTCTTAAAGTGAAGAAGTGGAAAAAAATAAACGGTGATGTTAGATTATATGAATTAGTAAATGATGTATTAAGAGTAAGTACTAATGAATATATGAATTATTTAACTGTTGAAGCATATCAAGCGCCACTTTGGTCATTTGATGAATATGAAAATAAATAACCGACTGCAATTGGTTTGTTCTTCCTTTTGCAGTATAATGATAGGTATTGATAATGAGGAAATAATTATGTCTAAGATTATATATAAAGGGGGTAGTGAAGAGAAAAAATAAATAATGAAAGTGTAGGTATTGTGAAAAACTTACCGACACAGCTAGTGATGAACTAGCAAAATTATAGAAAGGAAGTCTACTAACTAGGCGTATGCACACGTGTAAAAGTAAATCGTAAGAGATTTATTTAAAGTGTTAGTAGCAGAAAGAGGGTACATATGGCAAAGCGTGGTACGAGAATTGCCGCCTTTTTCCTCATCGTTTTATTAATCGGTGGAGTAATTGGTGCGGCAGGAAAAGACATAGCAAAAGGAATTAGTCTAGGACTAGACCTTCGCGGTGGTTTTGAAATTCTATATGAAGTAAAACCAGCCAAAAAAGGTGATAAAATCGATCGAGACGTACTTGTAAGTACAGTAGGCGCTCTTGAAAATCGTGTCAATGTTCTCGGTGTAAGTGAGCCGAACATTCAAATCGAAGGGCAAGATCGAATTCGCGTACAGCTTGCTGGTGTACAAGATCAGCAAAAAGCACGTGAAATGTTATCAACACAAGCGAAATTAACATTCCGTGATGTAGATGACAACCTTCTTATGGACGGAACGGATTTAAAAGGCGGCGGAGCGAAGCAAACATTTGATGACCAAGGCCGTGCGAGCGTAGGTCTTACACTAAAGAGCGCTGAAAAATTCCGTGAAGTAACTGAAAAAATTTCAAAAATGCCACCACCAACGAATTTAATGGTAATTTGGCTTGATTTTGAAGAAGGAAAAGATTCGTACAAAGCAGAATCTGCAAAACCGAATCCAAAGTTCTTATCAGCAGCAACAGTAGACCAAGTATTTAACCAAGCTGAAGTATCTATCGTAGGTGGAAACTTCACAGTTGAAAGTGCGAAACAACTTTCATCTTTATTAAATGCAGGTGCACTTCCTGTTGATTTAAAAGAAATGTATTCAACATCTGTTGGAGCGAAGTTTGGTCAACAAGCGTTAGAGCAAACAATTTTCGCTAGTGCGATTGGTATCGCTCTTATTTTCTTATTTATGCTTGTATTCTACCGTTTACCAGGAATTGTAGCGGTTATTATGTTAGGTTTATACATTTTCGTTACATTACTTGTCTTTAACTGGATGCATGCAGTTCTTACGTTGCCAGGTATTGCGGCGTTAGTGCTCGGGGTAGGTATCGCAGTTGATGCGAATATTATTACGTACGAGAGACTGAAAGAAGAGCTGAAAATTGGTAAGTCAATGATGTCAGCATTTCGTGCGGGTAACCATCGTTCATTAGCAACAATTCTAGATGCGAACATTACGACACTTGCAGCAGCTGGTGTGTTATTTGTTTATGGTAATAGCTCTGTAAAAGGATTCGCAACAAGTTTAATCGTAAGTATTTTAGTTGGTTTCGTTACGAACGTATTCGGTACTCGTTTCTTACTAGGATTACTTGTAAAGAGCCGTTACTTCGATAAAAAACCAGCATACTTTGGTGTGAAACAAAAGGATATTATTCCATTAACAAAAGGTGTAGTACATCCACCGACAAGATTTGATCGTATTAACTTCGTAAATATCGGTCATAAATTCCTTGTTTTCTCGATTGTAGTTGTAATTGCAGGTGCAATTATTTTACCAATTTTCAAATTGAATCTTGGTATTGATTTTGCGAGTGGTACACGTATCGACTTGCAATCAAAACAATCAGTTACTGTATCAGATGTTCATAAAGATTTTAAAGAATTGAACATTGATGTGAAGGAAGAAAATATTGTACCTACTGGAGATGACAATAAAGGTTTCGCCGTTCGTACTTTAGGTGTTCTATCAAAAGATGAAATTGCGAAAACAAAAACATTCTTCCATGATAAATACGGTACAGATCCAAACGTAAGTACAGTTTCACCGACAATCGGTAAAGAGATTGCACGAAATGCATTTATCGCAGTATTAATTGCTTCTGCGGTTATCATTTTATACGTAAGTATTCGATTCCGATTTACGTACGCATTATCTGCAGTGCTTGCATTATTACATGATGCGTTCGTTATGATTGTTATATTTAGTATTTTCCAATTAGAGGTAGACTTAACGTTTATCGCTGCGGTATTAACAATTATCGGTTATTCTATTAATGACTCGATTGTTACATTTGATAGAAACCGTGAATTATACAAACAGAAAAAACGAGTTCGCGATATAAAAGACTTAGAAGAAATCGTAAATGCAAGTATTCGCCAAACGCTTGGTCGTTCAATTAACACCGTATTAACAGTGTTATTCCCAGTAATTGCGTTACTTATCTTCGGTAGTGAGTCACTACGTAACTTCTCGTTTGCGTTACTTGTTGGATTAGTTGTAGGTACGTACTCTTCTGTTTTCGTTGCTTCTCAAATTTGGTTAATGCTTGAAAACCGTCGTTTGAAAAAGGGGAAAAATAAGAAAAAGGTTGAGAAAGTAGAATCTGAACCGCAAGTATAAAAAAGATGATGTCTCTTTATGAGGCATCTCTTTTTTCGTTTGTGGATACAATAAGATAGCAACTTTTTAACAGAAGGGATATGGGAAAAACTGGTGTTGTTATCGCTGTTTTTGTTACAATAAAAAGATAGGTTAAGAAAAGAAGGGATTTTAATTATGGAAAAAGATGAACGTTTTAAACAGGCCGAGTTTGGTGCTATTGTCGGGATCGTTGGTAATATTATATTAGCGATTGTAAAGGCGGTAATTGGTTATATTGGGAACAGTAAAGCGCTATTAGCGGATGCCGTGCATTCTGCATCAGATGTAATTGGTTCACTAGCTGTATTGTTTGGATTGCGAGCAGCGAAGCAACCGCCCGATGAAGATCACCCGTACGGTCATGGTAAAGCGGAATCGATTTCAGCGATTATTGTTGCAGTATTATTATTTATTGTGGGAATCGAGATAGCGATTTCGTCTATAAAAGCTTTTTCGCAGGAACTAGAACCACCGAAGGGAATTACGATTTTTGCTGTTGTTCTTTCAATTATCGTGAAAGAAGGAATGTTTCAATATAAATTCCGATTAGGGAAGAGGGTAAATAGTGATGCAATTATTGCAAATGCATATGAACATCGTTCGGATGTATTTTCTTCAATTGCAGCTTTAATCGGTATTTGTGCAGCGATTATTGGTGGTAAGCTCGGGTTAGATTGGCTTGTATATGCCGATCCAATTGCAGGATTATTTGTTTCACTTCTTGTTGCAAAAATGGCATGGAGTATTGGGGCAGAAGCAATTCATGCAACGCTTGATCATGTTCTTCATGAGGAAGATGTTGTTTCGCTTAGAGAAGCAGTACTTCAAATAGACGGTGTGAAAAAAATCGGTTCTTTATATGCAAGGGAGCATGGTCATTACGTTATTGTCGATATTAAAGTTTCTGTAGATCCATACATTACTGTAGAAGAAGGGCACCGCATTGGAAAGCATGTGAAAGAAACGCTTATGGAACAAGATAACGTACAAAATGTGTTTGTACATATAAATCCGTATTCTCCAAATTAAACATTATTAACATTTTAGTATATAGATATTGCAGCGTAGTTTGCATTATATTGTCACCCCTTAATCTGTCTTGTATAATGAACAGGTTAAGGGGTGATTTCGTGTTACAACCGAAGACGCGTTGGAAAGAAAAAGAATATAATGACGAGCGAGTGAGTGAATTAGCAAGTAAATTAAAATTATCACCACTTGTCGTTTCGTTATTCCTCGGTAGAGGACTAGATACAGAAGATAAGATTTTAGATTTTTTAAATACAGAAAATCAAGAATTTCATGATCCATTTTTATTAGAAGGAATGGATAGAACGGTAGAACGTGTCAATAAGGCGATTCAAAATGGAGAGCAAATATTAATATTTGGTGACTACGATGCGGACGGAGTAAGTAGTACGACTGTGTTATATCTTGCTTTGCAAGAATTAGGTGCAAATGTAGAATTTTATATCCCAAACCGTTTCACAGAAGGTTATGGACCAAACGAAGAAGCATTTCGTTGGGCGCATAGCGCAGGATTCTCACTAATTATTACTGTCGATACTGGTATCGCAGCAGTACATGAAGCGAAGGTAGCGAAGGAGCTTGGAATAGATCTTATTATTACAGATCACCATGAGCCACCACCAGAATTGCCAGAAGCACTTGCGATTATTCATCCGAAATTAGATGGCGGTGTATATCCGTTTCACTATTTAGCTGGTGTAGGTGTTGCATTTAAAGTTGCGCATGCACTACTGGGTCGTGTACCAGAACATTTATTAGAAATTGCAGTAATTGGTACAGTAGCCGATTTAGTGTCACTTCATGGTGAGAATAGATTGCTAGTGAAGCGCGGTTTAAAACATATGCGCATGACGAAAAATATCGGACTAAAGGCGCTATTTAAAGTTGCTAACGTTTCGCAAAGTGAAATTACAGAAGAGAGCATTGGATTCTCACTCGCACCACGTATTAATGCAGTTGGCCGTTTAGAAGATGCTACGCCGGCTGTACATCTTTTATTATCAGATGATCCAGAAGAAGCAAAAGAGCTAGCTGAAGAAATTGATGAGCTGAACAAACTGCGAAAAGATATTGTAAAGCAAATTACAGAAGAAGCTATCGCTGAAGTGGAAAATAATTTCCCGCCAGAAGACAATAAAGTACTAGTACTGGCAAAAGAAGGCTGGAATCCAGGTGTAATTGGAATTGTCGCATCTAAATTAGTGGAACGTTTTTATCGTCCAACGATTGTATTATGCATTGATCCTGTAAAAGAAACAGCAAAAGGTTCAGCACGTAGTATTGCAGGATTTGATTTGTTTGCAAACTTGTCAGATTGTAGAGAGTTATTGCCACACTTCGGAGGGCATCCGATGGCAGCGGGAATGACGCTACATATGAATGATGTAGATGAATTGCGCCGCCGCTTAAATGAACAAGCAGAGGTAATTTTAACAGAAGAAGATTTTATTCCAATTACAGCTGTTGATGTCTTTTGTAAAGTGGAGGATGTAACACTGGCAGCAATTGAAGACATGCAAAAATTAGCGCCATTTGGTGTTGGAAATCCAAAACCGCGTATTGCAGTGAAGGATGCAGAGTTAGAAAGTATTCGTGCAATCGGATCAGATGGCTCTCATTTGAAAATGGCTCTTCGCGATGGACAAGCGACACTGGATACAATCGGATTTGGATTTGGTGCGTATGCGAAAGAAATTTCTCCAGTTGCAAAGGTATCTGTAATAGGGGAAGCATCTATCAATGAATGGAATAATTTTAAGAAGCCGCAATTAATGGTACAAGATATTGCTGTAGAGGCGTGGCAATTATTTGATTGGCGTAGTATGCGTAACGTAGAAGCGAATGTATCAGAACTTCCGAAAGAAAAAATAACGATGGTGTATTTTTCTGAAGAGGTATTGAATAAATTTTCTTTAGAAGACTTTAAAGAGCATATAATGCATGCATCAGAAGTAACTCATTTAGACGATCAATACATCGTGTTACTTGATTTGCCAAAAGGAACAGATGAATTACGAGATTTATTTAAAGTGGGGTTCCCGTCGCGAATTTATACGCTATTTTATCAAGAGAATAATCATTTATTTAGTACTGTTCCAACGAGGGAACATTTTAAATGGTATTATTCGTTCTTGAGCCAAAAAGCACCATTTTCTTTAAGACAATATGGAGAACAACTATGTCGACATAAAGGTTGGTCAAAAGATACAGTAAATTTCATGACACAGGTGTTTTTTGAGTTAGAATTTGTTACAATAAAAGATGGCGTCATTTTTATGGCAGACAAAAAACAAAAGCGTGATTTAATTGAATCGAACACATATCGTGAGAAAATGAACCACTTACAATTAGAAAAAGAATTGGTTTATAGCACATATCAGCAACTATATACATGGTTTGAAACGATTCGTAATCATAAAGAAGTAGAACAGTTAGGGTAAAGGATTTGTATTTACAAACCTTTTAGATCTGAGGAGGATTCAGAAATATGGATTTCAAGCAACATATCGCAATTGTACCGGATTATCCAAAAGAAGGTATTGTATTTAAAGACATTACACCGTTAATGAACGATGGTAAAGCATACAAAGCAGCAACAGATGCAATCGTTGAGTATGCAAAGAAAAGAGATATTGACGTTGTAGTAGGGCCAGAAGCACGTGGCTTTATTATCGGTTGCCCAGTTTCTTATGCGTTAGAAGTAGGTTTTGCACCAGTTCGTAAATTAGGGAAATTACCACGTGAAGTAATTACAGTTGACTACGGTAAAGAATATGGTAAAGATGTTTTAACAATCCATAAAGATGCAATTAAGCCAGGTCAACGCGTATTAATTACAGATGATCTATTAGCTACAGGTGGAACAATTGAAGCGACAATTAAGCTAGTTGAAGAACTTGGCGGAGTTGTAGCAGGAATTGCATTCTTAGTAGAGCTTACTTACTTAGATGGTCGTAAAATGTTAGATGGTTACGATGTATTAGTATTAGAAAAATACTAATCACTATATAGGTAAAACTACGGTGATAAAAAGTACCCGTGAATCTCTTGGAGAGGAGCGGGTACTTTTGTATAATTGCACAAAAAAATAAGGTGAAATGTCAGTAAAATCTTTTCCTTTTCACAATTCACAATCATTAGGTTATAATGATAGAATATAATTTATTCTACTTAATTAAGATAAAGTCAATTTTCAATAAAAGGTGATTCGATGGCAAATGAGCAGGTACTAACAGCTGAACAGGTACTCGAGAAAGCAAGTCAATATTTAGCAGATGAAGATATTGAGCTAGTGGCACGTGCCTATGAATATGCACGTGATGCGCATAGCGAACAATACAGAAAATCGGGTGAACCGTACATTATTCATCCAATTCAAGTTGCAGGTATTTTAGTTGATTTACACATGGATCCAGCTACAGTATCAGCAGGTTTCTTACATGATGTAGTGGAAGATACAGAAATTACATTAGAAGATATTGAACGGGAATTTAATAAAGAAATTGCTATGCTTGTCGATGGTGTAACAAAGCTCGGAAAGATTAAATATAAATCTCATGAGCAACAACAAGCAGAAAACCATCGCAAAATGTTTATTGCAATGGCTCAAGATATTCGAGTTATTTTAATTAAACTAGCTGATCGTCTTCATAACATGCGTACATTGAAACATTTGCCTCAAGAGAAGCAGCGTCGCATTGCAAATGAAACGTTAGAAATCTTTGCACCTTTAGCACATAGACTCGGAATTAGTACTATTAAATGGGAGCTAGAGGATACGTCACTTCGCTATTTAAATCCACAGCAATACTATCGTATTGTAAATTTAATGAAGCGTAAACGTGCAGAGCGTGAAGAATATTTAGACGAAGTAATGACTGGTATTCGTGAGAAATTAAAAGAAGTTGCAATTCAACCTGAGATTTCTGGAAGACCAAAGCATATTTACAGTATTTATCGTAAAATGGCACTGCAAAATAAACAGTTCAATGAAATTTACGATTTATTAGCTGTACGTGTCGTTGTAAATAGTATTAAAGATTGTTATGCGGTACTTGGAATTATTCATACGTGCTGGAAGCCGATGCCAGGTCGTTTTAAAGATTATATTGCGATGCCGAAAGCAAATCTATATCAATCTCTTCATACGACTGTAATTGGGCCGAAAGGTGATCCGCTTGAAGTGCAAATTCGTACGAAAGAAATGCATGAGATTGCAGAATTCGGGATCGCGGCGCACTGGGCGTATAAAGAAGGAAAAACAGCAGAAACAACAGGTACATTAGAGAAGAAACTTACATGGTTCCGTCAAATATTAGAATGGCAAAGTGAAGCTTCTAATGCAGAAGAGTTTATGGAGTCATTAAAAATTGATTTATTCTCTGACATGGTATTCGTCTTTACACCGAAAGGCGACGTAATGGAATTGCCACTTGGATCTGTTCCGATTGACTTTTCGTATCGTGTCCATTCGGAGATTGGAAATAAAACAATTGGTGCAAAAGTAAACGGCAAAATGGTGACGCTTGATTATAAATTAAAAACTGGTGACATCATTGAAATTTTAACATCGAAACATTCGTATGGGCCAAGTCAAGACTGGGTGAAACTTGCTCAAACATCTCATGCGAAAAACAAAATACGTCAATTCTTTAAGAAGCAACGTAGAGATGAAAATATTGAAAAAGGCCGTGAACTTGTTGAAAAAGAAGTGCGTAGCCTAGAGTATGAGATGAAAGAAGTGTTAGCTCCTGACAATTTAAAACGTGTTGCCGAGAAGTTCAATTTTGCAAATGAAGAAGATATGTTTGCAGCAGTTGGATATAGCGGGATTACAGCGTCGCAAATTGTTACGCGACTAACGGACAAATTCCGTAAGCAACGTGAAGAAGAAGAAATCGTTGAAGTTAAAGAAGTTCGTAAACCGATGAAAATTCGAAAATGGGATTCTGGCGTTAAAGTAAGTGGTGCGGATAATTTATTAATTCGTTTATCAAAATGCTGTAACCCAGTACCAGGTGATGATATCGTTGGGTATATTACGAAAGGCCGAGGTGTATCGATTCACCGCCGTGATTGTGTAAATGTTCATACAGAAGAAGCTATAGAACGTTTATTGGAAGTAGAGTGGGAAGGTAGTCCTGAAAAAGAAATTGAGTATAACGTTGATATTGAAATTTCAGGTTACGATCGCCGTGGCTTATTAAATGAAGTATTACAAGCTGTTACAGAGACGAAAACGTATATTTCGGCAGTTTCTGGTAGAAGTGACCGTAATAAGATGGCGACAATTAATATGTCAATCTCTATTCGTAACTTACAGCACTTGAAAAAAGTAGTAGAACGCATTAAACGTGTTCCAGAAATTTATGCAGTACGACGCATGATGCATTAATAGGGAGTGTAGAAAAGATGAGAGTTGTTTTACAACGATCAAAAGAAGCGTCTGTCACAGTAGACGGTGAGATCGTAGGACAAATTCCGTTCGGTTTAACATTACTAGTTGGCATTACGCATGAAGATACAGAAAAAGATGCAACTTACATTGCAGAAAAAATTGCGAACTTACGTATTTTTGAAGATGAGAGTGGAAAGATGAACCATTCTGTACTTGATGTAGAAGGACAAGTTCTATCAATTTCGCAATTCACATTATACGGAGATTGTCGCAAGGGAAGACGTCCCAACTTTATGGATGCTGCCAAACCTGATTATGCAGAGCGTTTATATGATTTCTTTAATGAGGAAGTTCGTAAGCAAGGATTGCATGTAGAAACAGGGAAGTTCGGAGCAATGATGGATGTTTCTTTAATCAATGATGGTCCGGTGACCTTAATTGTGGATAGTAAATAGTGTTGCTTAAAAAAGAGGGGATTATATAATCCCTTCTTTTTTATACATTGTTGTATGTTTTGTTCATTTATCTCGCTATTTGTGGGAGATCCACTGCCCGTCGAAGCCTGATTAGTGAGGGCTAATAATGAGTGGCGATGGACAAAACCCTTATTCATTAAAGTTTTACTTTATTTGGAATTAATAGCTGTTTCAGTTATGTATAACTCTTTCATCAATATGGAACAATAAAAAGTAAAACATCTATATTGAATGTGAGGGATATACGTATGCGTATGAACGAAAAAGGGCATTCTGTTACAAATGGTGCAAATCAACTGTTTAACGTAAATTTTCATGATTTTATTTCAAAAGAGCAAAACAATACTTCAATGGAACTTGCTTCTGAGTTTGGGATTTCTCTTCAAGATGTAAAGCGTCTAAAGAAGCAGATTGAACGCTCTTAGAGTACTTGACAATCCTACTCAACAAACGTATAGTAATTTTATATTTACATATGAATATAACCGTTGATAGAGAAGAGTAAATGAGACACACATGGAAAGAGAAGAAATGTCTTAGGCTGAAAACATTTCTGCATGATGACTGATTGAATGACACTCTAGAGGTTTCAACTTGAACGGCATATATGCTTAGTAGGGATGAACGCACATTTAAGCGTTATTAAAAAAGTGGAAGCATACGTGCTTCAATTAGGGTGGCACCACGGGTATAATACTCTCGTCCCTACTGTTCAAACAGTAGAGGCGGGAGTTTTTTTATTTTTATTAAGATTAAAACAATTTGAGGAGGAACTGAATATGTCTATTCAAATCCCACGCGGAACGCAAGATATTCTTCCAGGCACTGTTGAGTTATGGCAGTATATCGAAGGGCAAGCACGCGAAATTTGCCGTCGTTACAACTATAAAGAAATTCGTACACCAATTTTTGAACACACTGAGCTATTTTTACGTGGTGTTGGTGATACGACAGATATCGTACAAAAAGAAATGTACTCATTCCAAGATCGTGGAGAGCGCAGTTTAACATTACGTCCAGAAGGTACTGCACCTGTTGTACGTTCTTACGTTGAAAACAAAATGTTCGGTGATGCAACACAACCAACGAAATTATACTATATTGGTCAAATGTTCCGTTACGAAAGACCACAAGCAGGTCGCTATCGTCAATTCGTACAATTCGGTATTGAAGCAATCGGTAGTAACGATCCTGCGATTGATGCAGAAGTAATTGCACTTGCTGTTGAATTTTACCGCGGCATGGGCTTAAAAAATATTAAAGTTGTATTAAACAGCTTAGGTGATGCGGCGAGCCGTCAAGCGCACCGTGATGCGTTAATCGCACACTTCGAGCCACGTATCGGTGAGTTCTGTTCTGACTGCCAATCTCGTTTAGAAAAGAATCCTCTTCGTATTTTAGATTGTAAGAAGGACCGTAACCATGAATTAATGGGAACAGCACCATCTATTACAGAATACTTAAACGAAGATTCAGCAGTATACTACGACAAAGTTCAAGAACTATTAACGATGATGGATGTTCCATTTGAAAAAGATCCGAACTTAGTACGTGGTTTAGACTACTACCAACACACTGTTTTTGAAATTATGAGTGAGGCAGAAGGTTTCGGTGCTATCACTACATTAAGCGGTGGTGGACGTTATAACGGGCTTGTACAAGAAATCGGTGGACCAGAAATGCCAGGTATCGGTTTTGCGATGAGTATCGAACGTTTAATTATGGCGCTAAAAGCTGAAAACATCGAATTACCAATTGAACATAGTATTGATTGCTACGTTGTAGCGCTTGGTGAAAAAGCGAAAGACCATGCTGCGAAAGTTGCGTTTGATCTTCGTAAAGCTGGATTATCAGTTGAAAAAGATTATTTAGACCGTAAAATGAAAGCACAATTTAAATCAGCAGATCGTCTAAAGGCGAAATTTGTAGCTGTATTAGGGGAAGATGAGCTAGATAAAGGCATCATTAACTTAAAAGATATGGCAACAGGGGAACAAGAAGAAGTAGCATTAGATGTATTTGCTTCATACGTAGCAGAGAAATTAATATAGGGGGAACTTACAGTGGCTGAAAGAACACATGCATGTGGAAAAGTAACAGTAGAAGCAGTTGGACAAACAGTTCAATTAAAAGGTTGGGTACAAAAACGCCGTGATTTAGGTGGATTAATCTTTATCGACTTACGTGACCGTACAGGTATCGTGCAAGTTGTATTTAACCCAGAAACATCAAAAGAAGCGTTAGAAATAGCAGAAACTATTCGTAGTGAATACGTATTGCACGTAGAAGGTACAGTTGTTGAGCGTGGTGAAGGCGCAATTAATGACAATATGGCAACGGGTCGTATTGAAGTACAAGCAACGAAAGTAAACGTATTAAATGCAGCAAAAACAACGCCAATCATTATTGCTGATGATACAGATGCATCAGAAGATGTGCGTTTAAAATATCGTTATTTAGACTTACGTCGTCCTGCAATGTTTAACACATTCAAAATGCGTCACGACGTAACGAAAACAATTCGTAACTTCTTAGACACAGAAGAGTTCTTAGAAGTGGAAACACCAATTTTAACGAAGAGTACACCAGAAGGAGCTCGTGACTATTTAGTACCAAGTCGTGTACATGATGGTGAATTCTATGCGTTACCACAGTCTCCACAATTATTTAAACAGCTTCTTATGGTCGGCGGATTTGAGCGTTACTATCAAGTAGCACGTTGTTTCCGTGACGAAGATTTACGTGCAGACCGTCAACCAGAATTCACGCAAATCGATATCGAAGCTTCATTCTTAACACAAGATGAAATTTTAGATATGATGGAGCGCATGATGACGAAAGTTATGAAGGATGCAAAAGGTGTAGAAGTGAGTGCACCATTCCCTCGTATGAAATATGCTGATGCAATGGCTCGTTACGGTTCTGATAAGCCAGATACACGCTTTGAAATGGAATTAACAGACCTATCTGAATTTGCAGTAGGTTGTGGTTTTAAAGTATTTACAAGTGCTGTAGAAAGCGGCGGACAAGTAAAAGCAATTAATGCAAAAGGTGCTGCGAGCAAATACTCTCGTAAAGATATCGATGCATTAACTGAATTCGTAAAAGTATACGGTGCAAAAGGTCTAGCTTGGCTTAAAGTGGAAGAGGACGGCTTAAAAGGACCAATCGCGAAATTCTTCGGTGAAGAAGAAGCAAACGCGTTAATGGCTACATTAGAAGCTACTGCTGGCGACTTATTACTATTCGTAGCAGATAAGAAGAGCGTTGTTGCAGATAGCTTAGGTGCACTTCGTTTACGTCTAGGTAAAGAGCTTGAGTTAATTGACGAAAGTAAATTTAACTTCCTATGGGTAACGGATTGGCCACTTCTTGAGTACGATGAAGATGCAGATCGTTACTTCGCAGCTCACCACCCATTCACAATGCCATTCCGTGAAGATGTTGAGTTATTAGAAACGGCACCAGAAAAAGCACGTGCACAAGCATATGACCTTGTATTAAATGGTTATGAGCTTGGCGGTGGATCACTTCGTATTTACGAGCGTGACGTACAAGAAAAAATGTTCAAAGCACTTGGATTCTCACAAGAAGAAGCACAAGAGCAATTCGGATTCTTATTAGAAGCATTCGAATACGGTACTCCACCACACGGTGGTATCGCATTAGGTTTAGACCGTCTTGTTATGTTACTTGCAGGCCGTACGAACCTTCGTGATACAATTGCATTCCCGAAAACAGCAAGCGCAAGCTGCTTATTAACAGAAGCTCCAAGCCCAGTAGCAGAAGCACAGCTTGAAGAGTTAAACTTAAAATTAAGCTTAAAAGAAGAGAAGTAAGAAAAAAGTCTAGATGGTTATACTATAGCCGTCTAGACTTTTTTTGAGAGGTTGTTTAAAAAGTCCGGTTTAGATAACTGTCGCATCTCATCGTTACGTATGCTAGTCCGGTGCTTGAGTAGTACTCCTACACTGCGCTCCTCCTAGCATACGTGCCTCGATTTGCTCGGTTCTCTAAATCCTCCTTTTTAAACGGATATTTAGGAAAAAATAAAATTCGGTTTACACTATGTTTTTATTCTCGAAATATGTATTTTTAGGAATTCTATAACTTTTTCTATACAAATAGTCGGAAAAACGCTAGAATACATGATAGACCATTTTTGTAATAGGAGTGTAGAGCTGAATGTTACATCAATTTTCACGTAATGAATTAGCCTTCGGTAAAGAAGGACTTGAAATATTAAAAAATAGTACAGTCGGTATTTTAGGAATTGGCGGCGTAGGGTCATTTTCGGCAGAGGCGTTAGCACGTTCTGGCGTAGGACGTCTCGTATTAGTCGATAAAGACGTTGTAGATATTACAAACGTAAACCGTCAAATTCACGCGTTAGTATCTACTGTAGGACGTTCAAAAGTAGAATTAATGAAAGAGCGTATCGCAGACATTAATCCAGAGTGTGAAGTAATTGGACTAGAAATGTTTTATACTGATGAAACATATGAAGAGTTCTTCAAACATGGATTGGATTTCGTAGTAGATGCATCTGATACGATTACGTTCAAAATTCATTTAATTAAACAATGCTTACGTCGAAAAATTAAAATTATCTCATGCATGGGTGCAGCAAATAAAATGGACCCAACTCGTTTCCGTATTGCGGACATCTCTAAAACACATACAGATCCAATTGCGAAAGTAATTCGTACGAAGCTTCGTAAAGATGGTATTAAAAAAGGTGTAAAAGTTGTCTTCTCTGACGAAAACCCAATCGTAATTCGTGAAGAAGTACGTAAAGAAATCGTACCAGACGAAAATGCAAAAATTCGTAAAGCGAAATTACCACCTTCATCAAATGCATTCGTACCATCTGTGGCAGGCCTAATTATGGCAAGTCACGTTGTACGTGAACGTATTAAAAACGTTGAAGTGAAGCGTGTAGGGCAAGAATAAAAAGAAAGCATATATCCGTCTAGGGTATATGCTTTTTCTATTATGTTTTAAAGAATTGCATATATTTGCAATACTAATAATTCGAATGTAAGTAATCCTAATAAAGAATAATCGTATTTATCCGACTTATAGGCGGAAGTCTTTTTTAAACTCTTAATGGTAAAAAGACCTAATATTAGAACGAGAATACCGAGTGTTATTTTGAAGACTATTAATGAAATAGCAACCATCTCCTTTCAAACATATATCTTTATAGTAACATTTAAGTAAGTAATATCCAATTATTCCCTGGTATTTCCTTGTGTGAACTTGAGGTCTATTGTTGTCAATTTTTTCTATAAATCTATATAATTATATTCATAAATATTATTTTTACCGAAGAAAAAAAGATGCCACACAGTCAGAACCCCCGACTAGGTGACATCCTTTTTAATTTTCTGCAGAATAAATAATATCTAAATTTCCATTTTGATCTGTTTTGAAAATTGGAGCGATCTGTTCCTCTTGTTCTTCAACCGAAACGAGTTTTCGAGCACGGTCCATAATTCTAACAAGCATTGCATAATCTTCTTCGATTGCTTGTTGTTTTTTTGAGAGTACCGCTAATTTTGCTTCCAGTTCATGATTCGTTTTTTTCAAAGTCGTGAGCTGAGCTTGTAATACTTCATTTTCAGTTTGTAACTTTGCGAGTGAAGGGTTGGTATGCTCTAAGTTTTGCAAAAACGAGATGACATGTTGCATTGTAAGATCCTGTTTGTTTGGCATAATATCTTCTGAAAACTCGGCATCAATTACGAGTTGTTTCGTTTGCGTGAAATGCTCTTTTTCTATTTTAGCTTCAGAGCGTTTTAATTCTTTACGTTGTTTTTTTGCAAGTTGCACCGCATCTTCGTAATTCGGTCTTACTTCAGCATTCCATCTAAATCCGCAAGCTGCGGAAGTGCGGTTCAATGTATCGCCGACTTCATCGAATGCTTTTATTTGTGTGCTACCGCTGCGAATATGTCGTAAAACAGTTTCTGCTAAAAGGAGATCGTCTTCTTTTGTCCATGCATCTTGACGTGTTTTCATAAGCGAAGCCTCCATAATGGTGACGTTTTCGCTTAGGTTACCCTTTATTTTTCGTTTTATTCGAACTTTGTAATCTTTCATATACAGTAGAAAGTGCTTGCTCAAATTTCCCTGTCGTTTTCGGTTTATAATATTGTTTGTTTTTTATTTTATCAGGTAAGTATTGTTGTTGTACCCATCCATTTGGATGGTCGTGTGGATACAAGTATCCAATGCCTCTTCCAAGTGATTCTGCGCCTTTGTAATGACTATCTTTTAAATGACTTGGAATGTCGCCTGTTTGACCGTTACGTAAATCGTGTAATGCAGTATCAAGTGCTTTGTAAGCTGAGTTTGATTTTGGTGATAAGCAAAGCTCGATAACAGCATTTGCAAGTGGTATGCGTGCCTCCGGGAATCCAACTCGTTCCGCTGATTCTATAGCTGCTAGTGTACGCGGTCCGGCTTGTGGGCTAGCAAGTCCGATATCTTCATATGCCATAATAAGAAGACGTCTACCAATGCTTTGTAAATCACCAGCTTCAATAAGACGTGCTAAATAATGAAGTGCTGCATTTACATCACTTCCGCGCACCGATTTTTGAAATGCCGATAATACGTCATAATGAGCATCTCCACCTTTGTCGTGAACGAAGCTCTTTTTTTGCAAGCATTCTTCTGCAATTTCTAGCGTAATTACCGCAGCTTTTTCGTCCGTTGTAAAGCTAGATAAAACAGCTAGTTCAAGTGCATTATAAGCAGAACGCATATCTCCACCAGATGCATTTGCAAAGTGATGTAATGCTTCCGACGTAACCGTTACATCATATTCCCCAAGACCTTTTTCTTTATCTTCAAGTGCTCGTTTTAAGCCAATTAAAAGATCATCTTCTGTTAATGCGTGTAATTCGAAGATTTGACAACGACTTCGAATAGCAGAATTAATAGCATGGAACGGATTACTCGTTGTTGCACCGATTAAGGTAAGGAGTCCGCTTTCTAAATGAGGTAATAGAAAATCCTGTTTTGCTTTATCTAGACGGTGTACTTCATCTAAAATTAAAACGAGGTGTCGATGCATCTTTGCTTCTTGTACAACAACTTCCATATCTTTTTTATTATGAGTAACAGCGTTTAATAGGCGAAAAGGGGTTCCAGTACTTCCTGCAATTGCGCTCGCAATGGATGTTTTTCCTGTGCCTGGAGGGCCGTATAAAATCATAGATTGAAAATGATTTGCTTGGACCATTCGCCATAAAATTTTTCCTTCACCAACTAAATGTTGTTGTCCGATAATTTCTTGAATATTTGTAGGGCGCATTCGATGTGCGAGTGGCTGTTTCATTTTTACCGTCTCCCTTAATGTATAATCTCTTTCTATCGTATCATTTTTTTTAGTGGAATTTGAAATAGGATGCTGTTTTGTGGGAAAAATGAATATAAATATTTTCATTTTTCTTTCAATTGTAATAATTTCCGAGTTTTTCAATGTGATTTTATGTTATCATTTTGATACACAAGTTGAAATTTCTTATAATACTATATTATGCTATAATTTCATAGGATTTTAAATTGTGTTCTTTTATAAATAAGATATAACCAATAGAAGTGAAAATTTGAAAAGAGGTGCAAAATAGATGAAGATTTCAACGAAAGGCCGCTACGGCTTAACAATTATGATCGATCTTGCAAAAAAGTTTGGTGAAGGTCCAATTTCCTTAAAATCAATTGCGCAGGCACATGATTTATCGGAACATTACTTAGAGCAATTAATTTCACCACTTCGTAACGCTCGTCTAGTAAAGAGTACGCGCGGGGCATATGGCGGATATGTATTGTCTGATCAGCCAGCTAACATTACAGCTGGGGATGTAATCCGTGTATTAGAGGGTCCGATTAGTGTTGTAGAAATGATAGAAGAAGAGGAACCGGCACAACGCCAATTATGGATGCGTGTTCGTGATGCGGTGCAAGAAGTGTTAGATAGTACAACGTTAGAAGATTTAGTACGTTATGAGGAAGAAAATCACGGGGGCTATATGTTTTACATTTAATTCCTTGTGAAACGATTTGGAAAGAAGGAGATTTAATGGAACGCATTTACTTAGATCATGCTGCGACATCTCCGACTCACCCAGAAGTGGTCGAAAAGATGATTCCATATATGACAGAAACATTCGGGAACCCGTCTAGTATTCACTTTTATGGACGTCAAACGCGCCATGCAGTAGATGAGGCGAGACGCGCGGGAGCACGTAGCATTCATGCGAATCCGAATGAAATTATATTTACGAGCGGTGGTACAGAAGCTGATAATTTAGCGCTTATAGGTGTAGCACGTGCGAATCGTCATAAAGGTAACCATATTATAACGACGCGAATTGAACATCATGCAATTTTGCATACGTGTGAATTGTTAGAGCGCGAAGGCTTTGAAGTGACATATTTACCTGTTGATGAAACAGGACGCGTTCAAGTTTCTGACATACAAAATGCATTAACAGAAGAGACGATTCTCGTATCCGTTATGTTTGGGAATAATGAAGTCGGGACGATGCAACCAATCGCGGAAATAGGGAAGTTGCTAAAAGAGCATCAAGCTTATTTTCATACAGATGCGGTACAAGCTTACGGATTAGTAGAAATAGATGTGAAAGAGTTCGGCATTGATTTATTATCGATTTCAGCTCATAAAATTAATGGACCAAAAGGTGTAGGGTTCCTATACGCTGGTGCAAATGTGAAATTTGAACCGTTATTAATAGGCGGGGAGCAAGAAAGAAAACGCCGTGCTGGTACTGAAAATGTACCGAGTATCGTTGGTTTGCAACATGCAATTTTGTTAGCTGAAAAAACTCGTGAGCAAAAAAATGCCCAATATGAAGAGTTTAAAGATATAATGGTATCTGTCTTCAAAAATGAAGACATTACTTTCGAGGTAAACGGAAACTTAGAATATCGCTTACCACATGTGCTTAATATCAGTTTTACAGGAATGAACATTGAACCGTTCCTTGTGAACTTAGATATAGCTGGCATTGCAGTGTCAAGTGGCTCGGCGTGTACAGCTGGTTCGATTGATCCATCACATGTATTAGTAGCGATGTTCGGAAAAGACTCCGATCAAATACGTTCATCCGTACGCTTTAGTTTCGGACTTGGAAATACGAAAGAGCAAATTGAGAAAGCGGCGTACGAAACAGTGAAAATCGTGAAGCGATTAACACAAAATTAGCATGGGAGGTGACATGATGAACAAACTACCTCAAGAAACACGCGTTGTCATTGGGATGTCCGGTGGCGTCGATTCATCTGTAGCAGCTCTTTTATTAAAAGAGCAAGGTTATGATGTAATCGGAATTTTTATGAAAAACTGGGATGATACAGATGAGAATGGTGTCTGCACAGCAACAGAAGATTACAATGATGTAATTGAAGTGTGTAACCAAATTGGCATTCCGTATTATGCAGTAAACTTTGAAAAACAATACTGGGATAAAGTATTTACGTACTTCTTAGATGAGTACCGAGCTGGTCGTACACCAAACCCAGATGTAATGTGTAACAAAGAAATTAAATTTAAAGCATTTTTAGAGCATGCGATTGCGCTTGGTGCTGATTATGTAGCGACAGGTCATTATGCACGCGTTGCTTATATGGACGGCGAATATAAAATGCTTCGCGGCGTTGATGATAATAAAGACCAAACGTATTTCTTGAATCAATTAAGCCAAGAGCAATTATCAAAAACAATGTTCCCATTAGGTGAATTAAAGAAACCGCAAATTCGTGAAATGGCGACAGAAGCTGGTTTAGCGACAGCGGCGAAGAAAGATAGTACTGGTATTTGCTTTATCGGTGAGCGTAACTTTAAAGATTTCTTAAGCAACTATTTACCAGCGCAACCAGGTGTGATGCAAACATTATCTGGTGAAGTGAAAGGGAAGCATGACGGTTTAATGTACTATACAATTGGACAACGTCATGGCCTTGGTATTGGTGGTAACGGTGATCCGTGGTTTGCTGTTGGGAAAAACTTGAAAGAAAACATTTTATATGTTGATCAAGGATTCCATAACGAGCTTCTATATGGTGATGAAGTTATTGCTACGAATATCGGCTGGGTAAGTAATGAAGCGAAAGAAAAAGAATTTAAGTGCACAGCGAAATTCCGTTATCGTCAAGAAGACAATAAAGTAACGGTTCAAATCGTTGATGAAAATACAGTTCGTATTCTTTGTGATGAGCCAATTCGTGCAATTACACCAGGACAAGCAGTTGTTTTCTATGATGGAGATGAGTGCTTAGGCGGTGCTACAATTGATGAAGTATATCGTAGTGGTAAGAAATTGGATTATTTAGGATAAAATGAGAAGCCTCTGCCGATTAGCGGTTAGAGGTTTCTTTTACATAAAGCGAATTTTCGTTCGCTTGGAAAATACATTCTTTGTTATAATTTGTTGTAGAGGTGAAGGACATGTCAAACAAACTTGAAACAGGTATTCAATATATGCAAGAAGGAAACTGGGAAGAAGCTGCTAAAAATTTCACAGAAGCAATCGAAGAAAATCCGAAAGATGCGCTTGGATACATTAATTTTGCGAACTTATTAGATGTACTAGGTGATAGTGAAAGAGCAATTTTATTTTATAAACGTGCATTAGAATTAGATGATAAATCTGCGGCTGCTTATTATGGATTAGGAAATGTATATTACGGTCAAGAGCAATTTGCAGAGGCAAAGGCTGTATTTGAACAAGCGATGCAAGCGGGATTACAATCAGCTGATGTAACATTTATGTTAGGTATTACACATGTGCAGCTTGGAAATGATCGTCTTGCACTTCCATTTTTACAAAGAGCAACAGAATTAGATGAAAACGATGTAGAGGCTGTGTTCCAGTGCGGACTTTGCTTTGCACGTTTAGAACATATTCAAGAGGCGAAACCTTATTTTGAAAAGGTATTAGAAATGGATGAAGAGCATGCAGATGCGTATTATAATTTAGGTGTTGCGTACGTATTTGAAGAAAATAACGAGAAGGCTCTTACTTTATTTAAGAAAGCAACTGAAATTCAGCCAGATCACTTTTTAGCTGGTAATGGTGTTCGTTTATTGGAGCAAGAAGCTGAATAAGATGAAAATATAGTTTAATGGGTAGTTATCCCTCATCTAAATAGGTGGGGGATGTACTGCTCATTAAAGTGAAACGAACCGGAAAGGAGAGGAAAGATGGGAAATCAACATGCAATGGATTTGTTTGAGGAAGATAAAAAGTTTATAAAAGCGCAAGTTCTTCACACCATTTTCCACAACGAAGAAAACCTCTATTCCGTTGTCAGTATGAAAGTCATTGAGACGAATGAAACGTACGACGAAAAAAAAGTGATGATAAACGGTCATTTTCCCCGCATGCATGAAGATGAAGTGTTTACATTGACAGGGCATTTTAAAGACCATCCGAAGTATGGGAAACAATATTTAGTTGAAACATTTAAGAAAGAATTGCCGCAAACAAAAGCTGGTATGGTGCAATATTTAGCGAGTGATTTATTTAAAGGGATAGGAAAGCGTACAGCTGAAAAAATTGTGGATCATCTTGGGGAACATGCCATCTCTAAAATTATGGATGATCCGGATGCGTTAAATGGTGTTGTCAATAAGCAAAAAGCTCAAGAAATATATGAGACAATTGTTGAACATCAAGGACTAGAGAAAGTAATGAGTTTTTTAAATGGTTACGGTTTTGGAACGAAGCTTTCTATTAAGATTTACCAGCAATATAAAGAGATGACATTAGAAGTGATTCGTAATAATCCGTATAAGCTTATTGAAGAAGTGGACGGGATTGGATTTGGAAGAGCGGATGATATAGGACGTGCGTTAGGTATATCGGGTAATCATGATGACCGTGTACGTGCGGGTTGTTTTTATACGTTAGAGAATGTTTCATTGCAACTTGGTCATGTTTATATGGGAAAAAATCAACTTGTAAGAGAAACGATGTCACTTTTAAATAATCAAGAAGGAAGAGTGACCGAGGAAGACATTGTAGCTTGCGTTGAAATGATGCAAAGTGAAGGGAAAGTTATCATAGAAGAAGAACGAGTGTATTTAGCGTCGTTATTCTACTCAGAAAAAGGTGTTGTAAAGTCTATTCGCAGGCTTATGAATCAGGAGGAAACACCTTCATTTCCTGAAGCAGAAGTGTTAAAGACGTTAGGTCAAATTGAAGAACAACTGAATGTACAGTATGCACCGTTTCAACAAGAAGCGATTCAAACGGCACTTCATAAACCGATGATGTTATTGACAGGTGGACCAGGAACAGGGAAAACAACAGTTATTAAAGGAATTGTTGAAATGTATGCGTCACTTCACGGGCTATCGTTAAATCCGAATGAATACAGTGACGATAATCCATTTCCGATATTATTAACGGCCCCAACAGGAAGAGCAGCGAAGCGAATGAGTGAATCAACGGGGCTTCCAGCTTGTACAATTCACCGTTTACTTGGCTGGACCCCAGAAGGGTCTTTCCAGCGTAATGAAACGGATCCGGTACAAGGGAAATTGCTTATTATTGATGAATTTTCAATGGTTGATATTTGGCTTGCAAATCAGCTGTTTAAATCATTGCCGACTAACATTCAAGTTATCGTTGTAGGTGATGAAGATCAATTACCATCTGTAGGACCTGGACAAGTGTTGAAAGATTTATTGAATGCAGGTGCAGTTCCAACAGTGAAGCTTACTGAAATTTATCGTCAAGCGGAAGGCTCATCTGTTATTCAACTCGCCCATGCGATAAAAAATGGAACGCTTCCACCAGATTTAGCGCAAAATCAAAAAGATCGTTCATTTATCGGCTGTACAGGAGCTCAAATTGTTGAGGTTGTTAAGAAGGTTTGTGAAAATGCTAAGACAAAAGGGTTTAGCGCAAGAGATGTACAAGTACTGGCCCCGATGTATCGTGGCCCTGCCGGTATTAATGTACTAAACGAAGCGTTGCAAGAAGTGTTTAATCCGAAAAGGGAAAAGAGTAAAGAAATTGCTTACGGTGATGTTGTATACCGAAGAGGCGATAAAGTACTGCAACTCGTTAATCAACCGGAGAGCCAAGTGTTTAATGGTGATATCGGAGAAATTGTTTCGGTGTTTTATGCGAAAGAGAACGTTGAACAACAAGATATGATTATCGTTTCATTTGATGGAATTGAGGTAACGTATACAAAGCCAGACTTAAATCAAATTACACATGCCTATTGCTGTTCGATTCATAAATCGCAAGGTAGTGAGTTTCCGATTGTGATTATGCCGATAGTGAAAAGTTACAATCGTATGTTACGTCGTAATTTAATTTACACTGGTATTACAAGAAGTAAAAAGTTCCTCATTATTTGCGGGGAGGAAGCAGCTTTCCAATCTGGTGTAAATCGCCTTGATGATGCAATGCGTCAAACGACTTTAGCGAATCGTTTGCAAGAATCACAAGGAGAAGTACAGATGGTAACAGTTAATGGCGAAGAAATGGACGTGGAAAACATTTCACCGTATGATTTCATGTAACAAGGTGAAATTATATAGTGAAACTTTCAAACGTATAACGTTGAAAGGCTCCAGCAATGTATAAATGAATGCGGTTTGGACATAATGGCGAATAGAATCTGGGAGACTGTAAGGAGATGAAAGCCATATGTTCATTTGTCCAAATTGCAAAGGGAAAGACATTGGAAAAATAGGTGTCAACCAATTTTATTGCTGGAATTGTTATATCGAATTATCGGTTTCAAAAGGGAAAATCCATACGCATCAAGTAGAGGAAGATGGTTCATTAAGCTCTCTTGATGATTTATTTGATGAGAACGAAAGAACGATCGGATAACGAAAAGGGGGATTTACTTTGAATCTACGCAATTCATTAATCGCATTAGGTGTTGGAGCGGCAGCATATCAATATGCTCGCAAGCAAGATGTATTTTCAAAACGCAATATGAAAAAAGCACGTAAGATGATTAAATCTTATTTATAAGCGCAAAAAACTCCCTTCATGATAAGGGAGTTTTTTTATGCACTTGTATGTAAATATAAAAGTCCAATTTCAGAGAAGAGATACGATAGGCCGTAACATCCAACGCCAAGCATTCCGTAATGAAATAACTGCGTCGCCCTTTCTTTTCGCGAGGAACGAATAAAGAAACCTTTCCAAATCCCAAACCCGATACAAACCCATTCAAGAATCATAAAAAGTGCTGATAATACGAGCATAAATAAAACCATTATTAGCCCTCCTGATTATATTGTTTCATGCTGCATTCTCAGGGGTGGTTGTCCTTGTTATGTTATGTATATGTATGTCTTTACAAAACAGTATGGTCTGCACGAAAAGATTTTAAAACTTTTGCACATAACCTACCCTGTTTATTTTCAAAATAAAGGTGGAGGAGGTTTTTCGTGTGAAGAATCTTAAAATCATTTGGATATATCGTTTAGGGTTATTGTTACTAGTATTTCTTTGTTTGCTTGTCTTTTTAAAAATTAAGCCGCTATGGGCACCGATTATTTTTGTATTTAAAGTGGCAATTACACCGTTTCTTATTGCATGCTTTATTGCGTATTTATTGCATCCTTTAATTGAAAAAATTCATAAAGAAGGGATGCCACGTACACTTGCTATCTTGCTTATTTACATCCTTTTCTTTGGCGGAATTGGTTATGGGATTTATAAAGGAACGCCAGTTGTTATTAAACAGTTACAAGAGATTAATGAACAATTTCCGCAGTTTACAAAAATGTATGATTCTTGGATGGATGGCGTCACAGAACAAACAGCAAATTTCCCATCATTTATTCATGAAAAGGTGAAACAAATTTTTGTTGGTGTAGAAACGAAGATACAATCACTTTTAAATAAAGTGATGAGTACGGCTCGTGGCGTACTGGATTCGTTGCTTATTATTTTCTTAATACCGTTCATTGTATTTTACATATTAAAAGATTACGGTGAATTTTATCACATCTTTTGGAAACTAGTCCCAAGTAAGTGGCGTAGTACAGGGCAAATGCTGGCGAAAGAAATTGATAAGTCACTCGGAAGTTATATTCGAGGACAGTTATTTGTTTGCTTAGTATTAGGGGGAGTATCTGTTCTTTCCTTTTGGTTTATCGGTATGAAATATCCACTATTACTCGGCATTATTATTGGGGTAACGGATATAATCCCGTACTTCGGTCCTATTTTAGGGGCGATTCCGACATTGATGATTGCGGCAACGGTATCAACGAGTTTACTCATTAAGGCGGGAATTACGATTGCTATTTTGCAGTTTTTGGAAAGTAACATTTTATCACCTTACATCGTTGGTAAGTCACTTCGTATGCATCCTGTTATTATTATGCTTGCATTACTAGTTGGAGGAGAGATAGCTGGGATTGTAGGATTACTAATATCAGTTCCAATTTTAGCGGTTATTCGTACAGTGATTGTTCATGTAAGACCTCTTTGGAAAAAAGAAGATGTGTAATATGAAAGCCCTCTACTTATAAAAGTAGAGGGCTTTCATTATTTAGAGAGTTGCTCGTGTATTTGTTGAACGAGAGAGCTTACATCATTTGTTTGAATATGCTTTATTTTTTTCCATTCATTATCGTACATAAATATAATTTGATTGCTGAAAAGCCGCTTTTGCTCTTTTAGATTAGAAATGTTTGCAAAAGAGTACTCTTCAAATATTGGGTTCTTACTTACATCTGGTCCATAAAAGAAGAGCCGTTTGTTCGTTAAAATTAACAGTCCTGGTCTTGCAACGGAACGATAAATAAATATATCTAATGAACATGCAGTGTAAAATAATATCGTTTCGTCAGTCGTTAATATGTTTTTAGCCTTGTTCAATAAAGTTGTCATTTTGCTCACTCCTTTATTATTGATAATTTAATTATAACAAAAAAATAATATTCTGAAAAAAATATAGAGGTAGTACAATTTATTAATAAATGCATAATATATTGAAAGGCTGTTAAGAATGAATAGTAGAATAACTATGGTTAATGCAATATAAATGATTATCTACATTGACAAACTTAAGAGAATTCTATTATATTTAGTCATATAATACATTAAATCAATGACGGAAAAAGTACGTTACAGTCCATTTATAGAGAGAAGCTTCCATATGGCTGAAAGAAGCTTTAAATGAAGGGTAACAGAAAGCTAATCCTGAGAGCAGCTAATCACTGCCGTCTTGCCACGTTACGGCACCATGAGGTGATGAATTGATTGTTATAATAATCAATTCATAATTAGGGTGGTATCGCGAGTTAACTCTCGTCCCTTTTATAGGGGCGGGAGTTTTTTATATTTAAGGAGGAAAATACAATGAAACAACTAACAGGCGCACAAATTCGTCAAATGTTTTTAGACTTTTTCCAAGAAAAAGGACATGCAGTAGAACCTAGTGCATCACTAGTTCCGCATGAAGATCCATCTCTGTTATGGATTAACAGTGGTGTAGCGACATTAAAAAAATATTTTGATGGACGTGTAATCCCGCAAAATCCACGTATTACAAATGCCCAAAAATCAATTCGTACAAACGATATTGAAAACGTAGGGAAAACAGCTCGTCACCATACATTCTTTGAAATGTTAGGAAACTTCTCAATCGGTGATTACTTTAAAGAAGAAGCAATTACTTGGGCTTGGGAATTCTTAACGAGCGACAAATGGATCGGATTCGATAAAGAATTACTATCAGTTACAATCCATCCAGAAGATGAAGAAGCATTCACAATTTGGAATGAAAAAATGGGTGTTCCAAAAGAGCGCATCATCCGTTTAGAAGAAAACTTCTGGGATATCGGTGAAGGCCCAAGCGGACCGAATACAGAGATTTTCTATGACCGCGGAGAAGCTTATGGTAATGACTTTAGTGACCCAGAATTATATCCGGGCGGAGAAAACGAGCGTTACTTAGAAGTATGGAACCTTGTATTCTCTCAATTTAACCATAATCCAGACGGTTCATATACACCGCTTCCTAAGAAAAACATCGATACAGGGATGGGTCTAGAGCGTATGACATCTATCGTTCAAGATGTACCTACAAACTTTGATACAGACTTATTCATGCCGATGATTGGTGCAACAGAATCAATCTCTGGTGAGAAGTATCGTAATGGTGACTTAGAAAAAGATATGGCGTTTAAAGTAATTGCTGACCATATCCGTACAGTAACATTTGCTGTAGGTGACGGTGCTCTTCCATCTAACGAAGGCCGTGGTTATGTATTACGTCGTTTATTACGCCGCGCGGTTCGTTATTCGAAGAAATTAAACATCAACCGTCCATTCATGTTTGAATTAGTGCCGGTTGTTGGAGAGGTAATGAAAGACTTCTACCCAGAAGTACTTGAAAAGAAAGATTTCATAGCAAAAGTTGTGAAAAATGAAGAAGAGCGTTTCCATGAAACACTTCATGATGGGGAAGCAATTTTAGCTGAAGTTATCACAAAAGCAAAAGAAGAAAAAACAACTGTTATTTCTGGAGTAGATGCGTTCCGTCTATATGACACATATGGTTTCCCGATTGAATTAACAGAAGAATATGCAGAAGAAGCTGGTATGACAGTTGATCAGGAAGGCTTTGAAAGTGAAATGGAAAAACAACGTGAGCGCGCACGTGCTGCTCGTCAAGACGTTGATTCTATGCAAGTTCAAGGCGGTGTCCTTGGAGAAGTGAAAGTAGCGAGCGAGTTCGTTGGTTACGGTACAGTTGCAACAGAAAGTAACGTTGTTGCACTTGTGAAAAACGGCGAATACACAGATAGCTTACAAGCTGGTGAAGAAGGGCAATTAATGCTTGATGTAACACCATTCTATGCTGAGAGCGGTGGACAAATTGCAGACCGTGGTTACCTTCTTGCTGACGGCGTGAAAGTACTTGTAAAAGACGTACAAAAAGCACCAAATGGTCAAAACTTACACAAAGTTGTTGTTGAAGAAGGTACATTAACGAAAGATGCGGCTGTGAAAGCTATTATCGACACGAAAAACCGTAGTAGCGTTGTGAAAAACCATACAGCAACTCACTTACTACACCAAGCATTAAAAGACGTACTTGGAACGCATGTTAACCAAGCAGGTTCTCTTGTAACTTCTGAACGTTTACGCTTTGATTTCTCTCACTTCGGTCAAGTACAAGCTGACGAATTAGAAAAAATTGAGCGTATCGTAAACGAGAAAATTTGGGAAAGTATTGATGTTGAGATTTCTCAAAAAGCAATTGAAGAAGCGAAAGAAATGGGCGCAATGGCATTATTCGGTGAAAAATACGGTGATGTTGTACGCGTTGTACAAGTAGGCGATTATAGCTTAGAGCTTTGCGGTGGTTGTCACGTTGATAACACAGCTTCAATTGGTATTTTCAAAATCGTTGCTGAGTCTGGTATCGGTGCAGGAACGCGTCGTATTGAAGCAGTAACTGGTAAATCTGCATACGAATTAATGAACGATCAAGTAGGTTTATTAAAAGAAGCAGCAGGAAAAATGAAAACAAACCCGAAAGATATTTTAACAAGAGTGGATGGTTTATTTGCTGAAGTAAAACAACTTCAAAAAGAAAACGAATCTCTTGCTGCAAAATTAAGCAATATTGAAGCTGGAAACTTAACTGATTCAGTAATGACAGTTGATGGCGTAAACGTATTAGCAGCGAAAGTAAACGTTGCAGATATGAACAACTTACGTACGATGATGGATGACCTGAAAAATAAATTAGAGTCTGCAGTTGTCGTATTAGCGTCTGTAAATGATGATAAAGTAAACATCTTAGCTGGCGTAACGAAAGATTTAATTAGCCAAGGTTACCATGCTGGTAAACTTGTGAAAGAAGTAGCTTCTCGTTGTGGCGGCGGTGGTGGTGGCCGTCCTGACATGGCTCAAGCAGGCGGTAAAAACCCAGCGCAAGTTGAGGAAGCTTTAGCATTTGTACAAGAGTACGTTAAATCTGTTTCAAAATAAAGAGATAGTAGTGTACAATGGTAGGGAGAGGAGAAGTTCTTCTCCCTATACTTACTATATAAGTGAGGTGCTTGAAATGGACGGTTTTGATAAAACAATGAAGTTTAGCATTCAAGATGAAAAACAGAGTGTCCATGTAAATGATGTACTTTTAACTGTGTATGATGCACTTCAAGAAAAAGGCTATAATCCGATTAACCAAATCGTCGGTTATTTATTAAGTGGAGACCCAGCATACATACCTCGCCATAAAGATGCACGAAGCATCATTCGCAAGCTTGAACGTGATGAGTTAATTGAAGAGCTTGTGAAGTCGTACTTGAAACATCATCGTGAGGAGTAGTTTATGCGGATATTAGGTTTAGATGTAGGTACAAAAACAGTCGGAGTTGCAATGAGCGACGAAATGGGCTGGACAGCGCAAGGGCTGGAAACAATCAGGATTAACGAAGAACGGGGCCACTTTGGTTTTGATCGTATTTCTGAGTTAGTAAAGCAGTACAATGTGGACAAAATAGTAGTAGGTTTACCTAAAAATATGAATGGTACAATTGGCCCACGTGGTGAAGCGTGCCAGCAATTTGCAGAAAACCTGCGAAATCTGTTACAATTAGAAGTTGTAATGTGGGACGAGCGTTTGTCAACGATGGCAGCGGAACGTCTGCTCATTTCAGCTGATGTGAGTCGTAAGAAGCGAAAACAGGTAATTGATAAGATGGCTGCAGTCGTAATCTTACAAGGATTTTTAGATAGTAAATAAGAGGTGACCAAAATGGAAGAAAATCAAATTACAATTGTAGACGAAAAAGGTAACGAACATTTATGTGAAATTATTTTCACTTTTGATGCTGAAAAATTTGGCAAAAAATCATACGTAGTCTTCTCTCCAATCGGTGAAGTAGACGAAGATGGAGACCCAATTTATGATGCAATGGCTTATGAGCAAAATGAAGAAGAGGGCGGAAGTTTACTTCCAATCGAATCTGAAGAAGAGTGGGAAATGGTACAAGAAATGTTCAACACTCTAGCTGATGAGCAAGAAGCTGAATAATAAGTACTGAAAAGGTGGACGACATATAGTCCACCTTTTTTTATATGTAAAATGAAAGATTTTTTGTCGAAACCGTGTAATCCTTTGTAGTATAATGAGACGGATTGTAGAAAAATAAAATGTCTATCTAAAAAAAGATAAATAAATTTATTGTGTTTTTATATCGTGTTGTATAGAAAGATATACATACGGTCTACAATTTAATTAAGGAGGAAGAGTGTTGATAGAGAATCAAGTGAAAAAAAAGCGTAGACGTCTTTTTTTATTTTCGATTATTGCACTGCTTTTAGTTTGTGGTTCAGTCTATGCGTATATTTCATCCGCATTAGGACCAGTTGATAGCGGGAATAAAAAAGAGATTGAAGTAGAAATTCCAAAAGGATCATCTACTAGTAAAATTGGTGAGATTTTAGAAGAAAAAGGTGCTGTGAAAAACGGTACAGTTTTTAGTTTTTATACAAAGGCTAAATCTAAAAATTTACAAGCGGGTACATATTTATTAAATCCTTCAATGAGTGCCTCAGATGTTATTGAACAAATGTCATCTGGTAATGTACATCGTCCAGCTCTTTATAAAGTGACGATAAAAGAAGGTGCACAAGTAACTGAAATTGCAGAAACGGTTGCAAACGAATTAAAGTGGAATAAAGATGATGTCGTACGTCAATTAAACGATAAAGCATTTATTCAAAAAATGCAGCAAAAGTATCCGAAGTTGTTAACGGATAAAATCTTTGATAGCAATATTAAATATCCATTAGAAGGTTATTTATATCCTGCGACGTACTCTTTCTATAAAAAAGATACGACGTTAGAAGAAATTGTAATTCCAATGCTTGAGAAAACGAATGCAATCATTGTTCAAAACGAGGCAAAAATGAAAGCGAAAAACTGGGATGTTCATCAGCTTTTAACATTGTCTTCACTTATTGAAGAAGAGGCAACAGGCTTTACAGATCGTCAAAAAATCTCTAGTGTCTTTTATAATCGTTTGGAAAAAGGTATGCCCCTGCAAACTGATCCAACGGTATTATATGCACTTGGAAAGCATAAACAACGTGTATTATACGAAGATTTAAAGATAAACTCACCGTACAATACGTATGTTGTGAAAGGATTGCCGGTTGGTCCGATTGCAAACTCTGGTAAACATTCAGTGGAAGCGGCGTTAGAGCCTGCACAAACAGATTATTATTATTTCTTAGCTGCACCAACTGGTGAAGTGTACTATGCGAAAACATTGGAAGAGCATAATGCATTAAAGCAAAAATATATTACGAAAAAACAGTGAAATGGGGAGGGATAGCGAAAAATGTCGCACATCCCTCTTTTTTGTGGTAAAATATATCGGGTTAAAAACTGGCAGAAGAATCGTTTTTAATATCAAAACGGGACGTACAAGCTAAGGATGAAGCTGGCTTGTATTTTTATTGCATTCTATGTGTGAAAAGACGTCATAGAGGCACTTCTCCATGTAAATAAGGAGGACCATTATGGAGGATGCAGTTAACGAGTACCTATTATCATTTATTGATCCGAAAGATAAATTAATTCTTGAAATGGAAGATTATGCGAAAGAAAATCATGTGCCGATTATGGATCGACTTGGAATGGAATTTATGTTGCAATTTTTACGTTTAATTGGACCAAAAAGCATTTTAGAGCTTGGTACAGCAATTGGTTATTCTAGTATTCGTATGATGCAAGCTATTCCAAATTCTCGCATTGTGACAGTTGAACGCAATCGTGAGCGATATGAAAAAGCACTTGAATATATAGAACGTTCATCAGTTAAAGAGCGTATTTCTGTTATTTACGGTGATGCGTTAGAAACAGGTGAGCAAGTAGAAGAACATGGAACGTTTGACGTTATTTTTATTGATGCAGCAAAAGGACAATATCGTCGCTTTTTTGACTTATATGAACCGTTATTAAACCCTGGTGGGGTAATTATTTCAGATAATGTTATGTACCATGGCCTTGTAACGACAAAAGAGAAAATTGAAAACAGACGTACACGTGGTTTAATCCGTCGTATTAAGACGTACAATGAATGGCTTATGAACCATGAAGGATATGATACAACGATTTTCCCAATTGGTGATGGAGTAGCTGTTAGTAAAAAGAGAGGGTGACCAAGGTATGAAGAAACCTGAATTGTTAGTAACGCCAAAAGCAGTAGTGGATATCGAACCTCTTGCGAAAGCAGGAGCAGATGCGGTAATGATCGGTGAGCAAAAGTTCGGTTTACGTTTAGCAGGGGAATTTTCACGTGAAGATGTGAAACAAGCTGTGAAGATTGCGCATGAAAATGGTGTGAAAGTATACGTAGCAATGAACGCTATGTTCCACAATGATAAAGTAGACGAATTAACAGATTATGTTGCATTTTTAAACGAAGTAAGTGTAGATGCAATTGTTTTCGGAGACCCAGCAGTATTAATGGCGGTCCGAGAAGTAGCGCCAAATATGCAATTGCACTGGAATACAGAAACAACAGCAACAAACTGGTTTACTTGTAACTACTGGGGACAAAGAGGAGCAAAACGCGCTGTATTAGCTCGTGAGCTTAGCTTAGATGAAATTGTTGAATTAAAAGAAAATGCTGAAGTGGAACTTGAAGTACAAATTCACGGTATGACTTGTATGTTCCAATCGAAGCGTTCCTTAGTAGGAAACTACTTTGAGTATCAAGGACGTAATCTTGACATTGAAAAGAAAAAATATGAAGAGAATATGTTCTTATATGACCCAGAGCGTAACAATAAATATCCAATTTATGAAGATGAAAATGGTACTCACATTATGAGTCCAAACGATATTTGTTTCATCGATGAGTTAGAAGAACTAATTGACGCTGAAGTCGCTAGCTTAAAAGTTGATGGTGTACTAAAAAGCTCTGCATACATTATTGAGGTAACGAAGAAATATCGTAAAGCAATTGATTTATGTGTAGAAGATCGTGATGCGTATTATGACGTGAAAGACGATTTATATAAAGAGATAGAAGAAATGCAACCAGTAAATCGTCCGTTAGATACAGGATTCTTCTTTAAAGAGACGGTTTACTAAACGAGGAGGGTGTAGGAAATGATTGTACAAGAAATTTCACGAGTAATCGATGGCAAACGCGTTATTGTGAAGAAACCTGAACTGTTAATCCCTGCGGGTAACTTAGAAAAATTAAAAGTAGCTATCCATTATGGGGCAGATGCTGTATATTTAGGTGGACAAGAATTTGGTCTTCGTTCGAATGCAGGTAACTTTACACTGGAAGAAATGGCAGAAGGTGTTGAATTTGCAAAGAAATATGGAGCAAAAATATATGTAACAACAAATATCTTTGCACATAATGAAAATATGGACGGGCTAGAGGAATATTTAAAAGGGATTGAAAAAGCTGGCGTAACGGGAATTATCGTTGCTGATCCGCTTATTATTGAGACTTGTAAACGTGTAGCGCCTTCTGTTGAAGTGCATTTAAGTACACAACAATCACTATCCAACTGGAAAGCAGCACAGTATTGGAAAGAAGAAGGTTTACATCGTCTTGTATTAGCTCGTGAAGCAAGCTATGAAGAAATGAAAGAAATTAAAGAAAAAGTGGATATTGAAATTGAAGCGTTCGTCCATGGTGCAATGTGTATCGCATATTCAGGCAGATGTACGTTAAGTAACCATATGACAGCACGTGACTCTAACCGTGGTGGTTGTTGTCAATCTTGCCGTTGGGACTATGATTTAGTTCAAACAGTATCACAACATAAAGATGCAAAAGAGCTTCCTCTATTCCAAGAAGAAGATGCTCACTTTGCAATGAGTCCAAAAGACTTAAATTTAATTTTATCAATTCCCAAAATGATTGAAATTGGAATTGATAGCTTAAAAGTTGAAGGACGTATGAAATCAATCCATTACGTAGCAACTGTAGCAACGGTATACCGTAAAGTAATTGATGCGTATTGTGCGGATCCGGATAATTTTGAGTTTAAACAAGAATGGTTAGATGAGCTTGATAAATGTGCAAATCGTGATACAGCTCCCGCATTCTTTGAAGGGGTTCCAGGACATCAAGAGCAAATGTTTGGAAATCATAGTAAGAAAACAACGTATGATTTCGCTGGTTTAGTGTTAGATTATAATGAAGAAACAGGCATCGTAACGATTGAGCAACGTAATCATTTCAAACCAGGACATGAAGTGGAGTTCTTTGGGCCAGAAATAGAAAACTTTACGCAGACGGTGGAGAAAATTTGGGATGAGGATGGAAACGAATTAGATGCAGCGAGACATCCGCTGCAAATCGTGAAATTCAAAGTGGATCAACCAGTGTATGTGAATAATATGATGCGCAAAAGCATACTTCAATAAGAAAGAGTTGATAGTCGAATGGGGACGAATAAGCCTGTTGTAATTGGAATTGCTGGTGGTTCGGGATCAGGTAAAACGAGTGTAACGAAAGCGATTTTTGACCATTTTAAAGGTCATTCTATTTTAATCTTAGAGCAAGATTATTATTACAAAGATCAAAGCCATTTACCAATGGAAGAGCGTTTAAAAACAAATTATGATCATCCGCTTGCGTTTGATAATGATCTGTTAATTGAACATTTGCAGCAGTTACTTGCATATGAGCAAATTGATAAGCCTGTATATGACTATACATTGCATACGCGTTCAGAAGAAGTTATTCCAGTTGAGCCGAAAGATGTAATCATTTTAGAAGGAATTCTTATTTTAGAAGACCCACGTCTTTGTGAGTTAATGGACATTAAGCTATTCGTTGATACAGATGCAGATCTTCGTATTTTACGCCGCATGCAGCGTGATATTAAGGAACGCGGCCGTACGATGGATTCAGTTATTGATCAATACGTAAGTGTTGTACGTCCAATGCACAATCAATTTATTGAGCCTTCTAAGAAATTTGCGGATATTATTATCCCTGAAGGTGGACAAAACCATGTTGCAATTGATATTATGGTGACAAAAATTGCAACAATTCTTGAACAAAAAGTAAATTTGTAATAGCATAGTAAAAGATATACGATAGGAAGGGATTTTTTCCCTTCCTATCGAATACAATGAAACATGCAACCTCATCTATATATAGGTGAGGGCATATTTATATCAACTTTCCATACATATCTTCTTTATATAAAGAGGAATTGGGAATACGGGGTTGTATGTGACAACTCCGCTAGTACAGGCGTGCTAGAAACCTCCGCTATACATATAAGTGGGGGAGTTTTCATATGGAACTCCTCTTTTTTTTCGGGGGATTGGTATATAAAAGGAGTGGAAAATATGGCAACAGAAAAAACATACCCTATGACGCAAGAGGGTAAGCAAAAGCTAGAGAACGAACTTGAAGATTTAAAAACGGTAAAACGTAAAGAGGTTGTAGAGCGAATTAAGATTGCACGTAGCTTCGGAGATCTTTCTGAGAACTCTGAGTATGATGCAGCGAAAGATGAGCAAGCGTTCGTAGAAGGACGTATTACACAATTAGAAAACATGATTCGTAACGCAGTTATCATCACAGATAACGGCGAAGAGTCTACAGTTGTTACATTAGGTAAAACAGTAACATTTAAAGAGTTACCAGGTGGAGATGAAGAATCTTACACAATCGTAGGTAGCGCAGAAGCAGATCCATTTGAAGGAAGAATTTCTAACGATTCTCCAATTGCAAAAAGCTTATTAGGTAAGCAAATTGGTGAGAAGGTAGCAATCCAAACTCCAGGTGGAGAAATGCAAGTAGAGATTATCTCTGTAAAATAATAAAAAATCACTCGTGTAAAAGCGAGTGATTTTTTTATTTGTATAAAAGATGAAACACTCCGTCCAAACTATAATAGACGAGGTGTTTTTTTATGAAAATAAAACGGAGAATTACAATTGTTTTAATTTTTTTTATATGTATCATGTTTATTTTACTTTGTCGTTTAATTCAAATACAAATTATAGATACAGAATCATTTACAGATCGTAAGATAAATTTAATTGAAAAAAGTGTTACACAACGGACGCAGTCCATTACGGTAGATGATGGACGAGGCCATTTTATAGATCGGAACGGTAAGGGAATAGGTGAGAAAAAGTATCCTGTTTTAATTGTTTTTCCATTTCTACAAATAAAAAATGACATGTTAGAGAAAATTGCGCATATCATTGGTGTGTCGAGACAAGAGATTGAAAGTCAAATGAAAGACAAGAAAAGTGCATTTATCATGCAAAGGGGAAATGGTCCATTTCGCTTGGCACGAGAGCAGATGGAGAAGGTAAATCAATTAAATGTATTAGGTATTGTAGCAGCTGAAGTTCGTTTACGGCAAACTGGCAGGGTGAATCATTTAATTGGCGATGTGGGGGAGAATGAACGAGAATTTCAAAAACGATACGGAGAAGTAAGAAAAATTTCAAGGCAAACGCCAATTGGTATTTCAGGATTGCAGCAATCATTTGATGAATTTCTTTTGACCGATGGAGAGGCAAAAGTATTGTATCAAGTGGACCGACAAGGGGAACCGATTTTTGGAAAACAAGCGAAATATACTGCGCCTGGAAATCCGTTTTATCCAGTGACGATTCAAACAACTTTACATAACAGGTTACAGCAAAAAGCAGAAGAAGTGGTTGAAGCAAGCGAAATAAAGAAGGGGGGATTAGTATTACTTGATGTAAAGACAAATGAAATTTTAGCGATGGTCAGTAAACCATCTGTGCAGGTGAAGGATGAGCGTTTATATACAACTACACTTGAAAATCAAATGTTGACACCACATTTTCCCGGTTCTGTTTTTAAAACAATAGTTGCAGCGGCAGTGATTGATCAAAATGAAAATGTGTTTAATCGTACATTTAATTGTAATCAAGATTTATATGGTGAAGACCACCCACAAGTTATGATGGGTACACTTAGTTTTAAAGAGAGCTTTGCTAGAAGCTGTAACAGGACATTTTCAGAGTTAGGTAATGAGCTAATACAAAAGGATAAGATGGTGTTAGAAACTTACGTAGCAGCGTTAGGAGCCGCTAGTAAGGTTGGATGGAAAGGTTCTGTATTTCATACAACTCATTTTGAGCAAATGCCAGAGGAGAAGAGGGTTACGATTTGGGGTAGTGAAGGAAATAAGAATAGTAAAAAGGCGGTAGCGCAAACAGCAATTGGACAAAAAGATGTACGTATGTCACCTCTAGCGATTGCAAATATGATGGCGACGATTGCTAGAGGTGGAGAAAAGATGGAAGTGAAAGCTGTGGAAAAAATAATGTATAAAAATGGAACGGACTTCTATACATTTGAAGACCATACATTAGGTGGAAAACAGCTTTCCTATGAAACGGTGAAAACATTACAAGAGTTATTAAGGGGCGTTGTAACAACGGAGAAAGGAACAGGAGCAGCATTCAGGTCGTTACCACTAAGTGTTGCCGGAAAATCTGGGACAGCGCAAACAGGAAAAGGGATGAAAGTGAATCGTTGGTTTGCAGGTTATTTTCCATATGAAAATCCAAGATATGCTTTAGTTGTCGTGGATATAGAAACGAATAGCAATGTAAATAAAGTTACACCTATTTTCAAAGCTATCGTAGAATCAATCTATCGATTAGAGAATGAAAAGTAATCTTGCAATTCATAGTGAAATGTTTTCATTTCGTGAAAATATTATTGTAAATGTTCAACCTTTCTAGATTTAATGTTACAATAGCAAGTATGAAAAACTGCATGGAGGTTTGAAGAATGGCAGGAGGATCTAGATTCCAACAGAAACAACAAAAACGTCGTCAAAACGGTGTTTTAAATATTGCAATTGCAATTGTATTAATATTAGTAGCTATTGTATCATATCAATTGTTTGTTCCTGAAAGAAAAGAACAAGCGTCTTCTAGTGATAAAAAAGTAGCTCAGCAAACAACAAAAGAGAATAAGTCTGAGAAAGCTAAAGGCAAAGAAGAGACGAAGAAGAACGAGCAAGATAAGGCAGAGGCTAAGAATAAGGAAGAAGAGAAGCAAAAGGCTGAAGAAGAACAGAAAAAAGCTGAAGAAGAAGCGAAAGCTAACGAGAAAGTACCAGCTGAAAAAACACAGCCAAAGGCAACTGACGCTTATACGAAGTCTTCTTGGAAGCCAGTAGGTACAGAGCAAGGTGCAACACCTGCGATGACGTTTAAAAAAGGTACAGCAGATTGGAATGAGATGAACCAAGCAATTTCAGCTGCAATTGACGTTCCAGTAGAGCAATTAGTTATTCATCGAATCGGAAATAACGGTAAAAATAAAGCTTACGGTAACGTACAAGATAAACAATCAGGTAAAAAATATTATGTAAATATTGATTGGGTAGAGAATGAGGGCTGGAAACCAGTACTTGTTCAAACTCTAAACTAAAAAAGAGAGGCTCCTTAGGAGCTTCTCTTTTTTGTTAACGCAATTTCTTTAATTTAAAATGAACAACCGCGCTATAATATGGCCTTTTGCTTTCGGGATCCATAACCATTTGATGCGAGATGTGATGAACTTCAAGCATAAGTGCTTTATTATTATCGATTTGTTCACTAATTTTTCGTTCCAAAGAAGCTAAGTCTCCTGCTTCGAAAAACTCTACTTTATCTTCTAACATTTCAAAGGTAAATGACACGAAGACGACCCCTCTCCTATGTAATCAACTATAGTGTAACAAAGAAAAGAAGGAAATACCATGTACATTTCAATTGACATTTTTAGAAAGAGGGCATATTATACTGATAAAACCGATAAGAAAAAGGGGAATTTTTATGGGTACAGAATTTAATGGTTTATTTGATGAGTGGGCTCATACGTACGACTCATTTGTACAAGGCGAAGATATACAATATAAAGAAGTTTTCGCCCATTATGAGGACATTCTAGAGGATGTAGTTAACAAGTCATTTGGTAATGTATTAGAATTTGGTGTTGGTACTGGCAATTTAACAAATAAATTATTGTTTGCTGGACGCACAGTTTACGGTATAGAACCGTCACGTGAAATGCGCATGATTGCAAAAGAGAAATTGCCAAAAGAATTGTCCATTACAGAAGGTGATTTTCTTTCGTTTGAAGTCCCAAATTCAATTGATACCATAGTAAGCACCTACGCATTTCATCATTTAACAGATGATGAAAAAAATGTAGCGATTGCGAAGTATAGTCAATTGCTAAACAAAGGTGGTAAAATAGTGTTTGCTGATACGATATTTGCAGATCAAGATGCATATGATAAAACTGTTGAAACAGCAAAACAAAGAGGTTTCCATCAGTTAGCAAACGATTTGCAAACGGAATACTATACACGTATTCCAGTCATGCAGTCTATTTTTGAAAACAATGGCTTCCATGTAACGTTTACGAGATTAAATCATTTCGTTTGGGTAATGGAGGCAACTAAGCAATAGAAAGAGGGATTAGATTGAGAATTGCTGTAATTGGAGCAATGGAAGAAGAAGTACGTATTTTACGTGACAAATTAGAACAAGCAGAAACAGAAACGGTTGCGGGTTGTGAATTTACGAAAGGACAATTAGCAGGACACGAAGTAATCTTGTTAAAGTCTGGTATTGGTAAAGTAAATGCAGCGATGTCAACGACAATTTTATTAGAAAGATATAAGCCTGAAAAAGTAATTAATACTGGTTCAGCTGGTGGCTTCCATCATTCTCTAAACGTTGGAGATGTAGTTATTTCAACAGAAGTTCGTCATCATGACGTAGATGTAACAGCATTTAACTATGAGTATGGTCAAGTACCAGGAATGCCTCCTGGATTCAAGGCTGATGAAGCATTAGTTACATTAGCTGAGAAATGTATGCAGGCAGAAGAAAATATTCAAGTTGTAAAAGGTATGATTGCAACAGGTGATTCATTTATGAGTGATCCGAACCGCGTTGCAGCAATTCGTGATAAATTTGAAGACCTTTATGCAGTAGAAATGGAAGCAGCAGCTGTTGCACAAGTATGCCACCAATATGAAGTTCCGTTTGTTATTATTCGTGCGCTTTCTGATATTGCAGGTAAAGAATCAAATGTTTCATTTGATCAATTTTTAGATCAAGCAGCTCTTCATTCTACAAACTTTATCGTAAAAGTACTAGAAGAGTTAAAGTAATGTAACAAAAAGGCAACTGTCTCATATAAAGAAAATACATACAGTTGCCTTTTCTTTATTGGCAAATAAGGGGGAGAACACGATGAATGTATATCGTGGAGTTCATGAGTTGATTGGTCATACACCAATTGTAGAAATTACTCGTTTTTCACTTCCAGAAGGGGTCCGTTTATTTGCAAAGCTTGAATTTTATAACCCAGGTGGAAGCGTTAAGGACCGTTTAGGAAGAGAATTAATCGAAGATGCGCTAGAAAAAGGGCTTGTTACCCAGGGTGGAACAATTATTGAACCAACTGCTGGAAATACTGGTATTGGACTGGCACTTGCAGCGTTACAACATGATTTACGCGTTATTGTTTGTGTACCAGAGAAATTTAGTATTGAAAAACAAGAATTAATGAAAGCACTAGGCGCAACGGTCGTGCATACACCGACTGAGCAAGGAATGACCGGCGCAATTGCAAAAGCAAAAGAATTAGTAAATGAAATACCGAATTCATACTCTCCAAGTCAGTTTGCGAATGAAGCAAACCCGCGTGCTTATTTCAAAACACTAGGTCCTGAACTGTGGGATGCACTGAACGGAGAGATTAACATATTTGTTGCAGGAGCAGGAACTGGTGGTACATTCATGGGGACTGCATCTTATTTGAAAGAAAAAAATATAGATATAAAAACGGTTATTGTCGAACCAGAAGGATCTATTTTAAATGGTGGTAAAGCTGGTTCGCATGAAACAGAAGGGATTGGCCTTGAATTTATCCCGCCATTTTTGAAAACATCTTATTTTGATGAAATTCATACAATTTCTGATCGAAATGCATTTTTACGAGTGAAGGAATTAGCGCAAAAAGAAGGACTGCTCGTTGGGAGCTCTTCCGGAGCAGCATTTCATGCAAGTTTACTTGAAGCAGAGAAAGCGGCGCCAGGTACAAATATTGTAACGATTTTTCCTGATAGTAGTGAGCGTTATTTAAGTAAAGACATATACAAAGGATGGGAATAAAAAATGAGAGCAAAGACAAAGTTAATTCATGGTATTCGCATAGGAGAACCTTCAACTGGATCTGTAAATGTACCGATTTATCAAACAAGTACGTACAAACAAGAAGCAGTTGGTAAGCATCAAGGATATGAATATTCACGTACAGGCAACCCAACACGTGCAGCTTTAGAAGAAATGATTGCAGTATTAGAAAACGGTCATGCTGGTTTTGCATTTGGTTCAGGAATGGCTGCTATTACAGCTACAATTATGTTGTTCTCAAAAGGTGACCACGTTATTTTAACAGATGATGTGTATGGTGGAACGTACCGCGTTATCACGAAAGTATTAAATCGCTTCGGCATTGAGCATACATTTGTAGATACAACAAACCTAGAGGAAGTTGTAGAAGCGATTCGTCCAAATACGAAAGCGATTTATGTGGAAACACCAACGAACCCATTACTGAAAATTACTGATATTAAGAAAATAGCTACTCTTGCTAAAGAGAAAGATTTATTAACAATTATCGATAACACATTCATGACGCCATATTGGCAGTCGCCGATTACTTTAGGAGCAGACATTGTACTTCATAGTGCAACGAAATATTTAGGAGGTCATAGTGACGTAGTTGCAGGCCTAGTAGTTGTAAATAGCCCGCAATTAGCAGAAGACCTTCACTTTGTACAAAACTCAACAGGAGGCATTCTTGGCCCACAAGATAGCTTCTTACTACTTCGTGGTTTAAAAACATTAGGAATTCGAATGGAAGAGCATGAAACGAATTCACGTGCAATTGCTGAGTTTTTAAATAACCATCCAAAAGTAAATAAAGTATATTACCCAGGTCTTGCATCACATCAAAACCATGAACTAGCGACAGAACAAGCAAATGGATTTGGTGCTATTATCTCATTTGATGTAGATAGTGAAGAAACATTAAATAAAGTACTAGAGAACTTACAATACTTTACACTTGCTGAAAGTTTAGGGGCAGTAGAAAGTTTAATTTCTATCCCATCTCAAATGACACATGCATCAATCCCAGCAGATCGTCGTAAAGAGCTAGGAATTACAGATACATTAATTCGTATTTCTGTCGGTATTGAAGACGGTGAAGATTTAATTGAAGATCTAGCACAAGCGTTAGCATAGTAAAAATGCACTGCTCATATAGGCAGTGCATTTTTATTACATCTTTTTGTGAAAAACTTCACAAAATAGACATACACAAATGAAATCATTTCATGTATATTAAGTTCATGAAGTGTTACTCACGAACAAACTTGTGAAATATTTCACAAACAATGAGGTTCATGTAGGAAAGCAACTCTATTTTTTTTGCGCTAATCGGGACTCATTATGACCTATAGGGTCTTATTTAGTCCGTGATAGCAGAATAGGAGGAATTTACATGGTAGTCAAAGAGAAAGTTGTAAATGAAATGCAGGAAGTAAAAGAGATGATTGATACGTTAGTGAATAACGGTCGAAAGGCTTTACAAGCATTAGAAAGTTTTACACAAGAGCAAATTGACAACATTGTTCATGAAATGGCATTAGCAGGTGTTGATCAACATATGCCGCTTGCGAAGTTGGCTGTTGAAGAAACAGGTCGTGGTGTATATGAAGATAAATGTATTAAAAATATTTTTGCTACTGAATATATTTGGCATAGCATAAAAAAAGATAAAACAGTAGGGATTATTCACGAAGATCCTCATGAAGAAATAATAGAAATTGCGGAACCTGTCGGTGTAGTAGCTGGGGTAACGCCAGTAACGAATCCAACGTCGACAACAATGTTTAAAGCATTAATCGCGATGAAAACGAGAAATCCAATTATTTTCGCATTTCATCCCTCAGCACAAAACTGTTCCATTGCAGCGGCGAAAACAGTATATGATGCAGCGGTGAAGGCCGGGGCACCAAAATATTGTATTCAGTGGATTGAAAGACCTTCTGTCGAAGCAACGAAACAATTAATGAACCATGAAGGTGTTGCGCTTGTTTTGGCAACTGGAGGAGCAGGTATGGTGAAATCAGCTTATTCTACTGGAAAACCAGCGCTAGGTGTAGGTCCTGGTAATGTACCATGCTATATAGAGAAATCAGCGCATATAAAACGAGCTGTTAATGATTTAATTTTATCAAAAACATTTGATAACGGTATGATTTGTGCATCAGAACAAGCAATCATTGTAGACAAGGAAATTTATGATGATGTGAAAAAAGAAATGATTGCAAACAATTGTTACTTTGTAACAGAAGAAGAGAGAAGAAAATTAGAAAAGCTTGTTATTAATGAAAATACATGTGCAGTAAATAGTGATATTGTAGGGAAATCAGCACAGTACATTGCCGCATTAGTTGGAATTACTGTGCCTGAAAATACAAAAATGCTTGTAGCTGAAATACAAGGTATCGGAGGAGCATATCCACTATCTCGTGAGAAACTGAGTCCAGTATTAGCTTGTGTAAAAGCAAATTCACTAGAAGAGGGACTTACATATTGCGAAGACATGTTAGACCTTGGTGGTTTAGGACATTCAGCAGTCATTCATTCTACAAATAAAGAAGTACAAAAACAATTTGGATTACGTATGAAAGCTTGCCGTCTTATTGTAAACGCTCCTTCATCACAAGGTGGAATCGGTGATATATATAATGGATTTATTCCATCACTTACGCTCGGTTGCGGCTCGTATGGGAAAAACTCAGTTTCTCAAAACGTAACAGCGACGCATTTATTAAATATAAAAAGGTTGGCAAATAGAAAAAAGAATATGCAGTGGTTCAAATTACCACCAAAAATTTATTTTGAAAAACATGCGACAGCATATTTAGCAAATATGCCTAACATTTCACGTGCATTTATTGTAACGGATCCAGGAATGGTTGAGCACGGATATGTAGATACGGTTACGCATTATTTACGTAAACATGCAAATGATGTAAAAGTCGAAGTTTTCTTTGAGGTCGAGCCAGATCCATCAGATGAAACTGTGTTTAAAGGTGCGGAAATGATGAGAAGTTTTAAGCCAGATGTAATTATCGCACTTGGTGGTGGTTCAGCTATGGATGCAGCGAAAGGGATGTGGCTTTTCTATGAGCAACCAGAAACAACATTCTATGGAATTAAACAGAAGTTTTTAGATATAAGAAAACGTACATGTAAATATCCGGAATTAGGAAGTAAGGCGCAGTTTGTTGCCATTCCAACAACATCAGGAACAGGATCAGAAGTAACACCATTTGCCGTTATTACAGATAAGAAAAATAATATAAAGTATCCGCTCGCGGATTATGAATTAACACCAGATGTAGCAATTGTTGATCCACAGTTTGTAATGACAGTACCACCACATGTAACAGCAGACACTGGTATGGACGTATTAACGCATGCAATCGAGGCGTATGTGTCTGTTCTAGCAAATGACTATACAGATGGATTAGCATTAAAGGCCATTGATCTCGTATTTAAATATTTACCAAGAGCATTTAAAGATGGAAATGACGAAGAAGCACGAGAAAAAATGCATAATGCTTCTGCAATCGCAGGGATGGCATTTGCAAATGCTTTCTTAGGTATTAATCACAGCTTAGCACATAAAATTGGACCGGAATTTCATATTCCGCATGGGCGTGCGAATGCAATTCTTATGCCGCACGTAGTTCGCTATAATGCTATTAAGCCAAGAAAACACGCATTGTTCCCAAAATATGAGCACTTTGTGGCTGATGAACGCTATGCACATATTGCGAGAATGCTCGGGCTTCCAGCAGGCTCGACAGCAGAAGGTGTGGAATCCCTCGTCCAAGCAATTATTGAGCTTGGAAAAAGCTTAAATATAAATATGAGTATTGCAGGACAAGGAGTTGCTAAAGACCAATTTGAAGAGGTTGTTGGATTATTAGCAGAAAGAGCTTTTGAAGATCAATGTACAACAGCTAATCCGAAATTACCTCTTATTTCAGAGTTGAAAGAAATTTATATGGAAGCATATAAAGGGGAGTAATGGGTATGAAAGAGTCGCAATAAAGCGGCTCTTTTTCATTTGGAAAACATCTCCCAGAATGGCTGTATTTACTGGTCTTTAAGTTTAATAGAATATGATACAGTGAAATAGAGGAGTGAGAATATAATGAAAGAATTACAAGGGAAAATAGAAGATTATACTCGGTTCGGACAAATCCTTCTCGCTGTAAGTACATTGTTAATGGTTGGCTTATTGATTCCGAATGGAGCAAAAGAAGCAATACAATCTTTTGTTATGATGGGGAGTACCATTATATTTTTAAGTTTATCATTCTTTTTCTTTCAGCGTGTGAAAGTGATGCGAGAACAGTTAGAGGGAAACGAATGTGAGTAATATTATGAAATAGAGCACTACGAAAAGAATGAATCTTTTTGTAGTGCTTTTTGTTTTTGTAAAAAATGTATGCGGTTTATATTGACAATGATAATCCTTATCAATTAAAGTAGAATAGTAGTTAATGATTATCATTATCATTTAGAGGTGAAAGAATGAAAAAATCTATTACGCTATTCACAGCGATTTTATCTATTTTTTTCTTGTTAATAGGTTGCAATGCAAAGGGAGACGAAAAAGCATCTGCAACAAAAACAGAAAAAGGAAAAGAGAAAATCGAAGTTACCGACCTATCAGGAAGAAAGGTAACATTCGATAAAGTGCCAGAGAGTTTTGCAACATTAAGTATGGGGGACATGAATATTATTCATGCTTTAGGCGGAAAAATAGTAGGTCGTCCGGATGCAAAAATAACTCTTCCAGAGGATGTAAAGAAAGTACAAGTAATCGGGAATGCACATCAACCGAATTTTGAGCAAATCGCTAGTTTAAAACCGGATGTACTTATTGCTAACAATGGGTTTCAAAAGAATGTTCCAACGGTTGAAGGACAAGGAACGAAAGTAATGATTTCTTCTGCGAATTCTGTACAAGATATTCAAAAGAATATTGAACTATATGGAACGATAATGAAGAAAGAAGATAAAGCAAAAGAACTTAATCAAAAAATTAATGATCAAATGAAGACATATGAGAAAAAGAGTGATGTGAAAGCACTGTTAGTATACGGAGCACCAGGTACTTATTTAGCAGCATTACCAACATCTTTATCAGGTAGTATTTTAGAAAAAACAGGCGGAAAAAATATTGCAGCTGATTTTCCGGAAATGAAGGAATATCCGCAATATGCGCAGCTAAGTGTAGAACGTATTATTGAGGCAAATCCAGATGTGATTTATTTAATTACACATGGAGATCCAAATAGCGTTAAAAAAGCATTTGAAGGCGAAATGATGAAAAATGAAGCGTGGAAAAATTTAGATGCAGTAAAACAAAATCGTGTAGTTATTTTGCCACCAGACTTATTTGGATCAAATCCTGGAACAAAAGTTACAGAAGCAATGGACTTTATGTATAAAAGTATACAAGATGTAAGGAAATGATAAGTATGGAAAGTAGTGAAGTAGTAAGGGAAAAGGAACATCCTTTTGCGAAAAAAAGATGGATAATAGCAGTTACTTTAGTTGTATTAACGATTCTAGGTCTTTTTTACGGTCTTTTCGCAGGAAGCCTATCCTTTTCTTTACGAGAAATTCTAACAGGGATACAAGATGAAGGTTCGACGGTTCATCGAATTGTATGGGACCTTCGTATACCGAGAGTGCTCGTTGGATTTATAGTAGGAACATGTTTAGCAGCATCTGGTGCACTGCTGCAAGGGGTTATGAGAAATCCTCTTGCAGACCCTGGTATTATCGGGGTTTCATCTGGAGCAGGCCTTGTAGCAATTGTAATTATGATTTTATTCCCTCAGCATATGGCATTTTTACCGCTCGGGGCGTTTATAGGAGCTTTCATAACGGCGATGGTCATTTATGCTTTATCATGGCAAAAAGGGGCGCCGCCTTCAAGGATTGTCTTAGTAGGTGTATCAATCAATGCATTAATTGGTGCAGCGACGTCAGCGTTAATGTTATTACATAGTGACAAAGTACAATCCGTGTTACCCTGGTTAGCAGGTGGTATTGGTGGTGTAAGTTGGGCACATTTAAACATGATTATTTATTATGCAATATTCGCTATTATATTAGCCTTCTTTGGTATAAAACATATTCGAGTATTAATGCTTGGAGATGAAATGGCGAAATTATTAGGTCATAACGTGGAGAAAAGCCGGTTTTATTTAATAGTAGTAAGTACACTATTAGCTGGAATTGCAGTTAGTGTTTCTGGTCTTATTGGATTTGTCGGTCTTGTTGTACCACATATGTTACGTTTATTAGTTGGAAATGACTATAAATATTTACTGCCATTATCATGCCTTGGCGGAGGTATATTACTTGTTTTCGCGGATGCGATAGCTCGAAGTTGGTTCGATCCAATTGAATTGCCTGTTGGTATTCTATTATCCTTCTTAGGCGGTCCATTCTTCTTATATTTAATTCATAGAGGAGGGAAACAGAGTGATTTCCGTTAACAAAGTGTTTTATGCACATTCTGAAAGGTTTCAAATGCAAAATATGAATGTACATATTAAAGCTGGAGAGGTCGTTAGTTTAATTGGGCCAAATGGATCGGGGAAATCTACTTTGCTTCGTTTAATGGCAAGACTACTTAAACAAAGCGAAGGGGATATCATTTTAGATGGAAAAAGTATTCATACGATGAAAAGTGCCGATGTAGCGAAGCAATTAGCGATGTTACCACAAATGCATGATCATCAATTAGATTTAACAGTGAAAGAATTAATCGAATTTGGAAGAGGACCTCATAAATCATGGAGAGGTCGCTTAAATAAAGACGATGAAAAAATTGTTGATTGGGCATTGTCTGTTACAAATCTTGAAGGGTACGAATATCGCCTTTTGCAATCTTTATCAGGAGGAGAAAGACAACGTGCCTGGATTGCAATGACGCTAGCACAACGTACAAATGTCTTATTATTAGATGAGCCAACAACCTTTTTAGATATCGTTCATCAGTTGGAAGTAATGGAACTTGTGAAACGGTTAAACGAGGAGTTTGGCATGACAATTGTAATGGTTTTACATGATATTAACCAAGCGGCTCAATATAGTGATCGTTTACTCGTATTAAAGCGAGGGCAGCTTCAGTATGACGGTATACCAGAAGAAGTGTTATGTCATGAAATGTTTCAACGTGTGTTCGGTATAGAGGTAGATATTTTTCAAGGAAGTGACAAGCCATTTTTTACACCAAAACGAATTTCTAAAAAAGGAGGAGCAAGATGCGAACAGAAGAATGTATTACCACTGAGTTAGTAAGAGAATTTGTTATGGCAGCTCACGGAGATTTAGAAAAAGTACAAGAACTGTTGGCTGAATCGCCAAGCTTACTTCATGCCTCTTACAATTGGGGCGGATCAGATTGGGAAAGTGCGTTAGGAGCGGCGGCACATGTAGGTCGTAAAGATATTGCTCTCTATTTACTAGAAAAGGGTGCTCGAATGGACATTTTCGCGGCCGCGATGCTTGGAGAATTAGAAGTTGTACAAGCTATTTTAGTAGCACAACCAGAGGCATTGCGTGCATCGGGTCCACATGGTATTTCCCTTCTTCAACATGCACGAATGGGTGGAGAACAGGCACAGCGTGTATTTGAGTAATTAACGGTGATCTCTTAATGACCGCAAAGGTTCTTATGTGCGGTAAACTTTTCACTTTCATATAATTGAAAAGTTTACCGCCCGTTAGAACGGGATAAGTATCTAGTATATTTGAAAATCCTACACCCCCCTCAATTGTAGTTTTCTTTATGCTAGTTATGATATGGATGCAGTAGACAACATTTGTCTACTGTCTTTTTTAGATTCTTGAGGGATTGAATATTCTGTATTTTATTCTTGGTTCATTTATAATAGATAGTAACATTTAGTATACATACAAAACATGATCGTGTAGTTAAGTACAAATTCGTGGGAAGGAGTGCAGAGATGTTTCATACAGATCGTTTACAAATTCGCAAATATACAATGGATGATTTGCAGTTCTATGCTTCGCTATGGGGAAATGAGAAGGTGATGCGCTATATTGGAAATGGGACGTTAAAAACATATATGCAATGTAAAAAAAGTTTGGAGGAGTGGGTGATTCCTAGCTATAAAAACGGTCTTGGTTTATTTGTATTGATTGAAAAGGAAACGGGAATACGAATTGGTCATGCAGGGTTAGTAAAGCAGCAGATAGATGGAAAAGAAGAAATTGAAATTGGTTATTGGTTATTACCTCAGTATTGGGAAAAAGGGTATGCGAAAGAAGCAGCGGCAGCATTTCGAGACTATGGTTTCCAAGCGTTACGAATGAATAAATTAATTTCTCTTATTAATCCGGATCACCCCGCCTCAATCTTTGTTGCTAGAAAAACAGGGCTTAGTTATGAGAAAACAACTTCATTTCATGGGATGGACGTTCTTGTTTATTCCATTAAACGCGTTGGATGAAAAAAGGTAAATTGCATCTTTTGAAGAATGGTATATAAAAATAAAGGGGGGATTACATGTATATTTATCATAATGGCCTTATTATTCGTGAGGGAACGAATGGTGTGCCAGCATATGCAATTAAAACTTTATTCGAAGATGCTGGTTGGAGTAATGATGATATCCCTTCTTGGCAAATTGAAAAATTCACGATAGCATTTGAAAATTCAACATGGGCATTCACAATTTGGGATGAAGAAGAGATGATTGCGATGGTTAGAGTCATTTCTGATGGAATCATGATCGCGAACATAGTAAATTTAGTTGTGAAATGTGAATATAGAGGGAAGGGATTAGGTAAGAAACTTGTCGCTCTTTGTTTGCAAAAGTTGCCACATGGAGACTGGTTTGCACATACATCTGCGAGTAATTTTGATTTTTATAGAAGTTGTGGTTTTGAGGTGAGAGAATTATCGAGAAATGGAACATGTGCGTACTACGGGTATCAAGTAGCAAAAAAAGATGGGCACCGATAAAAGTAAGATAGTGTAGAAAAAGGATGCTATTTAATAATATAAACTGAACTGAGACTCATTTTATGATAAAATAAAAGAAAATTCTGTTTATTAAACGGGGGATAAAAATGAATGTAAAAGTTGGGGATGTATTTAAATACGAAAGAAGATTTACTGAGGAAGAGGTTTTTGAATTTGCAAATATTACAGGAGATAAAGGTAGGCATCATATGGAATATGATGAAAAAGGACGTTTAATGGTTCATGGTTTATTAACTGCTAGTATTGGAACGAAAGTAGGAGAAGAATTACATTACATAGCAAGAGAATTAGTAAGTGAGTTTATTAGACCGGTTTTTACAGGAGATACGATCACTTGTGAATTAACTTTAACAAATATTGAACAGATGGAAGGATATAAAAAGGTTTCAATCGAGTCAGTTTATCGCAATCAACATGAAAAGACTGTACTAGTTGGAACAAGTTATGGCGTTATAAGGGGATAAAAAAGAAGCCTGATTTACAGGCTTCTTTTTTATTTAATAAACACGTTTTCGATTTTCTGCATGACTAGAGATGAGTAATAATGCAGTTTCTTCCCCTATATTACGAACGATATGAGGAACACATGCATTCCAGGAGAAAGAATCACCTTCTTCTACTATTGCAATATCTTCTCCATGTTGAACTTCTAGTTTTCCGCGTAATACAAGGTGACATTCTTCCCCTTCATGGGCATTTGGTATATTTTCTTTCGGAAACCCAGCAGGAATTTCCACGAGGTTTAGGCGGAGGCCACCTTGCTCTGCAACATGTTCAATTCTTTGTTCATCTTTTCCGTATACACTGTATTTACGCTCTACCTTTTTGACAACTTTCAACCGATCTTTTTGTTCTAATAATAAATAGGGAAGGGGAACGTTTAAAAAATTGGAGATTGTTTCTAAAGTTGAGATAGATGGTGATGTTTTATTATTTTCAACCTGACTCATAAATCCTTTAGAAAGACCTGTTCCCTCACAAATTTGTGCGATTGTTATGCCTCTACGTTGACGAATTTCACGTATTGCAGAACCAATATTCATAAAATCAAGCTCCTTTTTGTAAACAACTATTTGTATCATAGCAAAAAAAATATATTTTTTCCCAGTGAAAATGAATTGACGAATAAAAAAAATTAGTGTATGTTTTGTAATGTAAATAAAAGTTTTGTATAAGAAAATTATAAAGGAGAGAATGAAATGAATCAACATATCGGTAACTTAATTATTCGTATCGTGTTAGGGGTAACATTCTTTATGCACGGTTTAACAAAATTCCAATCGGGGATTGACAATATTGCAGGGTGGTTTACAAGCATTGGTTTACCAGGAGGTCTTGCATACGGTGTAGCAACAGCGGAAGTAGTTGGTGGTATATTGTTAATTCTAGGTTTAGGTGTAAGATATATTGGATTATTATTTGCACTTGTAATGGTTGGAGCAATTGTAAAAGTAAAATGGTCAGCTGGTTTATTAGGGGATGGAAAAAATCCTGGCTTCGAATTAGAACTTGCATTGTTAGCAATGGGTGCGTACTTATTTGTTGCGAAAGCAGACGGTTTTGTAGATAATTTCTTAAAAGAGAAAATGTCAAAGAAGAACTAAATTAAATGGGGGGGCTAACAAGATGAGTTTTCAACTTCATCCCGATACAACACTTGATGTTGTTCATTTATATGTATCAAATATAAAGAAATCACTAGAGTTTTATACAGAAGTACTAAGTATGAAAGTACTAAAAGAAGATGAAATGGTCGTTACATTTGGGAATGAAAATAACGAACCACTCCTTATCATTGAAGAAAAGAAAGAAGCTTTACCAAAGCAAAGAGGGAGAACGGGGTTATATCATTACGCAATTTTACTACCACGTAGACAGGATTTAGCGAATATTCTTCGTCATCTTGTAGAAATGGTATATCCACTGCACGGCGGAGCCGACCATTACTTTAGTGAGGCCCTCTATTTAGCTGATCCAGATGGAAACGGGATTGAAGTTTATCATGATCGCCAAAAAGAAGTTTGGCGTGATGAGAATGGAGAACTACCATTTGTTAGTAACCCGTTAGCTGGTGAAGAATTATTGCAGCAAGGAATTGCGTGGAATGGTTTTCCAGCTGGTACTGTGATGGGGCATATTCATTTCCATGTAGCTGATTTGGAAGAAGCGAAACGTTTCTATGTGGATGGTCTTGGTTTTGAAGTAACAATCCCAGCTCGTAATGGCGCGTTGTTCGTATCGGCAGGTGGCTATCATCACCATATCGGTTTAAATACGTGGCAAGGTGAAGGAATACCGCCGCAAATGCCAAATTCTGTTGGCTTGAAATATTTCACAATTGTACTAGCAGATGAAAAACAAAAAGAGCAAGTATGTGAAAGCTTAAAAAATATTGGCAAGATTGCTACGTACAAAGATGGAATATTACAAGCCCAAGATCCATTTGGACATTGTATCCATTTCAAAATTAAAGGAGAAGCCTAAAAAAGGCTTCTCTTTTTTTACTTTCTTATAATTGCTTTTTCGTTTTGTAAAAATAGTTCATTAAACTGCTTTGCAAGCTCAAAATCTAGTTTCGTTAAACCTTTTGCATTCCAAGATGACAAAGTAATAATGACTGCTTTATACTGGATAAGGATAAATGGATGGTGATTACGCTCTTCTGATAGTTTGGCGGCTTCAGAGACAAATTCGACTCCTTTTAAGTAGTCGGAAAACATATATTTTCGTTCAATCCATTTTTCATCTTTTATCATCCATTTATCCACCTTTAATAATTCCCCTTGAACTTCTTCTTCAGTTAATCGTAGCATCATTTTTCACATCCTTTACATGCAGTAGTGCAAGACCATTGTTAATAAGGCGTGTTACAGCTTCGTCAGTTGTGAAAGTAGAAAGTTGTTGTAATAATGCTGCTGATGTTTCGTGTCCTTTGTTATGCTCTAAAAGTAATTCTAATATTTCAAGGCGAAGCAGCCATTCTTTCAGATAAAATTTATTTAATACCTCTTGAATTGCTACTAATTGATCGACATGTGCGTCGTGTAAAATACCTCCACCTCGAATATCACGAACTGTTTGATACATACGATCCAGCTCAGTTAATGCAAGAGGTGCTGGAGTTTCCTCTGTTTCTTCATCAATTGGGAAAAATGATGCTGCATCTGCTGCTCCTGGGAATACTGAAATGATTTGTGAGCCAACAGCCATATCAAATGCGCCCCATGAAGCATCAAATAATACGCGGGCGTTATAAGTAACTGTGCAATCGATAAAGGAAATAAGAGCAATTTTCTTATCGTTTTTTATAATATCTGTTACTTTTCCTTTTACATGAATACCACTTGCAAAAGTAAACTCAGCAATATTTCCAATTGTAATTCCTAATGATTGTAGTTGTTCATCTGTACAATTTTCTAATGCAATATTTTCAGTGAGTAATCCAATTGGTGTTCCAAAGCCGTCACTGTGTATAGATGTAGAATGATTCGCTAGTTGTTTATTATGAATTGCTAATGCAGTTGGTGAATTTGTTCGCATGTAAATCACTTTACCTGCATCGTTTTCAATTGTCTCGCTGAATGTACCTGTAATCTGTAATCCACTAGTTAGTTCAGCAGTTGCATAGTTTTCAGAGCGAATCGCTTTTTCTAAACCTTCCTTTCCACCTGTTTTAAAGGCCATCGTTTCAGCAAATGTCTCTAGTGCTTCAGTCAGCTCTTCAAATGATTCACAAACAAATAGTTGTGGTTGCATTTTTGTTACGTCATAAGTTGTACCTGTACATGCCTCGATAGAGAATGGAACCTTTTCTACAGCGTCCGTTAAGCAATGTTTGCTTTCGCCAACAGAAGAAAGGAGACCAGCACCATATATTTTTGGAGCATCTATATTTCCGATTAACCCATATTCTACTGTCCACCAGAAAAGACGTGAAATTTGTTCAGCTTCTGATAAACCAGAAACTAATTTTTGTTTTTCAATTACAGTATTTTCAGCAGCGGCAACTTCGTCAGGAGTAGAAGTAGGGCTTTCTTTTACGATTGTTAATGTACGAACAGCTTCAAAAGCATCATGTTCTTCTTTTGTGGAGAAAGCTTTCGCACCAATTTGTCCAAAGCGTTTCACATACTTCGCATATGTAGGATCCAGTAAAATAGGTGCGTGTCCTGCTGCTTCGTGTACGATATCTGGAGCTGGTGTATACTCGATATTTTCTACTTTGCGAATATCTGTTGCGATTGGTAGTAATCCGTGTCCTTGGAAATCAAAGAATGCTACGCCGGGAATAAGTCCATCAATTGTTACAGCTCCCCATCCGCTTGGTGCTAAACAGTCATTCATTTCTTCTACCTTTGGAATTGCATCTATATTTATACCAGATGATTGTAGTCCGTTCACATAGGCTGGATGAGCAACGTCTTTTAAGAAACTATGATTTTGTCTCATAATGTAACGCCAAACAGCGTGATTCACCGGTGTATATTGATCATAATGCTGCGTGGATACGAATGGTTTTAAATGCGATGGAATTTCTGTTTTCTTTGTCATTTAGACATCCTCCTTGTTTTCTATAAAATTGAATATTGGTTGGGTATAGCTGGAACCACCACCTTTCAAAATTGTAAGCGCTTATAAAATTTTATCATAAGATTCGGAATTATTTAACATTTGTTTCTGTGAGAAATAGAAAAAGCCCCTATCAGAAAATCCGATAGGGGCGAAAGAATCGCGGTACCACCCTATTTGTAAGTGAAAAAATACTTACATCTCAATTAATGATAACGGAAAAACTCCGTCTTTTCCTTCATGCGTACAAGCACTACGAAAAAGAAGCTCCAGAATTGTAATTCATATTTATATATGTGCTAATTTCCACCGACCATTAGCTCTCTGTAACAGGGATATAAGATATTACTGCGATTCTTTCAACGCGTATATATGAAATTGTGCAAAAGGGACGGACGCAAAAAAGCCCCTATCGGAAAATCCGATAGGGACGATAAAAATCGCGGTACCACCCTAATTGTAAACAGAAAAATTGTTTACCACTCACTTTAAGATAACGGAAAGATCCGTCTTTCTCTTCATGCATTATGTGCACTACGGGAAAGAAGCTCCAGAATTGTAATTCACGCTTGTATATGTACTGATTCGCACCAACCATCAGTTCTCTGAGACAGGGATATAAGTCGCTACTAGTATTCCTTCAAAGCCGATATATAATTCGTTCAACTAAACTATGTTTCGTATTATAAAACTATTTTTAAAAGATTGTCAACAATAATTTTATCTCGCTATTTGTGGGCGGTAAAACTCCTACCTCAAAATTCGGCCGGAGCAAAGAAGTTAGATGGAAGCTTTACTGTCCGTAAACGTCCGATTGGTGAGGGCTGATTAAAGTTTCACTTTATTTCACTTCTAAATCAACATTTAAATTAGATGTATTTCCAGCTGCATCAGTTGCTACAATATGAATAGTATTTTTTCCTTCTTGTAATTGGTTACGATCGAAATAAATGTCGTAACTTTTCTCCCAAGGATTCAGGAACGCACTTTCCCACACACCATTGCCGTTAATTTCATATTGCATTCTCACTGGAATACCAGGTGCAACCCAACCAGATTCTGTCATCCAATCTAGTAGGATATCGTCAACTTTCCCTCTAATAACAAGATTTTCTTGATCAATTTCGTGTGTTAACTTAGGGGCTGTTCGGTCGATAAATACAGCTCCTGTTTGCTTTGTTTCTCCACCCGAGGTAGAAGCGACAGCTTCGATTTGGTATAAGCCATCAGGTAGAGGAGATCCATCAGTTTTTGTACCATTCCATTTGAAAGATTTATAACCTGGTGTTTCATTTTTACCTTGATATACCGTGCCTTGATATGTCACACGGTCTTTCGTGATTAAATTGGCATGAAACGCTATATCTTCAACTGGTGTAACTAAATAGTAATTGATTAGGTTGTCATCTAATATTTTGTCATTATTTGGACTGAAAGTAGAATTAACGATTTCAAGGCCATCAATACGCTTGTATTCTTTCGGATCGATACTAAATGTAAATGGAATACGCATTTCTTCAGTTTTCCCTTGCTCTTTTACATACAGATTCCCTGTATATACGCCTTGCGGTAAGGAGCTATCTACAGTAATAGTAAAAGGTTTTTCAATATTACTATTCGGTTTCATACTAATAGAAGAAGGGAAAGAAGTTTGGATTTTTGTTTTTGTATCTAGTAATTCAATACGAGTTGAAAAGTTTTTCTTTTTGCTAGAAAGATTTTGTAACGTAATATTTTGTGTTAGTTTCACTTTGCCGCTATTCGGTTTAATAAGACCGAAACTTACATTGTTCGGTTTTACTAACGCATCCGTTTGAGCTGCTTTCGGAATGTTAATTAAACCTGATCCTTGTGCCATAACAGGATATGTATTTTCATTGACATCTTTTAATGTTTTTGCAGTGTTGGCAAGAGCAGATTTCAATTGTTCTGTCGTCCAATCAGGATGCATTTGACGTAGTAAGGCAACAGCTCCTGCTACTTGTGGCGCAGCCATACTTGTTCCGTTGTGAGATTCATAGCCACCCCTTGGTACCGTACTAGTAATTTGTACGCCAGGTGCAACAACATCAGGTTTTATGAGCCAACTTCCTTGTGATGGTCCTCTTGAGCTGAAGTTACCAATAAGTTCTGTTTTGTTCGGTTGTCCAATCTTTATATTTTTCTTTCTTTTTGTAATTAAATTTTTCAATTCTTCGCCATTTGTACTTGATAGTTGCATAACTGGAAGAGCTATCTCTTCACGGCCAAAATATTCAGGCATAATATTAATTTCTTTTTCATTAGAAATTAGTAGCACCCCGATAGCTCCAGCTTGTTTCGCTTGTTCTGCCTTTACTAACGTGCTCGAAGTTCCTTGTAAAACAAGGGCGAACTTACCTTTCACATCTTGTTTAGCGTAATCGCTTGAATTACCGTAGCCAACATAGACAAGCTGAGCATCGTTTCCTACTTGGAAATCTGCTTTTGATAACGGTAATCCTTGGTAAGATTTATTAGAACCAGCTACTTGGAATGTTGGGAATGGAATAGAAACAGTCGATGCGCCAACAGAGATGACACTACTTGCGTTACCAGGAGCATCAACAGACCAAGGTTTTGGTCCATCATTTCCATTTGAAACGACTGCAGTAACACCAAGTTTTGCTGCGCGTTCTAACGTCATTGTTACAGGTTGATCAGGGACATTCAAATCTTGACCGAGAGATAGATTTAAAACATCTGCACCATCTTGAATAGCGCGCTCAATACCTTGAAGAATATCTTCGGTCGTACCAGTACCGCTATCATTCATTACACGATAGGCTAGAATAGACGCATTTGGAGCAACGCCTTTAATTTTTCCGTTACCAGCAATAATACCAGCTACATGAGTACCGTGTACGTTACCATCCATCGGATCGATATCTTCATCGACTGTATCGTATCCACCGATATAGTTTGCTTGTAAGTCGGGGTGTGTATAGTCTACGCCAGAATCAATAATAGCGACTTTCATACCTTTTCCATCAAGCGGTTTGCCAGATGGATCTTTTAAATTCCATGCTTCAGGTGCACCGATTGTCGGTCCGCCAATATTTGGCGCTTCTTCTTTAGTAGCGCTTTTTGCTGTTTCATGCAATTTATATGTTAAGTTCGGATAAACAGCTTTTACTTCGGGTAAAGAAGCTAAAGCTGCAACTTGATCTCCTGGGATAGAAATAGAGAATCCAGAAAATAACGTACTATACGTTTCTTTTATCTTTGCTTTTGGTGCTTTTTCTTTAATTTTCTTTGTTGTATCCTCTTGCGCCTTTTTTAGTTGTGCATGGTATGATTGCACATTTCCATTTTTTAAATCTGGAGCATGCTGAATGTTACTTTGTGAAGCGAGCGGAGCATGTTGCAATTCTACAATGACTGAAATTTCTTTTGATGTTTTTGTTTCAACATTTTGCGCGATTTTGTTTTCTCCCCATTGCTCAATATTCGCTTTTAACTGTGGACTAAATTGCTTCTCCTTTTGCAGCGATTCAGCATGCGCGCTTAAAGCTCCAAAACTAGAAAAGACAAGCGCCATACTTAATAGTGCAGATGTAGTTTTGTTCATTGAAACTCCCCCTAATAAAAAAAGTGCCAATATTGAGAAAAGTTATCTTACATTTTTGTTCTGAAATATAAAATCGAATGTTGGCTAAACTATACTTTCGACATAATTCATACCAATCCTCTTTGAATTAAAAATTTCTTGGGAAATTTTTGGAATTATGTCGAATGGCTCATACACAGTGGGGGGAAGCACATCCTTACTGTGTATAAATCCACAACAATTGTGCAATTAATATGGAGCGAAATTAGCATATAGTAAGCGGAATATGAGGAATGCTATAAGAAAAATGGAGGGACGTATGAAAAAAATTATCGTGAGTAGTAGTGTGGTTTTGTTTATTTTTTTATCTTCAATTTTTAGTACTAGTGCGGAACATAATGGGGTGAAGGTTGCTTTTATTCGTCATCATGACCTTTGGATTAAAATTGATGGGAAAGAAAAACAAATAACAAAAGGTGAGTACATAACAGGGCCAAAATGGTCCCATGATGGAGAATGGCTTGCCTATGCTAAAGGAAAGAAGCAAAACACCTTGGAGTTGTACCAACTGGAAGATGGAAAGAAAGTTAGGCCATTGCAATCTGAAGTATCGAATTATCAATGGTCACCGAAAGAGAATATAATTGCATTTGTATTTGCAAATACATTAAATACGTTTGATGTCAAAAATAAGAATACAGATTTTGAAAATGTGTCAGCTGGTGTAGGTGATTATGCATGGTACCCTGATGGAAAGAAGTTTCTTGTATCTTCTGAAGCACACTTACTTCCAACAGGATGGACAGGAGCTCAGCTATATGAAGTGCAAAAAGATGCACATATGAATCCTCACAAAATGAAGCATTTGTATGCATTACCAAATGAACATGATGATTTTCTAGCGCTAGTTGCAAGTGGGTTTGAGTGGTCACCGGATCAAAGGTGGATTTCATTTTTAGCGGTACCGACAGCTTCGTGGTCAGCTGATAGTAATACGCTTTGCTTAGTTCGAGCAGATGGCAGTCGCTTTGAAAAGGTAGATCAAATGTTATTAAACACGCAATGGTTCAAATGGGCGCCATCCAAGAATATTTTAGCTTATATTGAAGGAAGCGGAAGAGTTGCGTTAGAGAATAAACATTTAAAAGTAAAAGAGCTGCCAGCACTTCAGCAGAACACCTTTACGCCGAAAGGATATGTCGATTGGGATTTTGTATGGAAGAACGATAAAGTAATGATCGTTTCACGAGCAAAAGAGGCAGGGATAGAAACTCCGCCAGAAAAAAGGCCACTGCCATCCTTATATGAGATCGATAGTACAAGCGACGAACAACATCAAATCACAAAGCCACCCCATAAGCAAGGTGACTATCATCCCATCTTTATGAAGAAGAACAATCAATTAATATGGATACGTTCAGACCGTAAGAAAGCCAATGTATGGCTTTCCAGTAGTGATGGAAAACAGGAAAAGAAGTGGATTGAAAATATAGATGTACCAGAATGGTATTATGAGAAATGGAACTGGGAAAATGTTATCTCGGTGAAAGAAGAATAAAAAAACCTGCCTAAAAGATAATTTTAGGCAGGTTTTTTATTGTTATTTATGTGTTTTATTTGGCTTTTTTTTCGCGGGGTTTCCGTTTCCCTGACGCTTTCTATTTTGTTCATCTTTTGCTTGTTTTTCATGTAGTGTATCTAAAAAGTCATTCGAGTTACTCATTTTTATATCGCTCCTTTCATTTCGTCCTAATTACTATAACCATTTAGGAGGATAATCATGAGATAAAAGTTAAGCGCTTAATTTTCTTCGATAGTATACGTAAAATATGCCATACGTAATAAATAGCATAAGTAAAACTTGTAACTCTACATTTTCTTTTAAAATAGTTGCGACAGAAGATGGTAAGTAAGGTGATGTATTACTCGTTCCTAAACCTAACCATTTGTTTAAGAGGTTAATGATACAAAACATGAAAACACCAGACCAGCTTGCAATAATTGCTTTCTGTTTAATTTTTGTTTCACGTTCATCATCTGTAATCCAAGGATTAGCAGTTTTATCACTATTAAAAAATCCATTTATGTATCCCCATATGATCATTCCGATAAAGGCGATAATCCATTTCATATTTGTGATTCACCTCTCTCTTGTAAAAAGTATTTTACATATTATAATTGTAATGTTTTTCAATTAATTGTGTCAAATGTTTTTTACATACCAGTTTTTCATATAGCAGGAATAAAGAATGAGATAGGGAAGAAATATGTAAGAGGATTTCATAGAGAGAGGAGGCTGGATATGAAGCTTGTCTTTGTTCGGCACGGAGAAGGTGAACATACAAAGGATTTGCCGTCAAGTTTACAAGTGCTTCATCCGCCATTAACGGATGAGGGAAAGAATCAGGCTAAATTACTTCAATGCAATGTGCCATTACAAGAAACGGATATATTAATTGTTAGTCCTACACGTAGAACTTTACAAACAGCGGCAATATGGAGTGCGAAAGTAGCTTGTCAAAAAATCGTCCATCCATATGTATCCCCACGTATTTTTCCTTATCGAGAAGGAGCGAAAACATTACCATGTGATTACATAGTAGATCAGGGAATGATAACAGATTTATTTCCACATTTTTCGATAGAGAAAAGTACAAATAAGCAGTTATGGACGGAAGGTATAAATACTATTTCAGAGAATCGTTTTCAGCAAATAGTAGATGAATTTCTTCTTTGGTGCTATGAGCTAGGCGCTGAAAGAATTTGCATTGTATCTCACGACGGGACAATTACAGCGTATAGGCAATATGTACAGAAAGTCGTTTTAACTAGATCTGATTTTTTGCAAGAAACAGGTATATATGAAATGGATGTATCTTTTAAAAGTCTGATTGATGAGATCTAATTATAGGATGGAGGGTGTATGTTGAATGTTGCATTAGTAGTTGGTTTTAATTCGGATTTAGAGGCGCAATCAATCCGAGCATCGCTTGAATATTTTGGGGCAAAAGTTGTAACATACTGGATTGGTAGACCGAGAGAGTTCATTAATATTCTTTCTGGAAAGGGTTTATATAATGATATCAATTATGTTATTTTTTGCTTTCATGGTGAGGAAGGAAAGTTTGTCATGGAAGAGTTAGGTGAAGATATATATGAACAAGATGAACCGAGGGGATACTTTGGTGCAGCAGAAATTTATAAATATGCAAAATTGCATAATACACATATTGTAAATAGCGGGTGTACGTTAGGGGAGCGAAAACTAGCAGAATCTTTCTTACATAGTGGGGCGAAATCGTATATTGGATCGATAGATTATGTAGATGGGAATGCAGCACTTATGTTTACAATACGCTTATTTTATGGGCTTATTAGCCATGAAAAAACGTTAGAAGATGCTTTTCAAGAGGCGAAATTAATCGATGAGGAGACACGTACATTTCAATTCTATAAATAGTGAAAACGCATTTATTCTATATTTGAATAAATGCGTTTCACACTTAACTCACATTTTTTTTACATTTTCTTCAATGAAAATGATTATCACCTATGGTATGATATGTTCAAGTTTTTACAGGTAATAGAAGTTACTATATATTAGTATTTAATGTTTTTTATGTATGTCACAAATTATTCATGATTAACATTTTAAAAATAAGTAACTAATGATATTATATTATCTGTAACTAACTTAATTACAACTTTAGGAGGAAGATATGGTTATTCAATTTTTAAGAGAAAACAAAGCAGTTTCTTTTGTGTTGGCAGTAATTCGAGTGTATCTTGGTTATACATGGTTAATGGCTGGAATCGGTAAACTACAAGGAAAAGGGTTTGATGCAACTGGTTATTTACAAGGTGCAATTGAAAAATCTAAAGGAGCACAACCGGCTGTTCAATCTTGGTGGGCATCATTTTTACAAGATTTCGCAATTCCAAACGTTGATCTATTTAATACACTTGTAACGTGGGGAGAAATTTTAGTCGGAATTGGTTTAATTGTAGGCTGTTTAACAAAAACAGCGGTCTTTTTCGGTCTTGTAATGAACTTTTCCTATATGCTTAGTGGGTCAATTGGTGTAAATCCTGAAATGGTTATCCTATCAATGTTCGTTCTAGTCTCTGGTATGAATGCTGGTAAATTTGGAATAGATGGTTTCGTTATTCCGAAAGTATTAGGATCAAAAACTCAAAAGCGCCAAAAGCAAGCTGCTTAATATATGAAAGCGGGTATCTCAAAATGAGATACCCGCTTATGTTATTTTTCAACTTTATTGTTCTTAAAGAATTCTTTTACATAACCTACAAATTCTTGTGGCTCTTGACGAAATGGTGCATGATAACCTTTTTCGATAATATGGAAAGTACTATTTTTTAAGAATTGATGATACGTTTCTCCTTCTTTCCAAGAAACGCTACTATCATTTCTTCCCCATATAATTAAGGTTGGTTGTTTAATTTCATTTGCATTGATTTGAAGACGTCTAGGCCATAATTTCATTTTATTGTAATGCTCTTCATCATTACGCTTGGATTTAACTTTGTTTTCATCATAATCTGCAATAGTAGAAACAGTATTTAAATCAGTCGACAACTGTGGTTTTGGTGAACCTTGTTTATTAACGAATGTATGAGGACCGCCTGTAGCATCAGTTAAAATAAGGTGGGTAACGGCTTCAGGATATAAATAGGTTAAATTAAGAGAAATTTCTCCGCCCATTGAGTGTCCTAGTATTGCAAACGAATCATAACCTAGTTTTTTCATTAATTTATAATACAAATTTGCATGGGTTGGGAAAGAATAGTAAAAATCCATTGGCTTAGATGAGCGCCCGAATCCTAAAGCATCTACAGAAATAATTGTATGATCTTTTGCTAAGTCTGAGTAAATCTTTTGAAAACCATCTGACGATCCTCCAAATCCATGGATCATAAGTAAAGGTGGTTTTTCATTACCAATCTTTTTAAAGTAAATGGTTTGACCATCTATTTCTACCATTTTTTCCTCGGTAGCTAGTTTCGCTGTAAGTGTATTTTTCACTTGTTTTACTTGCTCTACTGGCTTTTCTGCTGCACTACATCCTACTAATAGTGTAAGAGTAAGACAACCTACCATAAAATAGCTAAATCGCTTCAATTAGGTGTCCCCTTTCTAACATAACGCTGTGTCTATCATAGCAAATAGCATATTACGATTTCCAGGAAGTTGGCTACCATTTTTCATCATAAGAGGTGAAAGGAGCGTTTCTTGGAAATTTTCTGTTTGAAGAAATTTACGAAATGAAAATTGTGAATGTGGGACATCAATTCTTACTGTGCCATTCCAACATTCACAGATTCTCTTGAATAATTGAATAGCATCCTTCTCTTGTTTTGCGATAAGTGGAGTGACGCATAATATATTACCTTTTTGTATACATAAGGAAAAAGCTTCTATACAGTTATTTCTCTCAATTTTAAAAGAGTGTATGGCTCTTGGTAATAGCGATGAGTAAAGTAAGGAACGATTAGCTCCAGTTGTAATTTGATCGAGAAAAATAAGTGAGACAAGATCTTGTTCTTTTACTTGTTGTGTATGAGCAATATGTGTCTTAGTAGTTTGTTTTTCAAAACGATGAATCGTCGTTACTGTTTGAAATTCGCATGATGTATAAAGAGGCTCGCCAGCTTTTGTTGCAATAAGTACAATTGGTTGTTTTGGATGAGTGTGTTCTAAGCAACAATTTAGCAAAATACGTCCGATGCCTTGGCCTTGAAAATTAGGATGGACGATTAACATGCCAATAGTAGAAAAACTATCTTTAAAAGGAAATACTCCTCCAGCTGCAATCAGTTTATTTTCATGCATATAACCGATAAGTGTGCCGAGAGAAAGATACATTTCGAATTGTTTTTTCATAAATTCTTTATCTTGTAACCATCCAATAGCTTTACAAAGGTCGAGTAAATCAAAAATAAAAGATTCATCTAGCTTTATTGTTTTCATAAATAGGCCCCACATTTCTATTAATTTTCATAAAAGTAGATTGAAAATGTTAAATAAGAGATTTACGTTACATGAAATCCAACTTGTTTATATTTTAATTGTAAAGGGGAAGAAGGTTGATACGAACAGACAAACTTATACAAATTATAACTGATATTTACATAAGTTAACAAAAAATTTACATATAACTAATTTTCTCTTAATAGTCTTCTATTAAATTTGATAGTGGGAAATGAATAACCTAATTAGGGGGACAAGACAGTGAAAAAGTTTGTGAAAAAAGCATGGCCATTTGCAGTTGTGGCGTCGTTAGCAGTTACTTCGGTGGCAACATGGAATTTTACACGTTCTAGTGAAGTGAATGCAGATGAGAGCGGAAGCAATGCAAAGATTAAAAATGTTATTGTGTTAATTGGGGATGGTATGGGACCTTCATATATGACGGCTCACCGTTATATGAAAGATAATCCAAAAACTTTTGAGATGGAATCTACAGAATTTGATAAGCATCTTGTAGGAACGCAAAAGACATATCCGGAAGATGAACATGAAAATATTACAGACTCTGCATCTGCAGCAACAGCTATGTCAGCAGGAGTTAAAACATATAATGCAGCAATTGCAGTTGATAATGATAAAGCAGAAGTGAAAACTGTTCTTGAACAAGCGAAAGAAAAAGGGAAATCAACGGGACTCGTTGCTACTTCTGAAATTACACATGCAACACCAGCGGCTTTCGGTGCGCATGACATTAGTCGTAAAAATATGGACGCAATTGCAAATGATTATTTTGATGAGAAAATTAAAGGGAAGCATAAAGTAGACGTTATGCTTGGCGGCGGTGTAAATAACTTTGTTAGAAAAGATCGCAATCTTACAGAAGAATTCAAGAAATCTGGTTATAGCTACGTAACAGATCGAAATCAATTGTTAAATGATAAAAACGATCAAATTCTAGGTTTATTTGCATCAGGCGGTTTAGATAAAATGATTGACCGTACCGATAAAACACCTTCATTAGAAGAAATGACAAATGCAGCAATTGAGCGTTTGAACAAAAATAAAAATGGTTTCTTCTTAATGGTTGAAGGAAGTCAAATCGACTGGGCTGGACACGATAATGATATCGTAGGTGCAATGAGTGAAATGGAAGACTTTGAAAAAGCATTTAAAGCAGCGATTGAGTTTGCGAAAAAAGATAAAAATACGTTAGTCGTTGCAACGGCAGACCACGCTACTGGCGGATTATCTTTAGGTGCGAATGGTGAGTATAACTTTAAAGTAGATCCAATTAAAGCTGCAAAACGCACACCAGACTTCATGGCAAATGAGATTGCAAAAGGTGCAAATGTAGAAGAAACATTGAAAAAATATATTGATTTACAGTTAACACCAGAAGAAATTAAAGCGGTAAATGATATAGCTCCTTCAAAAGATGTCACAAAGATTGATAATGCGATTGAGGATATTTTCAATAAGTGTTCGGTTACAGGATGGACGACAGGTGGACATACAGGGGAAGATGTAAACGTATATGCATTTGGCCCAGGTAAATACTTGTTCTCTGGCGTTCAAGAGAATACAAATATCGCTAAACGTGTCTTTGATATTGTTGGTGGTGGCGATCCGAATAAAGGAAGACGCTAATTATAAATGAAAGTGAGGCGAAATGCCTCACTTTTCTTTTTAGGAGATGGGAAAGATGAAGGCTTTTTTCATGGGAATAGGATCCCTTCTAATAGTTGTAGTATTGCTAGTCGGGTGTCAATCCAAGGAGAATCATATAGAACAAAAATCTACTATTATAAAAACTGAGGAAAAGGTACAAATAACGAAAGAAGAAGAGAAATCGATTCAAGATGTTATGGAGAAATTTGTACGGACGACAAATGAAAAAAATCTTGCTGAACATATGGAGTTATTCTCAAAGAAGATGCCTAGTGCTGAAGATTTAAAAACACAAAAAGAAGCCGCTTTTCAAAAGGGAAATAAGAAAATTGAATTGGAACATATAGACATGAAAGCTAGTAAAGCAGGGTATGTTGTAGTTGAAACAAAGGAAAAGGAAATAGATGGGGAGGTCACTCTTCAGAAAAATGTACAGTATGCGCTTGGAAAAGAAGAAGATGGCTGGAAAATTGAAGAGGTTCGCACGATAGGGAAGAAATAAAGTGAAACTTTAATCAGGGAGTCTTACTGCCCGTAAATAGCGAAATAAAAAAGGTTCTCATTGGAGAGAACCTTTTTATAGTGGTAATAGAATTTGATTTGAACATGCTTCGATATCATCAATATCTTGGCGAATTGTTGCCATTTTATTATCAAGATCTTCAGCTTTCATTGCTGCATCATGTAGTTCATCTTTTAAATACTCAGGTATTTTCCCCTCATATTTATAATAAAGTTTATGTTCTAAACTTGCCCAAAAGTCCATAGCAAGTGTACGTAACTGGATTTCTGCAAATACATCTTTTGTACCAGAATTCAGTGATAAAGGATACTTAATGATCATGTGTAAACTTTTATATCCGTTGCCCTTTGGATTAGCGATATAATCTTTTACTTCTATGATTTCCATATCCTCACGCTTTTGAATGACTTCTTTTAAATGATAAATATCTTCTACGAAGCAACATGTAATACGAATGCCGATGATATCTTGTAAATGTGTTTGCGCATTCTCAACTGTCGGTAATAAATTTTTACGTTCAAGTTTTTTAATAATACTTTCAGGTTGTTTTAATCTTGTTTTTATATGTTCAAACGGGTTGTAATCCTCTAAAAATTGAGCTTCCCGGTTCATAATTTCAAATTTAGTTTTTAACTCTTCTAAAGCAAATGTATATGGTAGTACAAAAGCTTTCCAGTAGTTAACTGTTGATTGATTATATTCCATTTATATACACACCTTTTCCTATTTACAAGTGAGGTTGTTATTATACTAAATACCAAAGCATATAAGCGCAAGCAGCAAATGAGGAGATCATAAAACGATATTTAGTTTTCATACTTTCAACTCCTTTCGAGTAAGATTCTATATGAATAAACGTGATTGTTAATAAATTCACTATGTACAATTCTTATAGTAATAGATTCGTGTGAATTTCGTATGAACTAATTGTTTCAGATTTTTGTCTTTTTTTTGTAATTGACAAATAGAATAAACTTATATAACATATAAATCGTAATCATTACGTTTTAGTTTGCGATCTTTGAAAGAAAGGAGAATTACATATGCGTGTAAATATTACATTGGCTTGTACAGAGTGCGGTGATCGTAATTATATTTCTAAAAAAAATAAACGAAACAATCCAGAGCGCATCGAACTAAAAAAATATTGTCCACGATTAAAGCGAGTAACGCTACATCGTGAGACGAAGTAGAAGACTAGAGATATCTCTAGTCTTTTTTGTTTATAGCCATTTAGTTTTATTTGTTATAATTACCTTAAATTGTAATGAAGGAGAGGTATGATGAATCAAAAAGATAAAGAAGGAAAAGGGCAAGTGGCTCATATTATTGACATTTCAGATGATTATAGGCTTGTCGTAGATGATCAAGAAGGTGTGGATGACCCATATCATCTATTATGGTGGGAACATAAAGAGGATGAGGAGAGAACGATACAAATTACGCTGAATAGACATACTGGTAATTTAATCGAATTTAGTATAGATGATAAAAAATATTTTTCGAGTTCGAGTGGTAAGGAAGCGATAGGAGAGAATAAAGCAAGAGAGATTGCAAATGCATTCTTAAAAAAATATACAAAAGAAGGATATGAATTTTATACATATGTAACGGTTAAGGACGACAGGCGTGGTCGGAAAGAAGTAAATTATATGCAAGAAGTAAATGGCTATCCATTGCCGAATACAGGGTGTGTTGTGCGAGTTCATCCTTCAGGGAATGTTGTGCATTTTCGTTATAATGGACAAAAAGCTATCGAGAAAAAACCGTTATGGCCAAGTGAATTTGTTGAGGAGAACGTCGTTTTAGAGAATTTAAAAGCTAGACAAGATATGAGACTTGTATTTGTAGATTTAACACATTCTTCATGTGAGTATGAAAATGGAGAAGAAGTAACAGGGAATCATCTTGTATATGAACCAGAACCTAGTCATACGTTTATTAATGCAAGTACAGGTAAAGATTTATTTGGGCCCGATCATTATAAATTGCCTTCAACTGTAGCTGTTGAAAAACCGAAAAAAGGTAGCCGGCCAGACGATATATTCGATTTGTTTGAATGGAATAAAGAAAATTTTACAAAAGTAGCTGAGACGGAAAATGATGATGAAATAAGAATGAAATTTGTTCCGAAAGAGGAATTACAAAAACAGAAAGAAGAAAAGAATCCATATTTAATGAATGAATTCTTTAAAAAGCATTTACCGATGTTAAAATATAATAATTTAATTGGCATTACGGTTGATAAATCTACCAATGAATTAACTGGTTTTATAAAACTGACAGACGATAAAGAAGTAAAGCAAATATTTCCTAGAGAGGAATGTTTACAAAAAGCACTTCAATTTTTGGAACAAGTTATTCCAGATGTCACACAATATCTACGTCTTTGGGAAGAACGTGAAGAAGCAGAAGATGGGATTGAAAGATTTACCTTTTCCGTATATGTGAATGGCATTCCGGCAGAGTATAAGCAATTTATGGTTAATATCAATGCGGGAAATGGGGCTGTGGTGCATTATTCCGGAGAGTCTAGCAACCTTATAAAAGAATTGCTTACATACGAAACAACACCAAAAGTAAAAAAGGAAAAAGCGTTAGCAATATACAGAGGGGCCATGCGAGTTAATTTAGAATGGTTTTTAGAAAATGACGTAGAGGAAACGAACTACGAACTACTGTATAAACAAACGACGGATGAAAATTATAAAGAATCCTTTGATTGTAGTCGAGAAATTCGTTATATTGATGCGCATACGGGGGAAAAGATTTGGAGTGAATAGTTTTATGAAAAGCCAATCGAGAATCTCGATTGGCTTTTAGTTATATGAATAAGAGATATTAGTGGATTTTAAGTACGCCTTTTTGAGCTTCATACCAATCATATATATTTCCATCCGAACCTACTGCAAAGTTGTAAACGCGTTGGCGCTCGCCCTCTCCACGTGCATAGAAAACATCGTATAGTTTAATTCCGTTGATTATTCCGATAGGTTCAGTTGTGGCGCCATAGTGTAGTTGAGCTGTTTGAGGTCCCATCGTTTTTTCTAAGATTTTTATGGCATCCTCACTTGTGAATGTAGTAATATCGGCGGGTTTGTCTATTGGTTCATTCGATTGTTTCCCAGTTTGTTTATTAACTTGTTGATTTTCTTGTGTATTTTTAAATTCTGATTCAGTTAATGTGCTACCGTCACTCCCATTAACAATAATTTCTCCTGTTTGTTTATGAACAGAAAAGGTGAAATCAGCACGATAATTATCAAATTGAGGCGTGAAAGTATAGTAATCAGTACCCAGTTTATTATTAATTTTATTTTTTGCCGAGCTTTCACTAGGTAGAAGATTGTATGTAACTTCATTTTTATCTAATGTTCCGAATTTTCGGATGAGGATTTCTTTAGCCTTGCTTGCTGTTATGTTTATATTTGCAGCGTTGTCTTGTTTTTCTTTAATTTTTGTCTGTTCTTCAGGTTTTACTGGATCTTCAGGCATTGCTTGGTTTTTAGTTTTTGTTTGATTTTTAGCTTTTTCCTGTTCTTCGGGTTTGTTCTTGTTTTCGGTGTTTGTATTATCTTTTGTTGTCACAGTTTCCTTTTTGTTGTTATCAGTTTGTGTATTTGTATTTTGTTGTTCACAGGCTGAAAGTAGGAAGAGTGATAAAATGAGTACGATAGAGTTTCTGATTTTTACAGTTGAGTATGGCATGAAAACACCTCTTTCTAATTTTTCGCACTTTGTAAATTATAATATAACGAAAATACAATTCAAACGATAGGGTTCATTTAGTTCTCCAATAAGTTAAGGGTTCCATATTTGCTTAGTACAGACACAAACAACCTCACGCCCACATACACATAGTAAAGACCACTATTTTGGCGGAGGTGAAAGGTTTGAGTCTATTCGCCGCAATTGGATATATGGTTCGAGAAGTGTTTGTCTTTGTTTCTTATGTGAAGAATAATGCGTTTCCGCAGCCGTTATCATCAGACGATGAGAGAAAGTACTTAGAGTTAATGGAGCAAGGTGATGCTCAAGCGAGAAATCTGTTAATTGAACATAATTTACGGCTTGTAGCTCATATCGTTAAAAAATTTGAAAACACAGGGGAAGATGCAGAAGATTTAATTTCAATTGGTACAATTGGGCTCATTAAAGCGATCGAGAGCTATTCGGCAGGAAAAGGCACAAAACTTGCGACGTATGCAGCACGCTGTATTGAAAATGAAATTTTAATGCATTTACGTGTACTGAAAAAAACGAAAAAAGACGTTTCACTTCATGATCCAATCGGGCAAGATAAAGAGGGGAATGAAATATCGCTTATCGATATATTAAAATCAGAGTCTGAAGATGTAATTGATATGATTCAGCTTAGTATGGAGTTAGAAAAGATTAAAGAGTATATCGATATTTTAGACGAACGAGAGAAAGAAGTAATCGTGAAGCGTTTTGGACTGGGGCTTGATAAGGAGAAAACGCAACGAGAGATTGCGAAGGCACTTGGTATTTCCAGAAGCTACGTATCAAGAATTGAAAAGCGCGCTTTAATGAAAATGTTCCATGAATTTGTAAGAGCTGAGAAAGAGAAAAAAGCGAAAGAATAATGTACATTGCAAGCAGCCATATTTTAAAATGGGCTGCTTTTCTTTTTGTAAATAAGGAAAGAAAAAGAGTTGTGTTCAGAAGAAATCTATGTTCACTGTTGAAAATGACGGATTCTATCTGTAATATTAGAGGGTGCTAAACAATTTAAGAATAATACCATACTTAGTTTTCCGCATGTATAATGAGACAGTTCTATATGATATGTGGGAATAAGAACCAATTTTACATATGATATAGAAGGAAAAGAAGGGGAAGCTAAAGTTATAGACTGATTAGGAGGTTTCGCAATTTGCGACGTACATTATATCGACTTATGATCGAACTTACAAATGGTCGTTTTACTTCTTATATATTACGTAAATTTGCACAATCTCGTTTGAGCTCTATCATTATTCCATCGTATGCGAAAGTTTTTCAAATTAACCAAGATGAGATGGAAAAGGGTTTGAAGGAATATAGAACATTGCATGAATTATTTACGCGTAAGCTAAAAGAAGGAAAGCGTAGTGTTGATACAGATGCATCGAGTATCGTTAGTCCTGTTGATGGTGTTTTTGCTGATCACGGTCCTATTGAGGACACAAAAACATTTGATATTAAAGGTAAGCGTTATTCAATCGTGGATATGCTAGGTAATGAAGAACGTGCAAAGCGATATGCAGGTGGTACATACATGGTTATTTATTTAAGCCCAAGTCATTATCATCGTATTCATAGTCCGCTTTCTGGTTCTGTGACTGAAAGGTTTGTACTTGGTAGAAAGTCATATCCGGTAAATGCAGCTGGTATGGAATATGGGAAAGAGCCATTGTCAAAAAATTATCGCTCTGTTACAGAAGTAAATAGTGACGGTGAGCATATGGCACTTGTAAAAGTAGGAGCTATGTTTGTTAATAGTATTGAGCTGTTGCATGAAAGAGACACTGTTCAAAAAGGTGAAGAAATGGCATACTTTACATTTGGCTCAACAGTTGTGTTATTGTTTGAAAAAGATATGATAGAAGTAGTGCAGGAATTGAAGAGTGGACAAGAGCTTCGTCTTGGTGAAAAAATTGCTACTCGTTCGGCTCATAAGTAAAGAAAACATTTTATAACTGTAAGCAAGAGTTATGGACAAAGATGCTTAATGATGAAATTCCCTAGATGGGAGTACTTGTTTATTCGAGAGCCATCGCAGGATGGCTCTTTTTACAAGTTAGCTCATTAAAATTTCACTTTATATGTAATCAAGACGATTTGACAAGCTTGTCCTCTAATGAGCGTCTAATCATTTCTTGTTTTATAAGTAAAATGAAGTCGGGATTTAATTTTAGTTCTTTTGCTTTATAATAAGACTCAGTGAGTAACTCAGTAGACAACTGTTCCATATATTTTGTTTTCAAGGTGAGTCACCTCCTAATAATTTAAGGATTGATTCGTTGTTGCATTTAATGTACCAAAAAAATATGACAGTCACAAACGAGTGGTTATCCACATACCTAGGTGGATAAAATGTGTATAGATTGTTAGTAAATTCCAAATTAGCTGAAAAATTAATGTGGAAAATGTGTACAATTTTATCCACAGGTCATATATCGAAATATGTTGTCGAAAAATTTTTATGAAAACTCCTCAAAGAGGTGAAAGAAATTGAAGCTATTTTTACCAAATGAATATGTGAAAAATGTATATCATGTTCAACCAGAAGATTTGAAAAAACGTGGAATTAAAGGTGTCATTACTGATTTAGATAACACGTTAATTGAATGGGATCGTCCAAATGCAACGCCACAACTTGAAGAATGGTTTTTGAAAATGAAAGAGCAAGGTATTCAAGTAACGGTCGTTTCAAATAATAATGAGCAACGTGTGAAAGACTTTGCTGATCCATTAGGTATTCCATTTATTCATAGTGCGCGTAAACCATTTGTTCGCGCGTTTAAGCGTGCGATACAAGAGATGCGTTTACAACCAGATGAAGTTGTAGTAATTGGAGATCAGTTACTAACGGATGTTTTAGGTGGAAACCGAGTGGGACTTCATACAATTTTAGTTGTACCGGTAGCACAAACGGACGGATTAGTAACGCGCTTTAATCGAAAAATTGAACGAAGAATTATGAGAAATATGAAGAAAAAAGGTTTAATTAACTGGGAGGAATAAAGTTTGACTGAAACAATTAAATGTATTGGTTGCGGTGTAGAAATTCAAACAGAAGATAAAAACGAAGTGGGATATGCTCCTACCTCATCTTTAGAGAAAGAACAAGTAATTTGTCAACGCTGTTTTCGCTTGAAACATTATAACGAAATTCAAGATGTATCATTAACAGATGATGACTTCCTACGTATTCTAAATGGAATTGGAAAATCGGATGCGCTAGTAGTTAAAATTGTAGATATTTTTGATTTTAATGGTAGCTGGTTACCTGGCCTACATCGTTTCGTGGGAAATAATAAAGTATTACTTGTTGGAAATAAAGCTGATTTAATTCCTAAGTCAGTAAAACATGATAAAGTAAAGCATTGGATGCGCTATAGTGCAAAGCAGCTAGGATTAAAGCCAGAAGATGTCTTTTTAATTAGTGCAGCGAAAGGGCAAGGGATTGCTGAGCTGGCAGATGCTATTGAGTATTACCGCGGCGGAAAAGATGTTTACGTTGTTGGATGTACGAATGTAGGAAAATCAACATTTATTAATCGTATGATTAAAGAATTTAGTGATGAGACTGAAAATGTAATTACAACATCTCATTTCCCAGGAACAACACTTGATTTAATTGATATTCCGTTAGACGAAGAATCTTCTTTATATGATACGCCAGGTATTATTAACCACCATCAAATGGCTCATTATGTTGGAAAAGAAAGCTTAAAGCTTATTACACCAACAAAAGAAATTAAGCCAATGGTGTTCCAATTAAATGAAGAACAAACATTATTCTTCAGTGGATTGGCACGTTTTGATTATGTAAGTGGTGGTCGTCGTGCATTTACTTGTCACTTCTCGAATCGTTTAACAATCCATCGTACAAAGCTTGAGAAAGCAGATGAATTGTATAAAAATCATGCTGGGGATTTACTAAGCCCGCCAACACCAGAAGAATTAGAAAATATGCCAGAGTTAGTGAAATACGAATTTAATATTCGTGAACCAAAAACGGATGTTGTATTCTCTGGATTAGGATGGGTTACGGTAAACGAACCGGGAGCAAAAATTGTTGCACACGTACCAAAAGGAGTAAGTGTTTCGCTACGTAAATCTTTAATTTAATATGGAGAGGGATTTATGAAACAATTATATGGTGTAATCGGAAATCCAATTGGACATTCATTATCGCCTGTTATGCATAACGATGCATTTGAACACTTGAATATGGATGCCCATTATCATGCATTTCTTGTTAAAGAGGAAGTGCTAGGGGAAGCAGTAAGAGGTTTAAAAGCATTAGGTATTTCAGGATTTAATGTAACAACGCCGCACAAAGTTGCTATTATGGATTATTTGGATGAGATTGACCCGCTAGCAAAACAAATTGGTGCAGTAAATACAGTGGTTCATAAGGATGGAAAATTGATTGGCTACAATACAGATGGAATTGGTTTTGTCCGAGCGCTGCAGTCAATTAGTAGTGAACCACTTCAGGAGAAACGTATTTTATTGCTTGGCGCAGGTGGTGCTAGTCGAGCTATTTATTTTTCTCTTGCTGATGTAGGTGTGAAAGAGATTGATGTAGCTAATCGTACAGCAGATAAGGCGAAAGAACTTATTGCTGCATGTACGGCTACTGTTAATTCTGTTGCTTTATCGTTAGAAAAAGCAACAGAAGAACAAGGAAATTATGATATTATCATTCAGACGACAACAATAGGTATGCATCCACGCGTCGAATATACGCCATTACAAATTTCTTCGTTAAAAAAAGGGACGATTGTATCAGATATAATTTATAATCCATTTGAAACGAAAATTTTATGTGAGGCAAAAGAGCAAGGTGCAATGATTCAAAATGGTATTGATATGTTTGTTTATCAAGGTGCGCTTGCATTTGAAATGTGGACAGGGCGTGTACCGAATATCGATAGAATGAAACAATTAGTTATAAGAAAGCTTGGAGGCTAACATATATGTTAACAGGAAAACAAAAAAGATTTTTACGTGCACAAGCACATCATTTAACACCTATTTTTCAAGTAGGAAAAGGCGGAGTAAATGAAAATATGATTAAACAAATCGCAGATACTTTAGAAGTTCGTGAACTATTTAAAGTAAGTGTGCTACAAAACTGTGAATTCGATCGTCGTGAAGTTGCAGAAGAACTTGCAAAAGGCGCACGTGCTGAAATCGTTCAAGTAATTGGAAGTACAATCGTTTTATACAAAGAATCTAGAGAAAATAAACAAATTAAACTTCCGCGATCAAAAGAATAGCATATGCTATTTTTTAACGTTAGTGCGTAATGATGTAGAGAGCGAAACCAATTGAACTTTTATTAACAGTGAACTCTCTTCGGATAGGAATGAAGAGAGTTACTGTAGGTAAAAGGAAGGGGCGTTTCTTTTGAGAAAAATTGGCATCATTGGCGGTACATTTGATCCGCCACATTATGGGCATTTGCTAATTGCAAATGAAGTATATCATGCTTTGAATTTAGAAGAAGTATGGTTCTTACCGAACCAAATTCCACCGCATAAACAAGGGCGGAATATTACAAGTGTAGAAAATCGCTTACAAATGTTAGAGTTTGCGACTGAGGCAGAGGAACATTTTTCTATTTGTTTAGAAGAGCTAAGCAGGAAGGGCCCATCGTATACGTATGACACTATGTTACAATTGACGAAGAAGTATCCGGATGTGCAGTTTCACTTTATTATTGGTGGAGATATGGTTGAGTATTTACCGAAGTGGTATAACATTGAAGCGTTACTCGATCTTGTGACGTTTGTTGGGGTTGCAAGACCTGGTTATACATTGCGTACGCCTTATCCTATCACCACTGTGGAAATTCCGGAGTTTGCAGTTTCTTCATCTTTATTGCGTGAGAGATATAAAGAGAAGCGAACATGTAAATATTTACTTCCTGAAAAAGTACAGGTGTATATCGAGAGGAATGGGTTGTATGAATCGTGAGAAAGCACTTCATATTGTCAAACAACAAATGCATGAAAAACGTTATATACACACAATAGGTGTAATGGAGACAGCAATTGAACTTGCTAAGTTATACGGTGTGGATGAAAAAAAGGCTGAAGTTGCAGCTATATTCCATGATTATGCGAAGTGTAGAGCGATTTCTGAGATGGAAGAGATTATTAAAAGTGAAGATTTGCCGAAAGATTTACTTTGTTATAACAAAGAGTTATGGCATGCACCTGTTGGGGCATACTTAGTAGAAAAAGAAGTAGGCATTACGGATCCTGAAATCCTGCAAGCTATTACATATCATACAAGTGGTCATGAGAAAATGACGATGTTAGATAAAGTAATTTATGTAGCTGATTACATTGAGCCTGGGCGAAAGTTTCCAGGGGTGGAGGAAGCTCGTAAACTCGCATATACGGATATAAATCAAGCTTTATTATTTGCGTTAAAGCGAACAATTCAATTTTTAATGGAAAAAAATCAAACGATTTATCCATTAACATTCCAAACATACAACGCAGTTATCAAGGAGGAAATTAGTAAATGAAAGATAAAGAGTTATTAGTATTAGCAGCAAAAGCAGCTGATGATAAGAGAGCAGAAGATATGGTTGTCCTAAATATGCAAGGTATTTCACCAATTGCAGATTATTTCATTATTTGTCACGGTAACTCAGATAAGCAAGTGCAAGCAATTGCGCGTGAAATTAAATCAAAAGCACATGAGTTCCAAATCGACGTACAACGTATGGAAGGTTTTGACGAAGCACGCTGGGTACTAGTTGACCTTGGAGATGTAGTTGCTCATGTATTCCATAAAGATGAGCGTAATCACTATAATTTAGAGCGTCTTTGGGGCGATGTGCCACGTGAGGATATTACAGACGAGCTAGACCAATGAAATACGAACAATTTGCATTGTTGTACGACAAACTAATGAATGATGTTCCTTATGATAAATGGGTGGAATTTACAGAGGAGAGTTTACAGCAAGCGGATATGAAAGAGGCGAAGATTCTTGATGTAGCATGCGGTACTGGTAATGTAACACTTCCGCTTGTACAAAAGGGTTACGATTTAATCGGTGTCGATCTTTCAGAAGAGATGTTAACGGTCGCTCAGCAAAAACTAGGCGGAGAAGGATACTTTATTCCTTTTTACCAACAAGACATGCGAGAGCTTGACGTTCCAGGTGAGTTTGACTGTGTAACGATCTTTTGTGATTCATTAAACTATGTATTGCAAGAAGATGGAGTGCAAGAAACATTTCGAAGAGTGTTTCACCATTTACATCAAGATGGTTTATTTTTATTTGATGTACATTCTTTATATAAAATACATCATGTATTTCAAAATGAAACATACACAGTGAATGGAGAAGAAATATCTCTTATTTGGAATTGCTTCCCTGGTGAAGAATCAAATAGTGTAGAACATGATTTAACATTCTTTGTTCAAGACCCAGAAGAAGATGTGTACCATCGTTTTGACGAATGTCACGTGCAACGTGCATATCAGGTCGAAGAGTTAACGAAATGGCTTGAAGAAGCTGGTTTTACCGTGCTTCGCGTCACTGGTGACTTTGAGCGACTTGAAGTTACAGAACAAACAGAGCGTATTTTCTTCATGGCGAAGAAAAACGGGTAAAACAAAAGCAACCGAGAAGGTTGCTTTTGTTTTGTAAAGAAGTTGTAATTTTAGTTCTAGCATAATAAGAAGATGATATACGTGAAGTGTGAAAATACTAGTTTAAGTGAAAATGTAATGTAAAAAAGTAAGTATTTATAAAAAGGATTTGGAATGACGATGACGTATTTATTATGTGTGTTTATTGAATTGCTGATCGACGCATTTTAAATCTTCATCAAATTTCTCGTGTGTCCGCTCAATTAATTTATGAAACATATCCCCAACATGTTCTTCTAAAACACGAATGCCTTCTCCTGTAACGCCGCCTTTAACACATACTTTTTCTTGTAAAGTAGGCAATGTGAAAATCTCTTTTTCAAGTAGTTTCCCCATTCCAACGACCATTTCACTTACTAAAGTAGTGGCTTCTTCATGTGTAATATTTGTTTTATCTACAGCAGCGTTAATGAAACATTGTAATAAATAACTAAAGAATGCAGGGCCGCAGCTTGCTATATCAGATGAAACGCGCGTTATATCTTCTTCTATCATAAGAGGAGTAGAAATGTTTTTGAATAGGCGAAATAGCTTTTGTTGCCACTCTTCAGAGCATTTACTTCCAAATGTAAATAGTGATGCGCCAGACAGGGCGCGGTTTGTAATGCTCGGAATGATACGTGCAATGTGGCAAGGTACAAGCGTCTCTAATTGTGACGGAGATATTGGACTTGTGATAGAAACTAAGCACTTTTCATCAGAAAAATGTTCAGCGTATTTTTGTAGGATCGGGTATATATCTATCGGCTTTACGCAAATAAAAATAAGATGTGATCGTTTGATTACCTCATCGATAGTTTTGGCTATATGAACAGAAGGGTGTTTTTCCTTTATATGATATGCTTTGGCGGGCGTTCGATTAATCATTGTAAGGCACGAAGGTTTGACAGCACGGGTTTCTAAAAATGCGTCGATTAGTATATTCCCCATGTTCCCTGTCCCTATAATTCCTATGTTCAATGTTTCATCCCTCCTTCGTAACAGCTTTCTCCTAAACAATATGAATGATGTTATAAATTTATGATTAGAGGTGTAAAATGATGTGGGATTTTCCAAAGAAATGGTTAGGATTAGTAGCTATTATTGGAACTGTACTTTTTCTTCTTTTTTGGAAAACGAACCAGCATACAGAGCGAACGGTCATTGCAACGGATGTTCAAGCGAAAGAGCTAGAGAAGAAAAGTAAACCAAAAATATCGGATACAAAGCAGCAGAAAAAAATAATTGTAATTGATATGAAAGGGGCTGTTGTTAAAGAGGGGGTGTATGAAATGAAAGAAGGGGACCGGGTCAAGGATGCTATTGAAAAGGCAGGTGGTTTTTTACCCGAGGCAGATAGGAAGAAGGTGAATTTAGCACAAATGGTACAAGACCAAATGATCCTTTATGTACCGAATGAAAACGAAAAAGTGCAAGAGGTAGCTGCTATTTCAAAGGGGGAGGGGAAAGTTCAAATAAATGCGGCTTCTAAAGAACAACTTGAAAAAATTACAGGCATTGGTTCTCGGAAAGCAGAAAGTATTTTGAAATATCGAGAAGAACATGGTCCTTTTCAGAAAATAGAAGATTTGTTAGAGATTGATGGGATCGGTGTGAAGTCATTGGAAAAAATAAAAGATCAAATTATTATTCCGTAAAAGATTGACGAAGTTTTTCTTCATTCGCTACACTACAAGTAGACAAAAAAGTAGGTGAAAAATATGGAACGAATTTCATGGGATCAATATTTTATGACGCAAAGCCATCTGCTATCTTTACGTAGTACATGTACAAGGCTTGCAGTAGGAGCGACAATCGTTCGTGATAAACGAATTATTGCTGGTGGATATAATGGTTCAATTAAAGGTGGCGTACATTGTATAGATGATGGATGCTACGTTATTGATAATCATTGTGTTCGTACAATTCACGCAGAAATGAATGCTTTATTACAGTGTGCAAAATTCGGTGTGAAAACGGAGGAAGCGGAAATTTATGTTACGCATTTCCCTTGTTTACAATGCTGTAAGGCGATTATTCAAAGTGGTATTACAGCAGTTTATTATGCGCAGGATTATAAAAATCATCCATATGCCGTAGAGTTATTTGAAAAAGCGAATGTAACAGTGAAACACGTTCCGCTAGAATATAATATTGCAGCATTAGAGGATCAAAAGCGTCATATGGAGTTAAAAGAACTATTTGCATCTTTAGAAAAAGAAAACTTATCAATGGAAGAATTACAGCATGTATTCACGAAAGCAAAAATGATGCTATAAGGAGTGAGTATAGTTGTATGGACAATGGGGTTATGTTGCAATCTCATTTATCATAGGGATTGCAATTGCCTTTTCCACTTCAGTTTTACTGCTGACTTGTTTTCTCGTTTTGTATGTTTTCTATTGTTTATACCGTACTTCGCGTAAAACCTTCTTTTTTTGTATGTTAGCGTGTTTTAGTGGCGCTATGTACACTACGTATATTCAAGGGCAAAACAAGCCTCTAGGAGAGTCTTACGAAGTTACAAGGGGGCTAATACAAAATACACCTCTTATTAACGGGGATCGCCTAACATTTCAAGTTGAAGATCAGAATAAAAATATAGTGCAGTTAAGTTACAAAATTAAATCGGCCTTGGAAAAGAAACAACTGCGACAATTACACGCAGGAGTATCATGTGTATTCGAAGGTGAGAGGAAAGAGCCACCAATAGCTCGGAACTTTCATGGTTTTAATTATCGTGATTATTTGTATAAGCAAAATATTCATTTCATATTGGAGGCTACATATATTTCTGAATGCCAAAAAACATCGTTGTCACTCGTGCAATGGATTCTTCTTTTGAGACAGCAAGCAATCTCGGGCGTTACAGAAATGTTTCCGGAGCAATCAGGTGCTTTTATGAATGCATTAGTATTTGGTGATAGACAACAAATGACATTTGAAGTTGAAGAGCAATATCAGCAATTTGGTCTTGTACATTTGTTGGCGATTTCAGGATCGCATATCGTATTGTTAATGGTGATTGTGTATTTTATTTTGCTAAGAAGTGGTGTGACGAGGGAGATAGCGACAGTATGTCTTATCTTTTGCATTCCTCTATATATGATTTTAGCAGGAGCATCACCGTCTGTTATAAGAGCTTCTATAACAGGAGTGTTGATGTTGATTGCTTTCATATGTTCTATTCGTTTATCTAGCTTAGATGCTTTAAGCGTTACAGCTATATGTATGCTTATATTTGATCCGTATCTTGTCTTTAATATTGGCTTTCAGTTTTCGTTCGTTGGTAGTTTCGCCTTGCTTTTGTCAGCCCCGCTTTTACTAGATAGTAGTAATGGAGTAATCGGAAATTCCATTTATATTTCTTTTATTTCACAACTCGTTAGTACTCCGATTTTGTTATATCACTTCGGTTATTTTTCTCCATATAGTATTTTTCTTAATATCCTATACGTTCCGTTTTTATCTCTTATTGTATTGCCGTGTAGTATTATCGTTTTGGTATTTATACCGATCGTCCCGTTTCTTGCGAAAGGACTTGCGAATGTACTATCAATAGGTTTGAATCTTTCTAATGATTTTCTAAGTTATTGTGAAAATTTACCGTTTATCCGCCTTGTTTTCGGGCAAACATCTATACTTCTTGTAGCTCTATATTACGCGAGTATTGTTAGTATATTGATGGTTTGGGAAAGGCGGGTGTCGAAGAAAATTATGTTCGTAGCTTCGGGTATATTTCTTTTCGTTTGTACATGTCATTATGTATATCCGTATTTTCGAGAAAGTGGGAGTGTTACATTTCTTGATGTTGGACAGGGAGACGCAATTTTAATTCGCCTCCCGTACGATAAAGAGATTTACCTCATTGATACCGGTGGCACAATGCGTGCAAATAAGGAAGAATGGCAACGGAAAAAGCATGAATTTTCTGTTGGAAATGATATTTTAATCCCTTATTTACAAAAGGAAGGGATTAAAACAATTGATAAATTAATTGTAACGCATGGAGATGCGGATCATATAGGTGCTGCGCAAGAGTTATTATCAAATATAACCGTAAAAGAAGTTGTATTTGGCCGAAAAGAACAAGATGCGGTATTAGAAAAAGTATTAAAGAAACAGGCATTAGAAAAGGAAGTGAAAATAAGTGAAGTGGGGGAAGGAGAGAGTTGGAGCGTAAATGAAGCGGAATTTTTTGTGTTAGCTCCAACAGGAAAAGCGAGAAGTGAAAATAATGCTTCAATTGTAATATGGGCAAAATTAGGAGGGGCAACGTGGCTGTTTACAGGTGATTTAGAAGAAGAAGGAGAGAAATTTTTAATAGCTATGTATCCAGATTTACGGGCGGATGTTTTAAAGGTTGCTCATCATGGGAGTAATACGTCATCTATAGTGCCTTTTTTGAGCGCTGTACAGCCTGATGTAGCGATTATTTCTGTCGGTGAGCGTAATAGGTATGGGCATCCTCATAAGGAAGTGATAGGGCGTTTGGAGAAGATGGGGATTGAAATATGGCGTACGGATAAGCAAGGCGCTATTTCCTATGTTTTTAAAGTGGAACACGGAACCTTTCGTAGCAAAATCACATATGATGAAACACATGATAGATAAAAAAGAAGACTGCCAGTAAGCAGCAGTCTTTAAGAACCGATAAATTTAATAACAGTTGCAATGATGAAAAGTGTTGCGAAAAAACCAAATGAGACGATAAATCCTACCCCTGAATCAATAGCGTCATTGCGTTTACTTTGAACGTTCTGTTCAAAATCATTCATTTAGAATCCCTCCCCAACATTCCACTTTAGTATAAAATATTGTCAGAAAAAAATCTACAATTTCCATATGAAGAGAAATCGAGCGTTTTTACTACTTTAGATCATTAAGGAACGCGAGTTTTTTGTTTCCAAGCATGTTAACAGTTGGCACTTATACTCGAATTTTTATTGTGAATAATAAAGGGAAGGTGATTACCGCACACCAATAAGAAACCCGGGGCTTATTGCGTGGCGTTTAATATAAATAAAGGAACGGGTCATAAAGCCTGTTCCTTTGTACTTGTAAAACGAAAGCTAGGGCATTAGTATAAATATATATTGCCAAGTTAGGGAGTAGGAAAAAGTATGAGTGATATACATAAAAAGATTAAAAAGAAGCAGTTTGCTCCAGTGTATTTACTGTATGGAACGGAAGCGTTTTTTATAAATGAAACGATAAAGCTTATTACAACAGAAGCGCTTGAAGAGGAAGATCGCGAGTTTAATGTTGTGACATATGATTTAGAAGAAGCGTATTTAGAAGATGTGGTTGAGGATGCACGTACACTTCCTTTTTTCGGGGAACGTAAAGTGATATTAATAAAATCACCACTATTTTTAACTTCACAAAAAGAAAAATTAGAGCAAAATATAAAAATTTTAGAAGAATATATTGGGGAGCCTTCTCCATTTTCTATTCTTGTTTTTGTTGCGCCTTACGAAAAACTTGATGAACGAAAAAAAATTACAAAACTATTAAAGAAAACAGCGGATGTAGTAGAAGCGAATGCGATGCAAGTGCAGGATGTTCAGAAGTGGATTGTTGCTCGTGCAGATGAGGTGCATGTGCATATAGATAATGCAGCTGTTAGTTTGTTGTTAGAGCTTGTGGGAAGTAATGTAACGATGTTGGCGAAGGAAATGGACAAGTTAACGCTATACGTCGGTATGGGCGGAGAGATTACACCGAAACTCGTTGGGGAGCTTGTGCCAAAATCGGTTGAACAAAATGTGTTTGCTTTGACAGAAAAAGTGGTAAAAAAAGATATCGCGGGTGCGATGCAAATTTTGGATGGATTATTTACGCAGCAAGAGGAACCAATTAAACTGCTTGCGTTATTAGTAAGTCAATTCCGCTTGCTCTATCAAGTGAAAGAGTTACAGCAACGTGGTTATGGACAAAATCAAATTGCGTCTCATATTGGTGTGCATCCATATCGTGTAAAGTTAGCGATGAATCAAACGAAGTTTTTCTCTTTTGAAGAATTAAAAAAAGTGATTATAGAATTAGCGGAAGCTGATTATAGTATGAAGACTGGAAAAATGGATAAGAAACTTGTACTTGAGTTTTTCTTAATGCGGTTAAATCATATGTGATGAAACAAAAAGTTCACGTGCTTAGCACGTGAACTTTTTGTATATAAAAAAACGATCCAAATGGATCGTTTTTTAAACGCCTTACGCGTTTACTTGTTTCGCTAAGCGAGATTTTTGACGAGCTGCAGCGTTTTGGTGGATAAGACCTTTACGAGCTGCTTTGTCAAGTTTTTTAGAAGCAGTTTTGAAAGCTTCTTTAGCATTTTCAAGATCGTTATTAGTAACTAAAGCTTCTACAGTTTTAACAGCAGAACGCATGTCAGACTTGATAGAAGCGTTATGTGAACGACGCTCTTCGCTAAGTTTAGCGCGTTTGATAGCAGATTTGATGTTTGCCATACTTTTCACCTCCCTGGTGCAATCGAATGACTCGATTCTTAACATAGAACAAGTGATATTCTATCAAACGGTGAAGAGAATTGCAATAGTATATCAATGAAATTTCACGTAAAGGAAAGAATGACCTTATATAACTTTGGGAAATCTAACGATATTTACTATGAATTACGGAGGAGATACGATGAAAGAACCATTAGATTTAAGTAAATATAGTGTTAGAACGGACCTTGCTGTAGAGGCACATGAAATGCTGCAAGAGAGTCAAGAAGAGCAAAAAGGGATACAAGGAGTTATTGTCAAAGAGAGGGAAGAAGAAGGTATTATCATTACAAAAGTAACGATTGATGAAATTGCCTCTGAATCGATGGGTAAAAAACCTGGGAGTTATTTAACGCTTGAAGTACAAGGCATACGTCAACAAGATACGGAACTGCAACAAAAAGTAGAGCGCATTTTTGCAAAAGAATTTTCTTATTTCTTAGAAGAGGTTGGCGTTACGAAAGAAGCGAGTTGTTTAATTGTTGGTCTTGGGAATTGGAATGTAACGCCAGATGCGCTTGGACCAATCGTTGTAGAAAATGTATTGGTAACGAGACATTTGTTTCAATTGCAGCCTGAAAGTGTAGAAGAAGGGTTTAGGCCTGTTAGTGCAATTCGGCCGGGGGTAATGGGAATTACAGGAATCGAAACGAGCGATGTCATTTATGGAATCATTGAGAAGACGAAGCCAGACTTTGTCATTGCAATTGATGCATTAGCTGCCCGCTCTATTGAACGAGTAAATAGTACGATACAAATTTCTGATACGGGAATTCATCCTGGATCGGGTGTTGGGAATAAGCGTAAGGAACTTAGTAAAGAAACATTGGGTATTCCTGTTATCGCGATTGGTGTTCCGACTGTGGTTGATGCAGTTTCGATTACAAGCGATACAATTGATTTTATTTTGAAACATTTTGGACGGGAGATGAAAGAAGGAAACAAACCTTCCCGTTCTTTGTTGCCAGCCGGTTTTACATTTGGAGAAAAGAAAAAATTAACAGAAGAAGATATGCCGGATGAAAAGAGTCGGAATATGTTTTTAGGTGCTGTAGGTACACTGGAAGATGAAGAGAAGAGAAAATTAATTTATGAAGTGTTATCTCCTCTTGGTCATAATTTAATGGTGACTCCGAAAGAAGTGGATGCTTTCATAGAGGATATGGCGAATGTAATAGCGAGTGGTTTAAATGCAGCCTTGCATCATCAAATTGACCAAGATAATACAGGAGCATATACACATTGATGGGAAGAGACGATAATCGTTTAAGCCGTTTTTCGCTTTTATGTATATGTAGTGCGGCCTTATGTTTACTTATGATAATAGCAGGGGTGGCACTTGCTAATCATGGTTTGAAAAGTATGAAAGGTTATCAGCAAATGTCGTATGAACAAATCGCTCATATGACAGGAACAGAGGGTGCGGGTGCTGAATCAGAAATTTTGGGAAGTTCGTTTTCCGTTGCTGAAAAACAAAAACAATTAGAAAGCTTAAAAAGCTTTAATGTTGTAGAAGGAATTGGTATGGCAATAGCAAGTGCTACTTATGAAGTAACAAAGTTTGGAACGGATATAGTTGTTGGGAAAGTGAGAGAGATTTTTAGTTAAGGGTAGCAGGAAGAACGGTTGTCTTACCATTTTGTACGACAGCCGTTTTTAAATTTGAAAAAAGTTTGTCTCTTATGGTTTGTTCGCATAAGATATAGATAGAATGATTTGTATTGTAAGCAGCACGAGTTTTCATTGAATCTTTGCTGCTCTATTGATATAATCAGTGCTAGTGTATATTGGCGAGACTATTAGGAGTTGAGAACATAGATGAACAAAGAAGAAAGAGCAAAAAGACAGTCCAAAATCCGTAATTTCTCTATCATTGCTCATATTGACCACGGAAAATCAACGTTAGCAGACCGTATTTTAGAGAAAACAAACGCGTTAACACAACGTGAAATGAAAGCTCAATTGCTTGACTCTATGGATTTAGAGCGTGAGCGCGGTATTACAATTAAATTAAATGCAGTACAACTAACGTATAAAGCGAAAGACGGTGAAGAGTATATTCTTCACTTAATCGATACTCCAGGACACGTCGACTTTACGTACGAAGTATCTCGTAGTTTAGCGGCTTGTGAAGGTGCGATTCTTGTTGTGGATGCAGCACAAGGGATTGAGGCGCAAACATTAGCGAACGTATATTTAGCGCTTGATAATAATTTAGAAATATTACCAGTTATTAATAAGATCGACTTACCAAGTGCGGACCCAGAACGTGTACGTCAAGAGGTAGAAGATGTAATTGGTTTAGATGCATCGGAAGCTGTACTTGCTTCAGCGAAAGCTGGTATTGGTATTGAAGATATTTTAGAACAAATCGTTGAAAAGGTACCAGCTCCAACAGGGGATTCAGAAGAGCCTTTACAATGTATGATTTTCGATTCTTTATATGACCCGTACCGCGGTGTAATTGCATATATCCGTGTTGTAAATGGAACGGTAAAAGTTGGCGATAAAGTACGTATGATGGCAACTGGAAAAGAATTTGAAGTAACAGAAGTAGGTGTGTTTACACCGAAAACAACGCAACGTGACGAGTTAACAGTAGGTGATGTAGGTTTCTTAGCAGCATCTATTAAAAACGTAGGTGATACACGCGTAGGTGATACAATCACACATGCAAAACGTCCGGCTGCAGAGGCGTTAGCAGGTTATCGTAAATTAAACCCAATGGTATTCTGTGGTTTATATCCAATCGATTCTGCACGTTACAACGACTTACGTGATGCGTTAGAAAAATTAGAGTTAAACGATTCTGCTCTTGAGTTTGAACCAGAAACATCTCAAGCGCTAGGATTTGGTTTCCGTTGTGGTTTCTTAGGACTTCTTCACATGGAAATCATTCAAGAACGTATTGAACGTGAATTTAAAATCGATTTAATTACAACAGCACCAAGCGTTATTTATAAAGTTTATTTAACGAACGGTGAAGATGTTATTGTTGATAATCCATCTAATATGCCAGATCCACAGTCTATTGATCGTGTAGAAGAGCCGTTTGTGAAGGCTTCAATTATGGTTCCGAATGACTATGTTGGAGCTGTAATGGAAATTTGCCAAGGTAAACGTGGAACGTTTATTGATATGCAATATTTAGATGAAACACGTGTTACACTAACATACGAAATCCCGTTATCAGAAATCGTATATGACTTCTTCGATCAGTTGAAATCAAATACGAAAGGATATGCATCGTTTGACTACGAGTTAATTGGCTACAAACCATCGAAACTTGTGAAAATGGATATTCTTTTAAATAACGAACAAGTCGATGCTCTATCATTTATCGTACACCGTGATTCAGCGTATGATCGTGGTAAAGTAATCGTAGAGAAATTAAAAGAATTAATTCCAAGACAACAGTTCGAAGTACCAATTCAGGCGACTATCGGAAACAAGGTTGTAGCACGTTCTACAATTAAGGCGATGCGTAAAAACGTACTTGCGAAATGTTACGGTGGTGACATTTCTCGTAAGCGTAAACTTCTTGATAAGCAAAAAGAAGGTAAAAAACGTATGAAGTCTGTTGGTTCTGTAGAAGTACCGCAAGAAGCATTCATGGCTGTACTGAAAATGGATGACAACTAATAATTGATTGTTATTTCATGCGGATTGAGATAAAAAAAGAAGTCGTTTATACGGCTTCTTTTTTATGTATAATTACTTTTTAGACAACGTAGCTTCTCTCATTTACAATAGTGAGGTGGCTATATTTATGAATGATTGATATAGAGTTAGGAGACTATTAATGTCCGAAAATATTCGAAAAGATATTCACGAAAAAATACAAAATGGCAATTTTAATTGTGAAAAGGAATTGACGCTTTCTATTATTAGCGGGAAGTGGAAAGTTGTGATACTGTGGCATCTTGGTGTGGAAGGGCCTCATCGTTTTAGTGAATTACAACGATTATTTCCAAGCATTTCTCATAAAGTTTTGTCGAACCAATTAAAAGAGTTAATGGAAGATGGGATTGTTGACCGAACGGTATACCCAGAAATTCCTCCGCGAGTAGAGTATTATATGACGGAATTAGGCATGTCGCTTTTACCGATCGTTGAAATGATGTATGATTGGGGAAAAATGCGAATGGAACAAATTCGTAATACGTTAGAGAAGTGAAGATTCCTCCGGAGTGCGGAGGTTTTCTTTTTAGAAAGGTAGGAGTTATATTTGGTTCAAGCTGCATATATTCATATTCCATTTTGTCAGCATATTTGTCACTATTGTGATTTTAATAAAGTGTTTATTGAACGCCAACCGGTCGATCAATATTTAGAGTATTTAGAGAAAGAAATAATAAATACAGTTCAAAAAGTACCGTTTGATAGTATGAAAACGATTTTTGTTGGTGGAGGAACTCCGACAGCGTTAAATATGGAACAGACAAAAAAGTTACTAGATATTATAAACCGTCGCTTACGTCCGTTTGCTCCAAATTGTGAATTAACATTTGAAGCGAATCCAGGTGATTTACCAAAAGAGAAGTTAAATGTATTGCTAGAAGGTGGAGTGAACCGAATTAGTTTTGGTGTGCAAACATTTCGGGATGAGTTGCTTGAGAAAATTGGGCGTAAGCATACGAGGGAAGATGCATTTGTAGCAATTAGAGAAGCGCAGGAAGTGGGCTTTAAAAATATAAATGTAGATATTATTTATGCTCTGCCAGGGCAGACGATAGAAGATGTAAAAGAAACATTAGACATTGCTTTTACGCTTGGTGTACAACATTTCTCAGCATATTCATTAATTGTGGAACCGAAAACTGTGTTTTATAACTTAATGAATAAAGGGAAATTAAGACTTCCAGGTGAAGATCATGAAGCAAAAATGTATGAAATGGTAATGGATGAAATGGAGAAACACGGCTATAGCCAGTATGAAATTAGCAATTTCTCAAAAGGTGATAATGAAAGTAGACACAATCTCACATACTGGAATAATGAGGAGTATTATGGATTTGGAGCTGGAGCGCATAGTTATGTAAATGGAGAACGTATCCAAAATGTAGGGCCGCTCAAGCAATATTTCAATAAAATCGATGAAACTGGATTTCCGTATTTAGATGTTCACGCGGTGACGGAGAAAGAAAGAATGGAAGAAGAGTTGTTCTTAGGACTTCGAAAAACACAAGGTGTATCTAAAATATTGTTTCAAAAGAAATTTAATATGGAGATGAATCAAGTTTTCGCGAAGCAGTTGCAAAAAAATCAAGAACAAGGATTGCTTGAAGAGAAAGATGGATATGTTCGTTTAACGCGAAAAGGAAAATTATTAGGGAATGAAGTATTCCAATCATTTTTGATTGACTAATTAAATGTTCCATAAACGTGAAAAAGTTTCATTATTTCGTGACGTTTCCGTTGACAATTGAATGTCAATTTTGGTAAGTTATTAATAGATTTAGCACTCGAAGACAAAGAGTGCTAACAGAGGTGATGATGAGATGCTTACGGAACGTCAGCTCTTAATTTTACAAACAATTATTGATGACTTTATTGGATCAGCGCAACCTGTTGGGTCGAGGACGTTGGCTAAGAAAGATGAAATTACGTTTAGTTCAGCTACTATTCGAAATGAAATGGCTGATTTAGAGGAACTAGGATTTATTGAGAAAATGCATAGTTCTTCAGGACGTGTTCCTTCTGAAAAAGGATATCGTTTTTATGTAGACCATCTTTTAGCGCCGCAAAACTTACCGAACGATGAAATTGTACAAATTAAAGATTTATTTGCTGAAAGAATTTTTGAAGCGGAAAAGATTGCACAGCAATCTGCTCAAATTTTATCAGAGCTTACGAATTATACGGCCATTGTTCTTGGACCGAAGTTAAGCACAAATAAACTTAAAAACGTACAAATTGTACCGCTTGATCGTCAAACTGCAGTCGCTATTATTGTAACTGATACAGGGCATGTACAAAGCAAAACGATTACCGTTCCGGAATCTGTTGATTTATCAGATTTAGAAAAAATGGTTAATATTTTAAATGAAAAGCTGTCGGGTGTACCAATGGCAGAACTGCATAACAAAATCTTTAAAGAGATTGTTACAGTTTTACGTGGATATGTTCATAATTACGATAGTGCAATAAAAATGTTAGATGGTACATTTCAAGTTCCTTTATCGGAAAAGATATACTTTGGAGGCAAAGCAAATATGCTTTCGCAACCAGAGTTCCATGACATTCACAAAGTAAGATCCTTGCTGACGATGATTGATAATGAAGCCGAGTTTTATGACATTTTGCGTCATAAACAAGTAGGTATTCAAGTGAACATTGGTAGGGAAAACTCTGCGACGGCCATGGAAGATTGCAGTTTAATTTCTGCAACATATTCGATTGGAGAAGAACAGCTTGGAACAATTGCTATTTTAGGTCCGACAAGAATGCAATACTCTCGGGTAATTAGTTTGTTACAGTTATTTACGAGACAATTTACTGATGGACTTAAAAAGTAAATGAGAGTAATACATTCGCTCAAGTAATGAAATTTTCATTGCTGTGTGTAATATATAATGCTTAAGGAATTGTGTTCAGCATAATACCTAATACCTTTTAAGGAGGTGAATATTGTGGAAGAGCGTAACGAACAAGTGGTAGAAGAAGTAAAAGAAGCGCAAGTTGAAGAAGCTGTCACGACAGAAAACAGTGAAAAAACTGTAGAAGAAAAAAGTGAGGCTGCTCTTTTACAAGAAAAAGTAGATGAGTTACAAGCGAAGCTAACGGAAACGGAAGGTCGCACATTACGTCTACAAGCTGATTTTGAAAATTATAAGCGTCGTGTCCAAATGGATAAACAGGCTGCTGAAAAATATAGAGCACAAAGTCTAGTTTCAGATATTTTGCCAGCTCTTGATAATTTTGAGAGAGCGATGCAAGTGGAAGCAACTGATGAGCAAACGAAATCCTTGTTACAAGGTATGGAAATGGTGCATCGTCAATTGCTAGAAGCGTTGACTAAAGAAGGCGTTGAAGCGATTGAAGCTGTTGGTAAACAGTTTGATCCTAATGAACACCAAGCTATTATGCAAGTGGAAGATAGTGAATTTGAATCAAACGCGGTAGTTGAAGAATTCCAAAAAGGTTATAAACTAAAAGACCGTGTGATTCGCCCATCAATGGTAAAAGTAAATCAATAATTTACATAAAAGTAGGAGGATTCGCCATGAGTAAAATTATCGGTATTGACTTAGGTACAACAAACTCTTGTGTAGCTGTTATGGAAGGTGGAGAACCAAAGGTTATCCCAAATCCAGAAGGAAACCGTACAACACCTTCTGTTGTAGCTTTCAAAAATGAAGAGCGTCAAGTTGGGGAAGTTGCAAAGCGTCAAGCAATTACAAACCCAAATACAATCATGTCTGTTAAACGTCATATGGGTACAGACTACAAAGTAGAAGTTGAAGGTAAAGATTATACACCTCAAGAAATTTCTGCAATCATTTTACAAAACTTAAAAGCTTCTGCTGAAGCATACTTAGGTGAAACAGTAACGAAAGCTGTTATTACAGTACCTGCATACTTCAACGATGCAGAACGTCAAGCAACAAAAGATGCTGGTCGTATCGCTGGTTTAGAAGTTGAGCGTATCATTAACGAACCAACAGCAGCAGCGCTTGCTTACGGTTTAGAAAAACAAGATGAAGAGCAAAAAATCTTAGTATATGACTTAGGTGGCGGTACATTTGACGTATCTATCCTTGAGTTAGCAGATGGAACATTCGAAGTTATTTCAACTGCTGGTGACAACCGTCTTGGTGGAGATGACTTTGACCAAGTTATTATTGACCACTTAGTAGCTGAGTTCAAAAAAGAAAATAACATTGACTTAAGCCAAGATAAAATGGCACTTCAACGTTTGAAAGATGCAGCTGAAAAAGCGAAAAAAGATCTTTCTGGCGTAACACAAACACAAATTTCATTACCATTCATTAGTGCTGGAGCTGCTGGTCCATTACACTTAGAATTAACGTTAACAAGAGCGAAATTCGAAGAGATTTCAGCAGGTCTTGTTGAAAGAACGTTAGAGCCAACTCGTCGTGCATTAAAAGACGCTGGTTTTGCTCCAAGCGAATTAGATAAAGTTATCCTTGTTGGTGGATCTACTCGTATCCCAGCTGTACAAGAAGCTATTAAACGTGAAACTGGTAAAGAACCATATAAAGGTGTAAACCCTGATGAAGTTGTAGCATTAGGTGCTGCAGTTCAAGGTGGCGTACTTACTGGTGATGTAGAAGGCGTACTATTATTAGACGTAACTCCACTTTCTTTAGGTATTGAAACTATGGGTGGTGTGTTCACGAAATTAATCGAGCGTAACACTACAATTCCAACAAGTAAGTCACAAGTATTCTCAACAGCTGCTGATAACCAACCGGCAGTAGACATTCACGTATTACAAGGTGAGCGTCCAATGTCAGCTGACAACAAAACATTAGGTCGTTTCCAATTAACAGACCTTCCACCAGCACCACGTGGTATTCCACAAATCGAAGTAACATTCGATATTGATGCGAACGGTATCGTTAACGTACGTGCAAAAGACTTAGGAACAAGCAAAGAGCAAACTATTACAATCCAATCTTCTTCAGGTCTTTCTGATGAAGAAGTAGATCGTATGGTACAAGAAGCGGAAGCAAATGCTGACGCTGACCAAAAACGTAAGGAAGAAGTTGAACTTCGTAACGAAGCTGACCAACTTGTATTCCAAACGGATAAAGTTGTAAAAGATTTAGAAGGTAAAGTGGATGCGGCTGATGTTGCAAAAGCAACAGAAGCGAAAGAAGCATTACAAGCTGCGATCGAGAAGAACGAGCTTGAGGAAATCCGTGCGAAAAAAGACGCTTTACAAGAAATCGTACAACAATTAACTGTTAAATTATACGAGCAAGCTCAAGCAGCTGCAGGGCAAGCAGAAGGTGCACAAGGAGCACAAGATGCTGGCGCGAAGAAAGACAATGTAGTAGACGCTGAGTTCGAAGAAGTAAAAGAAGATAAGTAATATAAATAAGTAAGATGACAAAAAGTCAAAGTCAAGCGTGCCTTGACTTTGGCTTTTTTCACGAATGAAAAGAAAAGTGTGAGGTTCTTAAGTTTTTTACTTTGCATACTGTAAGTGAGGAAACTTTGTTGCAAAGCACTTTCTTTCGGTGTTAAAATTACGTTTATGTGAAAGATTCGGGGGTTGTAAATTTATGAGTAAACGAGACTATTATGAGGTCCTTGGACTTAGCCAGGGTGCTTCAAAAGATGAAATAAAAAAAGCGTATCGTCGTTTGGCTAAAAAATACCATCCAGACGTAAGTAAAGAAGAAAATGCAATTGAAAAGTTTAAAGAAGTACAAGAAGCATACGAAGTATTAAGCGACGATCAAAAGCGCGCGCAATATGATCAATTTGGTCATGCTGGTGCAAATCAAGGTTTCGGTGGCTTTGGCGGCGGAGGAGACTTCGGCGGTGGCTTCGGTTTCGAAGATATCTTTAGTTCGTTCTTTGGCGGCGGTGGCGGTAGACGTCGTGATCCAAATGCTCCGCGTCAAGGTGCTGACTTACAATATCAAGTTACTTTAGAGTTTGAGGAAGCTATTTTTGGTAAAGAATTAAATGTTGAGATTCCGGTAGAAGATCCATGTGATACTTGTAAAGGTAGCGGAGCGAAACCAGGAACTTCAAAAGAAACATGTAAACATTGTTCAGGATCAGGGCAAGTAAGTGTAGAACAAAATACACCATTTGGTCGTATCGTAAACCGTCAAGCTTGTGGTCATTGTTCAGGAACTGGTCAAATGATTAAAGAAAAATGTACGACGTGTCACGGTTCTGGTAAAGTACGTAAACGTAAAAAAATCAATGTTAAAATTCCAGCAGGTATTGATAATGGTCAACAAATTCGTGTATCTGGAAAAGGTGAAGCGGGCGTAAATGGCGGACCGGCAGGAGATTTATATGTTGTTGTTCATGTGAGAAATCATGAATTCTTTGAGCGTGAAGGAGATCACATTATTTGTGAAATGCCATTAACATTTGCGCAAATGGCACTTGGTGCTGAAGTGGAAGTTCCTACTGTTCATGGGAAAGTGAAGCTAAAAATTCCAGCAGGAACACAAACCGGAACAGAATTCCGCTTAAAAGGAAAAGGTGCTCCGAACGTACGTGGATACGGTCAAGGAGATCAATATGTAGTCGTTCGTGTTGTTGTACCGACGAAATTAACTTCACATCAAAAAGAGTTATTACGTGAATTTGCGGGACAAGAAGAGCAGGATGATAGTTTATTTGGAAAGCTTAAACGTGCTTTCAAAGGGGAATAATGGAAATAAAAAATGGAGTTGGTAAATTGTGAAATGGTCAGAAGTTAGTATTCATACAACAGAAGAAGCAGTAGAAGCTGTCTCTCATATTTTACATGAAGCTGGTGCTAGTGGAGTTGCGATTGAGGATCCAGCGGAGTTGACGAAAGAGCGCGAGCAACAATATGGTGAAATTTATGCATTGAACCCAGATGAATATCCGGCGGAAGGTGTATTAATAAAAGCATATTTCCCACAAACGGATTCTTTACAGGAAACGATTGCGGGTGTAAAATCATCTATTGATATGCTTCCATCTTACGACATCGAAATTGGTACTGGAAATATTACCGTTAACGAAGTCAATGAAGAAGATTGGGCTACTGCTTGGAAAAAATATTACCATCCAGTACAAATTTCTGATACATTCACAATTGTGCCGACGTGGGAAGAATATACACCAGCTTCTCCGGAAGAAAAAATTATTGAATTAGATCCAGGTATGGCGTTTGGGACAGGAACTCATCCGACAACAACGATGTGTATTCGTGCTTTAGAAAAAACAGTTCAGCCAGGTGATACTGTCATTGATGTAGGAACAGGTTCTGGTGTACTTAGTATTGCAGCGGCAAAATTAGGTGCGTCTTCTGTTCAAGCGTATGATTTAGATCCGGTTGCAGTGGAAAGTGCAGAAATGAATGTACGTTTAAATAAAACAGATGATATCGTGTCTGTTGGGCAAAATAGTCTTTTAGAAGGTATTGAAGGTCCTGTTGATCTAATCGTAGCTAACTTATTAGCAGAAATTATTCTTTTATTCCCTGAGGATGCAGCAAGAGTTGTGAAGTCGGGCGGATTATTTATTACATCGGGCATTATTGCAGCGAAGGAAAAGATAATTTCTGAAGCGCTAGAAAAAGCTGGATTTACAATTGAAGAAGTATTACGAATGGAAGATTGGGTAGCAATTATTGCACGAAATGCGTAATATAGATTTTAGTTTATAATGAAAAGGGGAGTCTCTCACTATAAGGTGAGGGACTTGCCGTTTGTTATATGAAAAAATGATAACGTTTCGTTCTTTTCGTAAGTGTTGACTTACGAAAGGAACGAAACTCTACTAAGGTGATTATATGCAACGTTATTTTGTAGAAGAGAAATATGTAAATGAGACAAGTATTCGCATTGTAGGTCATGACGTACATCATATCGCAAGAGTGATGCGTATGTCAGCTGGTGATCACATTTATTGCTGTGTAAACGGAAAAACAGCAGTATGTTCAATTGATGAAATTACCAGTGAATTTATTAATACGGCTATTGTAGAATGGGTAGAGGCGTCAAGTGAACTTCCTGTTTTCGTGACGATTGCAAGTGGACTGCCAAAAGGAGACAAGCTAGAGTTAATTTTCCAAAAAGGAACTGAGCTTGGGGCGGCCGCATTTTTACCATTTCAAGCATCTCGCTCTATTGTAAAATGGGATGCGAAAAAAGCTGATAAAAAAGTTGAGCGTTTAAGAAAAATTGTGAAAGAAGCTGCGGAACAATCGCATAGAAGCGAAATTCCAGAAGTGCATGCTCCGGCATCATTTAAGCAATTGCTTTCAATGAGCAATGAGTATGATGTATGTCTTGTTGCGTACGAAGAGGAAGCAAAACAAGGTGAGAAATCCAATTTTGCTAAAGCTTTAACGACGATGAAACCAGGCCAAAAACTATTGATTGTATTTGGACCAGAAGGTGGTTTAGCGGAGGAAGAGATTACTACGCTTAGTGAACATAAATTTGTACCATGTAGTTTAGGACCAAGAATTTTAAGAACAGAAACGGCGCCGTTATATGCGTTAAGTGCTGCTTCGTATCATTTTGAATTGATGGGGTGATGATCAATGTCAACTGTTGCGTTCCATACGTTAGGTTGTAAAGTAAACCACTATGAAACAGAGGCCATTTGGCAATTGTTTAAACAAGGTGGATATGAAAGAACTGAATATGAAAAGAAAGCTGATGTATATGTTATTAATACGTGTACAGTAACGAATACGGGGGATAAGAAAAGCCGTCAAGTTATTAGACGTGCTGTTCGTCAAAATCCGGATGCGGTTATTTGTGTAACGGGATGTTATGCACAAACATCTCCAGCGGAAATTATGGCGATTCCAGGTGTAGATATTGTAGTTGGTACACAGGATCGTGAAAAGATGTTAGGATACATTGAAGAATTCCGCAAAGAGCGTCAACCAATTAATGCGGTCCGCAACATTATGAAAACACGTGTATACGAAGAACTGGATGTACCTTATTTCACGGATCGTACACGTGCATCTTTAAAAATACAAGAAGGTTGTAATAATTTCTGTACATTCTGTATTATTCCTTGGGCACGTGGTTTAATGCGTTCTCGTGATGGAAAAGAAGTTATTAAACAAGCGCAGCAATTAGTAGATGCAGGTTATAAAGAAATCGTATTAACAGGTATTCATACAGGTGGGTACGGTGAAGATATTAAAGATTATAACTTAGCTGGATTACTTCGTGATATGGAAGCGGAAGTAGGCGGATTAAAACGTCTTCGTATTTCTTCTATTGAAGCGAGTCAGATTTCAGATGAAGTAATTGAAGTGTTAGATAAGTCTGAAGTAGTTGTACGCCACTTGCACATTCCATTGCAATCTGGATCTAATACTGTATTAAAGCGTATGCGTCGTAAGTATACGATGGAATTTTTCCAAGAGCGTTTAGATCGATTGAAAGAAGCGTTACCAGGCCTTGCGATTACATCGGATGTAATTGTTGGTTTCCCAGGTGAAACAGAAGAAGAATTCATGGAAACATACAATTTCATTAAAGAGAATCGCTTCTCTGAGTTACACGTATTCCCTTACTCGAAGCGTACAGGAACACCTGCAGCGCGTATGGAAGATCAAGTTCCTGAAGATGTGAAGAATGATCGTGTTCATCGTTTAATTGAATTATCTAACCAATTAGCGAAAGAGTATGCGTCACAGTTTGAAGGGGAAGTGCTTGAGATCATTCCGGAAGAGCAATTTAAAGAGGGCGACCGTAAAGGGTTATATGTAGGCTATACGGATAACTACTTAAAAATTGTATTTGAAGGATCAGAAGAGTTAATTGGTAAGCTAGTGAAAGTGAAAATTACGAAAGCTGGTTATCCATATAACGAAGCGCAATTTGTTCGTGTTCTTGAAGATGATGTAAAAAAAGAATCAGCAAGCGCATAAAATGAAACTTTAATCAGTGGGGTTTTTGTTCCTCCCCACTAATTATCAGCCGGATTCCTACCTAAGTTCTTTGCTTGTGCTGAATTTTGAGGTGGGGGGGCTTACTGCCCGGCAAATAGCGGAATAAAAAAAGCATGCAAACGGAAACGATTTGCATGCTTTCTTTTTTTCGTGGAGAAGTTAAGTACTGAAAAAGGCAGGTACGTCGAATGAGTAGTTGTTTCGTACATTCCTGCATTAAAAAAGATGTAATGATAAAAATATAGTTGTCTTCAGGGGAAATGGATAATAGCTATCTACGTAGCTTTTGAACAGGAAAGGGCATCTATTCTTCTTTTATTCTGCCAAATAGTTGACCTGAAGTGATAAAATGTATTATAATCGTAAAAGACATGCTGAAGAAGGGTTTCTTTTTGCATGCTGAAATTAGTATGTAAGTGTGATGTTTCGGAGGGAGGGAAAGAGAATGTCAAAAACAGTCGTTCGTAAAAACGAGTCTTTGGAGGATGCACTTCGCCGTTTTAAAAGATCGGTTTCTAAAACTGGTACACTTGCTGAAGCAAGAAAGCGCGAGTTTTATGAAAAACCAAGTGTAAAACGTAAGAAGAAATCTGAAGCGGCAAGAAAGCGTAAATTCTAAGAGAGGGTGTAAGTGATGAGTCTTCTCGGTCGTTTAAACGATGATATGAAACAAGCGATGAAGAATAAACAAAAAGAAAAATTAACCGTTATTCGTATGGTTAAGGCTGCTTTACAAAATGAAGGTATTAAACTGCAACATACTCTTACTGAAGAAGAGGAATTAACAGTTTTAGCTCGTGAAGTAAAACAGTATAAGGACTCCCTCCTTGAATTTAAAAAAGCTGGTCGTGAAGACCTTGTTAATAAACTGCAAAGTGAAATTCAGATTTTAAGCGCATATTTGCCGGAGCAATTAACAGAAGAAGAACTAGCGAATGTAATTAAGCAAGTTATTTCTGAAGTTGGTGCAACTTCTAAAGCAGATATGGGTAAGGTGATGACTGCTGTTATGCCGAAAGTAAAAGGTAAAACAGACGGATCACTTGTGAATAAGTTGGTTATCCAGCTATTAGCATAAAAAAACGTCTCATTTCGTATGAGACGTTTTTTTATGCTTTTTTTCAGTTTGGACGTGATATTACAAGCTCTTTTTTCATACATATGGGATGAGAGGGGGTCTTTTGAGATGAAAAAATTAGAACAAATGAAGAATTGGTTAACAAAGCAAATAGACCTGCCAGTGGATGTGCTAATGGATCTACCTCGGATCACGCTTGTTGGGCAAGTGCATATCTATATAGAAAATCATCGGGGTTTATTAGTGTTTTCAGATAAAGAAGTAAGATTGTTATTAAAGCACGGTCAATTATTAATTAAAGGGCAATCCTTTATTATTAAAACAATCCTTCCAGAAGAACTTTTGCTTGAAGGAATAATTGAGCAAGTGACATTTTTAGAAAACGAAAAAAAAGAGGAGTGAGGGAAACTTCCATATGTGAAGTTTTTCTTCGTTATTTTCGTGATTCGACCTTACTATTCAGTTTATCTCGCTATTTATGGGTGGTAGAACTCTTTATTTCATTTTCGTACGAGCTATTTTGCTAATTAAAGTGAAAAAAGTAGTGTGTATACTTTTGGAAAGGTAGTGGAGATAGTAGATGAAAAATAAATGGTTTATAAAGTGGCTTGGATATGTAAAAGTACGAATTGAAGGTAGAGGTGCAGAACGGTTCGTTAACGAATGTGTACGTAGAAAATTATTAGTTTGGGATGTTAAGAAAATTGCTGATGAAACGTTAGTTTTTTGTATGTTATTACGAGATGTGAAGAAAATAAAACCAATTTATAGAAAAAATGAATGTAAATTATATTTTATTGGGCGTTACGGTTTTCCTTTTTTGAATAAGCGTTTAATTAAAAATAGTGGATTCTTAATTGGTTTTTTAATTTTCTTTTTTGGCATGATTGCATTATCCAATATGGTTTGGAAAATTGAAATTACAGGAGCGAAACCTGAAACAGAATATATATTGATGAAAGAATTGGACAAAATGGGTATTAAAAAAGGAAAATTACAATTCCAAATGCCTAATGTAGAAGATGTACAACGTCATTTGACAGACAATATTAATGCGATTACTTGGGCGGGATTAGAAATAAGAGGAACGACGTACCATTTTAAAATTGTTGAAAAAAACGAGCCGAAAAAAGAAAAGGAACAAAGACCGCAAAATTTAGTTGCAAAAAAAGAAGCGATTGTGACAAAAACATTTGTTGAAGTAGGAAAACCAGTTGTCTTGAAAAATGACCATGTCGAAAAAGGACAGCTTCTCGTATCAGGGATATACGGTAATGAGGAGAGTCCGACGATTGTTTCGGCGAAAGGTATTGTATATGGAGAAACGTGGTACACATCTGAGGTGAGTGTACCACTAAAGACGCAATTTCAAGTATATACTGGCAATGCGTATAATGAGCATTACCTTACATTTGGGAGTGCGAAAATAAAAATATGGGGATTTCAACATGATAAGTATAAACGCTCTCGTACTGAAAGTGTAAAACACGATGTGAAACTATTTGGTTTTACACTGCCGATCGCGTATGAAAAAGATATTGTACGAGAAGAGGAAGAAGCGAATCGGGAATATACAGAAAAACAGGCAATGAAAGTAGCGAAAGAGATGGCTGAAAAAGAACTAAAGAAAAAATTGGATGAACATGCTATGATTGTAAGTGATAAGATTTTGAGTAAAGAGGTTGAGGCGGATCAACTAAAAGTCACATTGCATTATACTGTGATCGAAAATATTGCAGAGCCACAACCAATATCCGAATCCGATATTCAAGGAGACTGAGTAATGGCAGAACAATTAGTAGAAATGAACCAACAATTGGAAAATGCTAACGAAGCAATCGCTCTTTTTGGAGTCAATGATGCTCATTTGAAAGTAATTGAACGGGAATTGAATGTATCGATTGTAACTAGAGGTGAAACTGTTCATGCATCTGGAGCAGTTGAAACTGTGACACTCGTAGAAAAAATCTTACAGCAATTACTTGTTGTTATTCGAAAAGGTATATCAATTACTGAAAGAGATGTTGCGTATGCAATTCAGCTCGCACAACAAGGGAAAATTGCTCAATTTGAAGAATTATATGAAGAAGAAATCTTTAAAACGGCAAAAGGTAAATCCATTCGTGTAAAAACAATGGGGCAAAGAAGATATATTCATGCAATGAAGAAGAATGATATTGTATTTGGAATGGGACCTGCTGGGACTGGGAAAACATACTTAGCTGTAGTAATGGCTGTGAGAGCTTTAAAGCAAGGGTATGTAAAGAAAATTATTTTAACGAGACCGGCTGTAGAAGCTGGAGAAAGTTTAGGTTTTTTACCAGGAGATTTGAAAGAGAAGGTAGATCCGTATTTACGTCCATTGTATGATGCTTTGCACGATATTCTTGGACAAGAATATACGCAACGTATGATGGAGCGAGGGGTAATTGAAATTGCACCTCTTGCTTATATGAGAGGGCGTACGCTCGATGATTCATTTGTTATTTTAGATGAAGCGCAAAATACAACGGGTGCACAAATAAAAATGTTTTTAACTAGATTAGGTTTTAGTTCTAAAATGGTTATTACGGGGGACCCTTCACAAGTAGACTTACCAAAAGGGGTAAAATCAGGGCTTTCGCTAGCTTCTAACATTTTATCTGGTGTATCAGGTCTTTCATTCATTACATTAGAACAAACGGACGTTGTGAGGCATCCGCTGGTGCAACGTATTATTGAGGCATATGATAAAATGGAATGATCCTATTTGTCAGGATCATTTCTTTTTGTATTAAGGTTGGCGAACGGCATATTTTTTACTATCATAAAAGATAAGAGAAATAAACTATAGGTGCTGGTGTATCAAAATGTTACTTAAAAGTATTGTTGGCTAGAAGAAATGAAAGCTATAAATAGTTTCACTTTATTTCTGGAGAGGAGAAGGTATTGAAATCATGTTAAGATCTGAAGAAATTTCTAAGTGGTTTCGTAATTTACAACATTCGAAAAAACTAAGTTGGATTTCTTACGTTTTATTAGGAGCAGTGCTGTTTTTTGCACTTATGAATAATGTAAAACCAGAGCAATTAGATGTTGATATGTATTCTATTGCAAAAAAAACAATTCATTCTCCTATTAAAATTGAAGATAAGGTTATAACGGACAGAAAAAAACAAGAGGCCGCTCAAAAAGTTGGAGATCAATATACATATAGAAGTGAATATAAACAAAATAGAGTAGATATTGTAAATGATGTTTTTGCTAAGGTAAATGAAGCAATTCAAGAGATGAAAGCTGCTGGACCTGAAGAGCAAAAAAAGATGACCGATGCAAATAAATTAGAAAAATTGAAGAAGAAGTTGCCATCTAATTTAACAAAGGAATTATCTGATGAGAATTTATTATATTTTATTAATGCAGAACCGGATCAATTAGAATTAGCAAAGAACGCGGCTCTAACGTCTATTAGTGTTATTATGGGTGGAAATATTAAAATGTCCGAAGAAATAGCAGCAAAAGAGCGATTTGTTAATGAAATGAAAAGCCTCAATGTGAATAGTGGATTGAAGGAAGCTGTGAACGCGCTAGGATCATATGCGATTACAGCAAATTATTTTTATGATCCGGCTGTAACGAAAGAGAAGAAGAAAGCGGAAGAAGATTTAATTCCACCTGTTTATATTCTTCAAGGACAAGTTATTGTTAGAGAAGGTGAAACAATTTCAAGTGATATGTATAATCAGTTGAAATTAGTCGGTTTATTAGAGAAAGGTAATAGTTTTCAGCCTTATGTTGGATTAGCAGTGCTCATTGGTGTGTTACTGTACTTTATGCATAAGCAGTTTGAAGTATTTTTACAGCGTAAAAGAGAAGATAGACCGTATATTTTAGCGTATATTACAATTTTATCTATCACGATTGTTTTAATGAAAACGATTAGTTTGTTTCAAAAGCTTGAATATGCAGGAATTGCGTATGTTGTCCCGGTTGCGATGGGAACAATACTTGTAAAACTAATGATTGGCGACCGATTTGTATTTTTAACAAGTATGATTTTTTCTGTGTGCGGAAGTATTATGTTTAATGAAGGGGTAACAAGTACACTGAATTATAGTGTAGGTATTTATGTGTTGTTAAGTTCATTATCAGTAAGCATTTTCTTAAGAGAAAAAAATCGTCGTACGATGATTTTGCAAGCTGGTATACTCGTTTCTATCTTAAATGTGGTCGTCTTAGCGGCGTTATTATTATTACGTAATGGGAATTTTTCACCTCTTGAAATTGGAACGCAATTATTGATGGCTTCCGTTTCAGGAATTATCTCATCCGTTTTGGCTATGGGGATATTACCATATTTAGAGAGTGGACTTGGAATTGTATCAAGCATGAAGCTTATGGAACTATCAAGTCCGAATCATCCGCTTTTACGTAGAATTTTGTTAGAAGCGCCAGGAACGTATCACCACAGTGTAATGGTAGCGAATCTTTCTGAGGCAGCGTGTGAAGCGGTTGGAGCAAATGGTGTATTAGCACGTGTAGGGGCGTATTATCATGATGTAGGAAAAACAGTACAACCGCAATTCTTTATTGAAAACCAGATGGGAATTGAAAATCCACATGATAAATTAGATCCTGTGACGAGTAAAGATATTATCATTGCTCATGTAACAGATGGAGTCAGAATGCTCGAAGAATACCATATTCCGCAAGAAATTATCGATATTGCTGGACAACACCATGGTACAACATTACTTAAATATTTTTATTATAAGGCGATTAAAGAAGATAAAGAAAAATATACAGAAGAGATGTTTCGCTATCCAGGATCAAAAGCAACTTCTAAAGAGTCGGCAATTGTTGGTATTGCTGATAGTGTTGAGGCGGCAGTACGTTCTATGAATCACCCAACGCCAGATCAAATTAATAATTTAGTACAAAGTATTATTAAAGATCGCCTGCAAGATGGGCAATTTAGTGAATGTGATTTGACGTTTAAGGAACTACAAATCGTTGGAAAAACGTTATGTGAAACGTTAAATGGTATTTTCCATTCGCGTATTACATATCCGGAACCACCGGAAGAGAAGGAGAAAGAATGAGTTTATTAATTGATTTCATTGATGAAACAGAAGAAGTGAAAGAAGAATATGTGAATTTAATTCGTGAGATATTAGAAAAAGCAGCTCAAATGGAAAAAATAGAGGATGGTGCGGAGTTATCAGTGACATTTGTAGATAACGAACGCATTCGCGAGATTAATCGTGATTACCGAGATAAGGATCAGCCTACTGATGTCATTTCCTTTGCTATGGAAGAAATGGGAGAAGGAGAAATGGAAATTGTAGGTGCAGAGATGCCTCGTATGTTAGGTGACCTTATTATTTCTATTCCGAGAGCGAAAGAACAAGCTGAAGAGTATGGACATTCTTTTGATCGTGAACTTGGCTTTTTAGCGTTACATGGCTTTTTACATTTACTTGGTTATGACCACATGACAGAAGAGGATGAAAAAGAAATGTTTGGAAGACAAAAAGAAATTTTAGAGGCATTTGGATTAGGTCGATGAAAAAAGGAAAACTTATAAATAGTTTTGGATATGCTATAGCAGGTATATTCTTTTGTCTTCGTCATGAACGCAATATGAAAATTCATTATGTAGCCGCAGTCATTGTTATATGCTGCGGCTTTTATTTCCATATTACGAAAGTAGAGTGGATGGTATTACTTATTGTAATAGGAATTGTAATGAGTTTAGAGATGGTAAATACGGCTGTGGAAAAAACAGTAGATTTAGCGACTACCGATATACATCCGTTTGCGAAAATTGCAAAGGATGTCGCAGCCGGATCGGTTTTATTGTTTGCGATAATAGCCGTTATAATTGGTGCTATTATCTTTTTGCCGTATGTGGTATAGTTGCATTCCAAAGCTTTTATGAAGCTTTGAAAGTGCCGTAAAGGCCTTTAATGAGAGAGTGTATCTATTCACAGCTGTGGACAGGAAGGATGCGGGAATATGAATAGTAAACAATTAATTCAAGAAGCAATCGAAGCGCGTAAACAAGCGTACGTACCATATTCTAAATTTCAAGTAGGTGCAGCATTATTAACACAGGATGGAAAAGTATATCGTGGATGTAATGTTGAGAATGCATCATATGGCTTATGTAACTGTGCAGAAAGAACAGCTTTATTTAAGGCGGTTTCTGAAGGAGATAAAGAGTTTGTAGCTATCGCGATTGTGGCGGATACAAAGCGTCCAGTACCTCCTTGTGGAGCATGTCGACAAGTTATGGTAGAATTATGTAAACAGGATACGAAAGTATACCTATCAAATTTACATGGTGACGTTCAAGAGACGACAGTCGGAGAATTGTTACCAGGAGCATTTTTAGCGGAGGATTTACATGAATAGAAAAGGTTATAAATCAGGTTTTGTCTCTATTATTGGCAGACCGAATGTTGGGAAATCTACATTTTTAAATCGTATTATCGGCCAGAAAATTGCCATTATGAGTGATAAGCCACAAACAACTCGTAATAAAATTCAAGGCGTATATACAGAAAATGATTCACAAGTAATTTTTATTGATACACCAGGAATACATAAACCTAAACATAAATTAGGCGACTTCATGGTGAAGATGGCTCAAACGACATTAAAAGAAGTTGATATTGTTCTGTTTATGGTCAATGCAGTTGAAGGATTTGGTCGCGGTGAGGAATTCATTATTGAGAAATTAAAAGAAACGAAACAACCAGTATTTTTAGTAATTAATAAAATTGACCAACTTCATCCAGAGCAATTATTAGAGTTAATTGATCAATACCGTAAACTATATGAGTTTGCAGAGATTGTACCAATTTCTGCATTAGACGGTAATAATGTGGATGCTTTAATTGGAACAATTAAAAAGTATTTACCAGAAGGACCGCAATACTACCCAGATAATCAAGTAACGGATCATCCAGAGCGATTTATTATTTCAGAGCTTATTCGTGAAAAAGTATTACATTTAACACGTGAAGAAGTGCCGCACTCTGTAGCGGTTGTTATTGATGCAATTCAAAAACGTGAGGGCGGAGCGGTTTATATAAACGCAACGATTGTTGTTGAACGTGCATCACAAAAAGGAATTATTATAGGTAAGCAAGGAAAGATGTTAAAAGAAGTCGGTAAGCGAGCTCGTTTTGACATTGAAGCATTACTTGGTTCTAAAGTATTTTTAGAAGTATGGGTAAAAGTGCAAAAAGATTGGCGTAATAAAATGTCTCAGCTTCGTGACCTTGGTTTCCGCGAAGACGAGTACTAAAATAGAGTAAATCTGTAATCAGCGGATGTTTTGTTCATCCGCTGATTATTGGTTTTTATGAGTTTTGATAAATTAGGAAAAATTTTTCTCACATGAAAATGGACAAAATGGGTCAATTTAATAACAACAAAGGAAATTGGTTTATAGGCTACGCTTATTGAGAAAGGTGGATTCTTATGCTAGATTTTACCTGGAAGTTTTTCTCCAAAACAGGAAGCATTGAAACGTACTTGCTTTTGAAAGAAATGGAAAAAGACGTAAACGATGAGATGGATCAACATGAAGAGGAGCTAGCGCATCTAGACTCTCCAATTTCTTGACCCGTTTTGTTCAAACCTTGGATGGTGACGAACATGTTTCAAAAAGTTGAGGGCATCGTTATCCGTACGACAGATTACGGAGAAACGAACAAGATTGTTACAATATTCTCAAGAGAATTGGGTAAGGTAAGTGCAATGGCAAGAGGAGCGAAAAAACCGAAAAGCCGGTTAGCATCTGTTTCGCAACTTATGACCCATGGTAATTTTCTTATTCAAATGGGATCTGGACTTGGAACTTTGCAACAAGGCGAGATTATTTCAACTATGAAAGAAATTCGCGAGGATATATTTTTAACTGCTTATGCATCATTTATTGTTGAGTTAACTGATAAAGCAACAGAAGATAAAAAACATAATCCATATTTATTTGAAATGTTATATCAAACGTTGCATTATATGTGTGAGGGTGTTGATTCAGAAGTATTATCATTAATTTATCAAACGAAAATGCTTCCGGTATTAGGGATGCGCCCGTACTTTGATACATGTGCGATTTGTCATCAAGAAACAGATTTTGTCGCCTTCTCTGTCCGGGAAGGCGGTTTTCTGTGCTCGCGTCATGCTGAGCAAGACCAGTATCGTATACCAGTGGGGGAAGCTGTTCATAAATTATTACGTCTTTTCTACCACTTCGATTTACATAGACTTGGTAATGTATCGGTGAAGGATAGCACAAAAAAACAAATGCGTTTAGTATTGAATACATATTATGATGAATATTGCGGGATTTATTTGAAGTCAAGACGTTTCTTAGAACAACTTGATAAGTTTCAAATATAATTTGGGGCCGTATACGGTCCTTTTTACATCCTATCTTTTTCAAATAGCATATTTAGTATATAATATTTAAGAGATAGTATAACTTTTTTCGTTGTGCATTAAAGGTGGTGATTATCATAGAGCTGAATAAACGGCAAGAACATATCATTCAGATTGTAAAAGATCACGGTCCTATTACAGGGGAGTCAATTGCTGCGCAATTAGGATTAACACGTGCAACACTAAGACCAGACTTAGCAATTTTAACGATGGCTGGTTATTTAGAAGCGCGTCCACGCGTAGGTTATTTTTATACGGGTAAAACCGGGGGGCAGCTATTATCTGAGGCTGTTAAGAAAATTAAAGTACAAGATTATCAATCTAGACCAGCTGTAATTGATAAAAATGTATCAGTATACGATGCGATTTGTACAATGTTTTTAGAGGACGTAGGTACCTTATTTGTTGTAGATCAGGCGATTCTATTAGTTGGTGTTGTGTCTCGTAAAGATTTATTAAGAGCTAGCCTTGGAAAGCAGGATTTAACCTCTCTTCCGGTTAATATTATCATGACAAGGATGCCAAACATTGCGATGTGTCGTAGAGAGGATTCTTTGTATGATATTGCGATGGAATTAATAGAAAGACAGATTGATGCGATGCCGGTTGTGAAAGATACGAAGCAAGGTTTAGAAGTGATTGGACGAATTACAAAAACAAATATTACACGTGCGTTTGTAAACTTAGTAAATAACGAATAAGTGTAATTTGTTTAAAGTGAGGTAATATAATGGATAATAAAATCGTATATGTCGTATCTGACTCTGTTGGAGAAACGGCTGATTTGGTTGTTCGAGCAGCGATGGGGCAATTCCCATTTGCTCCTGATATTAGACGTGTACCGTATGTAGAAGATACAGGGACATTAAAAGAAGTGATTTCGATTGCTAAGAGCAATCAAGCGCTTATTTGTTTTACGTTAGTAAAGCCTGACATGCGTCAGTATTTAGTGACAGAGGCTGCGAAAGAAGGCGTAGAGGCATATGATATTATCGGGCCTCTTATCGATCAAATTGAAGAAATTACAGGGCAAGTACCAAGATATGAGCCGGGTGTTGTTCGTAGATTAGATGAAGAATACTTTAAAAAGATTGAAGCGATTGAGTTTGCTGTAAAGTATGATGATGGTAGAGACGCGCGTGGTATTTTAAAAGCAGATATCGTGTTGATTGGGATTTCGCGCACATCAAAAACACCACTTTCTCAATATTTAGCTCATAACAAACGTTTGAAAGTTGCTAATGTACCGCTCGTACCAGAAGTAGATCCGCCTGAAGAGTTATATCAAGTGGCTAAAGAAAAATGCTTCGGTTTGAAAATTACGCCAGAGAAGTTGAATCATATTCGAAAAGAGCGATTGAAATCACTTGGACTAAGTGATGGTGCAACATATGCCAATATTAATCGTATTAAAGAAGAAATTGATCACTTTGAGAATGTAGTTGGTAAAATAAATTGTCAAGTAATTGATGTATCGAATAAAGCGATTGAAGAAACAGCCAACATTATTGTGAATGCAGTGCAAAACCAAAAATTGTTTTAGCACATTTACCAAAGGTGAATGTGCTTTTTTCGCTCGTGAGAAACACAATACCTGTTAATTTCGTAATAGATTATAGCGGAGTGGTTATACTTATATTCTTCTGTCTTTTTATTATGCTAAAGGCAGGGTTTCGTTATCCTGAAATAGAAGATGAAAAAATAAAGGGATATGTAGCGTAGTTGAAGAAAATATATTATAATAAAAAATTGTGATAAAAACCTATATTTTACGTTTAGACTTTAATTTTTCAGAATAAACTAGGGATAGGATTTACGAAAAGACATGTAATTACGTTAAATCGACAAAATCTATACAAGAAAACGCACATTATGGAAGGATTCGCAGAAGGGATGTAGAATACAGAAATATGCAAAACATCAATATCGTATTAGTTGATGCAGATGCATAGCCTGTGAATGCTGAAAATTGTGCAAGTTGGAACGAAAGTTCATGTCGAAATTTTGTTTGTCACATCGTATGCTCATCGTTTAAGGAAGTAGCAAGGGAAATTGGATCTACGTAGATACTGAATAAGCTACAGTTGATTTTTTATATGTATCAACATGCAAAAAAAACAGATCTCGTGATCACATAGGATATGGTGCTTGCTAGTCTTCTTGTAAAAAGTGTATATGTATTGTCTCCAGGAGGTACATTTGTAACAGGTGAGCAAATGGATACAATTTTATATAGTAGGTACGTATCTGCGAAATTACGCAGAAAAGGGCCTACAAAATCGTTTGATAACGTGATCGACAACACTTTCTAATAAGTTTAGAAAAAATATTGTCGAATTATAAAGGAATTTTTTAATTTTTATCGAATACAAAATACGACACGGAGATGGATTTATGGGGAACAGAATTCCCGAAGAAGTTGTTGAACAGATTCGGACGTCATCGGATATTGTAGAAGTGATTGGTGAATACGTTCAACTTAGAAAACAGGGGCGTAACTATTTTGGCCTTTGTCCATTTCATGGTGAGAATTCTCCTTCATTCTCTGTTTCATCTGATAAGCAAATTTTTCATTGCTTCGGATGTGGAGAAGGTGGAAATGTATTTTCCTTTCTAATGAAAATGGAAGGATTGGCTTTTACCGAGGCTGTTCAAAAGCTAGGTGAAAGAAATGGAATGGCGGTTGCAGAGTATACATCAGGGCAAGGACAACAAGAAGACATATCTGATGACACTGTCATCATGCAACAGGCTCATGAACTTTTGAAAAAGTACTATCATCATTTATTAGTAAATACAGAAGAAGGAAATGAAGCACTTTCGTATTTGTTAAAACGTGGTATTACGAAAGAGATGATTGAGAAGTTTGAAATTGGTTATGCGTCACCTGCTTGGGATGCAGCAACGAAAATTTTACAAAAAAGAGGTTTATCGCTGTCTAGTATGGAACAAGCTGGTCTTCTCATAAGAAGCGAGAAGGATGGTAGTCATTATGATCGCTTCCGTGGAAGAGTTATGTTTCCAATCTATACGTTACAAGGTAAAGTGATAGCGTTTAGTGGAAGAGCATTAGGAGATGACACTCCAAAATATTTAAATAGCCCTGAAACACCGATTTTTCATAAAAGTAAATTGTTGTATAACTTCCACCAAGCGAGGCCGTTTATTAGAAAGCGTGGGCAAGTGGTCCTTTTTGAAGGGTATGCCGACGTAATGGCTGCGGTAAAAAGTGGTGTGGAAGAAGCTGTCGCGACAATGGGAACAGCTTTAACTGAAGAACAAGCAAAACTTCTGCGACGTAACGTTGAAACTGTTGTTCTTTGCTATGATGGTGATAAAGCAGGGCGAGAAGCAACGATGAAAGCAGGGCAATTATTGCTAAAAGTTGGTTGCCAAGTGAAAGTTACATCCTTGCCAGATAAGCTTGATCCTGATGAATATGTGCAACAATATGGGACAACTGCTTTTGAAAATCTTGTGAAATCAAGTATAAGTTTTGTTGGTTTTAAAATAAATTATTTGCGTTTAGGGAAAAATTTGCAAGATGAGTCTGGCAAAGAAGAATATGTGAAAAGTGTTTTAAAAGAGTTATCGTTGCTACAGGATGCGATGCAGGCAGAATCATATTTGAAGTCATTATCGCAAGAATTTTCGTATTCAATGGAAACTCTTTTGAATCAATTGCACCAATATCGCAAAGAACAAAAGGTACAGCAAAAACAAGTAAAGCAGGTTTCTAAGCCGTCTCAAATTGTTCAAACAAAACCGAAGTTAACAGGTTTTGAAAGGGCAGAAAGAGAAATTATTTATCATATGTTGCAAAGTCCAGAAGTGGCTGTTCGTATGGAATCCCACATAGAAGATTTTCATACAGAAGAACATAAAGGGATTTTATATGAACTATACGCATATTATGAAAAGGGAAATGAACCTTCAGTCGGAACATTTTTAAGTTGGCTCTCTGATGAGAAGTTGAAAAATATTATCACTGATATTTCGACGGATGAATTTATTAATCCAGAATACACAGAAGAAGTGTTACAAGGCCATTTGGAGACGCTCAGCCGTCATCAAGAAAAACTTGAAAAGATGGAAATCATCTTTAAGGTAAAACAAATGGAAAAAACAGATCCTGTAGAGGCTGCTAAATATTATGTAGCATATTTACAAAATCAAAAAGCGAGAAAATAGCTTTTTTGATAAATTTTTAGTATAATGAATGTTTGTATCTCGCGTAAGGAGGGGAACAGATGGCTGACAAACCAGCTCGTTCTAAACAAATTGAAACTGAAATGACCCTTGAGCAAGTGAAAGAACAACTCACTGAGCTCGGAAAAAAACGTGGCGTTCTTACATATGAAGAGATTGCAGAACGCATGAATGGATTTGAAATTGAATCCGATCAAATGGATGAATACTATGAATATTTAGGTGAACAAGGGATTGACTTAGTTGGTGACAATGATAACGACGAAGGTCCTAATAATCGCCAAATTACAAAAGCGGAAGAAGAATTTGACCTTAATGATTTAAGTGTACCACCTGGGGTTAAAATCAATGATCCCGTTCGTATGTATTTAAAAGAAATTGGTCGTGTAGATTTACTATCTGCAGAAGAAGAAATTCGACTTGCAACGCGTATTGAAGAAGGCGATGAAGAAGCGAAACGTCGTCTTGCAGAAGCAAACTTACGTCTTGTAGTAAGTATTGCAAAGCGCTACGTGGGCCGTGGTATGCTTTTCTTAGACTTAATCCAAGAAGGGAATATGGGTCTAATTAAAGCGGTTGAAAAGTTCGATTATCGTAAAGGTTTCAAATTTAGTACGTATGCAACTTGGTGGATTCGCCAAGCGATTACACGTGCGATTGCAGACCAAGCACGAACAATTCGTATCCCAGTTCATATGGTTGAAACGATTAATAAGTTAATTCGTGTACAACGTCAATTACTACAAGATTTAGGACGCGAACCATCTCCTGAAGAGATTGGTGAAGAAATGGATCTTGCTCCAGAAAAAGTACGCGAAATCTTAAAAATTGCACAGGAGCCAGTTTCTCTTGAAACACCGATCGGTGAAGAAGATGACTCCCATTTAGGTGATTTTATTGAAGACCAAGAAGCAACATCGCCTGCGGACCATGCAGCGTATGAATTGCTAAAAGAACAATTAGAAGATGTGTTAGATACACTAACAGATCGTGAAGAAAATGTTCTACGTCTTCGTTTTGGTTTAGATGATGGACGAACTCGTACGCTTGAAGAAGTTGGGAAAGTATTCGGCGTAACGAGAGAACGTATCCGTCAAATTGAAGCAAAAGCACTTCGTAAATTAAGACATCCAAGCCGTAGTAAGCGTCTTAAGGATTTCTTAGAATAGGCTACCTTTAAGTTTACTTCACCTTTGTGAAGTAAACTTTTTTATTTTGTTAACTTTTGTTAAACTTTAGCTATCAGCAACGATTACAATTTCTTGTAATTTATTTTACAGAATTGTCTTTTGATTTGCAAATGCTCATTTTTCGATTTTTCGATTAATTTTGTGTATTCTATACAAAAATATATGTAGAAAAGTGAAAAATATGATGAGAAACGTTAATAATTATCGAAATAATAAGCGATATAACAATAAAAAACAATAAACTGAATTTATGGAATATTTTTAACGATTAGTAGTTTACTCTTTTCTGATAGAGCGTTTTCAAGTACAATGGAAATGACTGAATCATCTAACTATTTAGGGGTATAGAGGGGGGAGAAGAGATATGAAACGTAATCCGCTGATTCCGTTCGCTCTTATTGCAGCATTAGGTATTATCGTTATGTTTGTATTTTCATTTCAGGGGCTAAATAAATCTAAAGAGTTAGCTGATGCAAAAAATGGCGGGAAGCCAGCACAAACAGCATCAAAACCAGAGGATATTGTGAAGCAAAGCTGTACGAGCTGCCACGGTGATCAGTTACAAGGGGCAGTAGGACCTAATTTACAAAAAATTGGTGGAAAACTTTCAAAAGATGAAATTAAAGAAATTCTTTCGAAAGGAAAAGGAAATATGCCTGCCAATATAGTTCCAGCTGATCAAGCCGCTAAAGTAGCTGATTGGTTATCGAAGAAAAAATAAAGTTCCGTATGACAAGCCTTTTGCTTATGCAAAGGGCTTGTTTTTCTATATTTTCTAAAATACGATGAGTGATAGAGAAGTGAATTGTTTTTATAGGCTTGCAACAACGACTATAAATTCATTATCATGGAGACAGACTGACAAGAGAAGGAGTAATGGAAATACATGAATGAAGTAAAGCTTTCAAAACGATTAGAAGAAGTAGTGCGTGAAATACCGGTAGGATCTACAGTAGCTGATATTGGATCGGATCATGCGTATTTACCGTGTTATACAATTATAAATAATATTGCTACAAAAGCAGTTGCTGGAGAGGTTGTAGATGGACCATTTCGCTCTGCACAAGCAACTGTAGCTGAAAGTGGCTTACAAGATAAAGTAGATGTGCGTAAAGGGAATGGATTAGCTGTTATCGCGCCAGGAGAAGTAGATGTAATTACGGTTGCTGGAATGGGCGGAGCGTTAATTCGTGACATTTTAGAAAGTGGTAAAGAAAAATTAGAAGGGGTAACTCGTTTAATTTTACAGCCGAATATTGCAGCGCATCACATTCGTGAATGGTTTATTGAGAATGGATGGGAGCTTATCCATGAAAAAATCGTAAAAGAAGATGGGAAAATTTACGAGATTTTAGTAGGCGAGCGAGGAGACGTTGCGGTGCCTTATTCTGAAAATAAACAAGCGGAATTATTTATGGGACCATTTTTAATAAAAGAAAAAGGTGAAGCTTTCGTTGAAAAATGGGAAGGGGAATTGAAAAACTTCCAAAATATTTTAAAGCAGTTAGAACGTGCGGCTGATTCTGAAGAAACAAAAGCGAAGCGTGCGGAAGTAGAAGCGAAAATGAAAATGATACGGGAGGTTTTATCATGAGTAAAATTCCAAATGGCCATGAAATTATTTCTTTATTTGAAAGTATGTATCCGAAGCATTTGGCGATGGAAGGAGATAAGATTGGCCTGCAAATTGGAGCGCTTAATAAACCCGTACAACACGTATTGATTGCGTTAGATGTAACGGAGGAAGTTGTGGATGAAGCAATTCAATTAGGGGCGAATGTCATTATTGCGCATCACCCTTTAATTTTTAATCCGTTAAAAGCGATTCATACAGATAAAGCGTACGGAAGAATTATTGAAACGTGTATTAAAAATGATATTGCCATTTATGCAGCACATACAAATGTGGATGTTGCTAAGGGTGGGGTAAATGATTTACTTGCTGAGGCGTTAGGATTGCAAAATACAGAAGTTTTGGCACCGACATATGCAGAAGAAATGAAAAAAGTTGTTGTGTTTGTGCCAGTAACTCATGCAGAAGAAGTACGAAAAGCATTAGGAGACGCAGGTGCTGGTCATATCGGCAATTATAGCCACTGTACGTTTAATAGCGAGGGTACAGGTACGTTTGTACCTCAAGAGGGAACAAATCCTTATATCGGGGAAACTGGGCAGTTAGAACGCGTAGAAGAAGTGCGAATCGAAACGATAATTCCAGCTTCACTACAGCGAAAAGTGATTAAAGCAATGGTAACGGCACATCCATATGAAGAAGTAGCATATGATGTGTATCCACTTGATAACAAAGGTGAAACATTAGGGCTTGGAAAAATAGGATATTTACAAGAAGAAATGACACTTGGACAGTTTGCGGAACATGTAAAGAAATCATTAGATGTAAAGGGTGCACGAGTTGTTGGGGATTTAAATGATAAAGTGCGCAAAGTAGCTGTACTTGGTGGCGATGGTAACAAATACATCAATCAAGCTAAATTTAAAGGAGCGGATGTATATGTAACAGGTGACATGTATTATCATGTTGCTCATGATGCGATGATGCTCGGTTTAAATATAGTTGACCCAGGACATAACGTTGAAAAAGTAATGAAGCAAGGTGTACAAAAGCAATTACAAGAAAAATTGGATGACAAGAAACTCAATGTACACATTCATGCTTCGCAATTACATACAGATCCATTTACATTTGTATAAGAAAAATAAAAACCGTTGCTTATAGGCAACGGTTTTTATTATTGTTCTTTTTTCACTTTTACACGAGGCAATATTTTTTGTAATGGTACTTTTCGAACTCTCTCCCATGTAGCGGGATTCATTGGATCATATTGATCTAAGAAAGCGATAACTTCTTTTGTAATTGGAGTTGGAGTAGAAGCACCTGCTGTAACAGCTACGTTTTCTACACCTTGTAGCCATTCTAATTTAATCTCACTTACGTCTGCAACGCGGTATGCTTTCGTACCAGCGATTTCTTGTGATACTTGTGCTAAACGGTTTGAGTTGTTACTTTTCGGATCACCGACAACAATTGTTAAGTCTGCAACATCAGCTTGTTTAGCGACAGCTTCTTGGCGAACTTGAGTTGCTAAACAAATTTCCTTATGGAATTCTGCTGTTGGGAATTTCTTCTGAATGTCCTCCATTAAATGTTGAACATCCCATTGGCTCATCGTTGTTTGATTTGTAACTAAAATTTTATCTGTTGGAATTTCTAATGTTTTTAAATCATCAGCTCTTTCGATAAGGTGAACGATGTCAGGTGCAATACCAACTGCACCTTCTGGTTCTGGATGATTTTTTTTGCCGATATAAATGACATGGTAACCTTCAGCTTTCTTTGCTTCAATAAGGTCATGTGTTTTTGTAACATCTGGACAAGTGGCATCGATTGTCGTTAAACCTTTTTCTTTTGCACGTTGTTTAACTTCTGGAGAAACACCGTGTGCAGTGAAAATAACAGTACCAGAATCGATTTTATCTAAAATTTCTAATCGACTTGGACCGTCTAATGTAATGATGCCATCTTCTTCGAATGCATCTGTTACATGTTTGTTGTGAACAATCATACCTAAAATATAAATAGGTCTTGGTAATGATGTATCTAATGCGGCGTTACGTGCAATAACCATCGCGTCCACAACACCGTAGCAATAACCACGAGGGGAAATTTTAACAATTTTCATATGAGTAATCCTCTCCTTCTAAACAAGGGATACTTTTGTGCATAGTCTTTTACATTATAAAGGAGGAATGGATAGAAAACAAAGGATTGTTACACATATAGTTTTGGTTTTGTTGCTATTTTTTGAACAGGCTCCTCTCGTAATTCTTTTTCTATGACAGGCTCAATCACTATTTTTTTTCTTTTTCTTTTTTTTTGTGGAGGAGGCGGAGTTGCTACCTCAACCTTTTCTGTTATGTCTTCAGTTGGATTTTTAGTTGGATCTTCTTCCGTACTTTTTCCAGAGGTGAGGATTTTAACAATGCTTGGTAGGTTACGCATAATAGGACCGTACTGTTCGACGACAGGGCTTACAGATTGAACGACTTGGGATACTTTTTCAATATTGTTTATCATATTAGTTGGATTCGAAATTAAATTTGCAAAAAAACTGCCGATGCCGCTACTTGATGCTGCTGTAGTTGCTGCACCGCCGCGCGTTTCATTTGATTCATACATTTGAGGGGGAATCATTTGCTCTGGATGTTGCTGCATGTATGGTTGATATTGTTGTGAGTATTGCTGCGGGTATTGTTGTTGGTATTGGTATTGTTGTTGGTATTGGGGCGGCGGTTGCTGGTGCATCATTGGCGGCGGTCCATCCATTTGTCGATAAGGTGGAACCATTTGCATGAAAGGCTCGGTTGGATCGTGTTTTTTAAAGAGTTTAGCAAGGAACCCTTTCTTTTTTTGTGCCATCGGTGGTAGTTGTGGAATTGGATATGGTGTATAAGGTTGCTGTCCTTGATTCGGATACATTTGCCTTGTGTGGGATTTTGGAAACATGTGAGAAATCCTCCTTTCTTCAGTTAGGTATATACACATACAATATGCAATAAGAGGGAAGAAGGTTAGTTTTTGAAGTAAAAACCTAAACTAAAGATGGATTTTACTTGTAGATTTCGATATAATGTAGACTTGGCTGATTTGTGCGCGCAGTAGAAATTTAGAAAGAAGGTGTAACTTATGACACAACAAACTTTTACACAGTATGATTTTAAACCATTTTTAATAGATGCAGTTCGTGAACTACGCTTTACAGAGCCGACAGGAATTCAAAAGAAAATTTTCCCGGTCGTGAAAAAAGGTGTAAGTGTAATTGGACAATCCCAAACAGGTTCTGGGAAAACACATGCATACTTACTTCCTACATTGAACAGAATTAATGCAAGTCGTGAAGAAGTACAACTTGTTATTACAGCGCCTACTCGTGAGTTAGCACAACAAATTTACGAAGAAATCGTGAAATTAACAAAGTTTTGTGCGGAAGATCAAATGATTACAGCACGTTGTTTAATTGGTGGAACTGATAAACAACGATCAATTGAAAAGTTGAAAAAACAACCTCATATTGTAGTTGGAACACCAGGACGTATTAAAGATTTAGTGGAAGCACAAGCATTATTTGTTCATAAAGCAAATACTATTATTGTCGATGAAGCAGACTTAATGCTTGATATGGGATTCATTCATGATGTAGACAAAATTGCATCACGCATGCCTAGAAACCTGCAAATGCTAGTTTTCTCTGCAACAATTCCTCAAAAACTAAAACCGTTTCTGAAGAAATATATGGAGAATCCAGAGCATATTCATATCAATCCAAAACAAGTTGCGGCTGGGAATATTGAGCATTATTTAGTACCTTCTAAACATCGTAACAAAATCGATTTAGTGAACAAAATGTTGCTACAATTTAAACCGTATTTAGCAGTTGTTTTCACGAATACGAAGAAGATGGCGGATCAGGTTGCTGACGGATTAATGGAACGTGGCTTAAAAGTTGGACGAATTCACGGAGATTTATCACCGCGTGATCGTAAAAAAATGATGAAACAAATTCGTGATCTTGAATTCCAATATATTGTTGCAACTGATTTAGCAGCACGTGGTATTGATATTGAAGGAATTAGTCATGTTATTAACTACGAACTTCCATCAGATTTAGATTTCTTCGTTCACCGCGTTGGAAGAACAGCACGTGCGGGGCATTCAGGTATTGCAGTGACGATTTATGATCCAGCAAACGAAGAAGCGTTAGATAGTTTAGAAAAACAACGTCATATTGAGTTCAAGCATGTAGAGTTACGCGGAGATGAGTGGGCGGATTTAGGTGAACGTCGTCGTCGTAAGAGCCGTAAAAAACCAAATGATGAACTTGATGTTATGGCAACGAAAGTTATTAAAAAGCCGAAAAAAGTAAAACCAAACTATAAACGTAAACTTGCAACAGAACGTGATAAAGTGAAGAAAAAATATAGCAATAAAAAAAGATAAGGGGAGCCCCCTTATCTTTTTTTATCCGGATATTTGCGGGATAATAATCGGTGGGGAATGAAAAAACACTGATTAAAGTTTCGGTGTAGCTAGTTACAATTTGCGTAGTGTTTTAGGAACAAACAATTCGCTACATATTTCTACAAATTATGCTATCATTATATCTATTGTATATTGAAGAGGTGATTGTATGTTAAAGATTGGATCTCATGTTTCTATGAGTGGTAAGAAAATGTTATTAGCAGCAAGTGAAGAGGCTGTTTCATACGGTGCAACGACGTTTATGATTTATACAGGTGCACCGCAAAATACACGAAGAAAACCAATTGAAGAATTGAACATAGAAGCAGGAAGAAAACATATGGAACTAAACGGTATTGAGGAAATTATCGTACATGCGCCATATATTATTAATCTTGGGAATACGACGAAGCCAGAAACATTCCAATTAGGTGTAGACTTCCTTCGCATGGAAATTGAAAGAACATCGGCATTAGGTGTAGCGAAACAAATCGTTCTTCACCCAGGTGCGCACGTTGGTGCAGGAGCGGATGCTGGTATTCAACAAATTATTAAAGGGCTTAATGAAGTATTAATGCCAGAGCAGACGGTTAACATTGCGTTAGAAACGATGGCAGGAAAAGGAACAGAATGCGGTCGTAGCTTTGAAGAAATTGCAAAGATTATTGATGGTGTAAAATATAATGAAAAATTATCAGTATGCTTTGATACGTGTCATACGCACGATGCAGGATATGATATTGTAAATGATTTTGACGGCGTATTAAATAAATTTGATAAGATTGTTGGTATGGATCGTTTGCAAGTACTTCATATTAATGATAGTAAAAATGTATGCGGCGCAGGAAAGGACCGTCATGAAAATATCGGCTTCGGTCATATCGGTTATAAAGCGTTACATCATATTGTGCATCATCCGCAGTTAATGCACGTACCAAAAATTCTTGAAACGCCATATGTAGGTGAAGATAAAAAAGATAAGAAGCCACCATATAAATTAGAAATCGAAATGCTGAAAAATGGTACTTTTGATGAAGGAATTCTTGAGAAAATTAAAGCGCAATAAGCAATAAGGAGGGGATTTTCCCCTCCTTATTTTAGTAGTTGCTGAAATAAAGTATTTACTTGTTGGGCAGTAGCAGGGGAGGTTACTTTTGCTATTTGTTTTAAGAGCTCTAGCCGTTCGTCATTATCGTAAATGTTAATATTCTTTCCTTTCATAAGTAAAACAATTTGATCCGCTTGTGCAGTCGTAATAGAAACTTCATATTCTTTACTATATTTCAATAACTCTTTTGTAGAAATATGATTTAATTTTTTATTTACAAGTTGTTTAATGAGGTTCATCGAGTTATCCTCCTTCACACGTTCTTCTATCGAAATATATGAGTACGTAGCTTGTACATATTCGTATAGAGTTTCTTTTTCCATGAGAAAAAGAAGCGTATGTTATAATATAAGGACAAAACTATAGAAAAAGAGTATAAGGAGGACCTATGGAACAAAAGCAACATCGAAAAGAAAGTGTTATCCATCTTATTTATCGTTTAGTTATGATTATTTTTGGGGCAGCATGCGCAGCGGTAGCGATTGAACTATTTTTAATGCCAAATAAAATTATTGATGGTGGAATTATTGGTATTTCTCTTATATTAGATTATCTTACTCCTAATATTTGGTGGTTAAGTTTCTCTACTTTAGTCGTTATTCTCAATATCCCATTTATGTATTCAGGTTATAAGCAAATCGGGAAAACGTTCATGTTATCTTCGGCGTTCGGTATTGTAGCTTTAGCGTTTATTGAATCAACGTTACATGCTGTTCCGCCATTTACAACAGAGCCGATTTTAGCAACAGTGTTTGGTGGTCTTATTTTAGGTATTGGTGTAGGGCTCGTTATTCGCCATGGTGGATCAATGGACGGAACAGAAATTATGGGTATTTTATTAACGAAGAAATTACCTTTCTCTGTTGGCGAATTTGTAATGTTTGTGAACTTATTCATTTTTGCATGGGCAGCATTTGTATTTGGTGTTGAACAAGCTATGTATTCTGTTATGACGTACTATATCGCATTCAAAACAATTGATACAGTCATTCAAGGTTTAGATGAAACGAAAGCAGTTTTAATTGTATCAGATCAATATGAGGAAGTATCAAATGCGATTTTGCATCGTCTTGGTCGTGGAACTACAAAGCTTGTAGCGAAAGGCGGTTACACGGATAAAGAAAAAGAAGTTATTTATGCAGTTGTAACGCGTCTGGAAGTGACGAAGTTAAAATCAATTGTGTATGAAATTGATGCGAATGCGTTTGTTACGATTATGAATACACAAGAGACAAATGGTGGTAAGTTTAAATCGGCTATCCACTAGAAAATTTATCCAGTAAAAACCCTCGCCAATCGTTAGGGGATGGTCTCATCTGATTAAGGTTTCATTTTATAGGAATATTTTTCGGAAGCAGAGAATTTTTCTCTGCTTTTTGTTATAATAGTAAGGTTTCTTGAAAAAATTGATATATTTTAGGCAGATTGGTTTACAACTATAATAAGCTGTACTATAATTCAAATAGATATAAATCGGAATCATTCTGAATTAAAATAGGTGAGATGCTATGAATAATATATTAGAAATAGAAGGATTGTCATTTCGATATGAAGATCGAAATGTGTTAGAAGATATTAATTTGCAAGTTCCGAAGGGAGCTTTTTTAGGTTTAGTTGGGCCAAATGGTTCTGGGAAATCTACTTTGCTAAAATGTTTATTAGGCGTTTTAAAGCCAAAACAGGGAAGTATTCGTTTGTTTGGTGTTGACAGTAAGAAGTTTAAAGAATGGAACAAAGTTGGTTATGTGTCGCAAAAGGCAAATAGCTTTAATTCTGGTTTTCCGGCCACTGTTTTTGAAGTTGTATCAATGGGACTCGTTTCGAAAAAAGGGCTGTTTCGCTTTTTCACGAAAAACGATAAGGAAAAGGTAGAAAAAGCGATTGCTGATGTAGGGATGAGTGCGTTTCAAGGGCGCAATATCGGAGAACTTTCTGGTGGACAACAACAGCGTGTATTTATTGCTCGTGCGCTCGTTAGTGATCCTGAATTACTTATTTTGGACGAGCCCACTGTTGGAATCGATGTGAAGAATGTAGAAAGTTTTTATGAGATATTAGAGGATTTAAACAAAAGGTTAGGAATCACATTAATTCTCGTTACTCATGATATGGGAGCTGTTACAGAGAAGGTAACACATGTTGCATGCTTAAACCAACATCTACATTTCCATGGAAATGTAGAGAAGTTCCGAGAGTTAGAAGATGCAGAAATGTCCGTCTTATATGGACATCATGTTCATCGTTTAGAACACGAGCATGAGCATCACGGGAGGATATAATGATACAAGATTTTTTACAATATGACTTTTTACGGAACTCTTTATATGCAGGGATTTTAATAGGACTTGTTGCGCCGCTTATCGGTGTATTTGTTGTCATTCGCCGAATGTCGCTTATTGCGGATGCTTTAAGTCACGTGACATTATCGGGTATTGCTGCAAGTTTACTACTAGAAAAAACAATTTTCACAGGAGGATTTTTAAATCCGTTATATATGGGAATGATTTTTTCTATTGGTGGGGCGTTACTAATTGAAAAATTACGTACTGTATATAAACATTATCAAGAATTAGCAATTCCGATTATTCTTTCAGCAGGAATGGGGATTGGGGTTATTTTTATATCACTTGCAAATGGATTTAACACTGATTTATTTAGTTATTTATTTGGGAGTGTAAGTGCTGTAACAAGTACGGATTTAATAATCATCGGCATTGTAGCAATTGTTGTTATTGTAACGATCACTTTATTATACAAAGAGTTATTTTTACTATCGTTTGATGAGGAATATGCTGTATCAACCGGTTTGAGTGCAAAGTGGATTCACTTTATTTTCATTATATTGGTTGCTCTTGTTATTGCAGTATCAATGCGTGTAGTAGGGGTTCTTCTCGTATCATCATTAATGACGTTACCAGTTGCAGCAAGTATTCGTATTGCGAATGGATTTAAACAAACAATTTTCTTTTCCATTTTATTTGGTGAAATTGCAGTAATTGGTGGAATGTTTGCTTCATATCAACTTGATCTAGCACCAGGTGGTACAATTGTTATGATAGCAGTTCTTATTTTAATTGGTGCGATTTTATGGAAAAAGAAAAAAACTGCATAAAGTAGGGATAGATATGAATCTAACAGAAGCTTTACGCCTAATGAAAGATAAAGGATACAAACATACGGGGAAAAGGGAAGAAATGCTCAGGTTATTTGCAGCTCACAATCGTTATTTAACGGCGAAAGACGTTTTAGAGCATATGAAGGATGATTATCCAGGTCTTAGCTTTGATACGATTTATCGTAACTTAACGGTGTTTGCTGAAATCGGTGTTTTAGAACAAACGGAATTAAATGGTGAAAAACATTTTCGTTTTACATGTTCTATTATGGAACATCATCATCATTTTATTTGTTTAGATTGCGGGGGAACGAAAGAGATTACTTCCTGCCCGATGGATTTTATGAATAAAGATTTTAACGGTTATGAAGTAACCGGTCATAAGTTTGAAATATATGGCCGTTGTCCAAAATGTGCAAAATAAGAACTCGTCGGTTACATAACTGACGAGCTTTTTTACGTAAAAAAGAAGGTTGCCCACAAATATTGTGGCAACCTTCTTTTTATTGTTCTTGTGTTTCTTTTTCTTTTTCTCGTTCAGCAGCCATTTCAGCAGCAATTACATCAATTTCTTTTTTCAGTTCTTCTACCATTATTTCTTCTGGTACTTTACGAACAACTTGCCCTTTACGGAATAATAATCCTTCTCCACGTGCACCGGCAATACCGATATCAGCTTCACGAGCTTCACCAGGACCGTTTACAGCGCAACCAAGTACTGCAACTTTAATTGGTACTTTTAGTGTAGAGATGTATTCTTCCACCTCGTTAGCGATGCTAATTAAATCAATTTCAATACGACCACAAGTTGGACAAGAAATAAGTGTTGCTGCATTAGATGCAAGACCGAATGACTTTAATAGTTCACGCGCAACTTTTACTTCTTCAACTGGGTCAGCACTTAATGAAATGCGTAGTGTATTTCCGATGCCTTTATTTAAGATTGCGCCAAGACCAGCGGCACTTTTTACAGTTCCGGCAAATAATGTTCCGGATTCTGTAATACCTAAATGTAATGGGTAATCAAAAGCACGAGCAGCTTTTTCATATGCTTCAATTGCTAAGTTAACATCAGAGGCTTTCATAGATACGATAATATCGTGGAAATCTAAATCCTCTAAAATTTTAATGTGATGTAGGGCGCTCTCGACCATACCATCTGCAGTTGGGTATCCGTACTTTTCTAAAATGTGACGTTCTAATGAACCTGCGTTTACACCGATACGGATTGGAATACCGCGTTCTTTTGCTGCATTTACAACAGCTTCTACTTTATGGCGACGACCAATGTTACCTGGATTGATACGTACTTTATCAATGCCACCTTCAATTGCTTTTAAAGCAAGACGATAATCAAAATGAATATCAGCAACAAGTGGAATGTTGATTTGTTTTTTAATATCAGCAATAGCATTTGCTGCGCGTTCGTCTGGAACAGCAACACGGACGACTTGACAGCCAGCTTCTTCTAAACGTTTAATTTCAGCAACTGTTGCTTCAACATCATGTGTTTTTGTTGTTGTCATACTTTGTATAATTAATTCATTATTACCGCCAATTGTTAAATTACCGACTTTAACTGGACGTGTTTTTGTACGATGAGTCATTTCATTCACGAATAGATCGCTCTCCTTATAAAAGAAGTTTCTTATTTAGTCCCTCATATCAATGAAAGTATACGTGATACAGGGCTATAGAAACCGAAGTGCTCGGTTTCACTTTTACTATTGTATCAGCGCCTTTATGTAATTGACAAGGATTAAGTGATTGCTCATTGATATAACGGGAATTTATAAGACTTTCCAATTTGTATTTTTGTAGCAGATGTACTTTTGTTTAGTTGTTTAAAGTCATCAATTACCTTTTCAATGGAAGGGATTTTTTTCTTATTGATTTGTTCGGTAATAGAAAGAACTGTCTCACCTGTTTTGACTTCGATTGTTTTATAAGTTACATCTGTTTCTTTTTCTGCTTTGTTCTCTTTCTTTTGTTTTGTATCTGTATTTTCTTGCTTTATCATTTGGGCAGCGGTTGTTTTTTTATATGAACTTAACATCGGTAAAGTGCCGATTTTTATATCGTAATAAAATATATAACCAAGAACAAGCACGAATAAGAATATACCTAATCTTTTCATATTCTTCACTCCTTTGCTAGGAATATATGCTTGTCCAAAAAAAAAATGCCTATTTAGGCATTTTTTCGTTTTTATTTTTCTTTCGGTTTTGGAACTTCTTTAATCGTTAAGTAAAGAACAATTAAAACAACTGCGATATAAATGAATGTTGAACCAGGTACAACAATTTTGAATAGATCCATAATCATAAAGAAGATTGTTGGAATTGTGTAGCTGTATGCAGTTAACGTCCATACTTGCTTATAAGATAATTTACGTTGACCGCTCATAGCAGAACCTATAAACGCAAGTAAAGTAATTCCTAAGAAAGTAATAAACAATTGGAATAGATATACTAACACGCCGATAACAGCTAGTAAAATTGGATAAATACTATCGAATACAGAAATGAAATCTTGCAAGTCTTTCTTCTCAAGAGATGTCCCTAATAAATCATTATAGGAGTATGTTTGTGTTTGACCATTTCCTATAGAAACTACTTTATCTTTTAAAATAAATAAACCAGTTTTGTTTTGATATGTTTCTATATCTGTTGTATTGGGATCAAATACGAAAAGAGCATCTCCTTCTTCCTTTAGAATAGGTTGTTCAATATCTGCTTTTAGTTCACCGTTTTCGATTTTAAAATCAGGTAAATCTTTTTCAATTGCTTGATTTACCATGGTAACACTATCTTGAATAAAGCTGCCGTAAAAGAATGTTCTTGGAATAGTAGTGATTAGACAAAGTAGCATAATATACAAAATGGTTTTTCCGATTTTTTGAAAACGGAATAACGCCATATCTTTAGGCGAATATACGCTTTTTGCTAATTGGGTAAATATGGACATAGATTCACTTCCTTTATGTATGTATAAAATCATTGTAACGTAGGAATCTAGAGAATCTCAAGATATATTATATTTACATATAGTGGAGATAACTAAATTTCTTTTTATTAATTTTCTTCTTTTATATGAGAAAAATACAATTGACACTTTTCTTTGCCATATGGTAAATTTATCTTACATTTCTTAAAGGATATATCCGATAGGAATTCCTTTATTTGATATGTTGTTACATACATAATTGTGGACCCTTAGCTCAGCTGGTTAGAGCAGACGGCTCATAACCGTCCGGTCGTAGGTTCGAGTCCTACAGGGTCCATATCCATTTCGCATGTTTATTATGTCAGTGGGAAGCTTCCTTGTAGAAGGGAGCTTTTTTTACGGAATATATGAGCATTTTAATTGAAAAGAAGTGGGATTTTTGCTACGTTAATGATAGCAAGACAATGTGATTTATTTGTTTGCACCCTATGGCAATTAGGGTAGAATGAAGTTGTATGTCACTTAAGTGGCAATACATAAACTGGGAGGAATATAACAATGGCAAAACACGAATTACCAAATTTACCTTATGCGTATGATGCTTTAGAGCCTCACTTTGACAAAGAAACAATGAACATCCATCATACAAAACATCATAACACTTACATTACAAACTTAAACGCTGCTTTAGAAGGTCATGCAGAATTAGCTGACAAAAGCGTAGAAGAATTAGTTGCAAACTTAAACGAAGTACCAGAAGCAATCCGTACAGCAGTACGTAACAATGGTGGCGGACATGCTAACCATACATTCTTCTGGACAATCTTATCTCCAAACGGCGGCGGACAACCAGTAGGCGAACTTGCAACTGCAATTGAAGCGAAATTCGGTAGCTTCGATGCATTCAAAGAAGAATTCGCAAAAGCTGGCGCAACTCGTTTCGGTTCTGGTTGGGCTTGGTTAGTAGTAAACAATGGTGAGCTAGAAGTAACAAGCACGCCAAACCAAGATTCTCCTCTAACTGAAGGTAAAACTCCAGTTGTAGGTTTAGATGTTTGGGAACATGCTTACTACCTAAATTACCAAAACCGTCGTCCTGACTACATCGGTGCATTCTGGAACGTTGTAGATTGGAACGCTGCTGAAAAACGTTACCAAGAAGCAAAATAATTGTAATAACGATAGAAAAAGCTAGGAGAATGCTCCTAGCTTTTTTCTATGCTTCCTTTTACATAATTGGGCTTGTCTTTGGAAGACTAGAACATGAAGTAAAGGAGAGTTGTGTATGAAGTGGAAACATATAATTGGTGACGTTGAAGTGAATCGGGATTTAGTGTTGTTGCTCCTTATTGGAGGTTTATACACGCTCGCAATTTCTTTATCGAATACGTTTGTTAACATTTATTTATGGAAACAAACACAAAATTATGTGAATCTTGGCTTGTATAATTTGGCCAGCGTTGTATTACAGCCTCTCACATTTCTTATAGGTGGGAAATTAGCGAAGCGTATTGATCGCTCAATCTTGTTACGAATAGGCGTAGGCACGTTAGCTATTTTTTTTATCGTTGTTTTAGTAGCGGGAAAAAGCGCTTCTCACTATATTTTATTAATGGGGGCTCTTTTAGGAGTCGGATATGGTTTTTACTGGCTCGCGTTTAACTTATTAACATTTGAGATTACAGAACCAGAAACAAGAGATTTCTTTAATGGGTTTCTTGGACTTCTTACATCCTTCTCTGGCATGATTGGACCGATAGCAGCTGGATACACAATTTCACGTATGGAAAAATGGAGCGGCTATACGGTCATATTCTTTCTTTCGTTAGTGTTATTTGCAATTGCTGTTATTTTAAGCTTTTTTGTATCTAAGAGAGAATGTGAAGGACGGTATGAAATTGTACAAGTATTGAAAGAGCGGCAGATTGATAAAAATTGGGGAAGAATTACACGTGCTCATTTTTTCCAAGGGTTGAGAGAGGGAACGTTTATTTTTGTGATTTCCGTGTACGTGTATTTAGCGACGGATAGCGAACTCGCCTTAGGAAAATATAGCTTAGTAAATTCTGCTGTATCATTTGTATGTTACTACTTAGTCACTCGTATGTTAAAGAAAGAGTGGCGGAAAAAAGCAATTTTGCTTGGAGGCATTATTTTATATGCTGTCGTATTTTTAGTTATATTCGACGTTACATACGCAAAATTACTTATTTATGCAGCGTGTATTGCGGTTGCATACCCTATTTTGCTCGTTCCGTACGGGTCCATGACATATGATGTAATTGGCAGAGCGAAAAATGCGAGAGAGTGGCGTGTAGAGTATGTAGTTGTCCGGGAATTATGGTTAAATGCAGGAAGAATTTGTTCGATTTTAAGTTTTTTATGTGCTGTATTATTCTTTCCGCCTGAAAAAAGTTTACCTTACTTATTATGTATTTTAGGTGCAGGACATTTCCTTATTTATTTTGCAGTTAAAAATGTCAAATATGATGAGGGAAATGCAAGTAAAACAAGTGTTGTAAGGCAAGGGACTGCGCAGAATCAAACAGAACCAGAAGGTTAACTTCTCGGTTGTTTTATGCTAGAATAGAAAAAGATGTAAGACAGCAGTGAGGACACCTGTATGAAGGTGTCCCTTTCACATTACATAGCTGTTGGTAGAGGGGGTTTGTATGAGCAAGAAGCAGAAACAACAAAAGAAAAAGACTCACGTTCCTTTTCGGTTAAACGTGCTGTTTTTCTGCGTGTTTTTAATGTTCTCCGCGGTTATTGTAAGGCTTGGATATGTACAAATTGTTCGCGGTGAGGAATATAAGAATGAAGTGGAGAGGAAAGAGAACTCGACGATAAGTAATCCTGTACCACGTGGGAAAATATTTGACCGTTATGGGCGAGCTGTAGTAGATAATGCAGCTGTACGTACGATTACATTTACAAAAATGAAAGGGTCAACTGCAGAGGCTCGCTTAGAAACAGCGGAAAAGTTAGCAGATTTGATTGAAGTCCCGACAGATAAATTAACAGATCGCGATAAAAAAGACTATTGGCTTGCTACGCACAAAGAGGAAGCTAAAGAAAAAATTACGAATAAAGATCGTCAAGAGTTAAAAGATAAAAAAATTGACGATAAAGAAGTAGATGAGCGTCAACGAAATCGCGTGACAGAAGAAGAAGTGAATCAATTATCCGCAAAAGATTTAGAAGTGCTAGCGATTAAAAGCAAAATGGACGGCGGATATGCGATGACGCCACAAGTCATTAAAAAGGATGCTACAGAAAAAGAATACGCGATTATTAGTGAAAATCTAGCAACATTACCGGGTGTAGATACAAATGTTGATTGGGATCGAAAGTATATTTATGATGATTTATTCCGAAGTGTACTTGGCGGGGTGTCAACGTCTGATGAAGGTTTACCGAGAGAAAGACTAGATTACTATCTTGTTCGTGATTATAATCGAAATGACCGCGTAGGGAAAAGTTATCTTGAGCAGCAATATGAAGATAGTTTGCACGGTAATAAAGCGGAAGTGAGAAATATTACAGATAAAAACGGTAATATTTTAGAAACGATTAATGTATCAAAAGGGCAAAGTGGTAACAATCTGAATTTAACAATTGATATGGAATTACAAAAGCGTGTAGAAGAAATTATCACTAAAAATTTATTGAGATATAAAGGGGGACAACCTCTTTTAGATCGTGCATTTGTTGTAATGATGAATCCGAAAAATGGTGAAGTTTTATCTATGGCAGGGAAACAGTTAGTGGAAGAAAATGGCGAAACGAAAGTGCAAGATTTCGCATTAGGAACGATGACAAGCTCTTATCCGATGGGATCAACTGTAAAAGGTGCGACGGTACTTACAGGATATCAAACAAATGCCATTCAACCAGGTTCCTACCAACTTGATGAACCAATCGTATTGAAAGGAACGCCGAAAAAATCTTCTTGGAAGACGATGGGATCTATTAATGATTTGACAGCATTAAAAATGTCTTCTAACGTTTATATGTTTAAAACGGCGATGAATCTCGCAGGTGTTCAATATGTGAGAGGTGGTACGTTAGATATACCACAAAAAGCATTTGATACGATGCGTTATTATTTCGGACAGTTTGGACTTGGTGTGAAAACAGGTATTGATTTACCGAATGAATCAGCGGGCCAAACAGGTAAAGGAATTCAGCCAGGTTTCTTATTAGATTTATCAATTGGACAGTATGATACGTATACACCACTTCAATTAGCGCAATATGTTTCAACAATTGCAAATGGTGGTTACCGTATGCAGCCGCAAGTTGTGAAAGAAATTCGTCAACCGGCAGTGAAACCAGACGAAGTTGGAAAAGTGGTTCATTCAATGGAACCGAAAGTACTAAATCGTATTGATATGCCTGAATCACAAATTAAACGTGTTCAAGAAGGATTTAGACAAGTATTTAACGATTCTGGTGGTACAGCTACGAAATACTTTACAGGTGCACCATATAAAGCTGCTGGTAAAACAGGTACAGCTCAAACTGTGTATGGCGGAGATAAAGAGATAGGTAGAAAGGCAAACGGTGAGCGTAAAGAAACATATAACTTAACGTTAGTAGGTTATGCGCCACTTGAAGACCCTGAAGTAGCATTTTCTGTTGTTGTACCTTGGGTGGATGATAAATCAGGTATTAACGGATATATTAGTCGTGATATTATGGACGCGTACTTTGATTTGAAAAAAATAGAAAATGGCGAAGCTTCAAAAGAGGAAATAGATAATAAAAAGAAAAAGAAAAATCAAGATCAAGATGACGAATAAAAAAGTTGTAAAAAAAGCACACTATCTGAAAAGATAGTGTGCTTTTTTTTATGGTTCATGCATACGTTTTAATAAAATGGACAAGCATATCATATCGGAAAATTGAGGAATCTCACAAATGATATGTATGTATCTCCTCTGAAGGAGAACGGTTTTATAGACCAATCATCAGTGAAGATGAACGGTGGCTACGGATTCAAGTTTCCCCTTATGTTGATTCTTGTGGAACTTTACAAAACTTTTACAAACAATTAAAACCGAATTAATAGTTTAGCAGTATTCTTATATCTGTAATCCTGTTATTTCCGGTTACTTCTAGGAGGAAGAACACGTGAAATGGATAAGTGCATCGATTAAAGTTTTCATGCTGTCGACATGTTTTCTTTATGTTGGCACGTCTACTGTATTTGCTGTGAATGAAATGGGAGAAGTGAGAGTTGATGGATCCTCAACAGTTTTCCCTATTATAGAAGCAGTAGCGGAGGAATATACAAAGGCGCATCCAAACGTGAAAATTTCTATCAGTGTTTCTGGAACAGGAGGAGGATTTAATCGTTTCAGTAAAGGAGAAGTAGATATAAATAATGCTTCGAGAGCAATGAAACAAGTGGAAGAAAATGAAATGAAGAAAAACTCTATTCAGTTTACACCGTTTGAAGTCGCTTACGATGGTCTTACGATCGTTGTGAGTCGCCAAAATACTTGGGTAAACAATATGAAGGTAGACGAGTTACGTCTATTATGGAGTGAAGATGGAAACGAAAAGCGATGGTCACAAATTCATTCTTCATGGCCACGTGAACAGGTGAAGTTTTATGCGCCAGGTGTAGACTCTGGTACGTATGATTATTTTCAAAATGTCATCTTACAAAATAGTCGCATTGTAAAAAAAGTCTCTTTGTCTGAAGATGATCAAGTTATTATGCAAGGGGTAATGAATGATAAAAATGCCATTGCTTTTGTAGGATATGCTTATTATATGGCCAATCGAGATAAGGTGAGAGCAATAAAAGTGAATGGTGTACTTCCGACGAAAGATACCATTCAATCAGGTAAGTATAAGCCATTATCTAGGCCACTATTTGCTTATGTGAATGATGCATCTATCCGAAATAAAATGAATGTAGCAAATTATATTGAGTTTATGATTCAGCATGTTGGTAATCTCGCTGAAGAGGTTGGATATGTAAAATTACCAAAAGAAAAATATAATGAACAGCTGCGGATGTTAACAGAAATAAAAAGGTAATGTCAGGGTGGAAAGGGGTTTTCATCTTTGGCTCATAATGACAAAAGTCAAATTACATTTTCTGTACAAAATTTGATTGAAAGAAATACAAAACAAAGAAAAAAAACGCAGCGAATCAATCGAATAGTTCCGTTATTACTAAAAATAATTGCTAGCGTGTCTATTGTAACGACACTTGGAATTATTTTTACATTGGCAAATGAAACAATGATGTTTTTTCAAAAAATACCATTACACTCCTTTTTGACGGGAAAAGAATGGTTACCTTTTTTTGAAAATCCTAAATTCGGTATATTACCACTTATATGTGGAACGTTCCTTGTAACAGCAATTGCCATGTTCGTAGCAATTCCTATCGGTTTAGCGTGTGCCGTATTTTTAAGCGAATATGCTTCAAGCAGTGCAAGGAAAGTATTAAAACCGATGTTAGAACTATTAGCAGGTATCCCGACAATTGTATATGGTTTTTTTGCATTAACAGTTGTCACACCACTTTTACAACGGATTATACCAGATTTACAGTTTTTTAATGCGATTAGTCCAGGTATTGTTATTGGCTTTATGATGATACCTACAATTGCATCTCTATCTGAAGACGCGATGAGAGCTGTAGCGAAAGGAACGAAAGAAGCTTCGTTAGCACTTGGAGCAACTCGGTTTGAGATGGTAAAACAAGTCGTGTTTCCTTCGGCTTTTACAGGGATTATGGCAGCAATCCTATTAGCTGCTTCCAGAGCAATTGGCGAAACGATGATAGTTGTAATTGCAGCGGGATCCACGCCGAATGTATCGCTCGATCCGACACACTCTATTCAAACGCTAACAGCCTATATTGTGCAAGTGAGCTTAGGTGATGCTCCGCATGGAACAATTACGTATTACAGCATGTATGCTGTAGGCGCAACGTTATTCTTGTTTACTCTTATAATGAACATCATTTCACACTCTATTATGCGCCGCTTTAGGAGGGTGACATAATATGCGAATGTTGAATCATAAAAAAATACAAGAAAATATGGCATCACGTTTTTTTAAAGACCGAGTTTACAAGTTGTTATTTTATATAGCAATTTTGTTTTCAATAGTAATACTGCTTATTTTGCTTTTTCAAATTTTTGAAAAAGGTATAAGTTACCTTTCGTTAGATTTCTTTACAAACTTCGCTTCGCGTAATCCGAAAGAAGCTGGGATTGCTGCAGCTTTGTCAGGAACAATATTATTTATGAGTATTGTTATACCAGTCTCCTTTATATTTGGAGTTGGAACTGCTCTTTATTTGGAGCAATATGCGAAGGAATCTATATTTAAAAAGGTAATAGAAATTAATAATCAAACGTTAGCAGGAGTACCTTCCGTTGTATTTGGATTACTCGGCTTAACTATTTTTGTATATGCTCTTCATTTAGGAGAGAGTATTATTGCGGCGGCACTGACGATGAGTTTACTCGTTTTACCGACAGTTGTTGTAGCGAGTCAAGAAGCGATACGATCTGTACCAAGTTCATTATTAGAAGCCTCTTACGGATTAGGTGCTACGAAGTGGCAAACGATGTATCAAATTGTATTGCCATCTGCTTTCCCAGGAATTATAACGGGTTGTACGTTAGCGATATCAAGGGCGATTGGAGAAGCGGCACCGCTATTAGTTATCGGGGCACTTGCATTTGCAAATTATGTTCCATTTAGTATGTTTGATAGATTTACAGTTTTACCAATTCAAATTTTTAATTGGATGAGTAGACCGCAAGAAGAATTTCAGTATGTAGCAGCTGCTGGGATGATTGTTTTGTTAGGTTTATTACTCTTTATCAATATATTTGTCTTATGGTTACGAAATCGAAAATAAGTTGGAAATGGATGAAAGGGGAATTCAAATGGTAGCAACAGTAGTAAATGTACAGGTGAAAAACGAGGAGAAAATCGAGACTGCACCAAAGAAAGTAGTATTTGATACGAAAAACTTAAATTTATGGTACGGAGAAGACCATGCTTTAAAAGATATTAACTTAAGCATTCATGAGAATGAAGTTACAGCAATTATCGGGCCAAGTGGTTGTGGTAAATCAACGTACTTAAAAACATTAAATCGTATGGTAGAGTTAGTACCAATCGTGCGAACTACAGGTGTAATTGAATATAGAGAGCGCAATATATTTGAAAAATCATACCCAGTTGAAGAATTAAGAACTCATGTGGGAATGGTGTTCCAAAAGCCAAACCCATTTCCGAAATCTATTTATGAAAATGTAGCATATGGCCCGAAAATCCATGGTATTCGTGATAAAAAAACATTGGATGAAATTGTTGAAAAAAGTTTACGTGGAGCAGCGATTTGGGATGAGTTAAAAGATCGTTTGCATGATAATGCATACGGTTTATCTGGTGGACAGCAACAGCGTCTATGTATCGCACGTTGTTTAGCAATTGAACCAGACGTTATTTTAATGGATGAGCCAACATCGGCACTAGATCCAATTTCAACATTAAAAGTAGAAGAATTAATTCAAGAGTTAAAGAAAGACTTTAGTATTGTGATCGTAACGCATAACATGCAACAAGCGGCACGTATTTCAGATAAAACTGCTTTCTTCTTAAGTGGAGAAGTTGTGGAGTATACAGATACAAATAAATTATTTACGACACCTTCAGATAAGCGTACAGAAGATTATATTACAGGCCGATTCGGTTGATATCGTTGCAAGGCTAAGAGCAAATACCCTCTTAACAGAGGGTATTTCTTATTTTTACCTCATTTAATTAGAGAAGTAATACTTCTCCTATCTTAAGGCTTATTACAAGTAGGCTAGGTAGGAGATCTATATATAATGGCACATAATATTGAGGGGGAAGAAACAATGGTAAGAGAACAGTTTCAATGTGATTTAAAAATGTTACAGCAAAAGGTGATTGAGCTTGGAGAGCTAGCGAGGGAAGCTTTATTGCTTGCTATGGAAGGTCTTCATAAAAGGGATGTAGAGAAAGCGTTAGAGGTAATAGATGGTGATTATCGTATGGATAATTTAGAAGAGGAAATAAATGATCTTGCGCTTATGCTTATTACGAAGCAGCAACCTGTAGCAAGTGATTTAAGAAGGATTTTCATTTCAATTAAAACAGCGACAGATTTAGAGCGTATTGCAGATCATGCTGTTAATATTGCGAAATCAACAATTCGTCTTGGGGAAAAAGAGGTGGTTGTTAGTTTGCACAATCTTGATGAAATGTTTGCAATTGCAAATAAGATGCTACAGTTAGCGCTAGAAGCATATGAGCAAGAAAATTTAACTTTTGCGAAACAAATTGCCGAAATGGATGATTCAGTTGATGAAATATATGGGAAAGCGATTCGTGAATTTATATCTTCAGTTCCAGAACAACCAGAAGCAATTACACAAATTACACAATTATCCTTTGTGGCGAGATATATCGAGCGTGTAGCAGATCATATTACAAATATTGCTGAAAATGTTTTTTATTTAGTAAAAGGAAAGCATTACTTATTAAATGAATAAAGAAAAAAGGCAGGTGAAACATCACCTGCTTTTTTTAGTCAAAACATGACAAAAAAAGCTCGTTGTTTCCTTTAGTTTATGATGATAAGATGTATCATAATATAATGGAAAAAATAGGACATATATGTTGTTCACTTATTAAGGGATATTTTACTAAGTTAATGGTAAGCGCTTTCTTTTGTGGTGTTGAAAAGGTACATGTATATAGGGAGTTTTACTGCCTGTAAAAGCCCGAGTCGAGTGGTCAAGGCTAATAATCAGTGGGAGATGCACAAAATCCCTACTAATTAAAGTTTCATTTTATACTGCTAGTTAATGCGGGGGAGATAATATACATATCGTATATGAAGTTACTGATCATTATATAAGTGGAGGCTGAAGTATATGAAGGGGGTTATTTTAGCTGGAGGAAAAGGACGACGCCTTAGACCATTAACATGTAATACTCCAAAGCCGATGTTACCGTTATTAGAAAAGCCAGTTTTGGAATACAATATTGAATTATTACGTCAGCATGGGATTCGTGAAATTGCAATTACTGTTCAGTATATGAGTACGGCCATTAAGCAATATTTTGGAGACGGTAGCAAATGGGGAGTTAACTTGTACTACTTTGAAGATTCTCCCCCGCTTGGAACCGCAGGGAGTATTAAACAAGCGGAAACATTTTTAGATGAAACGTTTGTTGTGATAAGCGGGGATGCGTTAACTGATTTTCAATTATCAGAAGGAATTACGTTTCATGAACAAAAGAAAAGAATGGTAACTATGTTTGTAAAGGAAGTAGAAAACCCACTCTCATTCGGTTTAGTTGTAATGAACAAAGAACAAGAGGTTACACGATATATAGAAAAACCGAGCTGGAATGAAGTAGTCTCTAATATTGTGAATACAGGTATATATATTATGGAGCCAGAAATTTTTTCTTACATACCGCCCCGAGAGTTTTTTGATTTCAGTCAAGATGTGTTTCCGCTCTTGGCAAATAAGAACGCGTTATTTGCATATTTGTCAGAAGGTTATTGGTTAGATATCGGTACATTTGATCAATATCGACAAGCACAATTTGATTTGTTAACGAAAAAATTGCAAGTACCTATTCCTTACACGGAAGTATTGCCGATGGTATGGATGGGGGAAGGTGTGACGATTGGAAAAGGAACGAAAATTCACGGTCCTTCTTTTATTGGAGAAGGAGCAAAGATTGGTGTTGGAGCTGTAATTGAGCCATACTCTATTATCGGGAAAAATAGTGTTGTTTCAAGTTATTCTCATCTTCAAAAAAGTATTGTTTTTGCAAATGCGCACATTGGTCAGTATTGCGAGCTATTAGAAACGACCATAGGAGAGCATACAATGGTGGAAGATGACGTTACACTGTTTCAAAAAAGCATTGTAGCGGATCATTGTCATATAGGGAAAAGTACGGTAATTAAGCAAAAGGGAAAACTATGGCCATATAAGGCAATTGACAGCTATTCAGTAGTAGGATCGGCTGGTGTTCAAGAAAGTGAAAAGAGTGCAGGATGGTTGCAAAAAAGCCGCATTGTAGGAAGAGGTAATGTTGAAATCACTCCTCAATTTATTGTGAAGGTTGCGATGGCGTATGGATCTCTTTTTGCCAAAGGAGAAAGTATATTAATTGGGAGTCAAGAACATATAGAAACGACTTCTTATAAAAATCTCTTTCTTCATGCGATTCATGGTATCGGGGTTCATACGATGGAATGCAAAGAAATGAACGAATCGCTTTTTCAGTATAGCATTCAGGATTTACAATGTGCTGGTGGGGTTTTCATTCAAGTAGAAAATGAAAAAGAGGTTGTTATAAAGTTATATGGTAAGGATGGGGTACAATTAACGTATAAGCAGCAAAAAGCGATAGAACAAGTATATATGTCTGAGTCGTTTTATTACGTATGTGAGAAAGAAATGGGACGGAATAAGCTAGTCCACGTTTCTTTACATGATTATATAGAGGCTGTATTAGAGCGCGTTGATATTGAGAAAATACAAAAACAAAAGTTTCATCTTCTTATTAATAAGAGGAATGATATGTTACAACATTTATTGATGCTCTTTTTACAAAGGCTCGGATGCACAGTTACATGGATTTATGCGGGCGAACAAAAGGATCATGTGAAAGCTTTGATGAAATCAAGTAAAGCAAATATGGCACTTATGTTTTCAGAGCAAGGAAATTATTTCGAGTTATATGATAATCATAGTAATATTTACCAAGGAACAGATTTTGAAGAGGTGGATATTCCAGATTTATTACTTGAATCGGCAGGAAATATTTACCCGATGTCTTTGAAATTAGGAGAATGTTACCTTCTATTTTATACGCAGGATGAAAAAAAGTCGTTTCAAGCGAGATGGAAGCGAGATATTTTATATCGAATTGGAAAATTATTCGAGTTAATAGCATTGCAGGGGAAAACATTTCTCAGCATAGTAGAGCAATCACCGCCGCTCTATCTACTTTGTGATGAAGTTGTATGTTCATGGAATGAAAAAGGAAAAGTAATGAGGAAATTATTGGCTGATATGGAAAGAAAGGAAGAAGGTATATTTGAAGGAGTACAGTTCAAATATACCGAAAAAGAGTGGTCTTATATCGTTTCTGACACAAAACAACCGAAATTTTTAGTGTATTCGCATGCCAGAAACCCAGTAATAGCAAGGGAAAACATGAAAAATCTTATAGAAAAAATTAGACAATATCAAAAGGTGTAGAATTTTTATTTTAAAAGTGGTATTATAGTATAGTCTGATTTAAGTTATTAGTACTGGAGGGAATAAGAATGCGTGTGAATATTACTCTAGCATGTACAGAATGCGGAGATCGTAACTATATCTCAAAGAAAAACAAACGTAACAACGCTGAGCGTATCGAGCTTAAAAAGTATTGCAAGCGTGACAAGAAGTCTACGTTACACCGTGAAACAAAGTAAGCAGTAGGAATATTTTCCTACTGTTTCTTTTTTTATTCGATTCCTCTGTTAAAAGTGATACACTATCATCGTAGAGCAAAGTATCACTGTGAGGGGGAAAGTGTGTGAGAGAAGAGAAAGTACGTTTACGTAAACAAATAATAGAGCACATGAATTCTTTATCAGAAGAACGGTATACAACTTTATCAGAGCAAATTGCATTTTCGTTGTATGCGCAAAAAGAGTGGGCTGAAGCTAAAACAATTGGAATCACTCTCTCAATGGAAAATGAAGTGAATACATATGCTATTATCGAAAAAGCTTGGGAAGAAGGAAAGAAAGTTGTTGTTCCAAAGTGTAACAAAGGAACACGAACAATGTCTTTCCGGCAAATTAGTAATTTTGATCAATTAGAAATAGTGTATATGAATTTACGTGAACCAATTCCAGCGCGTACGGAAGAAGTGAATGCAGATGACATTGATCTTCAAATCGTGCCAGGCGTAGCTTATACAGAGCGAGGAGAACGGATTGGATATGGCGGTGGGTATTATGATCGTTATCTCGTGCATTATAAAGGGAAAACGCTATCATTAGCTTATAGTTTTCAAATAGTAGAACATATTCCAGTAGAGCCGTTTGATAAAAACGTAGAAAAAATTATTACAGAAAAAGGAACAGTGGTTAAAAATGGGCTTGTATAGACAAATAAAAATTGACGAGACTTTTTCTTCTTGATTATAATAAAATATGTGAACGTTTTCTTATTATAATTTTTTATAGTAAGTGAGCATAGAGGGTGATAAAATGGTATCTATTTATGATATTCAGCAATTGCTAAAGAAATTTGGTACGATTATTTATACGGGTGATCGAATTGCAGATTTACAATTAATGCAAGATGAATTGCGTGAATTAAATCAATCACAGTTAATCGATCCACAAGACTATCAAACAGCTTTATTTTTATTGAAGCAAGAAATTCAAAAAGAGCTAAATAAGAATTAGATAAAGGTAGGTAAGCAACATGGAAGAGAAATGGTTAGTTGGGGTTGACCTTGGTGGTACAACAATTAAATTAGCATTTATTAATGTGTACGGTGAAATTTTACATAAGTGGGAAATCCCTACGAATACAAATGAGCAAGGAAAACATATTACGCTTGATGTAGCGAAAGCTATTGATAAAAAGTTAGAAGAGTTAGGTGAATTGAAAAGCAAGTTAATCGGTATTGGTATGGGAGCTCCTGGTCCTGTACACGTGGCGTCTGGAATGATTTATGAAGCGGTCAATTTAGGATGGAAAAACTATCCGTTAAAAGATTTATTAGAAGTAGAAACAGGATTACCTGTTGTTATTGATAATGATGCAAACTTAGCAGCACTTGGTGAAATGTGGAAAGGTGCTGGTGAAGGAGCAAAAGATTTAATCTGTATGACACTTGGCACTGGTGTTGGTGGTGGTGTAATCGCCAATGGTGAGATTGTACACGGCGTAAGCGGAGCTGCTGGTGAGATTGGACATATTACAGTAGTTACAGAGAATGCTTTCCCATGTAATTGCGGGAAGTCTGGTTGCTTAGAAACTGTAGCATCTGCAACGGGTATTGTGCGTGTTGCTATGCAAAAAATACAAGAGACTAATAAAGAGAGTGTTCTACGTTCTATGTTAGCAGAAGAAGGGCGTATTACATCAAAAGATGTGTTTGAAGCACTTGGACAAGGTGACGAGCTAGCAGGCGAAGTAGTAGAAAAAGTAGCTTCTTATTTAGGGTTAGCTGTAGCGAACCTTGCTAGTACGTTGAACCCAGAGAAAATTGTTATTGGCGGGGGCGTGTCTAAAGCTGGAGATGCACTATTAGAGCCAACTCAACGTTATTTCGAGCAATATGCTTTCTCACGTGCTGTAAAGAGCACAAAGTTAGCGATTGCAATACTTGGTAATGATGCAGGTGTTATCGGAGGAGCTTGGCTTGTAAAAAAGCACAAATACGAAGCGAAGATGGTATAAGTTGTGAAATATGAAAAGAGGAAGGGGAAACCCTTCCTCTTTTTGTGTGAAATCTTGATGAAGAATAACATGTAAATGAATTAAGCTGCTGGTGGGTACCCGTTATATAGAACAGTCATGATCGTAAACCATCCGAAAACGAGTACAGTTGCAATTGCAAAGCCGCCCGCGAATAAGTTTTTTTCGCGAAGAGTTCTAAGCGTAGCGAATACAGCTAACAGAGTGACTAGCGCAAAAATAATAACAAGGCCCATACAATATCCTCCTCTGTCTACCCATTCCTCAATATGAGTTTTTAGAATATTAACTCTTTTATATTGTACATGTTTTAAAAATGATTGTCGAGATAGCATCCTTTCTTTTCCTAAGAGAAAAAAATGTTGTATCATTGAAAGTAAGTTTAATAATTGGAGGAGATTTTCATATGAAATGGATACAAATGCCGTTAGGCCCATTACAAACGAATGCTTATATTTTAACGAATGATCAAAATGAGTGTATTATCTTTGATCCTGGTCACGAAGGAGAGAAGCTCGTTACATATTTACAAGAAGAACAATTAAAGCCACTTGCTGTTTTATTAACACATGCTCACTTTGATCATATTGGTGCTGTTGACGCGGTAAGAGACGCTTTTCATATTCCTGTGTACGTACATAAAGAAGAAGCAGATTGGTTAGGCGATGCAACTGTAAATGGCTCTCAAATTTTTATGATGAATCGCAGTATTACAGCAAAACCAGCAGATCATATTATTGATGCAGAAGGTGCATTAGCAATTGGTTCATTTAATTTTGAGATTTTTGAGACGCCAGGACATTCTCCAGGCAGTATTTCTTATTATTGTAAAGAGGCGAATGCTGTATTTTCTGGTGATGTATTGTTCCAAATGAGCATCGGAAGAACAGATTTACCCGGTGGAAGTTTTGCTGAATTGATTGGAAGTATTGAAGAAAAATTATTTGTATTACCAGATGAAACAGCGGTGCTATGTGGACATGGTCCAGAAACAAGCATTGGTTTTGAAAAAGAAAATAATCCATTTTTACAGTAAGGAGCTAGTATGGAGATGGAGCTCATTTTAAAAGAATGGATGGAGAAAGAGAAGGATTATTCAATTTCATATAGTACGTATATGAACCTCGTATTGTACACAGAGGGACATGGCTATTATATGAAGGAACGTGAAAAAATTGGAAGACAAGGGGATTTTTTTACAAGTAGCAACGTATCCTCTGTTTTTGCAAAAACATTTGTTAAATTTTTTATTCGTCTTGTTGAAAATGGTGAAGTTGCTCCGAATATTTGTGAGATTGGTGGGGGAACAGGAAGGTTTGCCTATGATGTTTTACAAGAGTGGAAGCAAGTATCTCCAGAAACCTTTATTGATTTAAACTATTCAATGATTGAAATGAGCCCTTTTCATAGAAACTTACAGCAGAAAAATCTTTGTTCGTTTTCTAATGTGTCGTATTATACGTCGCATAGTGAAATGGGAGAATCGTTCGAAGGGATTCTTTTTTCGAATGAGTTATTTGATGCATTTCCTGTTGAAGTAATTGAGAAGAGAAATGGAATATTGTATGAAGTACGTGTTACGTACACAGAGGAAGGGAAACTCGCAGAAGTATGTAGACCGCTACAGAAAAGTATTGGTCGATACTTATTGAAATATAATATTCATCTTGCTGAAGGTCAGCGTTTTGAAGTGCCACTTGCGATGGAAGAATATATAGAAGAAATTGCGAAATGGTTTCAACGAGGTGTATGTATTACCGTTGATTATGGATACACAAAAGAAGAATGGATGCATCCTGCACATCAAGAAGGAAGTTTACGAGGATATTACGAGCATAAGTTAATCCGTAATCCTTTAGCGCATCCAGGTGAAATGGATCTTACTACTCATATTCATTGGGACGAGCTGAAAGAGATGTTTAGCCTGCAAGGCATGAATATAGTATGGCATAAGAAGCAATCTGAGTTTTTGTTAGCAGCAGGAATATTAGATCAGCTTACGGGTCACCAAGATCGAAATCCTTTTTCTGAAACTCAAAAACAAAATCGTGCAGTTCGTTCTATGATTTTGAGCGGAGGATTAGGGAGTGCATTTGATGTTGTGATACATACGAAACATATGCAACAGTTACACTTGGATCAGTATTTAAAAATATAAAAAAACAAGACACAGCATATTTCTGTGTCTTGTTTTTTAATACGACTTTTTAATTATGTAGCATCATATATTTTCTCTCATGATATATATTTATATTAAAGATATGAGATGAAAAATATAAAATACGCCCTTTTTCTCTGTTTATGAGCTCTTAACCTAATAATACGCGAACGAGTTGAATGATTGTCTCGTTTTCTACTTTGTAATAAATTTCTAATCCTTTTCTTTCACTGGAAACGATTTTAGCACTTTTTAATTTTGCTAAATGCTGTGAAATTGTAGATTGTGGCATATTTAAGCCAGTGTACATTGTAGAAACGTTGCTTGGACCACGTTCAATTAATCCTTTTACAATACATAAGCGAACAGGATGAGCAAGTACTTTCAATAATTCTGCATTGCTTTCATATAGTTCTATTTCTTTTTGAAAGGTTTCTAACATGTTCTTTTCCACCTCCGTGTGAGCTGTTATACCATACTATACATACCAAAAAATTAAAGAAAAGAAAACAGTTGTTGCAGAAAAAAAGTCCTAAAGTAAAGAAATTGTAAGAAAAGAGACCCTGATGTAAATAAAGTAGATAAATTTGCATGGTTTTGTAAAATGACATTTTTGGGTGAAAATTTTAATGCGTTTTAAAAATTGAAAGATATAGATATATTTGTAACACAATTTTATCATGATTTTCTTATTCTTTCAAATGAATATACAAAATTTTTAAAATAATAAGAAAAAGGAATTATAATGTTATATATAGAATATAAAACAGGTTAAAAGAAAAGAAGCTGAATGTAGTCAGCTTCTTTATGGTGATAACAAAATATTTGAGTATAGCTGATAAATTTTAGAATTACCAAGACATTAGTTATATATTCTAGATTTCATCTTTTATCAGCTTTAAAAATCTGCAGTTCCATATATTTTCATAAAAATCAATTGTCTCTTTTGCGGACATAAATGGATTATTTAACGTAGAGGTTGCTTTCTGTACCATGAAGTTTTCGTATTCTAGTCCATGGGAAAATTTAATCGTAGCATCCATACAGTACTCTGTTTGGGCACCACAAAATTCAATACGGTGTACAGATAATTGTTCTAAAATCTCTTTCAAGTTTGTTTTATAAAATGAATTGGCATGTGTTTTTCTTACAAAAAAATCTTGTTCCTGAACATCTAGATCAGCATGAATAGCCCAAAGTTCTTTTTCGGGTACTAAATCATCATCACAATGTTGAATAAAAATGATTGGTTTATTTGATTTTCTGTATGAAGAAATTCTTTTATTTACTTTTGTAAGTAAATTTTGTAAATCGAATAAATGCTCTTCGCTATAACATACTCCATTTTGTAAATCGATAACGATTAAAACATCTGCACAAGTATCCATTATTTTTGCCCCTTTTTTACTTCTTAATATATCAATTAATTCATTATTTAGAAATAGATGGTGCTCTTTCGTTTTTTTATGAACTATACGAAAAGTAAAAAATATACTTAATGGCATAAAACAGAAGATATGAAAAATTAATTTCATATCTTCTGTTCGTTCTATGCATTGACAGGTTCTTCTACATAAGAAAGGGCATTTTCAAAATCGGATATTAAATCGTCAACATTTTCAAGGCCGACAGATAACCGAAGTAATGAATTAGAAATCCCTCTTTCATCACGAGCTTCTTGCGACAGTGCTGCATGTGACATTTTAGCTGGGTAGGAAAGAATCGATTCGACAGCTCCTAAACTCACTGCAAAGACAGGTAATTTTACTTTTGATAAAAATTGGCGGAGTGCGTCTTCTGATTGTAAAGTGAAAGATAGGACAGCTCCGGCTGATGTAGCTTGAGATTGTTGAATATCAAATCCAAGATGTGTTTGTAAGCCAGGATAATAGACATTTTTAACTTTAGTGTGCTCTTGTAAATAATGTGCAATTTTATTGGCGTTTGCAGCTGAATGCTCAAGACGTACATGCAATGTTTTTAGACCGCGAAGTACTAGAGAACAATCTTGAGGACCTAAAATAGCGCCGAATGCATTTTGTAAAAATCCAAGTTTTTGAGCGAGTTCGGCATCTTTTACAACCGCTAATCCGGCAGTAACATCACTATGACCGGCAATGAATTTTGTGGCACTATGAAGAACGACATCGGCACCAAGATCAAGTGGTTTCTGGAATAGTGGTGTCAAAAATGTATTATCAACAAAAGTAAGGGCGTCAATAGATTTTGCAAGTTTAGAAACAGCACAAATATCTGTCACTTTTAAAAGTGGATTAGAGGGTGTTTCCACATAAAAGAGTTTTGTGTTTGGCTTAATGTTTTGCTTTATTTCTTCTACATTTGTCATATCAACAAATGTATGTGACACACCGTAACGGGAGAGCACTTCAGTTATAATTCGGTAAGTTCCTCCATATACGTCTTCTGAAATGAGTACGTGATCGCCTTGTGAAAGAAGGAGGAATGCAGTAGAAATCGCTGCAATTCCTGATGCGAAGGCAAATCCCTTTGTTCCTCCTTCTAATAAAGCAATGATATCTTCAAGAGCTTCACGAGTTGGATTACCAGAGCGACTATAGTCATATTTTCCGAACGTATCTACATCAAACTGGTGGAATGTTGATGTATTATAGATGGGAACGTTAACAGCTCCTGTTTGTGAGTCATGTTTATATTGGTTGTGCAGTAAGAGTGTATCTATAGAATAACTCATATTCTTACACCTTCTTTTACAAGTTTAATGGCTTGCTTTAAGTCTTGAATTAAATCGTTACTATTTTCAATGCCAACGGAAAATCGCAGAAGACGATTACATACACCGTTTGCTGTTCTGATTTCTTCAGGAATATCAGCGTGTGTTTGCGTTGCTGGATACGTCATTAAACTTTCAACACCACCAAGACTTTCAGCAAATGTAATTAAGGATAAAGATTGTAAGAATGGATTAATCCATGTTTCATCTTTCAGACGAAATGAGATCATGCCACCTCTTCCAGGATAAAATACATCTGTCACCCCGTCTTCATCATTTAAATAAGCAACAACTGCTTTTGCATTTTCTTCATGTTGTCTCATGCGAAGCGCTAACGTTTTCATACCACGAATTAATAGCCATGAGTCAAATGGACTTAAGACCGCACCAGAGGCATTATGATAATGAGCGATTTCCTCACAAAGTTCCTTTCCTTTTGCAACGACAAGTCCGCTTAGGACATCGTTATGTCCCCCTAAATATTTCGTTGCGCTATGAAGTACAATGTTGGCACCTTCTGTTAATGGCTGCTGTATATAAGGCGTATAGAATGTGTTGTCTACAATAAGAAGTAGTCCGTGTCTTTTCGCTACAGTTGCGACAGCGGCAATATCAGTAACTTGCATTAACGGATTAGTTGGAGTTTCTATGAAAATAGCTTTCGTTTCAGTTGTGATAGCTTGCTCAATTTGTTTAATAGATTGTGTATTTACGTATCTACATCGAACATTCCACTTTTTTTCGTGCTCAGAAAATAATCGATAAGTGCCCCCGTATAAATCTTCGGATACAATAAGTTCGTCTCCAGAACGGAATAGGGAGAGGACGAGGAGAACAGCTGCCATCCCTGAACTACAGGCATAACCTTGTTCACCATATTCTAAGTCTGCGATTGCCTGCTCTAAAAGACCACGAGTTGGATTGCCAGTTCGTGAATAGTCAAAGCCAGTAGAGTTACCAATTCCTTCATGACGATAAGCAGTTGAAAAATAAACAGGTGGGTTAACAGTTCCTGTTGTAGTTTCGCTCCGGTTTCCGATTTGTGCTAGTTTTGTTTCAATAGTTGACATGTGAAAATTCCTCCTTTTTAAATTAACAATTAAGTGAATGTAAAGTGAAACTTTAATCAGTGAGGGGGGCATCCCCCACTGATTATTAGCTCTCACCAATCGGGGTAAAATAAAAAAAGCCTTCTAAAGAAGAAGGCTTTCGGTTTGAATAGAGTCTTCTTCTCATCTGTCAAATCTTTCACAATTTGCTGGAATTAGCACCTTATTAACAAATGTTAATGGTTGCTGAGGCGTCATAGGGCCAGTCCCTCTACCTCTCTAGATAAGAATGTTCGTATGAAATTTTTATTATGTTTTTAACTTTACAACAAAAGATAATTGAATTGCAACTTTATTTTAAATAATTTTTATTTTTCCGCAAGTGTCATTGACTTTTGCATTTGTGCATGCTAAATTTATTAAAAAATTAACAAACATTGTTAAAAGGGGAACGTATTTCCTTTTAGCTACATAAATAAAATAATAAAGACAAACTCTTATTGAGAGCGGTGGAGGGAAAGGCCCTGTGAAACCCAGCAACCTTCAAACGAAATGTTTGAAACGGTGCTAATACCTGCAAAACGAATGTTTTGCATAATAAGAGGAGGAACAATTATGTCCCCCTCTTCAAAGTGAAGAGGGGGTTTTTATATTGATAGAAATGAGGGAGATTTGTGAAATTACTAGATTTATTATCAAAAGGAATTGTAATAGGTGATGGTGCGGTTGGGACGTTATTACATTCACATGGTTTGCAAAGTAGTTTTGAAGAATTGAATATATCTGATCCAGATTTAATTATATCGATTCATAAGCAATATGTAGCTGCTGGGGCTGATGTGATTCAAACAAATACGTACGGAGCAAATGAAGCGAAATTACGTATTTATGGTTTAGAAAATCAAGTTACTGAAATTAATAGAGCCGCAGTAAAACTGGCGAAAGCATCTGTTACAGACAGAAATGCAATTTTAGGAACAATTGGTGGTATGAAACATATCGGAGCTGTTACGACAACTGATATGGAAAGAGAATTTATGTTACTGGAACAGGCAAGTGCATTACTAGAAGAACAGGTTGATGGACTGCTATTAGAAACTTTCTATGATGAGTTTGAATTACTTCATGCTGTTCAGGTGTTACGAAAACAAACGAATATTCCAATTGTAGCTCAATTAGCATTGCATGAGGCAGGTACAACTCAAAATGGAAATGATGTAAATGAAATATTAAAACAGCTTTTAGATTACGGTGCAAATGTCGTTGGATTGAACTGTCAACTAGGGCCACTTCACATGACGGAAGCTTTTAAAATGATATCGATTCCGCAAAATGGCTACTTGTCAGCATATCCGAATGCAGGTCTCCCAAATTATGTGGAGGGACGTTACGTATATGAGGGAAGTCCAGCTTATTTCGAAGCGATGACACCGAAATTTATTGAGCAAGGTATTCGGTTATTAGGTGGTTGTTGTGGCACGACTCCAGAACATATTGAAAGTATGAAACGTGCAATTGCAAATGTTACACCTGTAATAGAAAAGGATACGATTCAAAGACCGAAAGTAGTTCATACACACGAGAAACGTTCAAAAGCTCATGTCACATTAGCAGAGAAAGCAAAAAAACAAACGACAGTAGTAGTGGAATTAGATCCACCGAAAACGTTAGATACGCAGCGATTTTTTGAAGGCGCAAGAGCATTGAAAAGAGCTGGGGCAGATGCTATTACTCTAGCAGATAATTCATTAGCATCGCCTCGCATCTCGAATATGGCAATGGGGGCATTATTAACGAAGCACGATATTCCGGTATTGACGCACTTAACGTGTAGAGACCATAACGTCATCGGACTACAATCTCATTTACTAGGCCTATCAGCGTTAGGTATGGAAGAGGTGTTAGCTTTAACTGGGGATCCAGCACGCGTTGGTGATTTTCCAGGTGCCACTTCTGTATATGATTTGTCCTCTATTGAGCTCATTAAAATGATTAAAGAAATGAACGACGGGCGCTCGATTTTAGGGAAATCAATTGGTCCAGCAACAAGGTTTTCAGTGGGAGGTGCGTTTAATCCGCATGTAAGACATTTAAAAGCAGCGGTTAAGCGAATGGAACGGAAAATAGATGCTGGAGCGGAATATTTCTTAACTCAGCCAATTTATGATATCGCGTTAATTGAAGAAGTGTATGAAGCGACAAAGCATTTGGAACAACCTATTTTTATTGGGATTATGCCATTAATAAGTAAAAGGAATGCAGATTTCCTTCATTTTGAGGTACCGGGTATTACTCTACCTGAAGAAATAAGGGAGAGAATGGATGGACATGAAACGAAAGAGGCAGCAATTGAAGAAGGGATTCGCATTTCACAAGAATTGATCGATGCGGCGATGAAATATTTTAACGGCATTTATCTTATTACACCATTTCTAAAATATGAAATTACAGAACATCTTGTTAAATATGTGAGAGAAAAGCAAGAAGTGAAAGAAGGTATTAATTGATGAAATGTATAGAAGAAAAATTACAAAATAACATCTTAATATTAGATGGTGCAATGGGAACAATGATCCAGCAAGAGGACTTAACTGCGGAAGATTTCGGAGGAGAAGAGTACGAAGGTTGTAATGAATATTTAGTAGAAACAAGGCCTGATGTCATTTTAAAGATTCATAAAGCTTATATTGAAGCTGGAGCAGATATTATTGAAACAAATACATTTGGGGCGACAAACATTGTATTAAGTGATTATGAGTTGTCTCATTTAGATGAGGAATTAAATGAGAAGGCAGCACGTTTAGCGAAGCAAGCGGTCAAAGCAAGCGGGAAGGAAGTATATGTTGCGGGAGCAATGGGACCAACAACGAAAGCGATTAGTGTTACAGGTGGTGTGACGTTTGAAGAATTAATTGAAGCCTATACACGGCAGGCTAGAGGCTTATTGAATGGCGACGTAGATGTATTACTCGTTGAGACGAGTCAAGATATGCGTAACGTGAAGGCTGCTTATATTGGAATTCAAGCAGCTTTTGATGAGCTAAATAAAATTGTACCTATTATGATTTCAGGAACGATTGAACCGATGGGAACGACTCTGGCCGGGCAAACAATTGAGGCTTTTTACTTATCAGTAGAACATATGAAGCCATTATCTGTTGGATTAAACTGTGCGACCGGTCCGGAGTTTATGAGAGACCATATTCGTTCACTATCTGAGTTGTCGGAGTGTTACATTTCTTGTTATCCAAATGCAGGTCTTCCTGATGAAGATGGACATTATCATGAATCTCCATCTTCTCTCGCTGAAAAAGTGAAGCGATTTGCTGAAGAAGGATGGGTTAATATTATCGGTGGTTGTTGTGGCACAACACCAGAACATATAAAAGCAATAAAATCCGCGTTAGCTTCTCTTAATCCACGTGAACACCACGAAAGAGCTGGACACGGGGTTAGTGGATTAGAGGCACTTCAATATGATGACTCTATGAGACCATTATTTGTTGGTGAAAGAACAAACGTTATTGGGTCACGTAAATTTAAACGATTAGTAGCAGAAGGGAAATTTGAAGAGGCTGCTGAAGTCGCAAGAGCGCAAGTGAAGAAAAATGCTCATATTATTGATATTTGTATGGCAGATCCTGATCGCGATGAAATAGAAGATATGGAAAACTTCTTGGCAGAAGTTACGAAAGTGTTAAAAGTACCAATTATGATTGATTCAACAGATGAAAATGTGATGGAGCGAGCTCTTACTTATATTCAAGGAAAAGCTGTTATTAATTCAATTAATTTAGAAGATGGAGAAGAACGATTTAAAAAAGTGACGCCGCTTCTTCGGAAATATGGTGCTGCTATTGTTGTAGGAACAATTGATGAAGATGGTATGGCGGTTAGTGCAGAACGAAAACTCGAAATCGCGAAAAGAAGTTATGAGTTATTGACGACGAAATATGGTATACGCCCGTCAGATATTATTTTTGATGCACTTGTATTTCCTGTAGGTACAGGTGATGAAGAATATATTGGTTCAGCGGCAGCGACGATAGAAGGAATTCGCCTTATTAAAGAAGCCTTGCCAGAGTGTTTAACGATTTTAGGTGTAAGTAACATATCTTTTGGTTTACCACCAGCTGGCCGAGAAGTATTAAATTCCGTCTTTTTATACCATGCAACGAAAGCAGGATTAGATTACGCAATTGTGAATACGGAAAAATTAGAACGGTATGCGTCAATTCCAGAGGAAGAAAAACGTCTTGCTGATGCACTACTTTTTGAAACGACGCAAGAGACGTTAGAAGAATTTACAAATTTTTATCGCGCGGCAAAAAAGAAAGATGTCGTTACCCAAGAAACATTAACTCTTGATGAAAGGCTGGCAAATTACATTGTAGAAGGTACGAAACAAGGACTACAAGAAGATTTAAGCCTTGCACTTACAGAAGGAAGAAAACCTTTGGATATTATTAATGGCCCACTTATGACAGGAATGGATGAGGTGGGACGATTATTTAATAATAATGAGCTTATCGTTGCCGAAGTATTGCAAAGTGCTGAAAGTATGAAAGCTGCCGTAAGCTATTTAGAGCCACATATGGAATCTAGCGAGAGTGCGAAAAAGGGGAAAGTATTATTAGCAACTGTTAAAGGTGACGTACATGATATTGGGAAAAACCTCGTTGAAATTATTTTATCGAATAACGGATATGAGATTATTAATTTAGGAATCAATGTTCGTTCGGATCGAATTGTTCAAGAAGTACAAGAAAAGAAGCCTGACATTATTGGTCTTTCTGGTTTATTAGTAAAATCAGCGCAACAAATGGTAACGACTGCTGAAGATTTAAAAGCTGCAAATATTGATGTTCCAATCGTTGTAGGCGGGGCAGCGTTAACGAGAAAATTTACAGAAAATCGTATTTCACCATCATATAAAGGGCTCGTATGTTATGCGAGTGATGCGATGACTGGTCTTGATATTATTAATAAGCTTCAAAAAAAAGAAGAGCGTGAGAAGATGAAACAAGATAAAAAAGAGCGTCATCTTCATATCGTAAAAAAAGAGGAGAAGAAAGTAGAAATTCCAGCAGTAATTGAGCCATTAGCGAAGGCAGAGGTTATGATACCTGATTCAACAAAACGAATTGTATTACGTGATATTCCAGTTGCACATCTCGCTCCATTTTTAAATAGACAAATGCTACTTGGACATCACCTTGGATTAAAGGGAAATGTGAAGAAGCTTTTGCGAGAGGGAGATAAGAGAGCACACGAATTAAATGATTTAATAGATGAATTATTGCAGGAAGGACAATTTTGGTTAAAACCGAAAGCGGTGTATCAATTTTTCCCAGCGCAAAGTGACGGACAAAACATTGTAATATATGATCCAGAAGATCATACGCGTGTTATAGAGCGTTTCACATTCCCAAGACAAGGAAAAGCACCATATCGTACTTTAGGTGATTATTTACGACCAGTTGGAGATGAGATGGACTATGTTGCTTTCCTATCTGTTACGGTTGGGGAAGGCGTTCGGGACATTGCTGAAGAGTGGAAGGCGAAGGGTGATTATTTACGCAGCCATGCGATCCAATCGTTAGCGCTTGAACTAGCAGAAGGTCTTGCTGAAAAAACACATATGCTCATTCGTGATCGCTGGGGTATTCCAGATTCACTAGAACTGACGATGGAAGAACGTTTCCGTACGAAATATAGAGGGATACGAGTGTCTTTCGGTTATCCAGCATGTCCAGAACTTGCGGATCAAGAAAAGTTATTTCGCCTTATTCATCCAGAAGAAATAGGTATTTCATTAACAGAAGGATTTATGATGGAGCCAGAAGCATCTGTGACGGCTATGGTATTTTCTCACCCTGAGGCAAGATATTTTAGTGTATTATAGTGTAGAAGGGGGAGACGTATGAAGAAAATAGTCTTTACAGGTGGCGGTTCGGCAGGGCATGTAACACCTAATTTAGCCATCATTCCACATTTACAAGAACAGAATTGGGATATCTCGTATATTGGTTCTCATCAAGGGATTGAGAAAACGATTATAGAAAAGGAAGGCATTCCGTACTATAGTATTTCAAGTGGAAAGCTACGTCGTTATTTTGATTTAAAAAATATAAAAGATCCTTTTCTTGTAATGAAGGGTGTTATGGATGCGTATGTAAGGATTCGAAAACTAAAACCGGATGTGATTTTTTCAAAAGGTGGTTTCGTATCTGTACCAGTCGTAATTGGAGGCTGGCTAAATAGAGTCCCTGTTTTATTACATGAATCTGATATGACGCCAGGACTAGCAAACAAAATTGCGCTCCGTTTCGCTTCGAAAATATTTGTTACATTTGAAGAAGCTGCGAAACATTTACCGAAAGAAAAAGTAATCTATACAGGATCTCCTGTACGTGAAGAAGTGCTAAAGGGAAATCGTGAAAAAGGTTTAGTGTTTTTAGGTTTTTCACGTAAAAAGCCAGTTATTACAATTATGGGAGGAAGTTTGGGCGCAAAGAAAATTAATGAAACGGTTCGAGAAGCGTTACCAGAACTTCTGAAAAAATATCAAATTGTTCATCTTTGCGGAAAAGGTAATCTTGATGAAAGCTTACAAAATAAAGAAGGATATAAACAATTTGAATATATACATGGGGAACTGCCAGACATATTAGCGATAACAGATTTTGTTATTTCACGTGCGGGCTCTAATGCCATTTTTGAGTTTTTAACATTGCAAAAGCCGATGGTTTTAATTCCGCTATCGAAATTTGCAAGTCGTGGAGATCAAATACTAAATGCAGAGTCTTTTGAAAGACAAGGATATGCTTCCGTATTGTATGAGGAAGATGTGACTGTGAAATCACTTATAAAGCATGTCGAAGAATTAAATCAAAATAATGAGATGTATAAAACAGCACTAAAAAAATATAATGGAAAAGAAGCAATTCAAACAATCATTCAACATATTTCAGAGGCATGATGAAACAATCATGTCTTTTTTAGTAGGATGAAAGATTCCAAGGATTGATATTTTTATGTTACAATAACAAATGGATTAGTAGGGAAATTCCAATTAATGAAGCGTGAAAATACGAATGGATTAGGAGTGACTGTGTTGGAGCTAAGTCTCTATGAAAATACTGCACTTATTATATGCTTTGTGTTGTACGTTGGTAGTGTTATTGTTTATATTTCAAGGAAATTTTCGCAAGAAAGAGAGCTTGAAAAATCAGAAATAACAGCTGAACTAGAAATGTTAGCTGATGAAAGTTATAAAAAGAAGAAAATAAAAGAAGAGCATGAAGAATCCCATCATTTAAACGCAAATAAGTTTTAAAGATGGGGATTTTTTTTTGAAGTCGTTCTTTATTATGTTTATAGCAAGTAACGCTAAAAGGAGTTTCCCGTACATAATGAAGGAGTGTATATAAATGAATTTTTATGTCGCCTCAGGATTCCAAAATAAACATCTTGTACGTTCTATAGCAAATGAACTGAAACATGCAGGATGGCACCATACATATGATTGGACAAGAAACGAAAGAGCAGTGAATCAAGATCAATTAAGAGAAATTGGGCAGGCAGAAAAGAATGCTATTAAAGAAGCGGATGTCTTTTTACTTATATTAGATGGCGATTGCGCTAGAGAAAAAGATATATGTATATCATGAAAGAAACCCGCTTCAAACAACGTTCTATCATTTGCCAGAAATAAATATTTTTGAAGGAGATGCAACTGAATTTGCATCTTATGTTATGAATCATGTGAAATAATAGTAACGACCTAAAAGGTTATAAAAGTGATCTTTTGGGAACAGTGATGATAAGAAACGTATATAAAGGAGTATATAATATGAAATTAGAAAATGGATGGGAAACGAGCTTTTTAGAAGTTGTACAAAATAGTGAATTTAAGAAAGAGGCCGTTCTTAGTCAATTGCTTTGTGAGGATAGTGAAGAAGTAGAAGAGCTTGTGGATGATTACGGATATGAAGAGATTATTGAACGCGAACATGATGATGAATTAGCAGAAGTTTTAGGTGAAGAACTTTTCGATGAGATGGAACGACACGTATTCTTATCTTCACAGCCAGAAGAAAAACTTATTTCATTCGTAAACGGATTAGGTTTTCATGTGTTAGATTGGATCGTTCTTCTTGAAACAGAATTTGGCATTGATAGTGTACACTTTACGTCGGACGCCGTGAAAATGTTAGAAAAGCGCTTTAGACAATTTCCATACATAGAGGATAAGACGATATTTGATATGACATTTGGAGAAGCAATGGATGTATTAGAATCCATTACAGGATTACAACTGAAGGAAAAGATGAACGTATAATGTAAAAAAAAGAACGTGATATTCTCACGTTCTTTTTTTTACATTATAATAATTTTGTCATCTAGTTTTGTTTGTCCGCTAAGAAGTGCGTTTAAATATTCCACTTTTCTTATACAGGCCTGTATATGTCTTTCAACCTCTTGTAACTCTGCTTGGTGATGTGTTTCAATCGGATGAATTTGTACGTTGAATTTTTCAAATTGACTACTATATGTTATTTCTGCATAGCCGCTCATAATATCCATTTCGTTATGAAATAAAAATTGTTTCGTTTTGTCACAGAATGATACATTCTGAAAGCCATATACTTTTAATGCGTCAATTACTTTTTTAATCATTTTTGTATTCATTTTTTTAACCCTCTTTGCGAAGTTCTACTTATATATTATAACATAAAAAATTACATAGAAAGCGCTTCCAAGTGTATTTTATTATAAACTTTACGTTTCAATCACAAAAATGAAACAAAGAAAAAATAATTGTAAAGAAGGGAGGACTCTTTTATTGTTTCGTCATATATATAGAGAAATAGTGCAAGGAAAGGAAAATTTCCGAATTTGAGTTCGTATTTCAAATTTAAGCGCAATAAAAGAGGTGAGAGACTTGAACTTTGATATTGTAGGACAAAAAGCATATATAAAAGATGGACCGCATCGGAACCGAATTGGAATTGTAAAGAACAGCGAGACAAAATTAGAATCGCAGTTTGCTATTGTAATTGGAGAACAAATCATTGATGTAGAGCTAAAGGATATCGTGTTAGTTGGAGTAGACGTAGGACAATTTCATAAATGGTGCGAACAAAATGGTTATTTGTGAAAAGGACGGGCTGTGAGATAATGAAGTATATTTGAGAAAAGAGAATATGTTATTGTATTCTCTTTTTCTATGTGTAAGGAGATAGAAATGAAGTATAAAGAACGAGATTTTACATAGTGTTTGAAACAATATGTTATGCCTTATGTATAAAAGACAAAGAGGAAGATGAAAAGAACTAAAAAAGGACGCTAACAGTTTTTGTTAGCGTCCTTTTTATTATGAAGCAATTTCACCAGTTTTTGTATCATCTTGATTGTACGTATCTTGATCTAATTCACCAAGCCATTTACTAGAAATAAGACCTGCTGTCATAGAACCACTTACGTTAAGAGCTGTACGACCCATATCGATTAATGGTTCAACTGAGATAACAAGAGCGACAATACCGATTGGTAAGTTCATTGTAGATAGTACGATTAACGCTGCGAATGTTGCACCACCACCAACACCGGCAACACCGAATGAGCTAATCGCAACGACAGCGATTAAAGTTAAAATAAATTGTGGTTGTAATGGATCGATTCCTACAGTTGGAGCGACCATCATTGCAAGCATTGCTGGATAAATACCTGCGCAACCGTTTTGTCCGATAGATACTCCAAATGATGCTGCGAAGTTTGCAATCCCTTCGGAAATACCAAGCTTTTCTTTTTGCGCTTCAATATTTAATGGCATTGCACCAGCACTAGAGCGAGATGTGAATGCAAATGTTAATACAGGGAACACCTTTTTTAAATATTGAATTGGATTTAAACCAGATAGAGCAATTAATAATAAGTGGATAACGAACATTACGATAAGTGCCACGTAAGACGCTAACACGAAGTTACCAAGTTTTAAAATAGCATTAATGTCGCTACCAGCAACTGTTTTTGCCATAAGAGCTAATACGCCGTATGGAGTAAGACGTAAAATTAATGTTACCATACGCATTACGATTGCATATACAGCATCAAGCATTTTCTTAAATAGTTCTGCTTGTTCTGGATATTTTCGTTTTACACCTATAAAGGCGATACCGATAAAGGCTGCAAATATTACAACAGAAATTGTTGATGTTGGACGAGCTCCTGTTAAATCAAGAAACGGATTTGTAGGTAACAGCTCTAATAATTTATCTGGAATTGTTGTTTTTTCAATAGAAGTAAATCTTTCTTCAACTAGTTTCAGACGAGCAGATTCTGCATCACCTTGTTGCAGGCCAGTTGCAGATACATCAAATCCTGCACTTGCGGCGATACCGACAGCTGCAGCGATTCCTGTAGTAAGAATTAAAATTCCGATAATAAGACCACTAATTTTACCAAGGTTTTTCGTTAACTGTAATTTTGTAAAGGCTGAAATAATAGATACTAAAATAAGTGGCATAACGATCATTTGAAGTAATTTCACATAACCGTTACCGATCAAGCTAAACCAAGTATTTGATTCAATAATTACTTTAGAAGTTGGCTCATAAATAAATTGTAATATAAGACCGAATATAATTCCGACTCCTAAAGCAGTAAATACACGTTTATTAAAAGATACATGCTTACGTTGCATATAATATAATACGCCAACTAAGATGAGCATGACTGCAACGTTAATTCCGACAAGCAGTGTATTCATGTTGATTCCCCCTAATTCCAATCTGTTATATAGAATATAAGGTAATAAAACCTATAAGTCAACTAGGGAATTGCGGAATTAAAAAAAAGATGGCAAAATGCCATCTTTAATGTCCAGCTCCAGGGACAAGTAAAAACGTCGTGTAGTATGTAAATCCTATGAAGAAAACAGTTAAATATGCCCCGAATACGTATATATACATACGCTCTGTTAAATTTAAATAGCTTAAAAGTACGAAGAAACCTGTTTGTCCTAAAAATAGTAGTGCGGCCTGTTGCATATCCCCTACGTAAAACATAACCGAGAAAATTCCAGTCCAAAAGCCGAGAACGCGAAACATGCGCTCCATGCCATCTCCCTCCTTTTCTAAAAAAAGTAAACCTCTCCTCATTATAGTTTATTTTTCTTACTATTGTAAATATTCATTCATATAAAAAGAAGCCAATTATAATTGGCTTCTTTTTATATGAGAAATTAAATTGTTAGTTTATAATTACAAGATTTACATCCATCTAGTAGACTATCGTTTCGAGTTAATTCCGTGTTAGGGAATAGGATTTCAAAAATCCCTTTCATCATATCTCCGTGCATATTACAAATTTCAGTTGGGTGATGAACAGCAACTTCTTTAAATGGACAATTGTGCACATCATAGAAAATTTTCGTTCCATCTGCACTTAATTCAAATGCAGGTGATAAACCAGCTGTTGAGAAAGCTTCTTTTGCAATTTGGACTTTTTGCTCTACTGTTAAAGCATCTTCGTTCACATGTAAACGCTGCATATGTTGTTGCATTAACTCGGCCCCGAATTGTTTTCCCGTTTCGTATAGCGCTTTTTCACCAGCGGCGCCAAGGCTAAGTAAAGAATTAAATGCTATTCTTGCTAACAATTGATAATCGCGGAATGGAAATTGTAATTGAATCACATCTTCAGATAATACATATAATCTACTTGGTCTTCCGCCTTTTCCAGTTTTCTTCGTTTCCGATTTCAGCATATGAACATCTTCTAATTTAGATAAATGTAAACGTGCTACGTTTGGATGAATGTCAAACTCATCTGCAATTTCTTGTACAGTTACGTAACTATGTTTTTGAGAAATATATTTATAAATGTAATAACGAGTTGGGTCAGATAATACACCTGTAATTTTTAAAGCTTGTTCCATGAGGATCTCCACCTTTATCACTTTATCCAAGATAATAACATTATAATACAGATAAACATAAGTATAGGTAATTTCAGACAATAATTCGGAAATTGTTCATAATTTCACAAACATATTTTTCCTTTTTCCTCTATTGAAAATACAAAAATACCGATTTTTCTTATGAATTTTTTCATGCTATATACATAGTGGGGAGGGAAAAATGATGAATGGAATTGAAATTTTTGCGAATACGATTTTGAAAGAGGCGTGCAGGGTACAAGCTTCGGATTTACATATTGTGCCCCGGAAGAAGGATGTAGCGGTTCAACTGCGTATAGGAAAAGATTTAATGACGAAACACTGTATCGAAAAGGAATTTGGAGAAAAACTTGTTTCACACTTTAAATTTTTAGCATCCATGGATATAGGGGAGAGACGGAAGCCACAAAATGGTTCACTGTATTTACAAATGGATGGACAAGAAGTGTATTTACGCCTTTCCACGCTTCCAACCGTATACCAAGAAAGTCTCGTTATTCGTCTTCATTTACAAGCATCTATTCAGCCGTTATCTCATCTTTCGTTATTTCCAAGTACAGTGAAAAAACTACTCTCTTTTTTACACTATTCACATGGGTTACTCGTATTTACTGGACCGACTGGTTCGGGGAAGACAACAACAATGTATGCATTATTAGAGGTAATTAAAAAAAAGAAAACACGTCGCATCGTTACACTTGAAGATCCAGTTGAAAAAAGAAATGACGATGTATTACAAATTCAAATAAATGAAAAAGCAGGTATCACATATGAGGCGGGACTAAAGGCCATTTTACGTCATGATCCAGATATTATTTTAGTCGGTGAAATTCGTGATGAAGAAACAGCGAAAATCGCTATAAGAGCAAGTTTGACTGGACATTTAGTAATGACGACACTGCATACTAGTGATGCGAAAGGGGCGATACTCCGATTTATGGATTTCGGTATAACGAGGCAAGAGATTGAACAATCTTTATTGGCTATAGCTGCACAGCGACTTGTCGAATTGAAATGTCCGTTTTGCCAAAGAAAGTGCTCAACTTTATGTAAATCAATGAGGCAGGTAAGACAAGCGAGTATTTATGAGTTGTTATATGGATATGAGTTAAAACAAGCAATTAAAGAAGCAAACGGGGAATGTGTCACGTACAAGCACGAAACATTAGAATCTTCGATACGAAAAGGATACGCTTTAGGATTTTTAGAAGAGGATGTGTATGTTTAAGAAAATATGGAGTTTAAGTGATCAAGTAGTATTGCTGAAACGATTAGGAGAACTATTAGAAAAAGGATACTCCCTTTTGCAGGCATTAGAATTTTTACAGTTTCAATTACCTTTAGAAAAGAAAGTACAATTGCAGCGCATGATTGATGGATTAAAAGATGGAAAAAGTCTACATGATTCTTTTCATCAATTAATGTTTCATCAGGAGGTGTTAAGTTATTTATTTTATGCTGAGCAACATGGTGATATTTCTTTTGCGTTGCAACAAGGGAGCGCACTTCTTTATAAAAAGGATAAGTATAGGAAAGATATGATGAAAATAATGCAGTATCCTATGTTTTTGGCGTTCTTTTTAATAATCATGATTTTTGTTTTTAACCGCATTTTATTACCGCAGGTTGACATGGTATATAGTTCATTCGGTTCTACAGCACCGTTACTTACAGAACAAATATTAAGTGCAATTAAGCTGCTACCCAGCCTTATTTTTAGCACTATTTTTATCATTATGATTGGATGTAGTGTATATATGTTTTACTTTCGGAAACTCCCGCATATGAAGCAGGTAAAAATTATGCTTCGTATCCCCCTCGTAAAAACATTTCTTATTTTAAAGCATTCACATTATTTCGCCACTCAATTGAGCGGTTTATTACAAGGTGGACTATCAGTACTTGAGGCCCTAACAATAATGATGGAGCAAAATTATCATCCGTTCTTTCAATATGAAGCGGGTCGAATTGAACGCCAATTAATTGCAGGAGAACCGTTGCAATCTATTATTGCTAAAAGCGGATATTATGAGGAAGAACTTTCTTATATTATTACGCATGGACAAGCAAACGGTAATTTGGAGCTTGAATTAGGTGACTATAGCGATCTTATTATGGAAAAGATGGAGCAAAAAGTTAAACGTATGTTAGTGATCATTCAACCAATTTTATTTACGTGTATTGGAGGAATAGTCGTTCTTATGTATTTAGCGATGATTATGCCAATGTTTCAAATGATGAATTCTATTTAGGAGGCATTTACATGCAGAATGAAGAAGGGTTTACCCTTTTAGAAATGTTATTAGTTATGGTCGTCATAACTGTACTATTACTATTAATTATTCCGAATGTAGTTACACAGCGTTCATCCGTCGAAGGAAAAGGATGTAAAGCCTATGTGAAATCTATAGAAGCTCAAATACAAGCATACCATTTACAACATAATAAAATTCCCTCGCTAAAAGAGCTAAGGGATGAAAAATATATTACAGCTGATGAGTGTCCGAATGGTGAAGCCATTCATATTTCAAATGATGGCACAGTAACAACTGGGAAACTGTGAAACAAAAAGGTTTTACTCTGTTAGAAATGCTACTCGTTCTATTTGCAATTTCTGTACTAAGTATGGTCACGTATTTTAACGTACATTCATTACATGAAAAACAAAAAGTGGAACAATTTTTAAGACAGTTTTCAAACGATATTTTGTATATGCAACAATTAGCGATAAACCGTCAAAAACACTATACATTACGATGGTATAAAGATAGACATACGTATTATATAGGGGAGCTAAGTGAGAATCTTACTATCATTAAAAGAGAATATGATAGCGATATACAAATTGATTTGAATACTTTTCCAAATCCGATGACATATAATCCGAGTGGAAATATTAATAGAGGTGGCACTATTTTACTTTCGTATCGAAGTTATAAATATGAGATTGTATTTCAGCTTGGGAGAGGGAGATTTACGTATCGTGAAATGTCAAAAAGGGTCAGTGATGGCTGAGATGCTTGTAGCATTAAGTATAGTAATGATGGCAGTATCTTTACTACTTCCGCAAACAGTATTGGTTATGCAAGAACGAAAAAACATACAAATTCGTTATAAAGCATTTGTATTATTAAAAAGGGAAGCAGCTTTATATATGTATGAGAATGGGGCGAAACGACCGCAAGAAAAAGTCGTAAACGGAAATGTATATTACACATATTGGGGAGGAAATGAAGTTTGTGCTATGTGGAAAGATGTGAAAGGAAGAATGATGGAACAATGCTTTTATGCAGGAGAAAAAATAAATTAGAAGTTGGGTTTACATTAATAGAAATGATCGTATGTTTTTTTCTGTTATCACTGTTCTTTTTACTCTTGCCACGTTTAAATTTTATTGGAATAGAAAACAACCAATCAAAAGGATTAAATAATTGGGAATGGGATGTGTTTATAGGACAAGTACAGTTAGAGTTTCGTAAAGTATCTTTTGTAGAAAAAATAGTCCCTGAAAATAAAGATAATCTTTTGCGCTTCCGTCTTCGCACTGGAGATGAAGTGACGTATGAAAAATTGAATAATCATCTTATAAGAAAAGTGAATATGCGCGGAAGAGAAGTTATATTGCAAAATGTTGAAATGGTTTCGTATGAAGTAACACCTCATTTGCTCTTTATAAATGTGAAAGATATGAGTGGGAAAATATATGAAGGTGTAGCTGTCAGGTATAGCGAAATGGAAATAAATATATGAGAAAACAAGATGGATTTACGATGCCAGGAACAATCATTTTTCTTGTATTATTAACTTCGTTCTTTGTATACGAAACGAATATGTTGCTTATAGATAAAAAATTTTATATTGAAATAGAGCAAAAGTTTGTACTGGAGGAACTACTAAATCGATCTATTACAAATATAAAAAAAGACTTACAGCAAAAAGAAAAGGAAGATACTTTTTTCTTTCAATATGAAAAGGGCGAAGCAAGTGGGAATTACGTCTTTGAAAACGATGTTATACTCGTTTCGTTGCAGTGCAAAATAAAACAAGAAGTTTTCTACAAGGTTAGTTTCCGGTATAGAAAATAGGATGAGAAAATATTCGATTGGATAGAAGGATAGCATGTAAAATATACGGATGAAAACCATAATTTCTTATTTTAAAATAGGTTATTTTTTTATAGGAAATGGATAAATAAAACAATTGAAAGTTTAAATTTTCTCAAAAAAGAGAAAGGTAGAAAGAATATGATATATTCAAGCTATCCAAACATATTTTTTTAGGGAGAATAGGGAAATGACAAATAACAATCAAATAGGTGAAAATAAGGAACAAACTATTTTTGATCATAAAGGAAATGCAATTATGACGGAAGATAGGGAAATACACATTATTTCAAAATTCGAAGAACCTCTTATTGTCGTGTTAGGAAATGTATTAAGTGATGAAGAATGCGACGAATTGATTGAATTGTCTAAAAGTAAAATGAAACGTTCTAAAGTTGGTTCATCACGTGATGTAAATGATATTCGAACGAGTAGCGGTGCATTTTTGGAAGACAATGAGCTTACTGTAAAGATTGAAAAACGAATTTCATCTATCATGAATGTTCCTGTAGCGCATGGAGAAGGATTGCACATTTTAAATTATGAAGTGGATCAACAATATAAAGCGCACTATGATTATTTTGCGGAACATAGTAGATCAGCTGCTAATAATCGTATCAGTACGCTTATCATGTACTTAAATGATGTAGAAGAAGGCGGAGAAACGTTCTTCCCGAAATTAAATCTTTCTGTGCACCCTAGAAAGGGAATGGCAGTATACTTTGAGTATTTTTATCAAGATCAATCACTAAATGAGCTTACGTTACATGGAGGGGCACCTGTAACGAAAGGTGAGAAATGGATTGCAACGCAGTGGGTGAGAAGAGGCACTTATAAGTAAAAACGTGTATGTGACGTTTTGTTCTTCATTGTACAAGGAGAACAAAACGTTTTTTTATTAAATAATGTAATCTTTCGTTATAATAACAAATAATAACGGATGATTGAGAGGAACGAACATGAAATCTATATACATAACCGGTTATATGGGAGCTGGGAAAACAACAATTGGAAAAGAATTAAGTAAAGAACTTCATATGGATGTTGTCGATACCGACCAAAAGATTGAAGAGAAGCAAGAGAAGGCAATTCGTGATATTTTTGCCGAAGAAGGGGAAATCGCTTTTCGGGAATATGAAAGTGAAATGTTACGTTCACTACCCAGTTGTAATGTAATTATTACAACTGGTGGTGGAATCATTGAGCGAGAGGAAAACCGAAAGTGGATGAAGGAAAATGGAACTGTCGTGTATTTATATTGTGATCCACATGTAATTGCAGAAAGGCTTCGTGAAGATACGACACGTCCACTATTTCAGAAGAAAGATATAGAGGCATTTGTGGCAAAATTTGAATCGCGCCGAGCTCATTATGAAGAGGCTCATATTCATATCGATACGACGAATAAATCGGTAAAACAAATCATGAATGAATTAAAAGAAAAGATTAATGAATAAAAAAGTGGACATACTAATCAAGTAGAGGTGATGATAATATGTCTACTAATGATTATGTTCGCTTTGTGACACAGCAGTTTGTGTCGTATATGGATGCTCCAAAAGAAGATCGTAAACAAAAGAAAGAACAACGCCGTGCTGAAAAAGAGCCATTTATGAATAAGTGGTTTGGTGTTATGCCGCTTAGTGCTGCTTTGTTTTATCGAAACGTAAAAAATAAAAGAAAAAAATCAAGTTAACGATTTCGTAATATGTGTAGTAAAATGAAAATCCCCTAGTAGTATGATGCTACTAGGGGATTTTCATTTACTGTACAGATTCTTTTTCTTCTGTAACAGCATGTATTTTGTTGTTTACCCAAACAAATCCAATTCCGATACAAATGGAAATGCCCCATCCAACAGCGGTCATAATCGCTCTCATTTCACCATAGCCATCTACACCGAAAACAGAGATGAAATAAATTTTTAAGAAGCTTTTTAATATGAATTGTAGCCCGAAAAATAGCGTTAAATATTTTAGTGCTGGATAGATACGACTATCACGATACAGTTCACGACTTTTATCACGGTCATGGCCTTGCAATGCGGCAATATCTGCTGCGAAATATAACATAAGTGGTTTTTTTATAAAAATGGTACATATAACGATAATACCGAGCACGATGTGATAATACGCATCGTTCCATAACATTCGTTCAGCTGATCCAGATAATAGGTCTACCGTTGTATTAGAAATGAGTGTAATTAAAATAAAGAATCCTGTTACGTTAAACTGTTTTTCTTTTTTAAAGGTATACAGTGTATAAATAATCCCCGGAACAGAGGAAAGTAACATCGCGTAATAAGGATCGATATAAGGTTTTGCAAATTTCCAAATGAGGAATGGGATTACGAGATAAAAGACAAGATCTAATATAGCTTTTTTATTTTGATTCATATAAATCCTCCTTAAGTCATACATATATTTTATAATATAATTTCTGAAAATTGTATAATGTTTAATGGGAAAAGAAAAAATATATCACTTTTTGAGGGATTAGTAGATTGAAAAAATTGCCCCTAGCGTAGTAAGTTTTTTTAGTATATAATAAAGGAAACGCTTTCATTTTTTGGTTTGTTCACAAAATGGACGGAAAATCACATATTTACTATCGATATGTTGCTTTATAATGAAACTAATTAAATATACATGCATACAATATTGTGAAATAAATAACATAAATAATCTATATAAATGTAAACGTTATCAAAATAGAGAGGTGGAGACAATGAGTAAATTTTTCTTCAATCATAATCCAGCAACAGTAGAGGATGGAAGGCTTGTTAAGTATGCTGAAATTATTTATGGAGAAGGTGGCCGTTCTGTATTAGAAAATTTAATGGTGAAGGCATCTATCAGATTGCGTGATCGTTATCCGAATAAATCTGACGAGCAGATCTCGAACCTCGTAAATAAAGGCATCCATGATATGTTTCAAAAATATGTGAGTGAGTAAGAGTAGCCAATGGCTGCTCTTATTTTTTTGTATAAGGATTGTATCTCTAGCTGAAAATAAGGATGTATTTTGAAAGATATAAAAAGGAGTGATAAAGATGAGCAATGGAATTGGTCGTTCAAAAGAAAATCTTCCAACTGATGCTAATCATGTGAGCGCAAAGGATCGTGCGCATCAAAAACGTATGGCAAAGCAAAAACAACAAGAGCGTAATGGCGATAGAGGATAACCCCAAAAAAGCTCCTTCTAAAACAGAAGGGGCTTTTTAAGAAAGAAAATGATTCGCGGTAACATAAAAGAGTCCGCCGTTAATAATTTGTACTGTAATGCGTGGTTCATATTGCTCTTGCAAGGCTTGTTTTTCAATTTCATAGCTTTCGGGGAGTTCATCACTTTCTTCATAAAAACGATTTAAAAGATCTAAATCGTGATTCCAGCGCACTCTTGCTTCTTTCGCCCACGTATGGTCATCTTCTGCAATAATATTTTTTAAAGCATCCTCTATACGTTGTAAACCGCTTTGCGGTTTAATGATAGGCGAGAGCGTAAAGCAAAAGTCAGGTATTTTCGGTGTAAGTTTAATTTTAGCTAATGTTTCATGAAAGTTTGCGATCATTGTGCCAGAAATGAGATGAATCCCAATGGAGTGAAGGATGTCTTTTTTTCGATCACATTGATAGGAAACTTTAATATTTACACCGAGCCACGGATGGAGCGGTGTATGCGTTGCCCCGCTATGCCGTACTTCCTCATATAAACGTATGTAAGAGCCTAATTCTTTTGTCGTTTGGAAAATTTGATGAAGACGTGGTGAACCGTAGTGAATAAGCTCACCATCGCTTTCTTCACTTTCTGGATTTGTAAGAAGAGTAAGGCGCATCGGATTCGGTACGCCTCCTGTTTTCTCAAGATAGTGCCAATAAAAAGGACGGTTCATTAATAATTTATCCATCTCAATTGTTAACTGCACATCTAATAGATGAGGGGAGCGCTTTAAAATTTCGCAGTTATTCGCCTCAAAAAAATTGTATAAGTAATTATGAATTTCATGTTGCTGCATAGCCTTGCACCTCAGCTTCATTTCGTTTCGCGAAGTCGATAATAGATGTTAAGTTTTCCATCTTAATTCGGATTTCTCCTTCGCTTTTTGATTGCGCAAATATTTCTTGAATATGTGCGTCGATGTTTTTCATATTAATTCTCGTTAAAATTTCATCAAGTTCACCGATAACACGCTCAAATAAATTGATTTTTTCATATAACAGTTTCAAAATATGTTCTTCAACAGTATGTTTTGTAGCTAAGTTATAAATATGAACATCATTCTTTTGACCAAGACGGTGAATACGTCCGATTCTTTGTTCAAGACGCATTGGATTCCACGGTAAGTCATAATTAATCATATGGCTACAAAACTGTAAGTTAATCCCTTCACCACCAGCTTCGGTTGCAATTAATACTTGTGCGTGGTTTTGGAAAAGCTCCTTCATCCAATCTTTCTTCCCACGTTTAAACCCGCCGCGGAATGGAACGGAAGAAATACCGTGTTGTTGTAAAAACCATTGTAAATACATTTGTGAAGCTCTATATTCAGTGAAAATAATGACTTTATCGTCAATTTCTTTTATAAGTTCTAGTGCTTTATTCGCTTTTGAGTTGAAAGGAATATGATTAATTTTGTCCATTAGCACATCAATATGCGGGTCTTTTATGTAATGCTCATTTTCTTTCTGCCTTTTTTCCACATGTTTTTTTAATGAATAGTAAACAGCTTCACGACTACTACACGCTTCCCGTTTTAAAGTTAACGATGAGAAAGCAGATGTGAAGGCATCTTGTCCTCGCCAATTTTCAATACCATTATACAAAGCTTGCTCTTCTTCATTAAACTCAACAAAAATTGTACGTACATGTCTCTTTGGCCAATCAATTCCGGTATTATGACGTCGATTTCGGACCATCACTTTGTTAATAAGAGATTTTAAATCTTCATCAGATTCGGCGGAACGATTTTTTGAAGCATAATATTCTTCAAAGTTGGATTGATTGCCTAAATGTCCTGGCTTTAATAAAGAAACGAGGTTGAAAATTTCATCAATCTTATTTTGAACAGGCGTAGCGGTTAATAATAAGCAAAATTTCTTTTTTAATCGTTGTGCAAATTCATAGTTTTTTGTTTTATTATTTTTAAGTTTATGTGCTTCATCGATAATAATAAGGTCATATTCTAAATTCAAAACGATATCGCGATGCGGTGAACGTTTTGCAGTATCAATTGATGATACAATCACATCGGCTTGTTCCCACGAGTAGCTTTTCTTTTGAGCTACAGCTGGAATAAAAAACTTTGTATTTAATTCGTATGCCCATTGTGATACGAGAGAGGCAGGGACGAGTATAAGTACTTTTTTCACAAGGCCGCGGACCATATATTCTTTTAAAATCAGCCCAGCTTCAATCGTTTTCCCAAGTCCCACTTCATCTGCTAGTATCGCTTTACCATTCATTTGTTCAATGACATTTTGAGCGACTTCTAATTGATGAGGAAGTGGTGTGAAATGAGATAAATGCTTCGGTGCTTGTAATCCATCGAAAGTAGGAACAAGTAACGATTTTTCTGTTTTATAAGCTAAATGATATAAATCCCAATTTGTCCAAGGACCATCTTCGTTAATTCTATTTAAAAAATTGTTTTGCCACGTTCGATCTACGGAAATATCGACATTCATTACGACTCTCCCACCTTTTATAAACTAAAGTAATTATTAAAAAAATCTTTATTATATAAGCCTTGTAATAAGGCTCTATTACACTTGCTGAAAATTAAAGAATAGGAAAAGATAAAGGGCTAAATTTTGAAAATTGTATTTAATAAGATTAAGAATGAAAAATTCTAAATTATTTTTTATGCTAGAATATTGATGAAATATAGCGAATAATGTTAGGATAATGGTGTGAAATGTGTGGAATCTTTCGTATTTTATCCAAGAAAGTGATTTTTTATTTACGCTTTCATAAAAAAATATAATGAGATTCCGTATATCCTATCTTTTCAGAGTGAAAATGTTTAGATATGGCGAGCAACTTTTATTGATTTGTCAAAGCATAAGGGGGAGAGAGCATGATTACATTACAACGTACACCGTTATTTGATGTATACGCGAAGTATGGTGGAAAAACAATCGACTTCGGTGGTTGGGAATTACCAGTTCAATTTTCAAGCATTAAAGAAGAACATGAAGCTGTACGTACGGCTGCAGGTTTGTTCGATGTGTCTCATATGGGAGAAGTTGAGGTAAAAGGTGTAGATAGTTTAGCATTTTTACAACGTGTTGTTACAAATGACGTTTCTACCTTAAAGGTAGGAGGCGCACAATATACAGCTATGTGCTACGAAAATGGTGGTACAGTAGATGATTTATTAATCTACAAACGTGGTGAAGAAGACTATTTATTAGTAATCAATGCATCAAATATCGAGAAAGATTACGAATGGTTAGCTAGCCATGTAATTGGCGATGCGACAGTAGTCAATGTTTCTAGTGAAGTTGCACAGCTTGCAATTCAAGGTCCAAAAGCAGAAGGCATTTTACAAAAAGTTGTGTCAGAAGATTTGAAAGAAATTAAGTTCTTTAAATTTAAAAACGATATTCTTGTAGATGGAATTCCAGCACTTGTATCTCGTACAGGTTACACAGGTGAAGATGGATTTGAAATTTACTGTAAGAGTGAAGATGCTGCAAAACTTTGGGAAAAACTTCTTGAAGTTGGAGCAGAAGAAGGCTTAAAAGCATGTGGTTTAGGTGCTCGCGATACACTTCGCTTCGAAGCAACATTACCACTTTATGGTCAAGAATTATCAAAAGATATTACACCGATTGAAGCTGGCATCGGCTTTGCGGTAAAACCAAATAAAGAAGCAGACTTCTTTGGAAAAGAAACGTTAAAAGAGCAAAAAGAAAACGGTGCGCCTCGTAAATTAGTCGGCATCGAAGTAATCGAACGTGGAATTCCTCGTACACATTACCCTGTATTTATTGGAGAAGAAAAAATCGGGGAAGTAACGAGTGGTACACAATCTCCAACGTTAAAGAAAAGCATTGGTTTAGCACTAATTGATGTAAAATACGCAGCAGTTGATACAGAAGTAGAAATTGAAATTCGTAATAAACGCGTCAAAGCAGTAGTTGTTCCAACACCATTTTATAAACGTTCAAAGTAACGGGGAGAGGGGTAGATTTCATGTTGCATCGTTATCTTCCAATGACAGAAGAAGACAAAAAAGAAATGTTACAAACGATCGGCGTTCAAACGATCGATGAGTTATTCTCTGATATTCCAGAGAGTGTTCGTTTTAAAGGGGATTTAAAAATTAAAGAAGCAAAATCAGAGCCAGAGCTTTTAAAAGAGTTAACTCAAATGGCTAGTAAAAATGCTAACTTAAAAGAATACGCTTCTTTCTTAGGAGCAGGTGTATACGATCATTACGCTCCAGTAATTGTAGATCACGTTATCTCTCGCTCGGAATTTTATACAGCTTACACGCCATACCAACCAGAAATTTCACAAGGGGAATTACAAGCGATCTTTGAATTCCAAACAATGATTTGTGAATTAACAGGAATGGATGTAGCAAACTCTTCTATGTACGACGGAGGTACAGCTTTAGCTGAAGCGGCAATGCTAGCAGCTGGCCATACTCGCAAAAAGAAAATTCTTGTATCTAGTGCAGTTCATCCAGAATCAAGAGCAGTACTTGAAACGTATGCAAAAGGTCAACATCTTGAAGTTGTTGAAATTAATCATAAAGATGGTGTAACAGATTTAGACGTATTACAAAGTGAAGTAGATGATACAGTTGCTTGTGTAATCGTTCAATATCCAAACTTCTTCGGACAAGTTGAAAAATTAGCTGATATTGAAAAAATCGTTCATCAACAAAAATCATTATTTATCGTTTCTTCAAATCCATTATCATTAGGCGCATTAACACCACCAGGAAAATTTGGTGCTGATGTTGTAATCGGTGATGCACAACCATTTGGTATTCCAACGCAGTTTGGTGGACCACACTGTGGTTACTTTGCAACAACGAAAGCATTTATGCGTAAAATTCCAGGACGTCTTGTTGGACAAACTGTAGATTCAGATGGTAAACGTGGATTTGTATTAACGTTACAAGCACGTGAACAGCATATTCGCCGTGATAAAGCGACGTCTAACATTTGTTCAAACCAAGCGTTAAATGCATTAGCAGCATCAGTTGCAATGACGGCACTTGGTAAACAAGGTGTGAAAGAAATGGCACGTCAAAACATTTCTAAAGCACAATATGCAAAACGTCAATTTGAAGCGAAAGGCTTCACTGTAACATTTGCTGGACCATTCTTCAATGAGTTTGTTGTAGATTGCAAGCGTCCAGTGAAAGAAGTAAACGATGCATTATTACAAAAGAATATTATCGGCGGTTACGACCTAGGCCGTGATTATAAAGAGCATGAGAACCATATGCTTGTAGCAGTAACTGAGCTTCGTACAAAAGAGGAAATTGACACACTTGTAAACGAAATGGGGGCTATCCAATGAAGAACCAAGACCAAGCACTTATCTTTGAAGTGAGTAAAGAAGGACGCATAGGATATAGCCTACCAAAATTAGATGTAGAAGAAGTGAAACTAGAAGATGTGTTTGAGAGCGATTATATTCGAGTAGAAGATGCAGAGCTACCAGAAGTATCTGAACTTGACATTATGCGCCACTATACAGCACTTTCAAACCGTAACCACGGTGTAGATTCTGGATTCTATCCACTTGGATCTTGTACGATGAAATATAATCCGAAAATTAACGAGAATGTAGCTCGTTTCGCAGGATTTGCAAATATTCATCCATTACAAGATGAAAAGACAGTACAAGGTGCAATGGAATTAATGTACGACTTACAAGAGCACTTAATTGAGATTACAGGTATGGATACTGTTACATTGCAACCAGCAGCGGGTGCACACGGAGAATGGACAGGTTTAATGTTAATTCGTGCATACCATGAAGCAAATGGTGACTTTAACCGTACGAAAGTAATTGTTCCTGACTCTGCTCACGGAACGAATCCAGCATCTGCAACTGTAGCTGGTTTTGAAACAATTACAGTAAAATCAAATGAACATGGTCTTGTTGACTTAGAAGATTTAAAACGTGTTGTAAACGAAGAAACAGCAGCACTTATGTTAACAAATCCTAATACATTAGGTCTATTCGAAGAAAATATTTTAGAAATGGCAGAAATCGTCCATAACGCAGGCGGTAAATTATACTATGATGGTGCAAACTTAAATGCGGTATTAAGCCAAGCGCGCCCAGGAGATATGGGATTTGACGTTGTGCATTTAAACCTTCATAAAACATTTACAGGTCCTCACGGCGGCGGTGGCCCAGGTTCGGGTCCAGTAGGTGTGAAAGCTGATTTAATTCCGTACTTACCAAAACCAATTTTAGAGAAAACGGAAAATGGCTATCACTTTAACTATGATCGTCCAGAAGCAATTGGGCGCGTAAAACCATTCTATGGTAACTTCGGAATTAACGTTCGTGCATACACATACATTCGTTCTATGGGTCCAGATGGACTACGTGCAGTAACGGAGTATGCGGTATTAAATGCGAACTATATGATGAGAAGATTAGCACCATTCTATGATCTTCCGTTCGATAGACATTGTAAGCATGAGTTTGTATTATCAGGTCGTCGCCAAAAGAAACTTGGCGTACGTACATTAGATATCGCAAAGCGCCTGCTTGATTTCGGTTACCATCCACCGACAATTTACTTCCCATTAAATGTGGAAGAATGTATTATGATTGAGCCGACAGAAACAGAATCAAAAGAAACATTAGATGGTTTCATTGATAAGATGATTCAAATTGCTAAAGAAGTAGAAGAAAATCCAGAAGTTGTACAAGAAGCGCCACATACAACGGTAATTAAACGTTTGGATGAAACATTGGCTGCTCGTAAACCAGTTTTACGTTATGAAAAGCTAGCTCCTGTACAAGTTTAATTAGAATAAAAAAGGAAGAACTCGCTATATGCGGGTTCTTTTTTTGTATGGAGAATTTGTCCCGCGATTTGTGGGCGGATAATCAATGGGGATGAACAAAAATCCCCCGCTGATTAAAGTTTCACTTTATGCAGAACTAGTGAAGAAAATGTTAAAATTTTATATTTTTTGTTTCATAATGGTGTAAAGAAGTAGTTTCATAGGTGATTTTGTTGAAAAAGTCAGTTTGATAAAAGTATTTATTTTTGTTAGAATTTTATTGAAATTAAGAAGATGCAATGAGATAGGAATGACTCATTTTTATGTATATGTGAAAAAACGAGCAAGTTGGGGGTGAAAATGTGGGATATCGGTGTTATAGAATGATATACCATTTAGAAAACGGAAAAACGATTAAAGATGTAAAAGAATTTTGTTATCGAGATCAAGGAAAAGTATTAGAAAGAGTAGCACATCGTGTAATGGATAATAGAGAAGTGACGGCAATTGATAAGAAAGGAACAATCATTTCAATAGCATGTGAGGACATTGTAAAGGTGGAACTTGATTACATAACAGAAAGTTAACCTTGAGTCATATCGAATTATTCGATACAATATACTGTTGAATGGTGACGAGAGAAGAGAGGAGTTTATTATGGGTAGTACAAGACACTTTTATATGTTTATCTTAGCGTTTGTTCTTGTTGTAGCATTAACGATTTATTTAATTGTTGATAGCACTTGGTACAACACAGTTCATCCGGCGTTCCTTCTGTTTATGTATGTAGGAATTGCGGTAGTGAGTTTCGGAATGAGAGATGAGATGTTAGATCGCTTTGAAAAGTGATACATATACGAAAGACCAACAGGAAAATGTTGGTCTTTTTTTCTTGCCAAAAATAGGATGGTGTGTATATACTGTGTATATAAGGTATATACAGTATATACACACTGGAGGAAAACATGAATATTATTATTTCGAATTCTTCCCAAGACCCTATTTATGTACAAATAAGAAAACAATTAAGCCAGCTTATTTTAAATGGTGGTTTAAAGGGTGGAGACCAATTACCGTCTATTCGTAGCTTAGCGAAGGAATTACAAATTAGTGTAATTACAACGAAGCGTGCGTACGAGGAGCTTGAAAAAGAAGGATATATAGAAACTGTTGCTGGGAAGGGGACTTATGTTTCACGTAAAAATAATGAACTACTAAAAGAACAAAGGCTTCGTCTATTGGAAAGTAAAGCGGAAGAGATTGTAAATGAAAGTAAAGCGTTGCAGCTTTCACTTGAAGATTTACAGCAGATGATTGCGTGTTTATATGAGGGGGAATAAGAGATGTTAGAGCTAAAAAATGTTTGTAAAAGTTATCAAGATTTTGCAGTGAAAAATATAAGTTTTACGTTACCACGCGGATATATTATGGGATTTGTCGGACCGAATGGCGCAGGGAAAAGTACGACAATCAAAATGATTATGAATTTAATTCGAAAAGATAGCGGCGATATAAAAATTTTTGGCAAAGACAATAAGAAAGCTGAAAAGGAAATAAAACAAAATATTGGTTTTGTATATGATGAAAATCATTACTACGAAGATTTAACGTGTGAACAAATGAAACGTATTATTGCACCATTATATAAAAAGTGGGATGAAGAGCAGTATCAATCGTATATGCACAGATTACAAGTTCCGAAGTATAAAAAAATTAAAGAACTATCAAAAGGGATGAAAATGAAATTTGCGATTGCTATCGCACTTTCACATCACGCAGAGTTTATCATTATGGATGAACCGACAGCAGGATTAGATCCAGTTGTTCGAAGTGAATTACTTGATATTTTGCAAGAAATTGTAATGGAGGATGAAGTATCTGTATTATTCTCAACGCACATTACAACAGATTTAGAGCGCATCGCAGATTATATCACGTTCATCAATGATGGAGAAATTATATTTACTGGTGAGAAAGATGAACTAATGGAGAACTACGTAATCGTAAAAGGAAGTAATGATTTATTAGACCGAGAAGGAAAAGAATTATTTATTGGATTACGAAAAAATAAATTTGGTTTCGAAGGTTTAGCGAAGGATAAACAAGCAATTATCGATTGGTTTGGAAATGAGGTTGTACTAGAAAAGCCTACATTAGATGATATTATCGTTTACACCGCAAAAGGGAGAGGTGCCTGTGCGTCAGCTCATCTATAAAGATTTGTTCTTTTTTCGGGGGATATGGTCAGTGTATCTTACTATACCCTTTGTATTCTTTTTGTTTGAAAACGGTGGTGAAATGCTGTTTCCTATGAGTTGTTTATTTATAACTCTTTCCTCAGTTACGATATTAATTGTAATAGATGAACGGAATACAAGCGACATTGTTATGAATAGTTTACCGTTAAGTAGAAAGGATATCGTGATTGCTAGATATATATCTAGCGCAATATTTATTGTAGGTGGCATGTTCTCTACGTTGTTGCTTATTTTCCTTATAAGAGGTATCGCTGTTATTGGTGATATCGGTGCATATCATCCTAATCTATACATTGAAATTCCATGGTATGGAGTAGTAAATGGGCTTGTTTACGCCGTATTTTTAGTTGTCACCTTTTTCCCTAGTTATTATGCTATAAAATCGAATGTAGTAAGAAGTCTAGTATCAGCAGCATCAATAGGAGTCGGGGGGATACTTTGGATATTTATTAGTGATGGGCTGAATGAAACAACACCTTCATTCATGGAGTGGATTATGAATCCTATGCATATTGGTGTATTTATAGTTGGATTCATTGCATTAGTCAGTATTTATATCGCTTCTATGTTTCTTACAATTAAAATTTATGAAGCACGTGATTTGTAGAGAGGAGAATTCATATGAAACAGTTGATTTTGAAGGAGTTTTTCTTACAGAAGAAGATGTTTCCTTTCTATTTTTTAATACCTATTTTATCTGTTTTTAGAAATTCTGTAGAACCAATGGGGATTGCAATAGGATTATTTATAACATGTAGTACGATTATATATATTTCTTTTTATTATGAAGAAAAAAGTAAAACAGAAAAAGTATTAGTGAGTTTGCCTATAATGAGAAAAGAGATAGTTATAGCTAAATATATTTCAACCACATTATTTATTATAGTCGGTTTGAGTATAACCTCTATAGTCGTAATATTAGGAAATATTTTGTTGAACAGAGATATAGTTATGCCTGGATATGCAATATTTTCAGCAATAGTAGCAACCTTGATTTATTGTGTAGTAACGATACCTACTAATTACATTGGGGGATATAAAGCTATTACTGTCTTGAATGTGATTATGATTTTTCCTTTAATGGGTATGATTGGCCTTATGTGCAATATTTTTGGTGATGAAATAATCATGTTAAAAGTACTCCACTCTCAAGAGGCTACACTAGCAATGAGTGTTGTTGGTATCGGAGTGTTAGTAAGTATAGTCGTATCAATGTTGCTCTCAATGAAAATGTTTCAGGAGGCAGAGTTATAGAAAGGGCATTTTCATATTAGGAGGGTAAAACATGATCAAGCAATTAGTCTTAAAAGATATGATGTTGCAAAGAAAGTTAGGATTTGTTTATCTTATATGTTTGTTTTTCCTTGCTATTGTTGATTTTCATAGTGATAGTTTCCTTATGACGATTAGCGTATCTATACCTTTTCTTGGTATGGTACTGTCAATGAGCTATGAGGGGAAAAATAAAAGTGAAATAATAGTAAATAGTTTACCGTTTGAGCGGAAAGATATTGTCATAGGGAAATACATATTTGTAAGTATTTTAGTTGCTTTAGGTGGAGGTTTCTCGCTAGTGATTGGTTTAATTCAGTTACAAAATGAATATATAACTGGACTTATGCTGTGGGGAGCTGTTCTTGGCGGAATAACGGGAGGATTGGTTTGTAGCATAATCGTACTCCCAATTGAATTTTTAGTAGGATATAGCAGTGCAAAACAAATTGCTCCGTTTGCCGGACTTGCGTTGGGGTATTTAAGTGGACTGATTGTAAGTAACGTCTGGTTAGATGTAGAAAATGCTTGGAACACGAGTTTAGTCGTAAATATTTGTTTTATAGCAGGGCTGCTTCTTTTATATGTTATGTCCATGTTTTTCTCAATTCATTTTTATAATGAGCGTGATCTGTGAGGGGGGAATAGCATTGAAACAACTAATTTTAAAAGATTTCATCATTCAATGGAAATTTTTAATTTGGTACATACTGTATCCTGTTTTCTTTTATATGGCCTTAACAGATACGAAAAATCTGTTCATAATTATGTCAGTAATTTTTACAATTGGGGCAACAGTAAAAACATTTGAAGCAGATAGTAAAAATGAGAGTGAAGTTATAGTAAATAGCTTACCAATATGGAGAAAACAAATTGTGTATGCAAAATATATAGTAGCAATGATTATTCTTTTTATAAGCGCAACGGTCGGTTGTTTCACGATGGGAATGAAGAGTGGGGTTAACCTATTTGAATTTATTGAAACGACAATGGTTGCTAGTATTAGCTTTATTTTAATGTATTTAAGTTTTGTTTTACCAATATCGTTTTGGTTAGCGTATAAAAAAACTATTTTTATTGCGATTTTTATATTGATAGCACCTATGGCTGTTTCCTCTATTTTCTTTGGAATCAACCTAGAACAAATTCAACTATATAACAGCATGTTATTCGTTAGTTCAATATGCATGTTCATAATATCTATCTTCGTTTCAGTCAAATTGTATGAGAAAAGAGAATTTTAAAAGGTGCCTTATATAAGGCACCTTCTTCAATAACGACAATATGAAAGTAAAAGTTTATAAACAGAGAGGCTATTCGGTACAACATCTTTTGGAGTATGTAATATAAAGCTGAAAATGATAACGAGAATGAGAAAGAAGAAAAATAAAAATAGGATCTGCTTATGTATAGAATTTTGCATATTATCCACTCCTTTTTTAGGTAGTATGTCCAAAAGAAAGGAGTGTATGAAAAATGTTAGGGGGAGAATGATGAACAAAAGAAAATGGTTATATAGAATAGGGGTACTTTTATTTTCAATCGGTCTCATATTAGCAAATTTCTATTCAGATATACCATCACCAATTCCTAATTTACATAAAGGAATTGGTATAAGTATTGTCATAGTTGGTCTTCTTTGTCTTATCACATCAAACTTCTACAGAAAGTCTGAATGAATGTAAAAAAGGACAGTTACTCTTTTTCAGAAGTACTGTCCTTTTTAAATAATTTATTCCATAGTTTGGCGATACTCCATATAATGACGATTGCAATGGAGGCAATAACTGACCAAGCAATAGATGCAATTTCAAGTGCCATGCTAGGAAGGAAGGTAAGAATGGATACTATTTTATGAAACAACCATTCTATTATATGAAAACTGATTTGCAATAGAATGACACTCCCGAGTGTAATCCATGCTAACATTTGTTTTCCTTTTTCTTTCCACATGACATTCACCTCACGTTAGCTTAATAGTTTTAAGCCAACAGCGCCGCATAGAATGCAACTTAAGAAGGCAAGACGACGCCAATCCGCTGATTCGCGGAAAATAAGAATACCTAGAAGTGCACTTCCCGCAGTTCCGATTCCAGTCCAAATCGCGTAAGCAGTTCCCATCGGTAACGTGTTCATCGCAAGGGATAAGAAGAAGAAACTTACGCCGAAGTTAGCGATTAAAATAACTTTTGGTGCCCAGCCTTTCTTTTCAGTGGCTACTTTCATAAAGAGTACACCAATAATTTCACAAATACCAGCTAGAATTAAAAATACCCAAGCCATTTTATGCGGCCTCCTTCGCTTCTTTTTCTTCTGTTACTCGTTTTAGCCCAATTACTCCGAAGAAGATTAAACCGATTAATAAAACTTTTACAATAGAGAAAGGTTCTCCGAAGACGAAAATCTCTGTAAGAACGATCCCACCAGCTCCAATTCCTGTAAAGACTGCATATACAGTGCCGACAGGTAAATCTTTATAAGCTCTAAATAATAAGACGAAACTAATTGTAATTAATAACGCAACACCAGCCCATTCAAGTGGTGCCTCCGCTTTTTTAAGTCCAATAACCCAAAAGATTTCAATAATACCAGCTATGATTACATAAATCCATGCCATATGTCATTTCTCCTTCCTACCAGTCGTTAGGTAAAGGGCTTAAAAACGACGCATTGCAAAGGAGCAATCCGTCAGTTTGAAAGACCTCGCCAAAATACTTGCCAAGAGGCGTTTAAACGAGTCTCAAAGCGATTTAAACCTGCGAATAGTAGTTCCACCATAAGTCCGTCCAGTAAGCATAGAAAAGCTTCTAGAGCGTCTTTTACTTCAATGTTATGCAGTTCACTTTGCTCGTTTGCCTGTTTAAATATAGGGAATAAAAGTTTTCCGACGTTTTCAATGTGTGCATTCGCTTTTTTGATAATTTGTACGCGGAATGCATCAGGCGGAAAATAAGAAGTTCGTAACCAAAACATTGATTCTTCACTTTCACCAAATCGTTTTGCGTAGCCCTTTAGTAACTGTAAGAGCAATTCTTCAGTAGACGAATTTGAAAATTTTTCGATATCGTCTGTGAAGCTCTGTAAATCTTTTTGAAGAGCAGATTCTAAACATATAAAATATAGCTCTTCTTTTCCTTTAAAGTGTGCGTAAATCGATGGTTTTTTAATCCCAACTTCTTGAGCAATATTTGCCAATGAAGTTCCTTCGTAGCCGTAGCGTGCGAAATGAGAAAGTGCTACAGCTTTAATGCGGTTTGCTGTCATTTTCATCCCCTACCTACCGTTCGTTAGGTTCATTATATGAGATGGAAAATATAAAGTCAATAGGTGAAGAGCTGAAAAAGAGCGCTACAGGTAACGCTCTTTTTTTAGACAGTATCTCGCTCAATTAAATGGAATGAAAGCTCTTCTGCCTTCCCGGCAATTTGCTCGCTTTGGATTTGTTTATGGAATAAAGAAAAAGCATGTGAGCCCATTGCGAGACCGGGGTGTTCAATTGTGGAAATTTCTAACGCCTTTGAAATTTCATGATTATCAAATCCAAGGATAGCAAGTTCTTCAGGGACCCGAATGCCATGTTTTCGCGCCTCTGTTAATAAACCAGCTGCAACTTGATCGTTCGCTGTAAAAATAGCGGTTGGGCGATTTTTCATGTTTAAAATGCGATGAAGTATTTTTGCACCATCCTGCATCGTATAGCATTGATGAAAAATCCAATCTGGATGTACCGTTTTACCTTCGTTATGCAGCGTATCAGCAAATGCTTTTTCGCGCTCCATAGAATTTGCACTCGTTTTTCTTGCTAAACAGATTCCGATTTTTTCATGGCCTTTACTGAGTAAATAGGCAGTGCCGAGACGGAAGCCTTCATAGTGATCTACGTAGACGGATGAAATGAGGGGATGCTTTATCTTTTCACATGAAATAATAGGGGCAAATTTTGCGAAAGGTTCAATTTGTTCCCAAGAACTCGTTCGAGAGCAAATAATCATTCCGTCGAATTGTTTCATTTTCATCATTTCAAGAACACGAATCTCTTCGAGGCTATCGTAATTTGTTTGACATAAATTAATGTGATATCCAGCTGTTAACGCTTCGTTTCCGATTCCTTCAATAATTGTACTGAAGTATGGAAGATTAATGAAAGGGAGCATAACCCCGATTGTATATGTTTTTCCCTTTATTAAATGAATAGCATTTATATTTTTTGCATAGTTCAATTCTTCAACAGCATCTAGAACACGCTTACGTTTTTCTTCTTTTACGTAAGGGTGATTATTAAGGACGCGGGAAACAGTTGATATGGATACACCAGCGGTTTTTGCAATTTGTTTTATATTGGCCATATGTATCACCTCTCTCCCTTATTATAAGGGGAAAATAATAAGAATGAAAAAATCTTGACCTGAAAAGCTTTTCACAAACTATGGTATGAATAAGGCTTCTTTTTATTCGCGTAACCTTTTCACTTGGGCGTAAGAATGATAGGGGTCTTTTTGTTTGCAAAATAGTTTTGTCAAAATGTGTGAGAATAACGTGGAAAGTTTTCAAAGGTGGAGTTTGGTAGCGAAGCGAATATGAAGAGCATATAAACGCTGCGTTCGTTAAGAGGGCGGTATGAAAGGGCGGAAACAAATTGAAAAAAAGAATCATTTGTTTCGTGTTTTCTAGTCTAGTGCTAAGTTCATGTTCGTTTCAGCAAACGATGCAAGAAGAAAAAAACTTTGTGGGAACAACAGGGGGAGTGATGGATCGTGTTACGGATCCTATTCCGCTAAAGGAGCTTCCGAAATATTTTCCGGTGAAATTTAAAGTTCCGGAGTTTTTACCGTATGACATTACGAGTGATGTGAAGGGGGAAGTCAGAACGATTGGGAAAAAGAAGGCTGTTTTAATGATTAAATATAAACAGCGGGAGCCAGGTAGAAATGAGTATATTGAGTTAAATGTTGCGAACTTTCCTTATAGTTTTCCGGATCTCGTGGAAGAGAAACGATTTCAAGAACAAATGAAATTGAATAGTGGAGCATTCGCTTATTTTAAAAATAAAGATGACTCTGGGCGAGGAGATGAATTCGCTACGCTTATTTGGAAAGAGAAAGGACTTGAATATCAGATTTTGTATCGTAATGCACAAGAGAATGATAAAGATGTGATTAAGCAAAATTTATTATACATTGCAAATAATATGGAATGAAAAAACTAGCTGAATGATTCAGCTAGTTTTTGTATGTTATTATTTCTTTTTAATTTTTCCAGTCCACGTTTTGAATCCACCTTGTAATTGGTAGAAATCTTTGTAGCCTTGTTTTTTTAAGTATTGAGCTGCACGACCAGTACGGAATCCGCTTTGGCAGTATAAGTAAACTGGTTGATCTTTGCGAAGTTCTTTATGACGAAGGCGAATTTGTGATAACGGAATGTTACGTGCGCCTAAAATATGTCCTGCAGTATATTCGTCTGCTTCGCGAATATCGATAAGCTGTGCTTTACGGTAGCCAGCGCGAAACTCTTCTTCTGAAAGTGTTTTAATTAATTTTCTCTGATAGAAATACATCCATACAGTGTAGCCGATGAACGCTACGATTACGGCTAATAAAATAATCCAAGTTGTTGACACGGTTCTATCGCTCCCTTTTTTCTTATCCTACTTTCAATATTATAATGCCCGTATGTATTTATGCAACAGATTCATTTGCATATAAGAAGAAATTTCGTATTCTTTCACAAATTTTGTCGAATTTGGTAGACTAGAGAATGTGAAAAATAATTGGTTATATGAGGTGCAGGATGGGAAAAGAAAAATGGTGTTATATTAACTCTGGTCAATGTTCACCGGCATTTAATATGGCGTTAGATGAATGTTTATTAAATTGGCAAAGTGAAAAGAAAATGCCACCAACCATTCGTTTTTATGAATGGGAAGTACCAACATTAACAGTTGGGTATTTCCAGCGTGTTGAAAAAGATATTAATATGGATGTAGTTAACGAAAAGAAATATGGATTCGTTCGTCGTCAAACAGGCGGCAGGGGTGTACTACATGATAAAGAATTAACGTACAGTGTTATTGTGTCTGAAGATCATCCAAATATGCCAAAAACAGTTACAGAAGCGTATCGTATTATTTCGCAAGGTTTATTAGACGGTTTTAAGGCATTAGGATTAGAAGCATATTATGCAGTTCCAAAAACAGAAGCAGACCGTGAAAATTTAAAAAATCCACGTTCAGGAGTATGCTTTGATGCACCATCTTGGTATGAAATTGTAGTAGAGGGAAGAAAAATCGCAGGTAGTGCTCAAACACGTCAAAAAGGTGTGATTTTACAGCACGGATCGATTCCGTTAGAAATAGATTTAGATGAATTATACGATCTGTTTTTATTCCCGAATGAACGTGTAAAAGAGCGTATGAAGAGTATGTTCTCTTCTAAAGCGGTAGCAATTAATGAATTAACAGACCGTACGTTTACAATTGAACAGTTAATTAAAGCGTTTGAGGTTGGGTTTGAAAAAGGATTAGATGTAGAGCTTGTTCCGTATGAATTAACAGAAGAACAGTTACATGAAGTGCAAACATTAGCAAAAGAGAAGTATGAGAGTAAGGAATGGAATTATAAAAAATAAGAGGTGGCAATTGCCACCTCTTATTATTTTATAGTAAATTAAGTACTTTTTCTACTTTGATTCCTTTATCTTGTAAAGAACGAAGGCGATTTACAACGTCCATAATTTCTTTGTCAAATGTAACGCTAATACCTTGGCTTTGTAGTTCTTTTTTTAAGCTTTCAATAGAATCATCTATGTCGATGCCAAGCTCGTAATCTTGACAAACTTCAATTGTCTTTTTCACAAGTTTCACATAATTTTCTTGTAGTTTTGTATTTGTTTCAGTCAAAGCAGGTTGCTTCGGTTTTGCAGGAGCGACCGGTGCTGTCTCTTGCTTTGTAACTGGAGTTGGTGCTGCTTTTTTCACAGGTGCTGGAGTAGATAATTCCACAGCTGCTTCTACACTTACTGGCTTCGGTGTCGGTACCGGAGTAGGTTTAGATGCTGCAGGTGTTTCTACTCGCGTAACAGGTTTTGGAGCAGGTGTAACTGCTTTTGGAGCTTCTACAACTACTTCTTTTTTCGGAGTAGCTTCTACAACAGTTTCTTCTTGCTCAGCAGCTTCTTTATTTTCTTTGCTCCACATAACGCGTTCAACTTCTAGAGAAACATTATTTTTGTTCATCGCTGTTAATGTAACTTTACCAACCTCAGCGTTCCCAGTGAAATCAACAATTTTATAAATAACACTCTTGTTCCAATCCACGTTTCCGCTCAAAAATAATTCTTCGTTACATTTCGGCGTTAAGCCCTCGATTTTAATTTCTGCGTTTACACCGTTTTCACTATATACCATAATTAGCGAAGCATTTACATCTTCGTCTGCTAACATTAGTTCACGTACCATTTTGCCGGTGCGTACTTGCGTTTTCTTCTTAACTGACATTTAATTTCTCCTCTCAAAAATTCAGTAATAATAAAAAAATCGTATAACGAAAAATAATTGCTCACGAAGATTTATGATACCGATAATAAAAGCATCACGTCAACAATTAACTTTAATTATTTTGCATTTTTCTTATTTTCTTTATGAAATTTTTCAATTTGTAAAATTAGACAGAAGAAAAACAGCCTTTTGAAAGGCTGTTAAAAATTTGATTTTTTATATAGTAATTTATATAAAACAAAAAATAAGATAGCGATTAAGGCGTTTTGCCAAAAGGTTAGATGATAAATGAGATAAGGTTGTTTTTTAAAATAAATATTTAAGAATATAGCGGAACAAAATGGGATAGCAAATGCGAATCCAAATAGAATTCTTCTTTTCCAATTCATTTTCTGATCAAAGGAGTACCGCTTTAATAAATATAAAATGAATAGTATACCTAGTATAATTATTGAAACCGACAAAGTAGTTCCAAGGATACTAAAAGGTGGACTTATTATTTCGGTGTTCTTTTCAAAAAAGAAAATGAAAAGAGAAGCAATGGTGTCCATTCCAAACTGTATAGCGAGAAGTAAGCTAATAACAAAGCCGATTAAAGAAGTTTTTTCTAACATTGTTTGAACCGGCAAAGCCGATATGAGTTCATCACAATAAGATTGTAAGTCATCACCAAAAATATCATAAGCATTTTTATTTTCTGTTTGTGCTTCGATGAGATGGTCTAATATTTCTAGTAATAGTTCTTCTACTTGTTGTTCTGGCACGTTAGATAAACGAAGATAAACTAACATATCGCTATAAACGACTTCATTTTCAGGTGTTAGAAGTTCGCGTTTTTTGTTGTTCAATTTAATCATGTCTTGCGCATTCATCCTCATCACTCTCCCTGTAATAAATTGTTCACCGTTGTTGAAACCATTCCCCAGCTTTGTTTAAATTCTTCAAGCTGTTCTAATCCTTTATCGGTTACGTGATAATATTTACGTTTTGGACCGAGTGAGGAGGCTTTTAATGTTCCTTCAATCAATTTTTCTTTTTGCATACGTAACAATAACGGATATATGCTTCCTTCGCTTACGAATGTAAATCCGTGTTTATTTAATTTTGTACTCAGTTCATATCCGTACACTTCTTCTTGTGAAATGATGTATAGGATGCAACCTTCGAGCACACCTTTTAACATTTGGCTGAGCATGATTTCACCACCTTTTACTCAGGTAACTTGCGTTGCAAGGTAGCTGTTATCCAAATTATAACATTCAGTAACTTGCAACGCAAGTTACTGAAGTGGAAAACTTTAATGAGTGTTAATTTTTCATCGTTTCCCATACTAACGAGAGGAGGGAAGTATATGAAACCATTTATGCCAAAACTCGTTTACTTTGAACCGAAGGCACTCGAATATCCGCTTGGAAAAGAGCTGTATGAGAAGTTTACGAAGATGGGATTAGAAATTCGTGAAACGACATCCCATAATCAAATTAGAAATTTGCCAGGTGAAAATGATTTGCAAAAGTATCGTAATGCAAAGGCAACACTTGTCGTTGGGGTGAGGAAAACATTAAAGTTTGATACGTCAAAACCGTCAGCTGAATATGCAATCCCGCTCGCAACGGGGTGTATGGGACATTGTCATTATTGCTATTTGCAAACAACACTTGGGAGTAAGCCTTACGTTCGCGTATATGTCAATCTTGATGAAATATTTGAGAAGGCAAAGCAGTATATGGATGAAAGAGCACCAGAAATAACAAGGTTTGAAGCGGCTTGTACATCAGATATTGTTGGAATTGATCATTTAACACATGCATTAAAGCGGGCGATTGAATTCATTGGAGAAAGTGAGCATGGGCGTTTACGTTTCGTTACGAAATATTCGCACGTTGATCATTTATTAGATGCAAAACATAATGGGAAAACTCGTTTTCGGTTTAGTATTAATTCACGGTATGTAATCAAAAATTTTGAGCCGGGGACATCACCTTTTGAAGAACGAATTGAAGCAGCTCGTAAAGTAGCGGGCGCGGGTTATCCACTTGGGTTTATAGTTGCACCACTTTATATGCATGAAGGATGGGAAGAAGGATACCGTGAACTATTTGAGCGACTGTACAATGCGCTAAAAGATTTGTCGATACCGAATTTAACATTTGAATTAATTCAACATCGCTTTACAAAACCAGCAAAAAAGGTCATTCAAGAGCGTTATCCGAATACGAAGCTTGAAATGGATGAAGAGAAGCGCAAATATAAATGGGGAAGATACGGCATCGGGAAATACGTATATAAAAAAGATGATGCAGAAGTATTGGAAGAAACGATTAGAGAATATATTCATCACTTTTTTCCTAACGCAGAAATTCAATATTTTACATGAAAAGAACTTGTACTGGAATGCAAGTTCTTTTTTCTTTTAAATATTTAGGCTTGTTTTCAACTTGTCACGTTATTCTTTCTGGTGTATCATTTTATTGATTGCTTCGTACGGAATGAGCAAAATGAAATTGGATGGAGGAAACCGATGCCTACCCCTAGTATGGAAGATTATATTGAACAAATTTATTTGTTGATTGATGAAAAGGGTTATGCCCGCGTATCTGATATTGCTGAAGCGCTGAGTGTACATCCATCCTCTGTAACAAAAATGGTGCAAAAATTAGACAAAGATGAATATCTAATTTATGAAAAATATAGAGGGCTTGTATTAACATCAAAAGGTAAAAAAATCGGAGAGCGTCTCGTATACCGTCATGACTTGCTAGAGCAATTTATGCGTATTATCGGTTTGGATGAAAGTAAAATTTACAATGATGTAGAAGGAATTGAACATCATTTAAGTTGGGAAGCAATTGACCGCATTGGTGATCTAGTGCAATATTTTGAACAAGATGAGATTCGAGTGGAAACACTTCGTGGCGTTCAAAAAGCAAATGAAGAGAAAAGTAATTAAGGGGGAACGTATGTCGTTTCCTTTTTTATTTCAACCGAAAAGGATGGGGAAATTATGAAAGCAATTATTTTTGATTTTGATGGATTAATTGTGGACACAGAAACAATATGGTTTCACTCTTTCAGAGACGCCGTTCGTGAGTACGGTGGGGAGTTACCTTTAGAGGGATTTGCAAAATGTATTGGAACGACAGATGATGTACTATATGCATATTTAAATGAGCAATTAAAAGAGAAGTTTAACAAGGATGCATTAAAAGAAAAAGTGAAAACTTTACATAAAGAGAAAATGAAAATACCAGAAGCTCGCGACGGGGTAAAAGAATATTTAGAGGAAGCGAAAGAAATGGGATTGAAAATCGCATTAGCTTCCAGTTCATCTAGAGAATGGGTTACTTCTTTTTTGGAAGAGCTACAAATTCGAGATTATTTTGAAGTCATTAAAACAAGGGAAGATGTTGAGAAGGTAAAACCGGATCCAGCACTTTATCGAATTGCGATAGAAGATTTAGGGATTGATCCGTCTGAAGCTGTTGTATTTGAAGACTCGTTAAACGGATTAAAAGCAGCGATTGCAGCAGGATTAAAGTGCGTTGTTGTACCTAATGATGTGACACGGAATTTACCATTTGAAAATCATCATCTTCGAATTGAAAGTATGAAAGATAAAAGTTTGAAAGAAGTACTACAAAATATAAAAAAAGACCGTATTTCCTAAAAGGAAGCACGGTCTTTCTTTTTGTTTTTTTTACCTTCAATGACAGTTAAATGAGATTGTTTTCTTTTTCGCTTCAAAGTGGAAGGAGCGCCTTTCTTACCTTTGTCATTAGAAGCGTTTGATTTCAAGAAAGAATTGCTTAGGGGTGCTACATTTTGTTTCCCATGTTTGCGGTTCGATTGTTTCGCTGCACGCTTATAAGAGCTTTGCGAATTTGCAGAACCACTAGAATTTGTAAACATCTTGTATAGCAAATAAAAGATACCGACAACAAGTAACATGTACCCAATATTTCTTAATACACCCATTGGATTTGTAATGACAGATGAGACAAGGCCGAATATTGCTAATCCGATAATAAGCATAACTATAGCGAATGTAAACGAACGACCGTTCATAAGGGACACCTCCTAAAAACATATATTAAAATTAGTATATTAACGATGAGGAAAGGAGTTGAACACCAATTTTAAATAATTATTGTTTGTTTTCTAAACGTAATAATTCTTCAAACGATGCAATGGCTACTTCCACTTGATCATCTGTTGGTTCTTTCGTTGTTAATAGTTGCAGCCATAATCCGGGATATCCAAGTATGCGTAATACTGGAATATCGCGTAATCGATTTGTAAATTGTAACACTTCAAAAGAAATGCCGAGAACGACTGGAATTAATAAAATTCGGTTTACGATTCTGGCCCAAAGTGGATCTGTAGGGACAAGGAAATAAACAAACATTCCAATAATGACTGTAAATATAATAAAGCTACTGCCACAGCGATAATGAAGGCGAGTTTGTTTTTGAACATTTTCTACAGTCATTGGAAGATTATTCTCATAGGCATTAATTACTTTATGCTCCGCACCATGGTACTGAAATACCCGCTTAATAAGTGGGGTTAAAGAAATAAAGTATATATAGCTCAATAATAGCATGAGCTTAATGACACTTTCGACAATGATTTGCCCTGTATGAGAAGGGAAAATCGGTCTCGTTAATTCAGCTAGTAGTGCAGGAACTGCTGTGAAAATGACTTTACCGAATATGAAAGATAAAACGCCAACTGCTGCAACTCCTAATACCATCGTTAATTTCGATTGTTCTTCTTTGTTATTTGCAATTTGTTCGTCTTCTTCTGGGTGGACATCAAATCGTTCTGAAGCAAAGTTTAAATGTTTTGCTCCATTCGCACTTGCATCCACAATAGCGGCAATCCCTCGTAAAAATGGAATTTTTTTCAGGATAGATAATGCTTTATTACGAACGCGTGGTAATCGATAAAATTCAATCGATTTGTCTTTACGACGAACCGCTGTAACAGTATATTCTCTACCGCCAAACATAACTCCTTCTATGACTGCTTGCCCGCCATATATTTGTTTTGACTCTTCTGCCATGTTAACACCAACCTGTATTTGTTTCTCTCTTATGTAGAAAAAGAGGCAATTGTCATACTGGGTTCTGTCATTTTGAAATAAGACAATCACCGAGTTTCCTTTATTTTATCGACAAATACAAGTATATGACAAGGAAAAATGTTACGAGAGTCGGACATTTCTTATTCTTTTTATAGACAAATTTCGCAGTATTTAAACATGGTTCAAAATAGTTTCGGGCATACTATTGAGCGGAGGTGTCGATGTGAGTCAAGAACAATTAGGAACAAGGAATTTTGTACAAATTGGTTTATTTGGTGGAATCTTTTGGGGGGGGATATGGTATTTCCTTCATATATTTTCATTTACGGAAGCAGGACCGAACTATTTACTTTTACCATTTGCCTTTGGAAGCTGGAAAGAAGGGGTATGGGGCAATTTGTCAGGAATTGTTTGTATGGGACTACTTTCGATTTTAATTGCCTTTTTGTATAAAGCGTTTTTGGCAAAGTTTGAAGGAATTATTCCAGGGATGATTTATGGGCTATTTTGGTGGGCGTTACTATTTTTCGGAATGGGATTAATAGCGCCTGCCATTAAAAGTGCACTCCATTTACCGAAAGAAACAATTGTGACGACGATATGTATTTTTATATTGTATGGTGTGTTTATAGCATACTCTGTTTCCTACGCAGTAAATACCAATAAAGCTGAGCGAGAAGGGGAAGAGAAGACAAACTATTCAAATAAGTGACTCCTATGTTAAAATGTTGTATAGATATTTAATATTAAGGAGTTTTAAACATATGAAAAAGGTACTCCTCGTAAACGGTCCTAACCTAAATCGCCTCGGTGTCAGGGAGGTAAATGTATATGGAAAGGGCACGCTAGCGACACTTGAAGCAGATATGAAGCAAGAAGCAGAAACAATGGGAGTGGAGTTAGAATGTTTCCAATCGAATCATGAAGGTGCGATTATCGATCGTATTCATGAGGCGGAAGATATATATGAAGGGATCATTTTAAATCCTGGAGCATTTACGCATTATAGCTATGCGATTCGAGATGCAATTGCGAGCATTTCGATTCCTGTTATTGAAGTACATATTTCTAACATTCACCAGCGTGAGTCGTTCCGTCACGAATCTGTGACGGCAGCTGTTTGTGCGGGACAAATTGTTGGATTTGGTTTTTATGGCTATAAGTTAGCGTTATTTGCATTAATGGAGAAATTGAGGGAGGCATAAAGTAATGGAGAAAATCGAAAGAGTAAGAAGTGCATTTGATGAGGCTGGTATTGACGGTATTTTGTTAACAAATGAACATAGTCGTAGATATATGGCTAACTTCACAGGAACAGCTGGTGTTGTACTGATTTCGAAAAATCGTGCTCAATTTATTACAGATTTCCGTTATGTAGAGCAGGCTAGTAAACAAGCGGTTGGATACGAGATTGTACAGCATGCAGGATTAATCATTGATGAAGTTGCAAAGCAAGTGAAGGAACTGGGAATTCAAAAGCTTGGCTTTGAGCAAGATACTCTTACATATAGTTCTTATTCAGCGCATAAAGAAGTAATCGATGCTGAATTTATCCCAACTTCTGGGCTTGTAGAAAAGTTACGCTTGATAAAGACTGATTCAGAGATTAAGATATTAAAGGAAGCTGCACAGATTGCAGATGCTGCCTTTGAACATATTCTATCATTCATTCGCCCGGGAGTATCTGAAATTGAAGTGTCAAATGAACTTGAATTTTTCATGAGAAAACAAGGAGCAACATCTTCTTCGTTTGATATTATCGTTGCTTCAGGTCTTCGTTCGGCATTACCGCACGGCGTGGCATCTGAAAAAGTGATAGAAACAGGAGATTTCGTTACATTAGACTTCGGCGCTTATTACAAAGGATATTGTTCTGATATTACTCGTACGATTGCAGTTGGTGAACCATCTGATAAATTGAAAGAAATTTATAATATCGTTTTAGAAGCACAATTACGTGGTGTGAACGGTATTAAAGCTGGTTTAACAGGCCGTGAAGCGGATGCGTTAACGCGCGATTACATAACGGAAAAAGGATATGGTGAATACTTTGGACACTCTACTGGTCATGGAATTGGTCTTGAAATCCATGAAGCACCAGGTTTAGCGTTCCGTTCTGATACAGTACTTGAACCAGGAATGGCTGTAACAGTAGAACCAGGTATTTATATTCCAGGTATTGGCGGCGTACGTATTGAAGATGATATCATTGTAACAAGTGAAGGTAATGAAGTAATTACGAAATCACCAAAAGAACTTATTATTTTGTAATATACAGGAGGATTTTTTTACATGATTTCAGTAAACGATTTTCGTACAGGTTTAACAATTTCAGTGGACAATGCCCTTTGGCAAGTAATGGATTTCCAACACGTAAAGCCAGGTAAAGGTGCTGCATTCGTTCGCTCTAAACTACGTAACCTTCGCACAGGATCTGTTCAAGAGAAAACATTCCGTGCAGGTGAAAAAGTAGAAAAAGCACACATCGAAAACCGTCGTATGCAATACTTATACGCGAGCGGTGAGTCTCACGTATTTATGGATAACGGAACTTACGAGCAAATCGAACTTGGTGAAAACCAAATCGAGCGCGAACTTAAATTCCTAAAAGAAAACATGGAAGTATCTATTATGACATACCAAGATGAAGTACTTGGTGTTGAACTTCCGAACACAGTTGAATTAAAAGTGTCAGAAACAGAGCCTGGTATTAAAGGCGATACAGCTTCTAACGTAACAAAACCAGCTACATTAGAAACTGGTCTTGTTGTACAAGTACCAATCTTCATTAACGAAGGCGAAATGCTTATCATCAACACTGGTGAAGGTAAATACGTTTCTCGTGCATAGTAGAAAAGCACTCGTGATCATCACGAGTGCTTTTTTTTATAGGAAATAGGGTAGATAGTAAATAGCAGTGATAATAAAACTAACTAAAACAAGTGAAAGAGTACCCGCCATATATGGAGTGAAAACAATTTGAAATGGTTTTATTTCGCCAGTCTCAACGCCAGTCAGTGTTTTACTTATTGCGTGATCCGTAATGTTGTTTCTATGAGTATTCATAATAATTAACCACATAATTGCAAATATCGCTAAACTACCAAGGAAAAAGGTCTCCATAAATGACCAACCGACCAATTTTGAAAAAAGATAAATAAGAGCTAATTCTACTACGACTGTTAAACTAATTTTTACTACCTTCATATTTTTCCTTCTCCTTTTGTAGGTCTAGCCAATTTAGAAATTTTTCACGTGACACGACATGTAGTACACAAGAAGATTTTACTTCATTCTCTAAGGCAGAATGTTCACCAGGGAATCTATCTTCCACATGCAATGAAATATAAGGCAGTTTTTCTTGTGCTTTTAACGAGCGGACATTATTCGTTTTAGCTCCAGCAAATACGTAGGAAAGTTGTAAGTCCAAAAAAGCAATTTTAAAGATTTCTTTTTTAGCAGCCTCATTATATCCTTTTCCCCAGTATGGATAGCCGAGCCAACTACCAATGTGAGATTGTTTCTTCTCATAATTAATATGTTTAAGTGTGGTGAGACCAATTATTTCGTTTTCTTCATTTACAATCATTCTCGATAAAGACCTCTTTTGGCGCTCTTCTTCTATTGCGAAAAGAAGAAATGCTTTCGTGTCTTCGATCTTTTCTACTTTTATTCCTAATGCATTTTTTATGTGTGGATCACTTGATAGCTTGAAAATCACATTTGCATAGCGTAAATCGAGTGGTACTAAAGTAACGTGTTGCATCGTCTATACCCCTTTTAAATTAAATATATCATAAAATAATAGGAATATTCAGATTTAATAAAAGTGTTAGAGAAAAGTTATGTTTTTAATTCTGAAATAGACAACCCCTGCATATGGTTGTACAAATATATTCTTTTTTGGAATGTAGCAATAGTAACCGTTATGGGAGAAGGTGGGAGAATGAAACAGTGGCTAGCGTCAATGGAAACATCCGTGCTTGTAATGGGGTTACTTCGGTTGTTTTCAGGTAGCGCGGAAATATTCGCCGCTTTGCTTATGCTTTATGTGAATGATGCGAAGAAAGCATTGTTTATAAATGGTATGTTGGCGTTTGTTGGACCGACCGTATTAATTTTAACAATGACAATAGGCATAGCGAGTGTAGCAAGTGAGATTTCTTTCTTGAAACTCTTTTTTCTAGCGCTTGGAATTGGCTGCATTTTTATCGCGTTGTTGAAATAGTAAGTCGAGTATAGTGGGGAGAAGCTGATGAAAGAAGTATTAGAAGTTTTACCGAAAACGATGAAGCAGCTAGTGGAAAGTTGTAAGCAATACGATGCTCTAGAGGAAATTCGTGTTCGAATTGGAAGACCGCTAGAGTGTATTGCTCATGGCGAAGTGTTTTTTTATGACTATATCGTTACAGCAGAGGATGCCATTTACTTATTGAATAAGTTAAGTCAATTCTCAATTTATACGATGGAAGAGGAATTAAAACGTGGGTATGTGACACTTCGAGGAGGACATAGAATCGGCTTAGCTGGAAAAGTCATTACAGAAAAAAGCGCAGTGAAAATGATTCGAGATGTCTCTTCCTTTAATATTCGTATCGCTCGTCAAAAAATAGGAATTGCTGAATCACTTTTGCCGTATTTGTATGAATCACGATGGTTAAACACGATGGTAATTGGCCCACCGCAAACGGGGAAAACAACACTTTTAAGAGATGTAGCACGTTGCATGAGTCAAGGTGTAAGTGCTTCGAAAATTCCTTCTTGTAAAGTGGGGATTGTTGATGAGCGGTCAGAAATTGCAGGCTGCGTGAAAGGTATTCCGCAATATGACTTCGGCACACGAGTAGATGTGTTAGACGCATGTCCAAAAGCTGAAGGAATGATGATGATGATTCGTTCTATGAGTCCAGATGTTTTGATTGTAGATGAAATTGGACGTAAAGAAGATAGTGAAGCAATTATGGAGGCGGTGCATGCTGGGGTTCAGCTTTTTATAAGCGCACATGGATTTTCTTATGATGATGTTGTGAAACGTCCATCACTAAAAGCGGTGCTGGAGCTCGGTATATTTGATAGGTTTGTGGAGCTATCAAAAGCAAGAGGGCCAGGAACAGTTATGCAAGTAAAAGATAAATATGGAAAATCGGTATTACCTCATAGAAAGGCTGAGGGCGTATGGTAAAAATATTTGGTGCAGTGTTAATCGTTGCGGTCAGCACCTTTTTCGGATTTTCATACGCTAAAAGATACAGTGAGAGACCAAGGCAACTTAGATTATTAAAAGCGGCACTTCAATCATTAGAGGCAGAAATTATGTATGGGCACACACCTTTGTCTGAAGCTGCCGAGCGATTAGTGAAACAAATGCCTAAGCCGTTAAATTGGATATTTCAAAGTTTTGCTAGAAGGCTAGAAGGCGGAGAACAAACAGTAAGAGAAGCTTGGATAGATAGTTTGAAAGAAAATTGGAAGCTAACAGCATTTCAACAAACTGAGTACGAAATTTTGCAGCAATTTGGCGAAACGCTCGGACAACATGATCGAGAATCACAACAAAAACATATTCGCTTATGTATTACACATTTAGAGAGAGAAGAAGAGGAAGCGAAAGCATTACAACTGCAATACGAAAAAATGATCAAGAGCTTAGGGGTACTAGCGGGTCTACTTATCGTAATTTTACTGCTATAGGAGGGAGAAAGGCGATGTCCATTGATGTTGGATTAATATTTCAAATCGCCGGAATCGGCATTGTTTTAGCTTTTATTCATACCGTACTAAAAGAATTAAAGCGAGAGGATATTGCAAATTGGGTTATCCTTGTCGGTTTTGTCGTTATTTTATTTCATGTGGCATTTTTAATTAATACGCTATTCGACAAGATTAAGAGTGTCTTTCTCTTCCAGTAAAGGAGGCGGTTCGAATCGAAATTATACAAATTGTCGGATTAGGCCTCGTTGCTACGTTTTTAGCAGCTGTATTGAATCAGCATAAATCTAGCATTACGTCGTTATTTATTGTGTTCGTAGGTAGCGTGATGTTTCTTCTTTTAATTGATCAAATTCACTCTATTTTACAAATGATTGAGAGAGTAGCGAGTGAAGCAAAAGTTAGCAACGTATATGTAGAAACGTTGCTAAAAATTATTGGAATTGCTTATATTGCTGAGTTTGGAGCACAAATTACAAAAGATGCAGGGCAGGGGGCAATCGCTTCGAAAATTGAATTAGCTGGAAAAATCTTGATTTTAGTAATGGCGATTCCTATTTTGACGGTTGTCATTGAAACTATTCTCGGATTTTTACCGACGGGATAAGGGGGAGTGAATGTTGAGGGGGTTTGGAGCTAAGCTGCTATTTGCTTGCTTCCTTTTCTTTTCTTTACCGGTTGTTGTACAAGCTTCTCCTGTAGAAACAAACGTCGTTGATCAACAATTGGATAAGCTCGGAATTGAAGATGTGAAGCAATTTTGGGACGGGCTTGTTACAAAATATGGAGGTTATTTACCAGAGAGTCAAAAAGGTAGTTTTATGGAGTTTGTAAAGGGAGAAAAAGAAATTTCTATAAAAGAGTGGATGCTAGGTTTATTAAAGTATTTATTTCACGAGCTTGTTGCAAATGGGAAGCTGCTGGGAACGCTCATTATGCTTACAATTTTTAGTGCATTGTTGCAATCACTGCAATCTGCATTTTCAAAGAGTAGTGTAAGTAAAATTGCGGATGCAGTTGTATATATGGTACTTATTATTTTCGCTTTAAATAGTTTTTATGTCGTCATGACATATGCAAGAGAAACGATACAAACAATGGTAGATTTCATATTAGCGCTATTGCCAATCTTGCTTGCACTCATAGCAACTGGAGGTGGTGTTGTATCTGTATCGTTTTTTCATCCGATTATCATCTTTTTAATGAACACGAGCGGGCTTTTGATGAATTATATCGTTCTACCACTTTTATTACTTGCAACGATATTAAGTATTGTAAGTACGATGAGTGATCAATATAAAGTTACGAAATTGTCCAAGCTTCTGCAAAATGTTAGCGTTGGGATTATCGGTATTTTTTTAACGATTTTTTTAGGGGTATTATCTGTACAAGGAACAGCGACAGCTGTTGCTGATGGAATAGCTGTGAAAACTGCTAAATTTGTAACAGGGAACTTTATTCCCGTAGTAGGAAGAATGTTTACAGAGGCGGCGGATACTGTTATTAGTGCATCGGGATTATTAAAAAACACAGTCGGAATTATCGGGCTCGTCATTCTATGCTTAATTGTTGCTTTTCCAGCGATTCAAATTTTTTGTATCGCGTTTATTTATAAATTCGCAGCAGCAGTATTACAGCCAGTTGGCAGCGGAGCAATTATTCAATGTTTAGATATTATCGGGCGAAGCATCATTTATGTATTTGCTTGCTTAGCTATCGTATCATTTATGTTCTTTTTAAGTATCACAATTATTATTGCTGCGGGGAACATTACACTTATGATGCGGTAGGAGGTGAAGGGTATGCAATTTGTTACAGAGTGGATTAGAAATATTATCGTTTTTTTACTCTTAGCGACAATGCTTCATCTTATTCTTCCAAATTCAAATTTGCAAAAGTACGTTAAATTCGTTGTAAGTCTATTATTAGTTGTTTTAATCTTAACGCCTCTTTTTAAACTACTGCAAACAGATGTGAATGAAGTAATCGCAAATTTTAATGAAGAGAAGTACGTAGCAGAAGGATCTGTAAAAAATTCAATAGATTCGAAGAAAAAAGAAATACAAGCTCTAACACGTGCATATAGTTTAGAAGAGATGGCTACCAAAATGAAAAAAGAAGTAGGAAAAGAATTCGAGAAAAAGTATGGTATGACAGTCTCTGAAATACAAATAGTCGCAGCGGAAAGTACAGCGGAAGTAAAGTCAGCAAAAGATATTCAAACTGTTGTTGTGACGTTGAAAGAAAAAGAACGTAGTAAAAATGATGCAATCGAAACAGTAAAACCAGTTGAAATTAACACGAAGGAACCTCCGAAAAAAGTAGAAGAAACGAATGTGGAAATGAAAGATTTCTTTTCAAGCAGATGGCAACTAGAGAATAAACAAATCCAAGTTCAAATGGAAGGGAGGACAGGTAGAGTAAATGGACAATAAAGATAAAAATTCGAAGTTCTCATTTTTTCGAAACTTATTGAATGGGGATGAAAAAGAAAGCAATGAGAAGGGAAAAAAGATAACACCTAAGTTTTTACTTGTCCTACTCATACTTGGGATTTTGCTTATGTTTTCTAGTAGTCTTTTTTCAAGTAAAAAAGAAGAAGTACCTGTATTTAAAGAACAAAAAACGCAAAACCAAGAAAAAGACGTACCAACTTTTGGACAAAAAAATAATGATAGTATGTCAAATGTAGAAAAGTATGAAAAAGCGTATGAACAAGAATTAAAAGCAGCTTTAGAAGAAATAGCGGGAGTAAAAAATGTAACGATTAAAGTAAATTTAGATTCATCTGAAGAAAAAATATTAGAAAAAAATACAGTGAAACGTTCACAAACAACAGGTGAAACAGATAAAACAGGCGGTCAGAGGAAAGTAGAAGATGAGTCCCTTGATGAAAAGACCGTCATTATACGTGAAGGGGATAAAGAAACTCCCGTTGTTTTACGAACAGAGAAACCGAAAGTGCGAGGTGTTCTTGTCGTAGCAAAGGGAGTGGATAATATACAAGTTAAAGCGATGGTAAAAGAAGCTGTCATACGGCTGCTAGATGTACCAGCCCATCGCGTTTCAGTTTCACCGAAAAATTGATAGGGAGGAAATAAAGTGTTAAAAAAACAAACGGTTTGGCTATTAACGATGTTAAGTTTAGTTGTTGTACTATCTGTTTATTACGTAACAACTCCTGACAAAATGAATACAGCATCGCCGGCAACAGGTGAAAAGATTGGACAAGAAAAACAAGGTACTGACAAAGCAGTAACAAATGAAGCACCTAAAGAAACGCCAAAAAAAGAAAATACAAGCAAGGAAACATCAAATAAAGAAACAAACAAAGAAACAAGTAAAAAAGATGCTAACGTAACAGTTCAATCAAGTGATGAAAATTTCACAGCGTTACGTATGCAAATGGAAGATCAGCTAAGTGAACAAAAATCAAGATTACAAGAAGTGATGAATTCAGCAAAATCTTCAGCAACAGAAAAGAGTAAAGCGAAAGATAATTTTGATGCAATTACTACAATGGAAACGAAGCAAGAATTACTTGAGACAGTGATTAAGTCTCAAGGAGGATATAAAGATGCCCTTGTAAGAGCTGATGGAACTGACATTAAAGTAACTGTGAAAGCAGCAAAGCATTCACAAAAAGAAGCGAATAAAATTATACAGCTTGTAAGAAGTGAAGGCGGATCAAAAGATGTAGGTGTGAAATTTGATCCACCAACAAAATAAAAACTAATAATCCGCGGGGGAATCCCTCGCGGATTATTAGTTTTTACGAATCGGATTGTTTGAAAATAGTTATAGAAAAAAAGCTATCATTTTCGATAGCTTTTTTCTGTTTCGTCTTTGTAGTTGTTTTTATTATGTTCAACTCGGAACGGAGAAATACGCTGTGAGTAAAAGATTAGCGGTTCATGGTAATGATGATTACTTTTTCCGGATTTGACGTGGATGAAGAGAACGAATGCCCAGACCATTACGGCAGGTAAGAAGAGAATGAGCCATATCATATGTCCACACCTCGATACGATATATTTTCTACACTTTGAACATACTATTCTTATATGAAGGAATGATGAACGGTGTGTAAACAAAAAAATAATATTTGGTAAAAATATGTTGTTGACTATAGATGAGGTGAAGAGTGGAGTGGTAATGATTTGTTTATTTTGTAGCATTGTGAAAAAAGTAAGGAATGTTTTTTTAGAAGTGGTCTTGCCAATTTTGTGTGAAACTTGGTATTATTACTAGGTAATAAATTTTTATTGGAATAATATTTTTACAGGAGTTTCGATTTATTATAAAGAAATATAAATTGGAATGTTTAAAAAATTTATCGTAAGATGGAAATAGCAATTATTTCTATTAGTAAATGAAATGCATTTTCTAATAGAGTACATCGTATTTTTACAGTCAATCTAGTTTTAGTGACGATAATCTGTAAAAACGGGACAAACAAGAGTATGGGAGTGGATTTTACATGTTTAAAATTCAAGAAGTTCGTGAATTAATTAAATTAATTGATAGCTCTAATATTGATGAATTTGAATACAAAAAAGATGGTACGACAATCAAAATGAAAAAGCGTGGTAATGAAGTTGTTGCGGTGCAAGCACCTGTAGCAAAACAAGTCGTGCAACCAGTAGCACCTGTTGAAGTTGAAACAACAGTAGCGGCAGCACAAGTGGAAGTACCAAAACAAGAAGAGCAAAAAGTGGTTCAAAATGAAAACCTACATAAAATTACATCACCGATGGTAGGTACATTCTATTCTTCATCTTCGCCTGATACACCTGCATATGTAAGTGTAGGAGACAGAGTATCAAAAGATTCTATCGTATGCATTGTTGAGGCTATGAAGTTATTTAATGAAATCGATGCAGATGTAGATGGGGAAATTGTTGAGATTCTTGTTAATAATGGACAGCTTGTTGAGTATGGACAACCGCTATTTCTTGTAAAAGCGTAATAAGGGAGTCTTTGTGATGATAAAAAAAGTATTAATAGCCAATCGTGGGGAAATTGCTGTACGAATTATTCGTGCTTGTAAAGAAATGGATATTGAAACAGTCGCAATTTATTCAGAAGCAGATAAAGAGTCACTTCACGTACAAATTGCTGATGAGGCGTATTGTGTAGGACCAACGATTTCGAAAGAAAGCTATTTAAATTTGACGAACATTATTAGTGTTGCGAAGTTAACAGGCTGCGATGCTATTCATCCAGGATACGGATTTTTAGCAGAGAATGCAGATTTTGCAGAGCTATGCCGTGAATGTAACTTGATTTTTATCGGTCCAAGTCCAGAAGCTATTTCAAAGATGGGCACAAAAGACGTTGCTCGTGATACAATGAAAGAAGCAGGGGTTCCGATTGTACCAGGTTCACAAGGGATTATTAAAAATACCGAAGAAGCGATCGAGCTTGCTAATCAAATTGGATATCCAGTTATTATTAAAGCAACTGCAGGTGGCGGCGGAAAAGGTATTCGTGTTGCACGCCATGAAGAAGAGCTTGTAAAAGGAATTCAAATTACACAGCAAGAAGCTAGTACCGCTTTTGGGAACCCTGGTGTATACTTAGAAAAGTACGTTGAAGATTTCCGCCATGTTGAGATTCAAATAATGGCAGATACACATGGAAATGCCATTCATTTAGGAGAGCGTGATTGTACAATTCAGCGCCGCTTGCAAAAACTACTAGAAGAAAGTCCATCACCTGCACTTGATGAAAATGTTCGCAAGCAGATGGGTGATGCGGCAGTTAAAGCGGCGGTAGCGGTTGATTATACAGGTGCTGGTACGGTTGAGTTTATTTATGAATATAGAACGAAAAGCTTTTATTTCATGGAGATGAATACGAGAATTCAAGTTGAGCATCCAGTTACTGAAATGGTAACAGGGATGGATTTAATTAAAGAACAAATTCGTGTTGCTTCTGGAGAAAAGTTATCGTTACAGCAAGAAGAAGTACAATTTAATGGTTGGGCAATTGAATGCCGAATTAATGCGGAAAACCCTGCCAAAAAATTTATGCCATCCCCAGGTAAAGTAGAAATGTACTTGCCACCAGGCGGATTTGGTATTCGCGTCGATTCAGCTGTATATCCGGGATATTCAATCCCACCTTTCTATGATTCGATGGTTGCTAAATTAATTGTTCACGGAAAAACACGTGAAGAGGCAATTGCAAAAATGAAGCGTGCACTCAGTGAGTTTGTCATTGAAGGCGTACATACAACAATCCCGTTCCATTTGCAATTGCTAGATCATCCTGATTTTGTAAAAGGTGAGTTTAATACGAAGTTTTTGGAAGAGCATGAACTTGTGACGCAGTGATACATTAAAGGAGGTTTTTTTTCATGGCTGAACATATGTTAGATATGGGTCAAGATACAACTCTTGGTAAAGTAGAAATTGCACCAGAAGTAATTGAAGTAATCGCAGGTATTGCAGCTGCTGAAGTAGAAGGTGTAGCGGCAATGCGTGGTAATTTTGCTACAGATGTTGTTGAGAAGTTAGGTAAGAAAAATCATGGTAAAGGTGTAAAGGTTGAATTAGCAAACGAAGATATTATCGTTGACCTTTATGTTGTAATGTATTTTGGCGTAGCAATTCCAGTTGTTGCACAAAAGATTCAAGACAACATTCGCCAGGCACTCTTTACAATGACAGGGCTTGAGCCAAAAGAAGTGAATGTTCACATCGTTGGCGTAACATTCGAAACACAAAAAACAGAAATTGAACCAGTGTAAGAATGAAAAAGGTGCCTAGTAACATAGGCATCTTTTTTATCGTTTCATTTCTTCACAAATTAAAACCCTCTAATTATTATACTATTTCAAAAAATAAGAAATCAAAAAGAAGATGTTTCGTTTTTCCAAAAAACGTACATTGTGATAAGATATGGAACTTGAAGTTAATCTTTTTATTATTTTTCAGCCTTGTAACCCGTGTGTGAAACGATAAATTGTGTTATTATCATTGTATTATAAGGTTGGAAAATCAATGAAAACTGTAAGAGTAAGTGAATTGACGGCTTATAAATTATAATAATATAACAAAGCATAAGGAAAGACTTGAAGCATAAAGGAGAGTTACAATGAAACGTAGGACGGCTAGAGAAAGAGCTATGCAAGCATTATACCAAATGGATATTACAGGTGAATTAGAACCGAAAGTAGCGGTGGAAAACACGCTAGATGAAGGTGAAGAAACAAATGATTTTTTAGAATCACTTGTAGTAGGTTTTGTAGAAAATAAAGAAGTAATTGATGAAGCGATTCGTCAAAACTTAAAAAAATGGAAGCTGGAGCGTATTAGTATTGTTGATCGCAGTATTTTACGTGTAGCTGTGTATGAAATGAAATACATGGAAGAAATTCCACACAACGTAACAATTAACGAAGCGATTGAAATTGCTAAAACATTTGGGGATGAGGAATCTCGTCGTTTTATTAACGGCGTTTTATCTAATATAAAAGATACACTGTAATTTCTTTAAGGGGGAATCTTAAAATGGTAGCAGTAATCATCAAAGGAAATGAAGTTGCGGAGAAAAAACGAGCACAATTAACAGAAGAAGTTGTGAAGTTGAAAGAGCAAGGGATTGTACCAGGATTAGCAGTTATTCTAGTTGGAGAAGATCCAGCATCTCGTTCTTATGTAAAAGGAAAAGAAAAGGGCTGTGAACAAGTAGGAATCTATTCAGAGCTAATTGAACTTCCTGAAACAATTACTGAGGAGCGTTTGCTTGCTGAAATCGATCGCTTAAATGGCGATGACCGTATTAATGGCATTTTAGTGCAATTACCTTTACCAAAACATATTGAAGAAAAAGCTATCATTGAAAGAATTTCACCAGAAAAAGATGTAGATGGATTTCACCCAATCAGCGTGGGACGTATGATGACGGGACAAGATACATTCCTTCCATGTACACCGCACGGTATCGTAGAATTAGTAAAAGAAACAAATCTTGATATCTCAGGAAAACATGTTGTAATAATTGGAAGAAGTAATATTGTCGGCAAGCCAGTGGGGCAATTGTTCTTAAATGAAAATGCAACTGTCACATATTGTCATTCTAAAACGCAAAATATGAAAGAGTTAACGAAGTTAGCTGATATTTTAATCGTAGCTGTTGGACGACCTAAAATGGTAACAGCTGATTATATTAAAGAAGGAGCGGTTGTAATCGACGTTGGTGTGAACCGTTTAGAAACAGGTAAACTTTGTGGTGATGTTGACTTTGACAACGTGTTAGATGTTGCAGGTTACATTACACCTGTGCCAAAGGGTGTTGGTCCAATGACGATCACAATGCTTCTTCATAATACTGTTGAATCTGCTAAGCGTGCAGGTGTCGTTTGTAAATAATTTGAGTCGGCTATGAGGAGAGAGAAATGGAAAAACAATATTTAACCGTTACAGCGTTAACACGCTATATAAAAACAAAAATAGAATATGATCCGCATTTGCAGTCTGTTTGGTTAAAAGGTGAAATTTCCAACTTTAAAAATCATAGTCGTGGCCACATGTACTTTACATTGAAAGATGAAAATGCAAGAATCGCAGCGGTTATGTTTGCGGGTCATAATCGTAATATTAAATTCAGACCTGAAAATGGGATGAAGGTACTTGTGAAAGGGAAAATTTCCGTTTACGAGGCGAGTGGTTCTTATCAAATTTATATTCAAGACATGCAGCCTGACGGAGTCGGAAACCTGCATTTAGCTTACGAACAATTAAAGGTTCGTTTAGAGGAAGAAGGTTTGTTTTCTCAAGTTTATAAAAAAACAATTCCTCCTTACGCTAAAACAATAGGTGTGATTACGTCGCCAACAGGGGCAGCGATTCGTGATGTTATAACAACGATTAAACGTCGTTATCCAATTGGAAATGTTATTGTGTTTCCGGTACTTGTACAGGGGGAGTCAGCAGCTCCCTCAATTGTACAAGCGATTCGTACAGCGAATGAAATGGGAGAGATAGATGTCCTAATCGTTGGGCGAGGGGGAGGCTCTATTGAAGAGTTATGGGCTTTCAATGAAGAAATGGTAGCAAGGGCAATCTTTAAGAGTGAGATCCCTATTATTTCGGCAGTAGGCCATGAAACGGACTTTACAATTGCGGATTTTGTTGCCGATTTACGTGCGCCAACACCGACTGCAGCAGCTGAGCTGGCAGCGCCTAACATTATAGAGTTACAAGAAAAGGTATTACAAAGAACTCTAAGATTGCAAAGAGCAATGAGAGAGTTAGTACATAAAAAAGAAGAAAAACTACAAGTATTGCAAAAATCTTATGCGTTCCGTTATCCAAGACAAGTATATGAGCAAAAAGAAGAGCAATTAGATAGAGCGTTAGAACAGCTTGTTTTAGCGAAAGAGCGCTATATTGATAAAAAGGTAAATCAGTTAAAACAGCTTTCATTTTATTTAGAGAAGCACCACCCAGCTCAAAAAATTATGCAAACGAAGGTAGCGGTTGAAACATTGCAAAAGCAATTGCAACGTGAAATGCAAACATTACTTCAAACGAAAGAATTTGCCTTTGTAAGAGCTGCTCAAAAACTTGAAGCGTTAAGTCCGCTTAAAGTAATGATGAGAGGGTACGGGCTTGTATATGATGAAGAGAAGCAAGTGTTAAAAAGTGTGAAAGATGTCAGCCTTGGAGATGCTGTTTCAGTTCAATTACAAGATGGAATACTAGATTGTAGCGTATCAGGCATAGAGGAGCGTGAATTGAATAATGGAAAATAAATTAAGCTTTGAAGAGGCAATTTCGCAACTTGAGCACCTCGTTTCTAAGCTAGAGAAAGGTGACGTACCTTTAGAAGAAGCAATTTCTTATTTTAAAGAGGGTATGGAATTATCTAAGCTTTGTGATGAGAAGTTGAAGAACGTACAAGAACAAATGGCAGTTATTCTTGGGGAAGATGGAGAGCTTGAACCGTTTACTGCTTTAGGAGATGAAGCATAGTGACTATTGCTTTTGATACTTTTTTGAAAGAAAGTAAAACTTTCGTAGAAGAGAAGCTTGTAAGCTATGCAAATGAATTACAATGTCCAAATGTACTTCGTGAAGCGATGGCATATTCTTTGGAAGCGGGTGGAAAGCGTCTCCGCCCGTTACTTTTATTTGCGACATTACAAGCGTTTGGTAAAGAAAGAAATCTTGGAATAGGTGCAGCTTGTGCTCTTGAAATGATACATACATACTCGTTAGTTCATGATGATTTACCTTGTATGGATGATGATGATTTAAGAAGAGGTAAGCCCACAAATCATAAAGTATTTGGTGAAGCGATGGCAGTTTTAGCAGGCGATGGTTTGTTGACGTATGCTTTTCAAGTTATTATGGCATATGAACAAAAGGAAATCTCTGCTGAAAAAAAAGTAAGACTTGTACTTGAGCTTGCAAAAGCGGCAGGACCAGAAGGAATGGTTGGCGGACAAGTGGCAGATATGGAAGCTGAAGGGAAACAGCTTACGATTGATGAGTTGGAGTATATTCATAAGCATAAGACTGGGAAACTACTTGAATTCGCTGTACTTGCAGGATCGATACTTTCTGATGCCACAGAAGAACAAGAAGAAAAGTTACTTGCGTTTGCAAAATATATCGGCCTAGCTTTCCAAATTCGAGATGATATTTTAGATGTGGAAGGAACCGAAGAAGAGATTGGAAAACCGATTGGTAGTGATGTTTCCAACGAAAAGAGCACATATACGACGTTATTTACTGTAGATAGAGCGAAGGATATTTTAGAAGAAACAATTGCAAAAGCAAAAGGTGCTATTGGTTCCTTGCAATTACAAGATGAATATTTACTATCTATTTGCGATTTGATTGCAAAACGTAATAACTAATATAACAGCGTTTCCATTTGTTGAGTCATTCATCATTTTATGATATAAATGTAGGAAAAGGTTTTTCTTTTCTTGTTATTGGCAAAAATATATGTAGATTACATTGCCGTTATCACTTCGTGTTAGCGGCTATTTTTTTCATCGCCTAAAGAAATATGGTTTATAATAGGATTAGGGCGCAATAGACTGGTTAATTGCAGGACAAGGTGAAAAATAAAAAAAGATAATTTCTTGTTTTGTGTAAATGTTTTTTATAATATTTGACATGTTGACAGATTATGAAATGAAAGTGAGTGATCCATGTGGATCTAACGCAAATTCAAAACCCTAGTTTTTTGAAAGATATGTCTATCGGTGAACTAGAGGGATTGAGTGAGGATATTCGTAAGTTTTTAATTGAAGAGCTCTCTCAAACAGGTGGACATATTGCACCTAATTTAGGTGTAGTAGAACTCACAATTGCTCTGCATAAATTATTTGATAGTCCGAAAGATAAATTTTTATGGGACGTAGGACATCAATCCTATGTACATAAAATTTTAACAGGACGTGCAAAGGAATTCGGTACATTAAGGCAATATCAAGGTCTATGTGGTTTCCCAAAACGTTGCGAGAGTGAGCATGATGTATGGGAAACTGGCCATAGCTCGACATCATTATCTGCTGCAATGGGAATGGCTCTAGCACGTGATTTAAAGAAAACGAAAGAATATGTTATACCAATCATTGGAGATGGTGCTCTAACCGGCGGAATGGCTTTAGAGGCATTGAACCATATTGGACATGAAAAAACAGACATGATTGTTATTTTGAATGATAATGAAATGTCAATTGCACCAAACGTTGGTGCGCTTCATAATGTACTTGGACGTCTACGTACCGCAGGGAAATACCATTGGGTAAAAGATGAACTAGAGTATATATTAAAGAAAATCCCAGCAGTCGGTGGGAAAGTTGCTGCGACAGCAGAGAAAATAAAAGATAGTCTTAAATATTTACTAGTATCCGGTGTCTTTTTCGAAGAATTAGGCTTTACATATTTAGGTCCAGTTGATGGGCACGATTATGAAAAGTTATTCGAAACGTTGCAATATGCAAAGAAAACAAAAGGCCCAGTGCTTGTTCATGTTATTACGAAAAAAGGAAAAGGTTATAAACCAGCTGAGAGTGATGTTATTGGAACTTGGCATGGAACAGGACCTTATAAAATTGAATCAGGTGACTTCGTTAAACCGAAAGAAGTTGCACCAGCATGGAGTGCTGTTGTTAGTGATACAGTACTTAAGCTAGCGAGAACGGATGAGCGTATCGTTGCAATTACACCTGCAATGCCTGTTGGATCGAAACTTGAGAAATTCCAAAAAGAATTCCCGGATCGTATGATTGATGTAGGTATTGCAGAACAGCATGCTACAACAATGGCGGCGGGTATGGCAACGCAAGGAATGAAGCCATTCTTAGCGATTTATTCAACATTTTTACAAAGAGCATATGATCAAGTTGTTCATGATATATGTCGCCAAAATTTAAACGTCTTCATCGGAATCGATCGCTCTGGTTTAGTAGGAGCAGATGGTGAAACGCATCAAGGTGTATTTGACATCTCATTCTTACGTCATTTGCCGAATATGGTACTTATGATGCCGAAAGATGAAAATGAAGGGCAACATTTAGTATATACGGCGATGCAATATGAAGATGGACCAATCGCATTACGTTATGCGCGCGGTAATGGACTTGGTGTTCATATGGATGAAGAATTAAAGGCGATTCCAATCGGTACTTGGGAAACGTTAAAAGAAGGTACACAAGCGGCTATTTTAACATTTGGTACGACAATACCAATGGCAATGGAAGCAGCTGAGCGTCTTGAAAAGGCTGGAGTTTCAGTGAAAGTAGTGAACGCTCGCTTTATTAAACCGATGGATGAAGCATATTTACATGATCTCTTAGGGAAAAATATACCGATTTTAACGATTGAAGAAGCTTGCTTAATTGGTGGTTTTGGAACGGGAGTAGTTGAATTTGCATCTGAGAACGGGTACCATAGTGCGTTAATTGAACGAATGGGTATTCCAGACCGTTTCATAGAGCACGGTAGTGTAACAAAATTATTAGAAGAAATTGGTTTAACGACAGATGCTGTTGTAGACCGTATTCATACAATGATTCCATCAAAACAAAAAAGGGCGTAACAAATGAGTGCAAAAAAAGAAAGAGTAGATGTACTATTAGTAGAGCGAGGACTTATAGAAACACGTGAGAAAGCAAAACGCGCCGTTATGGCCGGACTTGTATATGCGAATGAGATGAGACTTGATAAGCCAGGAGAGAAGATCCCACAAGATACAGAGATTACGGTGAAGGGACAAGTTATGCCGTATGTAAGCCGTGGTGGTTATAAACTTGAAAAGGCATTGGAGACATTTCACCTGGATTTACAAGATAAAGTTATGATAGATATTGGTTCATCAACTGGTGGCTTTACAGATTGTGCGCTTCAAAACGGAGCGAAATTATCTTATGCATTAGATGTAGGATACAATCAACTTGCGTGGAAATTGCGTCAAGATGAGCGTGTTGTCGTAATGGAACGGACAAACTTCCGTTACGTGACACCAGCAGACTTAGAACGTGGTTTACCGCAATTTGCTAGTATCGATGTTTCATTTATATCATTAAAGCTTATACTGCCGGTTTTAAAAACAATGCTTATGCCTAATGGGGATGTAGCAGCGTTAATTAAACCACAGTTTGAAGCTGGAAGAGAGCAAGTTGGGAAAAAAGGTATCGTTCGTGATCGAAAAGTACATGAGGCTGTCGTAGAAATGATTGTCGACTTTGCTATAAAAGAAGGATACGACGTAGAAGGTTTAACATTCTCACCAATTACGGGCGGGGATGGTAATATTGAATTTTTAATTCATCTGAAATGGCATGGTGAACGTGAGAATGGCGAAAATCATTCTCCAGTTTCTGTTGAGCAAGTAGTTACAGAGGCGCATGATGTCCTAAAACAAAAAGGAAAAGGGGAATAACATATGTTGTTCCTCTTTTTGTTGTAATTGTATAATGATTGTAAAAACAATTGTGTACAAGCAACGAATTATAAGTTAACATAAATAAGTGAAGTATACCAATGTTTAAACTATGGTAAGAGATAGTGTGAGGTGCAAATGTATGAATAAAGGTCAGCGCCATATTAAAATCAGGGAAATTATTGCGAACAAAGAAATTGAAACACAAGATGAATTAGTTGATATTTTACGTAATGAGGGATTTAATGTAACGCAAGCAACAGTATCGCGCGATATTAAAGAACTGCACTTAGTGAAAGTGCCATTACATGATGGGCGCTATAAATATAGCTTGCCAGCAGATCAACGATTTAACCCGTTACAAAAATTAAAACGCAATCTAGTGGATTCATTTGTAAAATTAGACACGGCAGGACATATGCTTGTGCTAAAAACATTGCCTGGTAACGCTCATTCACTTGGAGCACTTATTGATCATTTAGAGTGGGATGAGATCATCGGAACCATCTGTGGTGATGATACTTGCTTAATTATTTGCCGTACACCTGAAGATACAGGTGTTGTCTCTGATCGTTTCTTAAATATGTTGTAAAAAAAATCTTGTTTGCTTTCCTCTGTAAAGTGGAAAGTGAACAGGATTTTTTTATTGGTTAAAAATGTGAATTCTTAATTGTAATATAATATTTTCTTTGAATAAAATTAGAAAATAGGTGGATTGACCCGTAAAACGAATGTTTGGTACAATGGAGCGGTTAGAAAAGTAATTTATACATACAAACATATAGTTTGACTATTTGAATGAAGAACTGAGAAAAGCCCTTAATAGGGGATTAGTTTATAACGAGGTGAATGGGGCATTGTTATCGGAATTATCGATTAGAAACTTTGCTATTATTGAGGCATTAAATATTTCTTTTCAAAAAGGGTTAACGGTTTTAAGTGGTGAAACAGGGGCCGGAAAATCGATTATTATTGATGCGATTAGTTTACTTGTAGGTGGCCGTGGTTCAGCGGAATTTGTTCGATACGGAACAGAAAAAGCTGAGATAGAAGGGCTATTTTATGTAGAAGATGATAAGCATCCGTGTATTGAAAAGGCAGAAGAGTTGGATATAGAAATAGAAGACGGCATGATTATTTTGAAGCGTGATATCGCTGCAAACGGAAAAAGTGTATGTCGTGTAAATGGGAAACTGGTCACCCTTAGTATATTAAAGGAAATTGGAAAAACACTTGTTGATATTCATGGGCAGCACGAAACACAAGATTTAATGAATGAAGAGCGTCATATGTTTATGCTTGATCATTTTGATGGAGATCGCATTGTTAAACAATTGGGTATATATCAAAATGTATACGCTGACTATGAGAAATTAAAAAAACAGTTAAAATCGTTAAGTGAAAATGAACAACAAATGGCGCATCGCTTAGATTTAATTCAATTCCAGCATGAAGAAATCAGTAAGGCGGATTTAAAGATGGATGAAGAAATTGAATTAACTGAAGAACGATTGCAAATTTCTAATTTCGAAAAAATTTACAAAGCATTAGGCGATGCATATCGCTCATTAAGCGCTGACGGACAAGGGTTAGATAATGTACGAAGCGCAATGGGACAAATGGAGAGTATTACACATTTAGATGAAGTTTATCAAGAAAATCATGATTCAATTGCAAATAGCTACTACTTATTAGAAGAAGTTGCATATCAACTTAGAGAAAAGCTCGATATGATGGAATATGATCCGAAGCGTTTAGACGAAATTGAAACGCGTTTAAATGAAATTCGTATGCTAAAGAGAAAATATGGAAATACTGTAGAAGAGATTTTAGCGTATGCTGATAAAATTGAACAAGAAATTTTTACGATTGAAAATAAAGACGTTCATATTGAAACGACGAAGAAGCAATTAAAGGAATTAGAAAGTGTTATTCTGCAAGAAGCAACGTCGTTAAGTAATATGCGTCATGAGCTTGCAGAGCATCTTACAAATGCCATTCATCAGGAATTAAAAGAATTATATATGGAGAAAACAAAATTTGAAGTGAGAATCATGAAGAGAGAAGGAAATGCTGAAGAGCCTCTTGTTGAGGGTGCCCCGGTAAGACTTACGGCGGATGGCTACGATCATGTGGAATTTTATATTTCAACAAATCCAGGTGAGCCGCTAAAACCACTTTCAAAGGTCGCTTCTGGCGGAGAGTTATCTCGTATTATTTTGGCTTTAAAAAGCATTTTTTCTAAGCATCAAGGTGTTGCATCTGTTATTTTTGATGAAGTGGATACTGGTGTAAGTGGTCGGGTTGCACAGGCTATTGCGGAAAAAATTTATCGAGTATCAGTAAACTCGCAAGTACTTTGTATTACGCACTTACCTCAAGTAGCTTCAATGGCGGATTCACATTTATTTATTCGAAAACAAGTAGCGAATGATCGGACAATTACATCAGTTACCGTTTTAACTATGGAGGATAAAGTAACAGAAATAGCTCGAATGATTTCTGGTGTGGAAATTACAGATTTAACGACAGAACATGCGAAAGAATTACTTACGCAAGCGCATCATTTTAAACAGACAGCAGAGGCTATCCAGTAATGGATAGCTTTTTTTCTCAAATAATGATTTCTTAATTCTTCCGGTTATAAATAAAGCACTGCAAGGAGAGATTAAAAAGTGAAGCCAAGAGGCTGAATGTGGGGTAGGAGCGAGGAGAGTGAACAAATTGAGATTAGAAAGATTTCGCAAAATAATAGGTCTTTGTCTCCTTGTTTCTTTAGTTTTTATTGGGTGTTTTAAACCGCTTCGGACGTTTATTTCATCCCCGAAGCAACTTGTTGTTTTTGAAGGGCAACAATCAGAAATAGCTTCATTACCAGTTTTTCACGCTTCATCTACAGATCGTCATGTGTTTACAGTAAGTTCCAATGAACAAAAACAAGGACTTATGGTAAATCCTCATCAAAATGGTGAAGCAGATATGGTGTTTCAGCTTGCTGGTTTTCCAGTGAAAAAAGTAAATGTGAAAGTATTGAAAGATTTTAAAGTTATTCCAGGTGGACAATCAATTGGTGTGAAGTTAAATACAAAAGGGGTACTTGTTGTAGGCCATCATTTAATTCAAACTGAAAAAGGGAAAGTATCTCCTGGTGAAACAGCTGGTGTGCAAATTGGAGATATGATTACTGAAATTAATGGTAAAACAATTGAAAGAATGAGTGATGTAGCACCATTTATTCATAATAGTGGTGAGACAGGTGAACCGCTTAATCTTGTTTTGTTAAGAGATGGAAAACATATCCGCACTAAGTTAACACCACAAAAAGACAGTGGAGAATCGTCTTATCGTATTGGTTTATATATTCGTGATTCGGCAGCTGGAATCGGAACAATGACATTTGTTCATCCTGATTCTATGAAATATGGGGCACTTGGTCATGTCATTTCTGATAACGATACGAAAAAGCCGATTCAAGTCGAAGATGGACAAATTATGCGTTCGACAGTTACATCAATTGAAAGAGGTAGTCATGGGAATCCAGGAGAGAAATTAGCGAGGTTCTCACCAGATCGTGAAGTGATTGGTAATATTACAATAAATAGTCCATTTGGTATATTCGGGAAATTGAATACAAATATACCAAATGGCGTAATGGATAAAGCGATGCCTATTGCACTATCTCATCAAGTAAAAGAGGGACCGGCAAAAATATTAACAGTTATTGATAAAGATAAAGTGGAAGCGTTTGATATTGAAGTTGTAAGTACAGTACCGCAAAAGTTTCCAGCTACAAAAGGCATGGTAATAAAAGTAACAGACAAACGTTTATTAGCGAAAACGGGTGGTATCGTACAAGGCATGAGCGGAAGTCCAATTGTACAAAACGGGAAAGTAATTGGTGCTGTTACACATGTATTTGTAAATGATCCAACGTCAGGATATGGTGTTCATATTGAATGGATGTTACATGAGGCTGGAATTAACATTTATGAACAAGAAAGAAAAGCGAGCTAATTATTAATTAGCTCGCTTTTCTTTTGAAAAATTCGTTGAAATTTTGTAAAAGCTCCGCAAGAGGTGTTTTTTGTTGTAAAATAAAAGAAAAGGGTTGAACGTTTCGTTGTATTTCTATGATGGAATGTGTTGCGAAAGGGAATAAATGAACGATAAACATATTTTTTTGTGATTTTATCGGAAAGTAACAAACTTTAAAAGGGAATTTTCACACAATTGTCGAACAATTCATGTAGCCTAGAAGGATACACATGTCGGAGAATCGATTCGGTAAGGGAGGAAAAGCTGTGGAGAAAATTAAAGTCTGTCTTGTAGATGATAATAAAGAATTAGTATCAATGCTAGAGAGTTACGTAGCTGCTCAAGATGATATGGAAGTAATCGGTACTGCTTATAATGGTCAAGAGTGTTTAAATTTATTAAATGATAAGCAGCCGGATGTACTTGTTTTAGACATTATTATGCCACATTTAGATGGTTTAGCTGTACTAGAGAAAATGCGAAATATTGAAAGGCTAAGACAGCCTAGCGTAATTATGTTGACAGCATTTGGACAAGAAGATGTGACGACAAAAGCTGTTGATTTAGGTGCTTCATATTTCATATTAAAACCATTTGATATGGAGAATTTAACGAGTCATATTCGTCAAGTGAGCGGTAAGGCGAACGCTACCATTAAACGTCCACTTCCATCTTTCCGTTCAGCAACTACAATAGATGGAAAACCGAAAAACTTAGACGCGAGCATTACGAGTATCATTCATGAAATCGGTGTGCCTGCTCATATTAAAGGGTATATGTACTTAAGGGAAGCAATCTCTATGGTGTACAATGATATCGAATTACTTGGATCTATTACGAAAGTATTGTATCCAGATATCGCGAAGAAATATAATACAACAGCAAGCCGCGTCGAGCGTGCAATCCGTCACGCAATTGAAGTAGCATGGAGTCGTGGGAATATTGATTCTATTTCGTCCTTATTCGGTTATACAGTATCCATGTCAAAAGCAAAACCTACGAATTCCGAGTTCATCGCAATGGTTGCGGATAAGCTGAGACTTGAACATAAGGCTAGCTGAGAGTAAAGATAGTAAGGGATTTAAGTTTTAGTAAAGCTTAATCATTCTTTAAATTTATACTCGATATTAAATGTAAAACCAATGAACTTTTTATTTAATGACCAATGAATTTTAGAATTCGTTGGTCTTTTTATTTTATTGAGAACAAGAGATCATTTGATATCATGGAAGATAAATCCTGTTTTTAGTAATATTACATATAAGTGAGTTTTTTATAAGATAATTAAATAGGTATAGATAGGGAGAAGGGGAATGAAAAATAAAATATTAACTTGGCTAGGAATAGTAGCAGCTATGGGAGTTCTTGCTGTTGCAGTTATATTTGGAAAGTTAGAGATATAGGAGAATGGATGAATGACTTTAAAAAAAATAGTGAATCGAGCTTACCCAATCATTGTTATGACGGTGTTTTTATCTATATTTTCAATGATAGTAAGTAAATTTTTTATCCCCAAAACAATTTTGATGAGTGGTGAATTTCCTTATCCGACTGAGGAGTACACTCCCAAAAAAGTCGGTGCTGTTCTAGCGGCGACGTTGCTTTTATTTGCGCTCTTCTTTATGTATTATAAATGGGTTATTAATAAAATGAAAAGAACGTACACAAATATTATGATTGCTTTAGGTATCGTAATCATTTTGACGACGGAAATAATGATTACTTCTATCGCATTTAACCCTGTTGTAGGAGATTATGCCATCCTTAAACAAGGAATTGTCTCTGTGTTTAATGGAGATAATCAATTTTTAGAAATGGGACAGCTTCTATTTTATCCATATAATACACATATTGTATTATTAGGAGGATATTTTGCTAAATTGGTAGGAAGCGTAGATGTGGCGATAAAAATATTACCAATAGTATGTATAACAGGTAGTATTATTTTAAATGTATTGATTGTAAGGAAAATTACAAACTTTAAAGTTGCTCACATATCGATCGTGTTATCTGTGCTAAACGTTTTTATATATTGGCAGGCGCCAGTTTTCTATACGCATACATTAGTAATATTTTTTATTTCAGCAACGATGTATACATATTTATGTTTGAAAACAGCGGAAACAAAAAGGTTGAAGATTATTTTATGGATTTTATTAGGAGTTTTTGCGGCTTGTACTTATATTATAAGACCGACAGCATTGGCGTTAGCGTTAGCGATTTTAATTGAGAATATTTTTAAATTTCGTAAGAAGTATTCTGTAAAGGTGTTAAGTAGTGTTTTATTTTGTTTAATCCTTATTGTAAGTTTTAAAAGTATAACGACAAAGCTAAATCTCAGTACCGATAATGAAATTGAAAAAATTCCATTCACTCATTGGGTGAAAATGGGGTTGAACAAAGATACGTACGGTGTGTGGAATCAGGCAGATGCAGATTATATTGATGATGAAAACATAAAGAATACGAAGGATTTAAATGAACACAATAAAGAAGTTATAGTGCAGCGTTTCAGTGAATTTGGTGTAACGGGTTATGTACACCATTTAAATGAAAAAATAACTAGAGAATGGGTATCAAGTCAGTTCTCCATGTACCGTATTGGACAATGGTTTGAGCAGAAGAACGACACGATAACTAATTACGTATCGAACTATAGTACAACGAAGTATAAAATCGTTACTGTATATTCGTATGTTATCAAATTATTTGTTTATGTAGCTGTTCTGGCGGCTGTTATACTTTATAAAAAGAAAGATGAAAATGAATCGGAAGTTATACGAATTGCGATGATTAGTACGTTAGGGGTGTTTACTTTCTTATTACTATGGGAAACAGCTCCTCATTATACTTATGAAGCATTTGCATTTATAAATATTCCAGCTTCTTTAGGGTTGTATAAATTGTTTATGATTTTTAATAAAGAAAAGAAACATGCATAATTTGAGTAACTGAAATGAGTAGTAAGAAACCCCTCTTTTATTAAAAGAGGGGTTTTAATTTATTGATTATAAATGTTTGAAAAAAAGATTAAATGGAATCATAGTATATCTGTTAAAGGATTTTAGTAGGGAAGTCATCCGTGATATAATAGAAAATAATAAAAAGCCCTGCAAAACAGGACTGTATTATTCTTCGTCTTTATTTTGTTTTTCTAATTCAACTAACTTTTGAATTAGAATGTGCTGCGGCATATGCATAAGTTGTTCAAGTGGAACACCTAATGCTTTTGATAGGCGGACTGCAGTGTCTGGAGAAATTTGTAATGGTCTCATAGAAGTACCTCCTTTTTCGTATAGTATAGCATAAGATTGGGGGAGTGAGGATGACTCTTATATTTGCACATCGTGGTGCAGCGGGAACGTACCCAGAAAATACAATGATTTCATTTGAAGCAGCTGAATCTTTTAGAGCAGATGGAATTGAACTTGATGTTCAATTAACGAAAGATGGAAAAGTTGTCGTCATTCATGATGAAACAGTGGACCGGACAACAAATGGAAAAGGTGCGGTTCGTAATTATTTATATGAGGATTTATGTAAATTAGATGCGAGCTATAAATTCGGTGATAAAGTAGGCTTTTGTAAAATACCTCTTTTAGAAGAGGTGTTAGAATGGATTGATAAAACAGAGTTGCTACTTAATATTGAACTGAAAAATAATAAAGTTCCATACAGAGGTTTAGAGGAAGAAGTTATAACGCTTGTACGGAAATGTAATCTAGAAGATCGTGTTATATTTTCTTCATTTAATCACTACAGTATGAAAAGGTGTCATATGATGGCTCCTGATATTCAAACAGCGATTTTATATCGCGAAGGTTTACATAGTCCGTGGGCGTATGCGAAAAAAATGGGCGCTACAGCAGTGCACCCTAATTATCGTTATCTTCAAGATGCTGTTGCTGAATTAACGATGGAGAGTGGTATAGAGGTTCGCCCTTATACAATTAATGAAGAAACGCTTATGCGTAAATATTTTGATATGAATATTTCGGCGATTATTACTGATTATCCTGAAACGGCAAGAATGTTATTGCCAATAAAAAAATGAGACCGCATGTAACGGTCTCATTTTTTATTTATAAATAGTGGAGCTTTCCTATCTTTTAAAGCGAGCTTGTACTTTATTTCGTTTACGGTCTCGGTGTAAGACGAAGCCGCCAAAAATATAAAACCCGAGCGCGAAGCAAAGAGCGCCAATTAAAAATTGTAACCACAGTATAGAGAGTGGAGGAAATAGAATCCCGAATACAGTATCTCTCATTAACTTAATGCCAAACACAGCTAATGAAATAGGGATGAGTGCTAATGATAGAGCAAGGTAACGCTGCATATAAACGCTCCTTTTCAGATTATTTTGTTTATTTCAATGATGTTATATGAAAAGGGGGTTTGTCAAGAGGGGGCTGAACGAGTAAGATAAGGGTGTGAAAAATTTTGCAGAAGTACTTCGAGAGGAAGTGTAATATATGAAACAAAAAGTTTTAATTGTTGGTGCAGGTGAAGGTGGTAGTACACTGCTGAATCTGTTACAAAGTTCAAATATATTTCAAATTATAGGAATTATTGATATAAATCCGATAGCAAAGGGATTACAAATGGCTAAGGAATATGGGGTTACAATTGGAGAGAGTGTAACGCCGTTTCTTTCTATGCATATTGATGTAATGTTTGATATGACGGGTGACGATGATTTACATAAAGATTTAATAAAGAAAAAGCATAAAGATACTCTTCTTATACCAGGTGATATTGCGAAAATTGTTACGAGATTAGCACATGAGAAGGAAGGTTTAATTGGAAAGTTAGAAGAACAGACGCAGCAAGGGGATTTAATTTTAAATTCTACGCATGACGGTATGATTGTGATTGATCGAGAGGGACAAGTACGCCTATTTAATAAAAGTGCAGAGCGTATTACCGGATATAAAAAAGAAGATGCGGTAGGGAAATATATTTTAGAAGTTATTCCGACTAGTAAGTTGCTTCGTATTATACGTACGAAACAAATAGAAGTAAATTATGAACTGACATTAGAAAATGAAAAGAAAATTATTACAACCCGTATTCCAATATTAAAAGAGGGAGGAGAGGTACAAGGAGCATTTGCGATTTTTAAAGATATAACAGAGGTTGTAGATCTTGCGGAAGAAGTTACAGATTTAAAGGAGATTCAAACGTTACTTGAGGCGATTATCAACTCGTCTGAGGAAGCAATTTCGGTCGTGGATGAAAAGGGAAGAGGATTAGTAATTAACCCTGCCTATACGAAATTAACAGGTTTAACAGAAGAGGACATTATTGGGAAACCGGCTACAACTGATATTGTAGAAGGTGAAAGTATGCATATGAAAGTACTTCGAACGCGTAGGGCGGTACGCGGAATACATATGAAGATTGGACAAAAGAAGCGTGATGTAATTGTAAACGTAGCGCCAGTTATAGTGGATGGGATATTGAAAGGAAGCGTTGGTGTAATTCGTGACGTATCAGAAATTCAAAAGTTAACAAATGAATTGAATAGAGCAAGGCAAATTATTCGAACGTTAGAAGCGAAATATTCATTTGATGACATTGTCGGAAATTCAGATGAAACAACGGCTGCTATTGAACAGGCGAAACTTGGAGCGAATACACCAGCAACAGTATTACTACGCGGAGAATCTGGAACGGGTAAAGAATTGTTTGCACATGCAATTCATAATGGAAGTAATCGAAAATATAATAAATTCGTCCGGGTAAACTGTGCTGCTATTTCCGAGACTTTATTAGAAAGTGAATTATTCGGTTATGAGGAAGGTGCATTCTCAGGAGCAAAAAGAGGCGGAAAACGAGGTTTTTTTGAGGAAGCGAATAACGGTAGTATCTTTTTAGATGAAATAGGAGAATTGTCTGCAAATACGCAAGCGAAACTCCTTCGCGTGTTGCAAGAAAAAGAAATTGTAAAAGTTGGTGGAACGAAAGCGATACCTATAAATGTCCGGGTAATTGCAGCGACACATGTGAATTTAGAAAAGGGCATTCTAGAAGGAGAGTTTAGAGAGGATTTATATTATCGATTAAATAAAATTCCAATTCACATTCCGTCTCTTCGTCAGCGAAAAGGAGATATACCGGCAATTGCAGACAGATTGATTCAAAAAATTAACCAAGATTATGGTCGGAATGTAGAGGGGCTCACTGATTCGGCTATTTCATATTTACAATCATATGAATGGCCAGGAAATGTGAGGGAGCTTGAAAACATTTTAGGACGAGCTATTATCTTTATGAATTATAACGAAATATATATTGATGTCCATCATTTACCACCTTTACATACAGAAGAGCAGACTGAGGTAAAACAAAATAACTTATTACCTGAATTAGAAGAAAAGCCACTTGAACAATTAGTGACAGAGTTTGAAGGGCACATCATTCATGAATGTTTAGAGAGGTTTGATGGAAATAAAACAAAAACTGCAAGAGCATTAGGAATTTCGGTTCGAAATTTATATTACAAGCTAGAAAAGTATGAGTGTGCAAAAAATAGCATGCAATAAATTGCGTACCGTGCAATTTATTGCATGGTATACAAAATGCGACAAAACAAGACAGAATGTTTTGTTATTTTCCAAAGTATTGATTTTACTGCATTTTGAATGCGTTTTCATTATTGGTAAGACCACTTTTAAAAGTTGGCACGGTATTTGCTTTATAAATAGACGAGGGACGACGGAAAGGGTTGATTACAAAATATGAAGTTAGAACACTTAATTGATCAAGCAGCAGGACAGCCTAAAAAAACTGTGGCTGTAGCAGTAGCTGAAGATCATGAAGTAATTGAAGCTGTAGCGAAAGCAATTAAATTACAGCTAGCTCAATTTCGTCTATATGGAAATCAAGAAAAAATAATGGGGATGCTACAAGAACATGGTTTACAAACTTCAGAACACATTGAAGTGATTGCAGCCCAGTCAAATGCTGAAGCTGCAGAACTTTCTGTTAAAGCTGTAAGAAATGGCGAAGCAGATGTGCTTATGAAGGGAAACATCCCAACAGCAAATATTTTGAAAGCTGTATTAAATAAAGAGTGGGGACTTCGTAAAGGTAGCACACTTTCACACGTTGCAGCATTTGAAGTTCCAAATTACGATCGTCTTATCTTTGTTACAGATGCAGCGATGAACATTGCACCTGATGTAACACAAAAAGCTGCTATTATACAGAATACTGTAGAAGTTGCCCAGGCAATAGGAATGGATTTGCCAAAGGTAGCACCAATTGCAGCGGTAGAGGTTGTTAATCCTGCGATGCAAGCGACAATTGATGCAGCGATGTTAACTCAAATGAATCGCCGCGGACAAATTAAAAATTGTGTCGTTGATGGACCACTTGCTTTAGATAATGCAGTATCACAAATTGCAGCAGAACATAAAGGCATAGTAAGTGATGTAGCAGGTAAGGCAGACATTTTACTCGTCCCAACGATTGAAGCTGGAAATGTGCTATACAAATCACTCGTATACTTTGCGGATGCAAAAGTAGGAGCTATGATTGCTGGCGCAAAAGCACCGATTGTTTTAACATCTCGTGCTGATTCAGCAGAAACAAAAGTATATTCATTAGCATTGGCAGTTGCGACTGCTTCAAAATAAACCAAAAAGGGTAAAACACTAGGGGGAAACGACAATGACATTAGAAATCTTCGAATACTTAGAAAAATATGATTATGAGCAAGTAGTATTTTGTCAAGATAAAGAATCTGGTTTAAAAGCAATCATCGCAATTCATGATACAACACTTGGACCAGCTCTTGGAGGAACAAGAATGTGGACATATGATTCTGAAGAAGCGGCGATTGAAGATGCATTGCGTCTTGCAAAAGGGATGACATACAAAAACGCAGCAGCTGGCTTAAACTTAGGTGGTGCGAAAACAGTAATTATCGGTGATCCACGTAAAGATAAGAGCGAAGCGATGTTCCGTGCATTAGGACGTTACATTCAAGGACTAAACGGACGTTACATTACAGCTGAAGATGTTGGTACAACAGTAGATGATATGGATATTATCCACGAAGAAACTGATTTTGTAACAGGTATTTCACCATCATTCGGTTCTTCTGGTAACCCATCTCCAGTAACTGCATACGGTGTTTACCGTGGTATGAAAGCAGCTGCGAAAGAGGCTTTCGGTACTGATAATTTAGAAGGAAAAGTAATTGCGGTTCAAGGCGTTGGTAATGTAGCATATCACCTATGCAAACATTTACATGCTGAAGGAGCAAAATTAATCGTTACAGATATTAATAAAGAAGCTGTACAACGCGCGGTAGAAGAATTCGGTGCATCAGCAGTTGAGCCAAATGAAATTTACGGTGTTGAATGTGATATTTACGCACCATGTGCATTAGGCGCAACAGTTAATGACGAAACTATTCCACAACTTAAAGCAAAAGTAATCGCAGGTTCTGCAAATAACCAATTAAAAGAAAATCGTCACGGCGACATGATTCATGAAATGGGTATTGTATACGCACCAGACTATGTTATTAATGCTGGTGGTGTAATTAACGTAGCAGACGAATTATATGGATACAATAGAGAACGTGCACTAAAACGTGTTGAGTCTATTTATGACACAATTGCAAAAGTAATCGAAATTTCAAAACGTGATGGCATTGCAACTTATGTAGCAGCAGATCGTTTAGCTGAAGAGCGCATTGCAAGCTTGAAAAACTCTCGTAGCACATACTTACGCAACGGTCACGACATTATTAGCCGTCGCTAATCATTCATATATTACTTTTACAAAAGGTGTGGTTACCTCTTATGAGGTTTCCACCTCCTTTTGAATTTATTAGTGGAGGTAGCAACAGTGTCTTTAAATCGAATTCTTGTTATTAATCCGGGTAGTACATCCACAAAAATTGGTGTTTTTGATAATGAAAGGCCCGTTTTAGAAGAAACTATTCGTCATGACGAAGAACAAATTGGAAAATATAAGAGAATTATCGATCAATATGAGTTTCGCAAAGAAACGATTTTAGAAGTTCTACATTCTCACGGTATTAACATTTCAAAGTTAAACGCAGTTTGTGGGCGTGGGGGATTACTTCGTCCAATCGAAGGCGGAACATACACAGTAAACGATTCGATGTTAGAAGATTTGAAAAATGGGTTTAGCGGTCATCATGCTTCAAACCTTGGAGGTATTTTAGCATATGAAATCGCTTCTGGATTAAATATTCCGGCATTCATAGTAGATCCTGTCGTTGTAGATGAAATGGAGCCGGTTGCTCGTATAAGTGGTATTGCTGGTATGGAACGTAAAAGTATTTTCCATGCATTAAACCAAAAAGCAGTTGCTCGTAAAGTGGCTGAAGAATTAAATCACAAATACGAGGATTTAAATTTATTAGTTACACATATGGGTGGCGGTATTACAGTTGGTGCTCATAAAAAAGGAAAAGTTATTGATGTGAATAACGGCTTAAACGGAGAAGGCCCATTTAGTCCAGAGCGTGCGGGTACAGTACCGGTAGGGCAATTAGTGGAGATGTGTTTCTCTGGTGAGTATTACCGTGACGAAATGGTTAAAAAACTTGTTGGACAAGGTGGACTTGTAAGCCTAATCGGTACAAATGATGCGATCAAAGTAGAACAAATGGTTGAAAAAGGTGATCCGGAAGCAACTCTTATTTATAAAGCAATGGCATATCAAGTTGCAAAAGAGATTGGCGGAGCTAGCGCTGTACTTCACGGGAAAATTGATGCAATCGTTTTAACTGGTGGGCTTGCGTACAGTAAAATTCTTGTTGATGAAATAAAAGAACGTGTTGACTGGATTGCAGATGTTATCGTACATCCAGGGGAAGATGAATTACAAGCATTAGCAGAAGGAGCACTTCGTGTATTACGTGAAGAAGAAGCGCCGAAAGAGTATGTTGTACGAGAAAAACAAACAGTAGCTAGGGGTTGAGATAATGGCAAGAGAATATGATTTAGTCATCGTTGGCGGCGGTACTGGTGGATATGTTGCTGCTATTCGAGCATCACAACTAGGTTTAAAAACTGCACTTGTTGAAAAAGAAAATCTTGGTGGTACTTGTTTGCACAAAGGATGTATTCCTAGTAAAGCTCTTTTACGTAGTGCGGAAGTATACGCAACTGCTAAAAAAAGCGAAGAGTTCGGAGTTATTGCAAGTAATGTAGAACTAAACTTTGCGAAAGTGCAAGAGCGTAAAGAGAAGATTGTAACGCAACTTCATAAAGGTGTTCAACACTTAATGAAACAAGGTAAAATTGATGTGTTTGAAGGTATCGGCCGTATTCTTGGCCCATCTATTTTCTCTCCAATGCCAGGGACAATTTCAGTTGAACTTGCAAGTGGAGAAGAGAATGAAATGTTAATTCCAAAAAATGTACTTGTTGCAACAGGTTCTCGTCCGAATTCGTTACCAGGTTTAGAATTAGACGGAGAGTATGTAATGTCTTCCGATCATGCCCTAAAAATGGAAACGCTTCCTAGCTCAATTATTATCGTTGGTGGCGGTGTAATCGGTATTGAGTGGGCATCTATGCTTGCTGACTTCGGTGTAGAAGTTACAGTATTAGAGTATGCGAAAACGATATTACCACTAGAAGATCAGGACGTTTCAAAAGAAATGCAACGTCTATTCAAGAAAAAAGGTATTAAAGTGGTAACTGGTGCAAAAGTATTACCAGAAACATTGGTAAAAGATAACGGAGTAACAATTCAAGCTGAACATAACGGTGAGAATAAAGAATTTAAAGCAGAAAAAATGCTTGTATCTGTAGGAAGACAAGCCAATACGCAAAATATTGGTTTAGAGAATACGGATATCGTTGTGGAAAAAGGATACATTCAAACAAATGAGTTTTATCAAACGAAAGAATCTCATATTTACGCAATCGGAGATGTAATCGGCGGCTTACAACTTGCTCACGTTGCTTCTCATGAAGGAATTGTTGCAGTGGAACATATTGCTGGTAAAGAAGTTACACCAATTGATTACTCTATGGTATCAAAATGCGTATATAGCAGTCCAGAAGTTGCTTCTGTCGGTTTAACAGAACAAGAAGCGAAAGAAAAAGGCTATAAGTTAAAAGTAGGTAAGTTCTCATTCCGTGCAATCGGAAAAGCACTTGTATACGGCGAATCAGATGGTTTCGTAAAACTTGTAGTTGATGAAGAAACAAATGACATTCTTGGTGTTCATATGATTGGACCACATGTAACAGATATGATTTCTGAAGCTGGTCTTGCAAGAGTACTTGATGCAACACCGTGGGAAGTAGCACATACAATTCATCCGCATCCATCATTATCTGAGGCGATTGGTGAAGCAGCATTAGCTGTAGATGGAAAAGCGTTACACGCATAAAAATGTGGATTTAGGAGGTTATGAAAAATGGCAGAAGTAAAAGAAAAGCGCCATGAAGAGCTTGGCTTAAGTGATGAGCAAGTATTAGAAATGTTCCGTACGATGTTACTTGCACGTAAAATCGACGAACGTATGTGGTTATTAAACCGTGCGGGTAAAATTCCATTCGTAATTTCTTGTCAAGGACAAGAGGCTGCACAAGTTGGAGCAGCATTCGCTCTTGATAGAGAGAAAGATTATGCATTACCATACTACCGTGATATGGGAGTTGTACTAGCGTTCGGTATGACAGCTAAAGAGCTTATGTTGTCTGCTTTCGCGAAAGCTGGAGATCCAAACTCTGGTGGTCGTCAAATGCCTGGTCACTTCGGTCAAAAGAAAAATCGTATTGTGACAGGATCATCTCCAGTAACAACGCAAGTACCACATGCAGTTGGTATTGCATTAGCTGGAAAAATGGAAAAGAAAGATTTAGTAACGTTTGTTACATTTGGAGAAGGTTCTTCAAACCAAGGTGACTTCCATGAAGGGGCAAACTTTGCTGGTGTACACAAACTACCTGTTATTTTCATGTGTGAAAATAATAAATACGCAATCTCTATTCCAGTTGAAAAACAATTAGCATGTAAAAACGTATCAGACCGTGCAATTGGTTACGGTATGCCTGGATATACAATAGACGGAAACGATCCACTTGCAGTATATAAAGCTGTAAAAGAGGCAGCAGACCGCGGCCGTCGTGGTGAAGGCCCAACTTTAATTGAAACAGTATCATATCGTTTAACAGCACATTCTAGTGACGACGATGATCGTGTTTATCGTGATAAAGAAGAAGTAGAAGAAGCAAAGAAAAAAGATTCAATCATAACATTTGCAGCTTATTTAAAAGAAGCTGGCGTGTTAACTGAGGAATTTGAAAAACAAATGTTAGACGAAATTATGCATATCGTAAATGAAGCAACAGAATATGCAGAAAATGCTCCGTATGCAGCACCTGAAGATGCATTGAAGCACGTATACGCAGAATAGGGGGGAACGTTTCATGGCTGTAATGTCTTATATTGATGCTATTACATTAGCAATGCGCGAAGAAATGGAACGCGATGAGAAAGTATTTGTTTTAGGTGAAGATGTTGGTAAAAAAGGTGGCGTATTTAAAGCGACACACGGATTATATGATCAATTTGGTGAAGATCGTGCGCTTGATGCACCGCTTGCAGAATCTGCAATTGCTGGGGTAGCAATTGGTGCGGCAATGTATGGTATGCGTCCAATCGCTGAAATGCAGTTTGCTGATTTCATCATGCCAGCAGTAAACCAAATTGTTTCTGAGGCAGCAAAAATTCGTTATCGTTCTAATAACGATTGGACTTGTCCAGTTACAATTCGTGCGCCATTTGGCGGCGGTGTTCACGGTGCATTGTATCATTCACAATCTGTGGAAGCGATGTTTGCGAACCAACCAGGTTTAAAAATTGTCATTCCTTCTACACCGTATGATGCAAAAGGTTTATTAAAAGCAGCAATTCGTGATGAAGATCCAGTATTATTCTTTGAGCATAAGCGTGCATATCGCTTAATTAAAGGTGAAGTGCCAGAGGATGATTACGTATTACCAATCGGAAAAGCAGATGTAAAACGCGAAGGTGATGATATTACTGTTATCACATACGGATTATGTGTTCACTTTGCTCTTCAAGCAGCTGAAAAGTTAGCGCAAGATGGCATCTCTGCACATGTTCTTGATTTACGTACTGTATATCCATTAGATAAAGAAGCAATCATTGAAGCAGCTTCTAAAACAGGTAAAGTTCTTCTTGTAACAGAGGACAATAAAGAAGGAAGTATTATAAGTGAAGTGGCAGCAATTATTGCTGAAAACTGTCTGTTTGATTTAGATGCGCCAATCGCACGTCTTGCAGGTCCAGACGTTCCAGCAATGCCATATGCACCAACAATGGAAAAATTCTTTATGGTAAATCCAGATAAAGTTGAAAAAGCAATGCGTGAACTTGCGGAATTTTAATCGGGGGGACTATACATGGCTGTAGAAAATATCACAATGCCTCAGCTCGGGGAGAGCGTTACAGAGGGTACAATTAGTAAATGGCTCGTTAATGTTGGCGATCATGTAAACAAGTATGATCCACTTGCAGAAGTAATGACTGATAAAGTAAATGCTGAAGTACCATCTTCTTTCACTGGTATTGTGAAAGAATTAATTGCTGGTGAAGGTGAGACGTTAGCTGTAGGTGAAGTAGTTTGTGTTATTCAAGTAGAAGGCGCAGATGAAGTAGCAGCGACAGCTGTTGAGGAAAAAACTAAAGAAGAACCAAAGTTAGAAGTAGCTACGTCTGAAAAAGCACCGAAAGCAAAACAACCAACTGATGGAAAACCACGTTTTTCACCAGCTGTTTTAAAACTTGCAGGTGAGCATAATGTTGATTTAGATTTAGTAGAAGGTACGGGAGCAAATGGCCGTATCACTCGTAAAGATATTTTAAAGCTAGTGGAATCTGGAAATATTCCGCAAGCAGGTGCGAAGAAAGAGGAAGCGGTAGCAGCAGTAGTAGAAGAGCGTCCAGAAGCACCAAAAGCAGCGCCAGTAGCACAAAAAGTAGAAACTGCAAAACCAGTTTCTGTACCAACAATGCCTGGCGATATCGAAATTCCAGTAACAGGTGTGCGTAAAGCAATTGCAGCGAACATGTTACGTAGTAAACACGAAGCGCCACATGCTTGGATGATGATTGAAGTAGATGTGACAAACCTTGTGTCATACCGTAATTCAATTAAAGGTGATTTCAAAAAGCGCGAAGGCTTTAATTTAACGTTCTTTGCTTTCTTCGTAAAAGCAGTAGCGCAAGCGTTAAAAGAGTATCCTCAAATCAATTCAATGTGGGCTGGCGATAAGATCGTTCAGAAGAAAGATATTAACCTTTCTATCGCTGTTGCAACAGAGGACGAACTATTTGTACCAGTAATTAAACACGCGGATGAGAAGACGATTAAAGGTATCGCTCGTGAAATTACAGAGCTTGCAGGAAAAGTACGTACGAAATCGTTAAAAGCGGACGAAATGCAAGGTGGAACATTTACAATTAATAACACAGGATCATTTGGTTCTGTTCAATCTATGGGTATTATTAATTATCCACAAGCGGCTATTTTACAAGTTGAATCAATTGTAAAACGCCCAGTAATTATGGATAATGGTATGTTCGGTGCTCGCGACATGGTTAACTTATGTTTATCACTTGATCATCGTGTACTAGATGGCTTAATTTGTGGTAAGTTCTTAGGACGTGTAAAAGAAATTTTAGAAAATACGTCAGAAAATAATACATCTGTATATTAATAAAAAGCTCGCTTATGCGAGCTTTTTATCATCTTATTTCTTCATCTACATCCTACTATATGTATAATATCTTCCCCAGTAATCTTACAATGAACGATTATGTATTAGGAATTTATGAAAATACATTGCTGATATATGGTATATGGATATAAAATAAGAAAAGAATAATTTTTTTGGCAAATCTTACTGACGAAACTGTAGTATAATATATTGTATTGTATGAAAAAGAGAGTTATTCTATATAAGTGTTTTATAGATAATGTGTAATCAGTCGTCAAAACATGAAGAATGTTGACTCCTGGTTTTTTATTTTGCTGTAACAATGTTTCAGGAGGATGTCATGAAAAGAAGTACCGAGTTTCTAAAAAGTTTAGATGTAAAATTAATATTAATTTTGTTAGCATTATGTGTTACAAGTATAACTGCTATATATAGCAGTCAGCAAACTGGGCAATATGGGGCTGAGAATTTTGCTCTGAAACAAGGTGTTAACTACATAATTGGGATTGTAATGTTACTTCTTGTTGCAAGTGTTGATTCAGATCAGCTACAAAAACTATCTTGGCCATTGTATATTGCTACATTTGCTTCGATTATTTTGTTGAAGATATTACCAGTTTCAAACTTTACACCTGAAATACTTGGGGCGAAAAGATGGTTTAGGTTTCCGGTAATTGGATCTATTCAACCGTCGGAGTTTTTCAAAATTGCTCTGGTTATGTTAGTAGCAAATTTAGCAGTAAAGCATAATGCACAGTATATGGTTCGAACATTTAAAACAGACCTAATATTAATAGGAAAGGTAATGTTAGTAGCTATTCCTCCTACGGCTGTTGTATATAGCCAACCGGATACAGGTATGGTGTTCTTATATGCTGCTGCAATTGCATGTATTTTATTTATGTCAGGTATTCAGAAGAAATTGATAGCGTTATGTACAATTATTCCGGTGACCATAGTATCTGCGTTAATATTTATTTACGTAAGGTATGAGGATTTCTTCTTTAATAATTTAGTTACTTTACTAAAACCTCACCAACAATCACGTATTTTAGGTTGGCTAGATCCATTTGAACATACAGATCAAGGTTATCAAACACAGCAATCGATCTTAGCTGTAGGTAGTGGCGGTATGGAAGGGAAAGGATTTGGCGAAGGGAACGTCTATATCCCTGAGAAGCATACTGACTTTATTTTTGCTACAATTGCCGAAGAAGGTGGATTTATCGTAGCAGCGTTAGTTGTATTCTTGTTCCTATTACTACTATATCGAACAATTATTATCGGTTATTCTGCTGATAATTTATTCGGTACATTATTATGTGCTGGATCAATCGGAATATTAACGGTTCAAATATTCCAAAACATCGGTATGATCGTTGGATTAATGCCTGTAAAAGGGATTGCATTACCTTTCTTATCGTATGGGGGAAGTTCCTTATTCTCAAATATGATTATGATGGGTCTTATATTATCGGTACGGAAAACGTATAAAAAGTATATGTTTTCTGTTAAGTAAAAAAGCTGGTTCGTGTAAAAACGAACCAGCTTTTTTACATATATGCTCTTAAACGTTGCAAACTAAAACAGAATAGCAGTTTGAGACGGGTAAGGAGTGCAAAGTGATGCATATGCATATTTTTGAAGGGGCACGGCATCTATCTAATAGTGAATGGGTTATTCGGGCTATTATAGCATACATATTTTTAATATTAGTTGCGAAGGCGATGGGTCAAAGATCCATCGCACAACTTCGTTTTTTAGATGTTGTATTAGTGTTATTGCTTGGTGGGAATATTTCTAATGCATTATCTGATGAAAAAGTGGGATTACTCGGTTCGATGATTACAACGTTCATACTCGTTGTACTTCACATTATAAGCTCAGTCTTAATGTTGAAATGGGATAGATGGAGACGCTTTTTAGAGCCAGCACCTATTATTCTTATACACAATGGTTCCATTGATTTTAGCAATTTGAAAAAAGCGAGAATTACGGTGGAATATTTATTTTCGGAACTTCGTATGCGAAATGTGAGCGATATTCAAACGATTAAATTAGCATTGTGGGAAGCGAATGGTGTTGTTTCTATATTTCAGTATCCAGAATATGAAGCAGTTTCGCGGCTTGATCTGAAAGTGGCGGGAAGAAGATCTCCAGTTTCTTTTGTATTAGTAAAGGATGGAAGGATTCAGCAAGATGTTCTAGCTTTAGTAGGAAAAACAGAAGAGTGGGCGAGAGAATTTCTAGAGAAGAGTGCAGAAGTCGAATCCATTATGTTAGCTACAGTAGATGAAGCTCATAAAATAAATATTTTGTTAAAAAAATGAAAAATATACGCATTTTGTCGTTTCATACATATGATACAATAGTGTGGACAACGAAAAAGGAGGGATACGATGGGATATGTAGAGGAGTTACGAAAAGTAGTTGGTCATCGCCCTTTAATTTTAGTTGGTGCTGTTGTACTCGTTATAAATGAAAATGGGGATGTTTTATTGCAGCAAAGAACAGAGCCTTACGGAAAATGGGGATTGCCTGGCGGATTAATGGAGCTTGGCGAATCACCAGAAGAAACAGCTTGCCGTGAAGTATATGAAGAGACAGGAATAGAAGTGAAGAACCTGCGATTAATTAATGTATTTTCGGGAGCGAACTATTTTACAAAACTAGCAAATGGTGATGAGTTTCAATCTGTCACAACAGCTTATTATACGGATGAATACGAAGGGAACTTTGTTATGAACAAAGAAGAAGCGGTTCAGCTTACATTCTTCCCGCTAACAGAACTACCTGACTATATTGTAGGATCGCATAAAAAAATGATTGGTGAATATATGAAGATTATGGAAAAAGAGATATAATAATAGTGAAAGAAATACAAAAACACAGTTCTGGTCGGTAGTCCAGACGCATGATTTCATGTCAGTAACCTTCCCCTCCGGGATGTCCAGTATTTCTAATTTTTTTAAAGGAGGGGCTGTCAATGGATTTGACAGTATATCACGATGGTCAATTTTTCGTAGGAATTATTACGCATAAAGAAAAAGGAAAATTGTATGGAGCAAGGTATATTTTTGGAACGGAGCCGTCAGACGAAGAAGTACTTATATTTGTGAATGGTCCAATGTTAGCATATTTCCAGCACGTTGCAAAATGCGGTGTGGAAGTGAAAGAAAAACAGCGTCCAAAAAATATAAAACGTATCATACGACAAGCGGCAAAAGAAGTAAATGTAAAACGTTTTACTAAGGCACAAGAGGCAATTAGCTTATCTTATGAACTGCATAAACAAGAAAAGAAAGTGCAGTCTAAAGAGAAGCGAGAAGCTGAAAAACAAAGAAGACGTTTAATTAAAGTACAAAAAGCAAAGCAAAAGCATCGTGGCCATTAAGAAAAGGTGTTAGAGCAAGAGCTCTAACACCTTTTCTATACCCAAATACAAGTAAACTTACTTGTATTTCATAAACATTAACTGGTAAGATACAAATAGATAGTTTTAGAGGAGGGAAAAGATTGATTAATTTTAACTTTTTTATGAATGATGTTGTCCGCCAAGCACGTGAAGAGATTGTCTCTGCTGGATATACAGAATTGACGACGCCGGAAGCAGTAGAAGAAGCGTTTAAAAGAAATGGAACAACACTTGTAATGGTAAACTCTGTATGTGGTTGTGCAGGTGGTATTGCTCGTCCTGCTGCTGCGCATTCCGTACATTATGATAAACGTCCTAACCATCTTGTAACGGTGTTTGCAGGTCAAGATAAAGAAGCAACTGCAAAAGCTCGTGAATATTTCGAAGGATATCCACCTTCTTCTCCATCATTCGCTTTATTAAAAGATGGAAAAATTGTAACGATGGTAGAACGTCATGAAATTGAAGGTCATGAACCAATGCAAGTTATTGCAAAACTACAATCTTATTTCGAAGAGAATTGTGAAGAACTATAAAGTGAAACTTTAATCAGTGGGGCGCATCCCCCCACTGATTATCAGCCCTCACCAATCGGGCTTCTACGGGCAGTTGATTCCCCATCCAACGTCTTTGTTTTCGCTGAATTTTGAGGTGGGGGTTTTACTGCCCACAAATAGCGAGGGAAATATAAATGAAAAGGCGGTACATCCACAATGAAGTGGATGTACCGCCTTTTTTTATTTAGTATTAAAATTTATAGGACATGCATAGTTGTGTTATTTTATGCATTGTTTTATGCATTATAAACGTTATTAATATTGTTATTTTATTTATTTTTATTTTATATATTGCATAAAAATGAAAGTGCTGATACAATACAAACATCGAATAAATATTCTATTAAACTTTTAAATATACATTATTAGGGGGAAGAAAGATGAAGAAGTTATTATCAATATCGTTTGCACTTATTTTAATTGTAAGTATGTTCAGTGCTTGTAGTAATGGGGAAGAAAAGGCTACTGGAAAAAATAAGAAAGTACTGGTTATGGGGACTTCAGCAGATTATAAACCATATGAATACGTAGAAGCCTCAAAAAGTGATGAAATTATCGGCTTTGATGTTGATGTTGCTAAATATATCGGAAAAGAACTTGGTTATGAAGTGAAAGTGAAAGATATGGATTTTGGTGGTTTATTAGCATCTCTTAGCTCAGGAAAAGTTGATTTCGTAATGGCAGGTATGACGCCAACGGCAGAGCGTAAAAATAATGTTGATTTCACGGATATATATTTTGTTGCGAAAAACATGGTCGTTTCTAAAAAGGATTCTAATATTCAATCTGTAGAGGATTTAAAAGGGAAAAAAGTAGGGGTACAAACAGGATCTATCCAAGAAGAGAAAGCAGCAGAATTTAAAAAACAAGTAGATTTCAAAGTTGAGGGACGTGACCGTATACCAGAAATCGTACAAGAAATTAAAGCTGGTCGTTTTGACGCTGCAATTATAGAAGACACAGTTGCTAAAAATTATTTAGAAAAAATGAAAGAATTACAAGGAATTGAAATTAAAGAAGCACCAGAAGAAGTAGGAGCAGCAATTGCCCTTCCGAAAAACAGTGATAAAACAGCAGAATTTAATAAAGTAATTAAAAAAATGCAAGAAAATGGAGAAATGGATAAATTAGTGAAGAAATGGTTTGGCAGCGAGAAGTAAGCTGCCTTTCACTTTTCTGTGAGGGGAATGAAAAGAATGAACTTAGATTTTTCGGCGATTACGCCTTCGATACCATATATACTAAAAGGCCTAGAAGTTACTTTAAAAATTGTAGCAGTATCAGCGTTAGTTGGGTTTATTTTAGGAACGTTATTAGCGCTTTGCAAAATTGCTAGAATACGAGCATTAAATATAGCGGCAGATTTTTATACATCAATTTTCCGTGGTACACCACTTGTATTGCAATTAATGATTATTTATTTCGGTGTCCCGCAAATAATTGGTTATGAAATACCAGCATTCGTAGCAGCTGTATTAGCATTTAGCTTAAATTCAGGTGCATATATGTCAGAGGTAATTCGTGCCGGCATTCAAGCGGTTGATAAAGGACAAACAGAAGCAGCGATGGCTTTAGGGATTCCTTACGGGAAAATGATGCGAAATATCATTTTCCCTCAAGCATTAAAAAATATATTACCAGCGCTTGTGAACGAGTTTGCGACACTTACGAAAGAATCGGCTGTAGTAACAGTAATAGGAGCGACCGATTTAATGCGCCGTGCTTACATTGTAGGCGGTGAGACGTTTAAATATCTTGAACCATTACTTTTTGTTGGACTAATTTATTATATGTTAGTCATTATTCTTACATTAGTCGGGAAGGCAATTGAAGGGAGAATGAAGAAAAGTGATTAAAATTGAAAACCTTCATAAATCATTTGGAAAAAACGAAGTATTAAAAGGGATTACAACAACGATTGAAAAAGGGGAAGTAGTAGCAATTATTGGACCGTCTGGATCAGGGAAATCAACATTTTTACGTTGTATGAATGTGCTAGAAGCACCGACAAATGGTCACATTTGGATTGGAACAGAAGAAGTAACGAATCCGAAAACGAATATTATGCACGTTCGTGAAAATGTCGGAATGGTATTTCAGCATTTTCACCTATTTCCTCATATGACTGTATTAGAAAATATTACGTATGCTCCTATCAATGTAAAAGGAGTAACGAAACAAGAAGCTGACAAGAAAGCCGAGAAACTTTTAGAAAAGGTCGGTTTATTAGATAAAAAAGATACGTATCCCAATCGTCTTTCAGGAGGACAAAAGCAACGTGTAGCAATTGCGAGAGCGTTAGCGATGGAACCAGAAGTTATGTTATTTGATGAACCAACATCAGCACTAGATCCAGAGATGGTAAAAGAAGTGTTAGAAGTTATGAAATCATTAGTTACGACAGGAATGACAATGGTGATTGTTACACATGAAATGGGATTTGCAAAAGAAGTAGCAGATCGTGTGCTCTTTTTAGATGGTGGAAAGCTTGTAGAAGATAGCGCGCCAACAGAATTTTTTGTAGCACCGAAAAGTGAACGTGCGCAACAATTTTTACAAAAAATATTGTAATATGTAAAGGTTGCGTGAATAATAAGTAGAAAAGGATGACATTGTGTCATCCTTTTTTTATACTAACTGTAAATACGTTTATACATATAGGAGCAATGCTATGTTCAAAATTGGATACCGTACAGTAAAAACAGCAATAGGGACAGGCGCAGCAGTTTTTATTGCGCAGTTATTAGGATTAGAATTTTATAGTTCAGCGGGCATTTTAGTTATATTATGTGTACAAAATACGAAACGTAAATCACTTCAAGTGTCGTTACATCGTTTTTTAGCTTGTGTATTATCAATGGTATTCGCGTTTTGTATTTTTGAAACAATTGGATATACACCACTTGCAATTAGTATATTATTACTTACATTTATTCCGACTGCAGTTATGCTTAAAATTCAAGAAGGTATTGTCACGAGTTCAGTTATTGTGATGCATCTATATTCATTGAAACAAATTACATGGCTTATTGTTGGGAATGAAATTGCGATATTAACGATAGGAATTAGCGTGGCTTTATTAGTGAATATGTATATGCCAAGTAGTGAAAATAAGCTAAAAGAGTATCAGGATACAATAGAAAGTAATTTTAAAACAATTTTGTTTGAAATGGTCGTGTATTTACGAAACAGAGAAAGTAGCTGGAGCGGGGCAGAACTTATTGAAACTGAAAATATGCTAAATGAAGCAAGGGATTTATCGTTTAAGAAACTTGAGAATGCATTTATGCGAGAAGATGGCTATTACTATCGTTATTTTAATATGCGCATGCAACAATTCGAAATTTTAGAACGGATGATACCATTAGCAGCTTCTTTATCATGGACATATGAACAAGCTGATATGATTGCGGATGTGGTTGAAAACATTGGAAATGCTATTAGCCCTGAGAGTACTGGGGTTATTTCCTTAAGACAGCTTCAAGAAATGAGAGAATTATTTAGAGACATGCCATTGCCCGTTACACGTGAAGAATTTGAGATACGTGCGAAGCTTGTTCAACTTGTATATGAAATGGAACAATATTTACTCATTAAAAGCCGTTTTAAGGGAAAGGATAATATAAAAGAACTTATATAGAAGGTAGGAATTATTATGCCGTATCTTCTCTCTTTCATATTATGTCTTTCTTTATCGCCTATTTGGCCTCTTGGTGACAATCCACGTGCCGGAGATCCTTTTATTATTGTAAATAAAGCGACGAATAAACTAGCTTATATTGACGATGGAAAGATTCAAAAGGTTTTTCCAGTAGCGACAGGGAAAACAAATGAATTAACTCCAGAGGGAACTTTTGATGTTGTAATGAAAGCGAAGGATCCGTATTATATTGCGAAGGATATTCCAGGTGGGTCACCGAAAAATCCACTTGGGTCAAGGTGGATTGGATTTAATGCAAGAGGAACTGATGGAAGTAAATATGGAATACATGGAACAAACCAACCTAGTTCAATTGGAAAGTATATTTCACAAGGATGTATAAGAATGAAGAAAAACGATGTGGAGTATTTATTTGACCGCATTCCAATTGGAACGAAAGTATGGATTGTGAAGTCGAAAAAATCATTTCAGCAATTGGCAAAACAAAAAGGAGCCATTGCATATGAAAAAGCCAACGAAAAGGTTGGCTTTTTCTACTGTAATAAGTTGTCTTGACATGTGTACATAACCATGAGTTAATGAGAGTATAGAAAGATAAAGTGAAACTTTAATCAGTGGGATGTTTATTACCCGCGGATTATCAGCCCTCACCAATCGGGATAAAAAATTAGATAAAGGGGTTGCTCATATGTACTTGAATCCAAAAATTTCGTATATGCAATTTTTTATGGGATTTCTATTTGTTATTACATTCATATTGGCAACTTTTAATATATGTTCTTATCTTGTAGCAATTGTATGTATGGCATTACTCAATCTTACTTTTGTTATTGGAGCATTTCAGCAGAAACAATATACAAGTTTTATAACAGCACTTGTAATGTCATTTTCCTTTAGTATTGTAGCGATTGTGCTTTATATAAAATAAACCATCTCGATATCGAGATGGTTTATTTTATTATGTTATGTGTAAAAAGTAAAAAAAGGACGAACACATCGTCCTTTTTACCAAAACATACTTGCGCCAGCAAGTAATGTTGTTACAAGCATAGAAATTAGCATTACATAAATCATAACTTTTTGAGCTTTTTTATGCATCGTTAAACCTCCTTGCAAATCAGTACAATATCATTGTAACGAGAAATGATATTGTGGACAAGGGGAGAGAAGTGACAAAATTCGAGAAGTGCGTGTAAAGTATAACAGGAAATTTGTATGTATGTAGAGAATATATAATTAATGATAGAGTATAAGTTTTTTGTTATGCAAGCTGAAGAATGGAGATACGATGATGAAAATATATGAAACAAATCGTTTACATTTAAGGGAAATTGATGAGTCGTATGCTGAAAAAGTTCTTCAATATTACGACAGAAATCGTGAATTTTTAAAAGCTTGGGAAGAGTATAGACCGGATGATTTTTTTACGTTAGATTATCAGAAGAAAAAGTTACAAAAGGATAGAAAAGAGTTTGCAGAAGGTAAAATCATTAGGCTTTGGATTTTTAAAAAGGGTGATGATACGAAAATAATTGGATGTATTTCATTTAATTTAATTGTTCGCGGAATTTATCAATCTTGTGTACTCGGCTATAAATTAGATAAGGCTGAGTTAAACAAAGGTTATACGACAGAAGCACTTAGAAAAGCGATTCAAGTTGCTTTTGAGGAATTTCAGTTACATCGTATAGAAGCACCGATTATGCCACGAAATTTAGCATCTATACAAGTAGTGACGAAGATAGGCTTTCAATATGAGGGCGTGTCTAGGAAAATGTTAATGGTTAATGGAGTATGGGAAGATCATATGCGCTGGGTATTGTTAAATGAGTAATAGAAAGCAGATGGTTATCTAGACATATAAACCGTCTGTTTTTTGTCTTGTATTTCGAAACTTTTGCGAAATTCTGTTATAATTAATAGTGTTACATACATAATGGTAGTGCAGGAGGCGCAGTCTTATGATTAATCAAGAACGTTTAGTAAATGAATTTATGGAATTAGTACAAGTAGATTCTGAAACGAAATTTGAAGCAGAAATTTGCAAAGTATTAACAAAGAAATTTACAGATTTAGGTGTAGAAGTATTTGAAGATGACACAATGGCTGTTACTGGGCATGGTGCGGGTAATTTAATTTGTACATTACCTGCAACAAAAGATGGTGTTGATACAATTTACTTTACTTCTCATATGGATACAGTAGTTCCTGGTAATGGAATTAAGCCTTCTATTAAAGATGGATATATCGTATCAGATGGTACTACGATTTTAGGTGCGGATGATAAAGCAGGATTAGCATCCATGTTCGAAGCAATCCGTGTTTTAAAAGAGAAAAATATCCCTCATGGTACAATTGAATTTATTATTACAGTTGGAGAAGAATCTGGTCTTGTTGGTGCAAAAGCATTAGATCGTGAGCGCATTACAGCGAAATACGGCTATGCATTAGATAGCGATGGAAAAGTTGGTGAAATCGTTGTTGCAGCTCCAACACAAGCGAAAGTGAATGCGATTATTCGTGGGAAAACAGCTCATGCTGGTGTAGCACCAGAAAAAGGTGTATCTGCAATTACTATCGCAGCGAAAGCAATTGCGAAGATGCCACTTGGTCGTATTGATTCTGAAACTACGGCAAATATTGGACGTTTTGAAGGTGGTACACAAACAAATATCGTTTGCGATCATGTACAAATCTTTGCGGAAGCGCGTTCTTTAATCAATGAAAAAATGGAAGCACAAGTTGCGAAAATGAAAGAAGCATTTGAAACAACTGCAAAAGAAATGGGTGGTCATGCAGACGTTGAAGTAAACGTTATGTACCCAGGATTTAAATTTGCTGAGGGCGATCACGTTGTAGAAGTTGCAAAACGTGCAGCTGAAAACATTGGTCGTACACCTTCTCTTCACCAAAGTGGTGGCGGAAGTGATGCAAACGTAATTGCAGGACACGGTATTCCAACAGTTAACTTAGCGGTTGGTTATGAAGAAATTCATACAACAAACGAAAAGATTCCTGTTGAAGAATTAGCAAAAACAGCGGAATTAGTTGTCGCAATTATTGAAGAAGTAGCAAAGTAATGTAATAGAAAAAGCGTGTAAATCACAATTGATTTACACGCTTTTTATTTTGATTCGATTGCTTTTACAAGGCGGATCAGCCAATACAAGAAAATCCATGGCAATATATAAGTTGTTGCTATATGTACTAGGCGAGGGAAGAATCCAAACGTATTAATATTAAAAATAGGAAGCAGTAAATAATTAATGGCTATGATTAATATAATCACAAGGAACGTATAGTTGAGTTTATTAGTTGATTTCATCATAATCACCCCTTTTGTAGTTTTATACATTTTATGTAAATTATATCAAATGTATAAAAGGAAAAGAACAAGTAATTATTATAACTATTATGCAAAATTTGATATAATGAAAGAACGAACGTTCTGATTAGGGAGTGAGTACTATGCGAGAAATGTATCCGAAAAATGGTCGTGTTATTTTGCATGTAGATATGAATTGTTTTTTCGCATCTGTTGAAATTGCTCATGACCCATCATTACAAGGGAAGCCGTTAGCAGTTGCTGGAAATGAAAAAGAAAGAAAAGGAATTATCATAACATGTAGTTATGAGGCAAGAGACTATGGAATACGTACAACGATGCCTCTTTGGGAAGCAAAAAGGTTATGCCCGCAATTAGTTGTAATGCGTCCTAATTTTACATTATATCGTGAAGCTTCATTTCAAATGTTTCAAATTCTTTCCCGTTTTACGGAAAAAATACAACCAGTCTCTATAGATGAGGGGTATTTAGATATTACAGATTGCTACGCACTCGGTTCACCTCTTGAAATAGCAAAGATGATTCAGCAGGCGTTATTAACAGAGTTACAACTTCCGTGTAGCATCGGAATTGCTCCTAACCTTTTCCTAGCAAAAACAGCTTCTGATATGAAAAAGCCTCTCGGTATTACCGTGCTTCGAAAACGAGATATTCCAGAAATGATTTGGCCACTTCCGGTTGGAGCGATGCATGGAATTGGAGAAAAAACAGCTGAAAAATTAAATGATATTCATATACAAACAATTGAGCAGTTAGCAAAAGGAAACGAACATATCATTCGCGCTAAAATTGGAAAGCATGGTGTTGATTTACAACAGCGGGCAAAAGGTATGGATGATAGGGAAGTTGATCCGAGTCAAATGGGACAACATAAAAGTGTCGGTAATTCGATGACTTTTTCAAAGGATATGGATGAAGAGAAAGAATTACTTGATATGTTAGAACGGCTATCAAAATCAGTGAGTAAAAGATTACAAAAGCGAACTCTTGTCAGCTATAATATTCAAATTATGATTAAATATCATGATAGGCGGACAGTAACGCGGAGTAAGCAATTGAAAAATGCGATTTGTGAAGAACGAGATATTTTTCAGGCAGCATCTCGTTTATGGAAGCAACATTGGGACGGTGATTCCGTTCGTTTACTAGGTGTTACAGCTACTGAAATAGAGTGGAAGACAGAATCGGTGAAACAATTAGATTTGTTTTCATTTGAAGAAGATGCGAAAGAAGAGCCGCTACTTGCTGTCATCGATCAAATTAATGATAAGTATGGAATGCCGATTTTACAACGAGGTAGTCAATTATTACGTAAGCAAGAAAAGTCTTTTCAGCAAAAATTAGAAAATAAGTTTATGTAGAAGGTGTCATGACGTAGTAAATATCATGACACCTTTTATTTTTACAATTAACTATGAAATTTTTTACTATAAAGTTTTTATAGAAAATAAATTGTTTCTTTTGCACTTCAAGCAAAGGAATTATTAAATAAATTAAGTGAAAGGATAAATTTAGATGAGTTTGATAGAAGTATGTATAAAGATCTTGGGGCGGAATATGCCGATTTGCTAAATAAGTATAAATAAAAAAGCACTGTAACCAGTGCTTTTTTATGATAGATTAAGAGATTGTAACATTTTCAAAAATAACAATTTCTGAACTGTTTGTTGTTGAAACGCGTTGTGCGTAATATGTTAAAGCTGAAGAAATATATGTTGGTAATGAATCATTTGTATGTGTTGTTGTATATTCATGGATTAATTCTTTCAAAGTCGTCCATTCTAATTGTGCTGGGTGATCGGACACGAAAGAACTTACCCAGCGATCAAATGAAGATGAAAAATCAGTTTGTAAACGAAATGCTTCTTTCATAATAAAACGCTCCCTTAAAATGTAGTATAATCATTTTAACATAAAACACGAACGATTACTAAGTTTTTTGAGTATAACGTTCGTGATATATAGTTGTCTAGATGATTGGTTATGTAAATTCGATTTGCCATTTGAAATAACATTCCGTAAGATGAAAGGTAGATTATATAAAGAGCTGGAGGAAAGAAAGTGGAATTTGTATTTTTAGGAACTGGTGCAGGTGTTCCTTCGAAAGGAAGGAACGTTTCGGCAATTGCTTTGCAATTGTTAGAAGAACGAGGACAGACTTGGTTATTTGATTGTGGCGAGGCGACGCAACATCAAATATTACATACATCAGTACGCCCACGCCGCATTGAAAAAATATTTATTACGCATTTACATGGTGATCATATTTTTGGCTTGCCTGGTTTATTAGGAAGCCGTTCATTTCAAGGAGGGACTACACCTTTAACAGTGTATGGACCAAAAGGAATTAAACAATTTATTGAAGTGGCATTATCAGTAAGTACGACACATGTAAAATATCCACTTGAAATTGTGGAGATAACAGAAGAAGGTACTGTATTTGAAGATAATGAATTTCACGTGGAAACGAAAAGATTGTCACATGGTATTGAATGTTTTGGGTATCGTATTGTAGAGAAAGATATACAAGGTGCTCTTTTAGTCGATAAATTGCTGGAGATGGGTGTGAAACCTGGCCCGCTCTTTAAACGTTTAAAAGATGGAGAAGTAGTTGAATTAGAAAATGGTACGATACTAAATGGAAAAGACTTTATTGGTCCACCTCAAAAGGGAAGAATTATTACCATTTTAGGTGATACAAGATATTGTGAAGCGAGTAGAGAGCTGGCACAAGACGCTGACGTACTTGTTCATGAAGCCACTTTTGCAGCAGAAGATGAACAACAAGCGTATGATTATTTTCATTCTACATCTAAGCAAGCTGCGAGTATTGCACTTCAGGCAAATGCAAAACGATTAATATTGACTCATATTAGTTCTCGTTATCAAGGAGATACATATAAGGAATTATGGAAAGAGGCAAGAGAGCTATTTTCTAATACAGAAATAGCTACGGATTTGAAATCATTTCCAGTAGATAGATAATAATGGTGTGAAAAAATGGTGACGAAAGGTTGCCATTTTTTTATTTCTAAAAAAAATTTAAAATAAAACTGTTATCATTTTATGTTTATATTGGATGAAACAGAAAGTTTTAATGATGTGAAGAGATAGGATAAAAATACATAGTACCGATTGTTTAGAAAAACTGTTATATAAGTCAGACGACATACGAGTGGTACAAATAGCAAAAATGTATTGTTATTCAGAACTTTTAAAATTTATTAAAAGTAAGCGTTTTATTAAAAACAAGCTATAATGAGGGCAGATTATAATTTATTGTAGGCTACATGCGTTTTAGCCATTTGTCGTAACAAGTGGAGTTGACTAAATCGTGAGAGGGAAACATGAGAATTATAAATAAGAAGGATATTACTATTATTTGTACTAAGTCTTTTTTCACTTTTTAGCTTTAAAGCACTAAAAGGCATGAAAGCAATGGGAGTTTCACTTGTTTATGCTATCCTTGTAAGGGGTTCTGTGTTAAACTTTGGATTGCCACCAGACTTTATTCTGGATTAGCTTATATTATTTTTAAATGAAGGTAATGCTAAGTTTCTTATTTATTATGATAATTGGTATTATTTCAGGATATATTGTTTCACTGTTATTCAAAAACTATCCAATTCGTATAGCGTAACAAATTCGTCGTACAACTGGAAAAGCAACCGATTCGGTAGCTTAATAGAATAGTAAAAAATTTTTGCATAGAGGTTTAGGGGGAGTTATGATGAAGTATCGCTCAGTATTTGATATTATTGGTCCAGTTATGATTGGTCCATCAAGTTCACATACAGCAGGCGCAGCAAGAATGGGGCAAGTTGCTCGCCAGCTGTTTCGTCATGAACCAGAAAGAGTAAGCATTTCATTATATGGATCATTTGCAAAGACGTATCGAGGGCATGGTACGGATGTAGCATTGATCGGTGGAATATTAGGGTTTGAAACAGATGATTTACGTATTCCAGAGGCGCTAGACATAGCAAAAGAGCGCAAAATCGAAGTAGAATTCATTGAAGAAGATGCAAATGCACCTCACCCAAATACAGCGAGAATTCGTTTGTATAAAGGTGAAGAAGAAATTGAAGTTGTTGCTTGCTCAATTGGTGGCGGTAAAATTGAAGTTGTAGAATTAAACGGATTCGATCTTCAATTAACAGGCACGAGTCCAGCACTACTTATTGTAAATAACGATCGCTTCGGTGCTATTGCAGCAGTAGCTTCAATCCTTGCGAAACATGAAATTAACATTAGTACAATGAGTGTTTCTCGTAAAGAAAAAGGAAGAAGAGCGCTTATGGTTATCGAAACAGATGAATTATTAGCAGATGAAGTGATTGAAGAAATAAACGCGCAACAAAATATTTGTCAAGTAACTATTATGGAATAATTGCAGGGGGGACACACCATGTTTCGGAACGCAGCGGAACTAGTGGCGCAAGCTAAAGAACAAAATGTAAAAATCGCAGAAATTATGATTCAATGTGAAATGAAAACAAGAAGTATTTCACGTGAAGAAGTAATTGCTGGTATGGAAAAGAACTTAGTCGTGATGGAGCAAGCAGTAGAACGTGGTATTCGCGGAGTGAAATCACCAACTGGTTTAACTGGCGGAGATGCTGTAAAAGTTCAGGCGTATATGAATAGCGGAAAAGGCTTATCTGGAGATACGATTTTGGACGCGGTGAGTAAAGCTGTTGCAACAAATGAAGTAAACGCAGCGATGGGAATTATTTGTGCAACACCAACAGCAGGGTCTGCTGGAACAGTGCCAGGTGTACTGTTTGCACTGCAAGAAAAATTACAGCCGACACGCGAAGAGATGATCGAATTTTTATTTACAGCAGGAGCTTTCGGTATGGTTGTTGCGAATAATGCTTGTATTTCCGGCGCGGCAGGAGGTTGCCAAGCTGAAGTAGGTTCAGCAAGTGGAATGGCAGCAGCAGCAGCAGTTGAGATGGCTGGTGGAACACAAGATCAAGCAGCTACAGCGATGGCGATTTCATTAAAGAATATGCTTGGTTTAGTATGTGATCCTGTTGCAGGGCTTGTAGAAGTACCTTGTGTAAAACGTAATGCAGCAGGAGCTGCGAATGCGATGATTTCAGCTGATTTAGCATTAGCTGGCGTAACGAGTACAATTCCATGTGATGAAGTGATTGAGGCGATGTTTAGAATCGGACAAACGATGCCAGTAGCACTTCGTGAAACAGCTGAAGGTGGACTTGCAGCAACACCAACTGGTCGCCGTCTGCAAGAAGAGATTTTTGGGAAGACTAATAACTAAACAATATATGTTAATAAAAAAATGGGGCTCAAGTAAAATTGAGCTCCATTTTTTATTTTTCTTTTGTTAGTTGTTCTAATGTTTTCCCAAGATTATGTGATCGTTGTGTAGCCTGTGTAATACAAGAAATAAGTGCTTGTTGAAATTTATGTTCTTGTAATACTTCAATGCCTGCTTCGGTCGTTCCGCCAGGAGAAGTAATTTCCTTTCGCAAAACAGAAGGGTGTTTTTCACTTGCTTTTAGCATTTCAGCAGCACCAATCATCGTCTGAAGAATAAGTGACTTTGCAACATCTTCTTTTAAACCAATTGTTTTTGCGGCTTCTTCCATCGCTTCCACTACGTAATAAATATAAGCAGGCCCACTTCCAGATAATGCAGTGACAGCATGCATATCTTCTTCCTCTACAACAGAGACGAGACCGATTGTTTCAAATAAAGCTATGGCAGTCTGAATATGTTCCGCTGTTGCATGTTTTGAAGGCGAGATAGCAGTAGCTGATTTTAAAATAGCTGCAGATGTATTTGGCATCGCACGAATAATCGGAACATCTTTTTGAAGCAGGTTTCTAATCGAGTGAGTAGAAACACCTGCTAATAAGGAAATAATAAGCAGGTTATTATGTATATCTTCTTTAAAAGGAGTAAGTGCTTCTGCAACATCCTTTGGTTTCATTGCTAGAAAAAGAATAGTTGTATCAGTAAGTAGCTCTTTTTTATTATGCGTACCTTTGACGCCATATTTTTTATGTAGCTCCTGCAATCTTGTCTCGTTAGAACGATTACTTACGGTAATTTGTTCGCCTTTCACAACATTTGCATGTAACAAGCCACCAATAATAGCTTCAGCAATAGAGCCTGCACCGAGAAAGGAAATGTTTTGAATAGACATGATGTTCCTCCTTTAAATTTGGTTAGAAATTCTTATAAATGTACATACATTCGTTTTTTTATAGGAAACACCTCTTTTTATCTGAAAATAATGACAAATATATATAGAAGTTGTAAACTGAAGAAGTATTCATTTTTGAACCGGAAAGAGACAGGGGGGCTAAGCATGACGGCGATTCACCGAATGGAGATTCCTGTGCCATTTGCAGTTGAAACTGTGAATGTGTTTTTAGTTGAGGGGGAGACATTAACATTAATTGATACAGGGACGAATACAGAAGAGGCAAGAAGTGCGTTAGAAAGGCAATTAGGTACATTAGGATATGCGATAGAAGATATTAAAACAGTAGTCATTACGCATCATCATGCGGATCATTGTGGGCTTTTAAATATATTTTCTGAGAAAACGAACATTATTGGACATCCTTGGAATGAGCCTTGGATCACGCAAAATCCAGAATTTTTAAAGCGGTATCATGAGTTTTTTAGAGAGACAGCTTTGCAATTTGGTGTTCCAGCGGCATTTTTGAAAGACGAGGCGTTATTGACGACGAAGACACTTAAATATTCTTGTAATAGATCGTTAACGCATACTGTGAGAGAGGGAGATCGTATTGATTCTTTACCTGGGTTTACAGTAATCGAAACACCAGGTCATGCTTCCACTCATATTTCATTATATAGAGAATCTGATGGAATATTAATTGGCGGGGATGCTCTCATTAGCCATATTTCTTCGAATCCCATATTAGAACCACCATATGAAGGACAAACAGAAAGGGCGCGCCCGTTATTACAATATAATCAAACGTTAAAGCGTTTAAGTGAAATGAATATTTCGCGCATTTTATCAGGACATGGAGAAGATGTTCTAAATGTGAAACAACTTATTGAAACGAGATTACAAAAGCAAGAAACACGTGCGTTTAAAGTGCTTGAGTTATTAAAGGAAAAACCAATGACAGCATTTGAAGTATGTGTAAAACTATTTCCGGTATTATATAAGGAGCAATTGCCGCTTACTATTTCAGAAACTGTTGGACAATTAGACTTTTTAGCATATAATCAACAAGTGATGATTGATGAATCTTCGCAACAATTGATTTATTATGCAAAGTAGGTGACAGCAATGACGGGACGTTTACAAGATAAAGTAATCGTCATTACAGGTGCTTCTAGTGGAATTGGAGAGCAAGTTGCAATGCAAGTTGCAGAGCAGGGGGCGACTCCAGTATTAATGGCTAGAACAGAAGAGAAATTAAAAGTGTTAGCAGAGAAAATTAAAGAAACTTATAATACGCCTTGCTATTATTATGTATTAGACGTAAGTGAAGAGATGGAAGTACAATCTATTTTTTCAAAGGTATTACAAGAAGTGGGACGTATTGATATATTAGTAAACAATGCGGGATTTGGTATTTTTAAAACATTTGAAGATGCGTCAATGGATGAAGTGAAAGATATGTTCCAAGTAAATGTATTTGGATTAGTAGCTTGTACGAAAGCGGTACTACCCTATATGGTGAAAAGAAACGAAGGACATATTATTAATATTGCTTCACTTGCTGGGAAAATTGCAACTCCAAAATCGAGTGCGTATGCAGCGACGAAACATGCAGTATTAGGATTTACGAATAGTTTACGCATGGAGTTGTCTAGTACAAATATTTTCGTAACAGCGATTAATCCAGGTCCGATAGATACAAACTTTTTTGAAATAGCGGATCAATCCGGTACATATGTGAAAAATATGGGACGGTACATGTTAAAACCAACATATGTAGCAGAGCAAATCGTAAAATCGATGCAAACGAAAAAGCGTGAAGTAAACTTACCGAAGTGGATGGGCATTGGTCCGAAACTTTATGTACTATTCCCAGGTTTATTTGAGCGTATTGCAGGTAAATCATTAAGTAAAAAATAGGAGATTTCCATATGGAAATCTCCTATTTTTTTATTTTCCAGTCACATAATCGTAAACGATATCCTCAACTGCCTCGTATACATCAATTTCAGTATTTGAATGAATTATCGTTTGAATATGTTTAATTAGCATTTCCTGATCCTCATTTGACATAGGATTACATTGATATTGTTGAAAACTTTTTATGATCATTTTCTCAATTAATTTTTCATTCATGTTTTTCCCTGCCTGTATGTACATATGTATTGTTTTACCCGGCTATTTGCCGGGCAGTAAAACTCCCACCTTAAAATTCGGCTAGAGCAAAGAAGTTAGGTGGGAGATCGACTGCCCCTAAACGCCCGATTGGTGTGGGCTAATAATCAGTGGGGATGAACAAAACCCCACTGATTATAGTTTCACTTTATTGTACTTGAAGTGAAATGAAAAAACTACTATACATTATTTTTGTATAAAAATTCAATTGTGTATATTGTTTTTCTAGTAAAATTAAGTTTTTTAAGTTTGTAAAATTTATAAATATTTAGTTGACTCTATAAATATACAATATTATAATCATACTTAATTTAAAGAATCGATATGAGGAGGAGCATATGAAAGTCGCGATTATTGGAGCAACTGGGTATGGAGGTATTGAGTTAATTCGGTTATTAGAGCAACATCCATATTTTTCGATAGCATCTCTTCATTCTTTTTCGCAAGTTGGCGAGTGTATAACAAATGTATATCCGCATTTTCAAAATGTTCTTGTTCATACGTTACAAGAAATTGATGCGGAAGAAATAGTGAAAGAAGCAGAAATTGTATTTTTGGCAACCCCAGCAGGAGTATCAGCAGAGCTAACTCCAAAATTATTAGCAGTAGGTTTAAAAGTAATTGACCTATCTGGAGACTTTCGTATGAAAGATCCTTTCATATATGAACAGTGGTATAAAAGGGCAGCTGCAAAAGAAGAAGTTCTTAGTGAAGCTGTATATGGGTTAAGTGAATGGAAAAGGTCCGAGATTCAAAATACAAATTTAATTGCAAACCCAGGATGTTTTGCTACAGCTGCATTATTAGCGATATTGCCGTTAGTACGTAGCGGCATGATTGAAGAAGATTCAATTATTATTGATGCGAAATCAGGAGTATCTGGAGCGGGCAAAACGCCAACAACAATGACTCACTTTCCCGAGTTATACGATAACTTGCACATTTATAAAGTAAATGAGCATCAACACGTTCCTGAGATTGAGCAAATGCTTGCAGAGTGGAATAGGGAAACGAAGCCAATCACGTTTAGTACACATTTAATACCGATATCACGGGGGATTATGGTTACACTTTATGCAAAAGTAAAACGAGAAATGGAAATAGAACAACTTCAAAAATTATATGAAGAAACGTATGAACAATCGGCTTTTATTCGAATTCGCACGCAAGGAGAGTTTCCAAGTCCGAAAGAAGTGAGGGGCTCAAATTATTGTGATATGGGGATAGCTTACGATGAAAGAACAGGAAGAGTGACAGTCGTTTCTGTTATAGACAATATGATGAAAGGTGCGGCTGGGCAAGCGATTCAAAATGCAAACATAGTTGCGGGACTAGAAGAAACAACAGGTTTACAACATATGCCGCTTTATCTATAAGGGGGACATGATGATTAAAGTAGAGTCTATTACAAAATTAGAAAATGGTTCAATTGTAACGCCAAAAGGCTTTTCGGCAATCGGTACTGCAAATGGTTTAAAAAAAGAACAAAGAGATTTAGGTGTGATCATTTGTGAAGTGCCAGCATCATGTGCCGCTGTCTATACAACGAATCAAATACAAGCAGCCTCGCTGCAAGTAACGAAAGACAGTATAGCAGCTGAGGGGAAATTACAAGCGATTATCGTCAATAGTGGAAATGCAAATGCTTGTACAGGAATGAAAGGATTACAAGATGCCTACGAGATGCGTGCATTAGGGGCGGAACATTTTGGAGTGAAAGAAAATTACGTTGCAGTAGCTTCAACAGGTGTAATTGGTGTTCCTTTACCGATGGATATAATCCGAAAGGGAGTTGCAAATCTTATCCCGACGAAGGAAGTAAGTGAAGCTCATTCTTTTTCTGAAGCGATTTTAACGACGGATCTTATAACGAAAGAAACGTGCTATGAGATGATGATTGATGGGAAGAAAGTGGTGCTTGCTGGTGTTGCTAAAGGTTCAGGGATGATTCATCCGAATATGGCAACGATGCTGAGTTTTATTACGACAGACGCTCATATAGAGCATGATGTATTGCAAATAGCATTATCACAAATAACGAATCATACATTTAATCAAATTACGGTGGATGGAGATACTTCTACGAATGATATGGTCATCGTTATGGCAAGTGGATTATCAGAAACGAAACCAATCAATATGGAACATGCAGATTGGGAAACTTTCGTATTTGCTTTACAGAAGGTATGTGAAGATTTAGCAAAAAAAATTGCACAAGATGGTGAAGGTGCTACGAAGTTAATAGAAGTAAATGTGCTAGGAGCTCGAACGAATGAAGAGGCAAAGAAAATTGCAAAGCAAATAGTCGGTTCGAGTCTTGTGAAAACAGCAATACATGGTGAAGACCCAAATTGGGGGCGAATTATTAGCAGTATGGGACAAAGTGAAGTAGCGATTAATCCAAATACAATTGATATTACTCTTCAATCTATCGCTGTGTTAAAAAATAGTGAACCTCAAATGTTTTCTGAAGAGGAAATGAAAAAGAAATTAAAAGAACATGAAATTATGATTGATGTGTATTTACATTTAGGAGAAGAAACCGGATCAGCTTGGGGCTGTGACTTAAGCTATGAATATGTGAAAATAAACGCTTGTTATCGTACATAAGGAGAGGGAAGATGAGCGATTATATTGTAGTGAAATGCGGCGGTAGTATGTTGGATCAATTAAATGATGTGTTTTTTGATTGTATAAAGAAATTGCAACAGAAGTATAAAGTAGTGATTGTCCATGGTGGCGGCCCAGAAATTGATGCGCAATTAAAAGATTGTAACATCAAAGTAGAAAAAAGAGATGGGTTACGAGTAACACCAAAAGAAGTTATGGATATTGTTCAAATGGTGCTATGCGGAAGTACGAATAAAAAATTTGTAATGAAGTTGCAAAGGCATAATTTACTTGCGGTAGGTTGTTCAGGGTGTGACGGCAATTTACTTCAAGTTCAACCTGTCAGTGAAGAAATAGGATATGTGGGAGAAGTAAGTTATGTCGAAACAGCCTTACTAAAAGGATTGATAAATTTGAATTATATTCCTGTTATTGCTCCAATCGGGATAAATGATAATGAGATTTATAACATAAATGCGGATACCGCTGCAGCTGGAATTGCGGCGGCGTTATCCGCAAAAGAACTCATTTTTATTACGGATGTAGATGGGATATTACATGAAGGGAAATTAGTAAAGAAAACGGATGAATTTGAAATTGTTACTTTAATAGAAAAAGGAGTTATTACAGGCGGGATGATTCCGAAAGTACAGGCGGCACTAGTGTCATTAAAAATGGGAGTGCAAAAGATAAGTATTGTGAACGGTACAAAAGATTTTACTGAAGTTACGGGAGATTGTATCGGAACGACGGTAACGAAAGGAGTAAGTATCGTATGACAAGTCATCTTTTTCAAACATATGGGAGAAGAAATATTGAGTTTGTAAAGGGAAGTGGAACGAAAGTTATTGATAAAAATGGTAAGCAATATTTAGATTTTACATCAGGAATTGGTGTATGTAATTTAGGACATTGTCACCCTACTGTTATGAAAGCTGTACAAGAGCAACTTCATGATATATGGCATATATCTAACCTGTTTACAAACAGCTTACAAGAAGAAGTCGCGTCATTATTAACAAAAAATATAGCATTAGATTCTGTGTTTTTCTGTAATAGCGGGGCAGAGGCGAATGAGGCTGCGTTGAAGCTGGCTCGTAAGCATGCTGGAAAATCTCTCGTCGTAACATGCCAGCAGTCTTTTCACGGTAGAACATTCGCAACGATGAGTGCGACGGGGCAAAATAAAGTGAAGGAAGGATTTGGTCCACTCCTTCCGTCATTTTTACATATCCCTTTTAACGACGTGAAGGTGTTAGAGGAAGTAATGAATGAAGAAGTCGCGGCGGTAATGGTAGAAGTTGTTCAAGGAGAGGGAGGAGTCATACCTGCTAATCTATCTTTTTTGGAAGAGATTGAAACATTATGTAATAAGTTCGGCTCCTTATTTATTATAGACGAAGTACAAACGGGGATAGGAAGAACAGGAACACTATTTGCTTACGAACAAATGGGAATAAAACCTGATATCGTTACCGTTGCAAAGGCACTAGGAAATGGTATTCCTGTTGGAGCGATGATCGGCCGTAAGGAACTCGGAACGTCGTTCACTGCAGGATCACACGGTTCAACGTTTGGCGGGAATTATATTGCGATGGCTGCAGCGAAAGAAGTATTGCAAGTAAGTAAGAGACCATCGTTTTTAAAAGAAGTAAAGGAAAAGGGCGAATACGTATTACAGAAGTTGCGAGAGGAGTTACGACATGTCGACTGTATTCAAAATATACGTGGTAAGGGGCTTATGATTGGAATTGAATGTACGCATGAAGTTGCAAGTTTTATAGAACAACTAGAAAAAGAGGGACTTCTCGTATTACAAGCAGGGCCTAATGTTATAAGACTATTACCGCCACTCATTGTAACGAATGAAGAGTTAGAACAGGCAGTATATATGATAAAAAAAGTAGTTTGTACAAAAAACGTATCAATCATATAAGGGGGAAATTTCATGTCAACTGTACAAGTACCGAAATTAAATACGAAAGATCTTTTAACACTAGAAGAATTAACGAAAGAAGAAATCATTTCTTTAATTGAGTTCGCTATATATTTAAAAAAGAATAAGCAGGAGCCTTTATTACAAGGCAAAATATTAGGGCTTATCTTTGATAAACATTCAACTCGTACTCGTGTATCTTTTGAAGCGGGAATGGTACAGCTCGGGGGACATGGTATGTTTTTAAGTGGGAAAGAGATGCAAATTGGAAGAGGGGAGAGCGTTTCAGATACTGCGAAAGTATTATCTCATTATATTGACGGGATCATGATACGTACATTCTCACATGCCGATGTAGAAGAGCTTGCAAAAGAATCGAGCATACCTGTTATTAATGGATTAACGGACGATCACCACCCTTGTCAAGCGTTAGCAGATTTAATGACGATTTATGAAGAAGTAAAGACATTTAAAGGAATTAAATTAGCTTATGTAGGTGATGGGAATAACGTATGTCATTCATTGTTGTTAGCGAGTGCGAAAGTTGGAATGAATATGACTGTTGCAACGCCTGTAGGGTATGAACCGAATGAGGAAATTGTAAAAAAAGCGTTAACGATTGCTGAAGAAACAGGAGCTGAAATTGAAATTTTGCATAACGCTGAATTAGCAGTGAGTAAAGCAGATTTCATTTATACTGACGTTTGGATGAGCATGGGGCAAGAGGGAGAAGAAGAGAAATATACTTTATTTCAACCGTACCAAATTAATACCGAACTTGTTATGCATGCGAAGCAAACGTATCGTTTCTTACACTGTTTACCTGCCCATCGTGAAGAGGAAGTAACAGGAGAAATTATAGATGGACCGCAGTCTATCGTATTTGAGCAAGCTGGTAATCGATTACATGCGCAAAAAGCATTATTAGTAAGCTTATTTAAAAATGTAGAAGAGCCTTCCTAAATGATGTGCACCCCAATTGTTAAGCACGAATAACAATTGGGGTGTGCTTTTTATATTGAAATGTCGTATGTATATTTGGTTAACCATTTTGATATCATTTATAATGAAAGAGAAAATGAAATTTGTTTTTCAGAGTGTGTAAGGGCATACTAGGTATAAAATATAGTTAAAGAGATGATGAGGGTGAAAACAACTAAGAAAACATATTCGTTTTTCCAGCGGATGTGGAGAATATTAAAGTTTCAATATTATAAGTTGCTTCGATCACCAGAAGGAGCAAAGAAAGTATCATTAGGCTTTGCGATAGGTTTTGGTTTAGAGATGCTGGTCCTATATACGGCATCGCTCGTATATGTAATATTTTATCCGATCGTTCGATTGGCAAAGGGATCTTTTCCTGCGGCGGTTATTGGCAATATTATTGGGAAAATATCATTTTTACCAGTATTTTTATTTCCATTTGCATATGCGTTAGGAAAAATGATTTATCCATTTCATGTGAAAAAGATACATCATGAACCATTTACGATCTCTGACTTGTTTTCAAGCCATATTTTCACAATGTTAAAGAGCTTGTTACAGAGTGAAGTGTATGTATTAATTGGTATGACGATAATAGGAGTTGTGTTTGGGGTAATTTCATATTTTGTTGTGCATTATTTATATGAAAAGAACCGTAAGCTACGTTTGAAGAACAGAAAGAAACGAGTGAGAGAACCACTCGTGCAAATATAAAGAGTGTCACATTCATTTTCTCCTTGGAATATGTTTAAGAAAAAGGAGGAGAGAATGAATGTATTATTATTACGTACCGCAAGTATATCCATATGTAAATTATTATCCGGTAAATGATATGAGGCAGCAATTTGGAGTGTATCAGCAGCAGCAATTACCACAAATACCACAACAACAGCCTACGCAAGAACAAAAACCATATTTAACGACATGGCCATATTCAAATGTATACTATGGTAATTATTACGAATCATAAAGCTGCTTCTATGTAGAAGCAGCTTTATGCGTTTGTTTTCAAAATTAAATTTTGAATGGTTTGAAGAGAGTGAATGAGCTTTTCGCGCTCTTCCTCAGATAATGTTTGGAAATTTTCTTTTAATTTGTCTAAAATGAATTGTTGATACTGATTTACTAACAATTTCCCTTCAGCTGTTAGGGAAATTAAAATGACCCGTCGATCTTTTTCGCTATAATGACGCTCTATTAGTTCTTCTTGAATCAGTTTGTTTAATAGAGGTGTCATGTTAGGCCGTGAAATCGCTAGCCGCTTGCCGATTTCGGAAACTGCTAATGTACCATTTTCATGCAGAAGTAGCAATACTTGTGTATGTGATGGCGGCATATGTCTTTGAGAAGAAAATTCTCCAGGAAGCATAAATTTGCGATAAAAAAGAGGCACTAGCGAAAGAAGATGATCAACAATACGTTCCCACTCGCGTGATTCCATATAAAGGCCCCCTTCCACTATCATTGTAACAAAAAAGACATGTTATAAAAATAGAATTGTTTCATGGAAATTTTAATATTTGTAGGCCAACACTTTTTTTGTAAATGAATCGGCAATAATCGCGTAGCCATTATCATTTGGATGCACTTGGTCAAAGAGTAAATCTTTTTTATCATTTGATATTAATTTACGAATTGGTAAAACGATAGATGGTTGATTTGCTTTTGAAATGGAATAAACGGATTCATTCCATCCATCTAAAAACATATCTGCATAACTGGCGATGGAGTCATCGAGTTGTAACGGATTATAGAGTTCTGAGAGAATGAGTAAAGCGTTCGGATTTTGATCTCGAACTGTCTTTACAATATTTTTTATATCCGCTTCAAAATGAGCTTTTTCTTTATTTAACATTTTAATACCATCTATAACACCGACATCACGATTTAAACGGAATAAATTATTTCCTCCAATATTAATTGTAATGATATTTGCTGCTCTAATTTTTTGCTTTACATCTTCTGATTGCACTTTTTTAGCGAGACGATCTGTTGTAAGACCGTTTATCCCAAGGTTTTCTACTGTAATTGGCTTATGAATTTGTGCTTCTATTTGTCTAGAAGCTAATTCAGCAAATCCCCCTTGTGTCGATCCATATCCTTTGGCGAGTGAATCACCTAGTACGAGATGATAAAAGGAATCGTTTGTTTGCTTATCAATCCAACTTGGAGTAGATGTTTTTTCTGTGTTTTCTTCGGGTTCATTTTGTTTTGTCTCATCGTTCTTTTCAAAATAAGAATAAGAAATGATTAGAAGGAGGAGACAAACAATTGTTAAGATGACTTTTTTCATATATTCATCCTCCTTGTAATTGGTAATTGTATCATATTCAGCAGTATTAACAATGTAAGGGCATATTATATGTTTATGAAAAGTTTACAACAACTTTACAGAAAATTTGTAGAAGTATGTCAAAAAATATTGACGATATGAAAGTACATTATATATGATAATGTCAGATAAGGTGAAATTTTAATGAGTAGGGCTTTATTTCCCACTAATTAAAGTTTCACTAATCAGGCGTTTAAGGGGACTACTCATTAGCGCAGGATGAAATGAAAATCTTGTCTCTAATAGAAGAAAAAAGGTATGTGGTTAGAGGCAAATAAAAGTTTATTTCATTATTTTTGGTAATTGTATAAGGGGGATTTTTTGTGAAAAAGTCAAAAAAAATGCTAGCTGGAGCAACTCTTGCTATAGGTGTAATAGCGCCGCAAGTATTGCCAGCAACAGCTCATGCGGATGAGAACAACGGGGAGAGTACGGTTAACTTACGAATTCTAGAAACATCAGATATTCACGTTAACTTAATGAATTACGATTATTATCAAACGAAAACAGATAATAAAGTAGGTCTCGTGCAAACGGCAACACTTGTTAATAAAGCACGTGAAGAAGCGAAGAACTCTGTCCTATTTGATGATGGGGATGCATTGCAAGGGACACCACTTGGAGATTATGTAGCGAATAAAATAAATGATCCGAAGAAGCCTGTGGATCCTAGTTATACACATCCATTATATCGTTTAATGAATTTAATGAAGTATGACGTCATCTCTCTTGGGAATCATGAATTTAACTACGGTTTAGACTATTTAAACAAAGTAATTAGTAAAACAGAGTTCCCGGTTATTAACTCCAACGTCTATAAAGATGATAAAGATACTAATGAAGAGAACGACCAAAATTACTTTAAACCATATCATGTTTTTGAAAAAGAAGTAGAAGATGAATCAGGACAAAAACAAAAAGTGAAAATTGGCGTAATGGGATTTGTTCCACCTCAAGTTATGAACTGGGATAAAGCAAATTTAGAAGGAAAAGTGAAAGCGAAAGATATAGTTGAAACAGCGAAGAAAATGGTGCCAAAAATGAAAGCAGAAGGTGCAGATGTTATCGTTGCACTAGCGCATTCGGGCGTTGATAAGAGTGGATACAACGTTGGCATGGAAAACGCTTCGTATTATTTAACAGAAGTTCCTGGTGTAGATGCAGTATTAATGGGACATTCACATACTGAAGTGAAGGATGTATTTAATGGTGTTCCAGTTGTAATGCCTGGTGTCTTTGGAAGTAACTTAGGTATTATTGATATGCAATTGAAAAAGGTAAACGGAAAATGGGAAATACAAAAAGAGCAATCGAAGCCGCAACTTCGTCCGATTGCTGATAGTAAAGGGAACCCATTAGTACAATCTGATCAAGAATTAGTTAATGAAATTAAAGATGATCATCAAGCGACAATTGATTATGTGAATACAGCTGTAGGAAAAACGACAGCGCCAATTAATAGTTATTTCTCATTAGTACAAGATGATCCTTCTGTACAACTTGTGACAAATGCACAAAAATGGTATGTAGAAAAGTTATTTGCTGAAAATGGACAGTATAGCAAATATAAAGGAATTCCAGTTTTATCTGCAGGCGCACCATTTAAAGCAGGTGGCCGAAACGGTGCTACATATTATACGGATATTCCAGCTGGAACGTTAGCGATTAAAAACGTTGCAGATTTATACGTATATCCAAATACGTTATATGCTGTAAAAGTAAATGGGGCACAAGTGAAAGAATGGCTTGAAATGTCTGCAGGTCAGTTTAACCAAATTGATCCAAAGAAAACAGAAGAACAGCCGTTAGTAAATATAAGCTATCCTACATATAACTTCGATATTTTAGATGGCTTAAAATACGAAATTGATGTAACACAACCAACGAAATACGATAAAGATGGAAAAGTTGTAAATGCAAATACGAATCGTATTATAAATATGACATATGAAGGTAAGCCAGTAGCTGACAATCAAGAGTTCATCGTCGCTACAAATAACTATCGCGGAAGTAGCCAAACGTTCCCAGGTGTAAGTAAAGGCGAAGTTGTATACCAATCACAAGATGAAACACGTCAAATCATTGTGAAGTATATGCAAGAAACACCAGTTATTAATCCAGCAGCAGATAAAAATTGGACGTTTAAACCGATTGTTGCAGATAAATTACATACAACATTCGATTCTTCACCAAATGCACAAAAGTATATAAAGAAAGATGGGAAAATATCATATGTTGGACCATCTGAAAATGAATTTGCTAAATATGCAATTGATATAACGAAGAAGAACGATGATGATAAGGAAACTGGTGGAGAGAATCCAACGACACCGCCAACAGGTGAAGGGAATAATGGAGGAAATCCAACGACACCACCAACAGGTGAAGGAAATAATGGAGGAAATCCAACGACACCACCAACAGATGAAGGTAGTAATGGAGAAAATCCAACGACACCACCAACAAATGAAGCAAATAATGCAGGATCTGGACAAACTACAACGGATAATCAAAACTCAAAAGAAACAACAACTGTAAGTGAAAATAAAGAAGACCGTGATTTACCGAAAACAGGTACAAGTGTTGCTTCTACAATTGGAGCAGGCTTGGCGTTTGTTGGAGCGGGATTACTTCTGTTATTTAGAAGAAAGAAAGCAAATAGATAGTGGAGAAATATAAAAAGGATTACCGATTCAGGTAATCCTTTTTAATATATTATGAAAGTGTTACAGCTTTTTCTTTCTTCCATGAAAGGCCAAATCCAGTGAAACCAACAATAATTGTTAAGACTGGGCAAGCTAAACAGAAAATTGCGAATGGAAGGTAATCAAATGTCGGAACGCCAAGGACGTTCGATAAGAATACACCACTTACTCCCCATGGTACGAGAGGGTTAATAACTGTACCTGCATCTTCTAGTACTCGTGATAAATTCCGACGTTCTAAACCGACTTCATCGTATTTATTAGCAAATGCTTGTCCTGTTAAAACGATGGATAAGTACTGCTCACCAAGTAAGAAGTTTACACCAATTGCAGTTGAAGCAGTAGAAATAATTAAACGTGTGCTATTTTTTACGAAGCTAGAGATGATATTCATGAGCTGCGTAATAATACCCATTCCTTGTAATAATCCTCCCATACAAAGAGCCAGGAAAATAAGTGCAATCGACATCATCATACTTTGTAGACCACCGCGAGATAGTAAGCTATCAATGTCTTTAATACCAGTTTTAGAAACGTATCCGTCTTGCATAATTTTCATTAAATCAGCTAAAGAAGTGCTAGGTTTAAAAATAAAGAGAATAATAATTCCTACCACAATTCCTGCAAGTAATGTTGGAACTGCTGGAACTTTTTTAAATGCGAATAGGAACAGTAATAAAATTGGAATTAGTGTAACGATAGAAATCGTCGTATTTTTCTCTAAAGTGCTAATAAAGTTTGTGAAGTCAACGTCTCCGCTAGTACCGCCTCCTAAAATGAAAAATGCGATAAAAGCAATAATGAAAGCTGGAACTGTTGTCCAAAGCATGTTACGAATATGCTCAAATAAATCTACACCCGTTACAGCAGGAGCTAAGTTTGTTGTATCAGATAAAGGAGACATTTTATCTCCAAAGAATGCACCAGAAATAATTGCACCAGCGATTAGAGCTGGATCGTATCCGAGAGCACTACCCATACCCATAAAGGCAAGTCCTACAGTTGCGGCAGTTGTAAAGGCACTACCGATACTTGTTCCAACAATTGCACAAACAACAAAAACAGTTGGAACGAAAATCTTTGGAGATACAAGCTGGAAGCCGTATACCATTAAAGTTGGAATTGTTCCAGCAGCGATCCAAACACTAATTAATACGCCTACAAGCAAGAAAATAAAAATAGATGGAATACCAGCTGAAATACTACTGATCATCCCTTTTTCCATAGTAGACCAAGAGATTTTTTTCATAAATCCAAATGCTAATAAAAGAACGATACCAAATAAAATTGGGATGTGTGGTGAAACTTCTAATTGAATAACACTAAAGCCAATACAGAAAAAGATAAATAATGTTAAAAGAACAGATTCAATTTTTGAAACCATTGTTTTCCCCTCCTAAGTAATTTAAAATAGCTCTTTTTTATATAAAATTCGCCAATATTGTGTATTTCCTTCTAAAATTTAGAATTTTGTGACAAATTATCGGTAATTGTTGGTCCTTCAATATGATACGGAAATGATTGGATAAAAAAACGTCCCTGCATATAATTATGCAGGGACGAAGATATCGCGGTACCACCCTAGCTTGTGAAATGAATGTATCACAAAATAAAGGGTCGTATGATATGCGCTAATAAAATAAAAACGCCCCTGCAATATATGCAGGGACGAAAAATTCGCGGTACCACCCTAAATTGTGAAACAGTTTCGTTTCACCACTCTTTAGATATAACGGTCTATAACCGTCTTTCACTACTCCTTACGTTTCGCAAAAGAAGCTCCAGGGGGTAATTCATAATTCGCTCTGTACTGGTTCGCACCGACCACCAGCTCTCTGAAATCAGAAATCGAAATACTACTAAATCCTATCAATGCCGATTCATATGATGTTAGTTAAATTTTTATCACATTTTCATCTTATATGTCAATAAAAATATTCAATATTTTTTTAGGGAAATAAAGGTTAAATGTTTTTAATGTTCTAAATTTGTACGTTATAATGAATTTGAAAGGGGAGGAAAGAGTGAAGAAAAAAATAATTCTTTTTACCACCTTACTAGTCATTGGCGGAAGTGCTGGAATTTACACAGCTTTTGCAGCTGAATCAGAGCAGGCGAAACAAAAGCAAATACAGCAGTTAGAAGTGAAGAAAGCGAAAGAAACGGAAGAGAAGAAGTCGATGGAAAAAGCAGCTGAGAAACTAGGAGTTTCTACTGAAGGGAAAACAAAAGAAGAGGTTACGAAAGAAGTAAATACCGCAAGATTTGAGAAGCGCCATGATTTATTAATTGAACATGCAAAACAACTTGGAATTGATACAGAAGGAAAAAAAGATGAAGAGATTATTTTAGAAATTGGAAAGGTACAACACGGAAAGTAGAACAACTTATCGTATGATAAGTTGTTCTTTTTTAAGAACTATTTGATTTAAAAATAATTGACAGTCATTTAAATTTAATGTTAACTTTATTTATAAATTAGTTAACATTAGGGGTGACAATTGTGACTGTTAATAGTAATACGACTGAAAAATCGTCTTATACATATGAAGAATTATCGGAGAAAAATAAAGCTTATGTATGGCATCCGTTTACACAAATGAAAGATTATTTAGAAGAAGACCCTGTCATTATTGAACGTGGAGAGGGAAGAAAGCTATACGATGTAAATGGAAATGAATATTGGGATGGTGTTTCATCTATTTGGTTAAATGTTCACGGACATCAAGTACCAGAATTAGATGAAGCAATTCGTGAGCAATTAAATAAAATTGCCCATTCTACTATGTTAGGACTTGCTAACGTTCCATCTATTTTATTAGCAGAAAAAATAATTGAAGTTGTGCCAGAAGGTTTGAAGAAAGTATTCTATTCAGACTCCGGTTCTAGCGCCGTTGAAATTGCAATTAAGATGGCCTTTCAATATTGGCAGCATAAAGGAAAACCGAAGAAACAAAGATTTGTTACATTAAAAGAAGCGTATCACGGTGATACAATTGGAGCTGTTTCAGTAGGAGCGATAGACTTGTTTCACCAAGTGTATAGTTCACTTTTATTTGAGGCAATTAAAATGCCGTATCCATATACATATCGTTCTCCTTATGGAAATAATAAGGAGGAAATTGTGAAAAAACATTTAGAAGAAATGGAAGAGCTGCTGAAAGAAAAGCATGAAGAAATTGCGGCGATTATTGTAGAGCCTTTAATGCAAGGTGCTGGCGGTATGATTACAATGCCAAAAGGATACTTAAGAGGGCTCCGTAATTTATGTACAAAATATAATGTTTTATTTATTACAGATGAGGTAGCGACTGGATTTGGGCGTACCGGGAAAATGTTTGCATGTGAACATGAAAATGTAACGCCGGACATTTTAACAGCCGGAAAAGGTTTAACAGGTGGATATTTACCAGTTGCAATCACCGTAACGACAGATGAAATTTATAATGCCTTTTTAGGAGACTATGAAGAACAAAAAACATTTTTCCACGGTCATAGTTATACAGGGAATCCGTTAGGGTGTGCGGTAGCCATTGCGAATCTAGAGCTATACGAGAAAACAAATTTAATAGAAGAAGTGGCAAGTAAGACAGAATATGTAGCGACGCAATTAGAATCGCTCTTTGCGTATAAACATGTAGGGGATATTCGTCAGTGCGGGTTAATGGTTGGAATTGAACTTGTGAAGAATAAAGTAACGAAAGAAGCGTTTGAATGGACAGAGAGAGTCGGTGTTCAAGTATGTAAACGTTCAAGAGAGCTGGGCATGATTTTGCGACCACTCGGTAATACGATTGTATTTATGCCTCCTCTTGCTTCTACAATTGATGAGATTGATGATATGTTACGTATTTTGTATAAAGCAATCTCGGATGTTACGGAGGGAGAATAATGGGCGGTTTTTTTGTTACAGCAACGGATACTGAAGTGGGGAAAACTGTAGTTGCGGGTGCATTAGCAGGTGTATTTAGAGAATTGGGATATAACATCGGGGTATATAAACCGTTGCAAAGTGGACATGTTGCATCAAATCCAGAGGGAGATGCAGCAAGGTTAAAAGCATTATCGGGTGTACCAACAAAAGAAGATGAAATTTGCCCTTATTCTATTGAAGAACCTCTTGCTCCGAGACTTGCCATGAAAAGAGCTGGAAGAGTAGTACATTTAAAAGACATTATGGATCATTATAATGAACTATTGAAAGAGTTTAATAGCCTATTTGTAGAAGGAGCAGGTGGACTGGCTGTTCCATATACAGAAGACGCTTTAGTAATTGATTTCGCAAAGGAATTACAGCTTCCTCTTATTATAGTCGCACGCCCTATATTAGGAACAGTAAATCATACAGTTTTAACAATTGCTTATGCAAAGGCACAGGGCTTAACAGTAGCAGGTGTAATTTTATCCGGCTGCAAAGAATGTGAAATGGAAAGAGTACAAGAAAATAAAGAAATGATTGAAGAGCTAAGTGGGGTACCGGTTTTAGGTTTATTACCATTCTTTGAAGGTGCGTTTACAAAAGAAGAAGTCTTGGAATCTGCAAAAGAGTATATAATGATTTCAAAATTAGAGGAGTTCATCCGAAATGAATCAAACGTGGCGCACACATCTTCAATCTAAATTGCAACAATTAAATGAACAAGGACAGTATCGCAATTTGCATGTAACAGAACAAGCAGAAGAGACATGGCTTATTCGAGATGAAAAAAGGATGCTAAATTTAGCGTCAAATAATTATTTAGGGTTAGCTGGAGATGAGAGGTTAAAAGAAGCTGCTATTGCATGCACAAGAAAATATGGAACTGGAGCGACAGCATCAAGGCTCGTTGTAGGAAATTATTCACTGTATGAAGAGGTTGAGAGAAGTATATGCGAATGGAAAGGCACTGAAAAAGCCTTAGTTGTAAATAGTGGATATACCGCAAATGTTGGAGTGATTTCTTCATTAGCCTGTCGTCACGATATTGTGTTTAGTGACAAATTAAATCACGCAAGCATCGTTGATGGGATTATATTAAGCGGAGCAGAGCATAAAAGGTATCGTCATAATGATTTAGATCATTTAGAGAAGCTGTTGCAAGCAGCGCCGCCCAAAAAGAAGAAATTAATCGTAACGGATACTGTTTTTAGTATGGATGGTGATACTGCGTATTTGAGAGAGTTAGTGGAGCTGAAAGAGAAATACGGGGCAATCATTATAGTCGATGAAGCACATGCGAGTGGAATATATGGAATTGATGGAGCAGGGTTGTCTCATATAGAAAAAGATATTGCTCAAAAAATTGATATACATATGGGGACGTTTAGCAAAGCTCTAGGGTGTTATGGCGCGTATTTGACAGGTGATGCAATGTATATAGAGTATTTACAAAATATGATGAGAAGCTTTATTTTTACAACAGCTTTACCACCAGGAACGTTAGGAGCAGTGCAAAAAGCAATTGAAATTGTGAAAGAAGATAATGAAAGAAGAGAGAGGCTTATAGAGAATGGAGCATATTTTAGGACACATTTGCAAGGAGCTGGTTTTGATATTGGGAATAGCTCAACTCATATTGTACCGATTGTAGTCGGTTCAAATGAAGCAGCTTTACGGTTTAGTAGAAGGCTGCAAGAGGTAGGTATTGCAGCAATTGCAATTCGTCCACCAACGGTTCCAGTTAATAGTTCACGGGTCCGTTTTGCAGTTACGTCCCAACATACAATAGCTGATTTGAAATGGGCTATTCAGCATATTATACGCATTGGTAAAGAAGAGGGGTTTTTCGTATGAAAGAGCTAAAGGTTATTTTTATTCCTGGATGGGGAATGGAAGAAGGTGTTTGGACTTTAGTTCTGCCGTATTTTAAAGGATATTCTGTTCAATGTATCAATTGGCGTAATGTGAAAGAACAAAGTGAATTTGCGGGGCGAATAATAGATGTAGCAAAAGATGAAAATGTAATTTTAGTTGGATGGTCATTAGGAGCGTTAGCAGCAGTTCAAGCTCATAAAAAGGTTAAGGCAAAAGGTATCGTACTAATTGGTGGTACTGCCAAATTTACAAATACGAGCGATTATACGAGTGGATGGAATACTCTGCATGTAGAACGGCTGAAAAAGAATTTAGCGAGAAAGAAAGAAGATACGCTCAAGCGGTTTTATGAAAATATGTTTACAAAAGATGAGCTGAAAGAGAATAAAAGGTTTGAAGATATGATAAAACGCTTTAAAGGTGATTCTATTCAGTCTTTGCAATTAGGTTTGGAGTATTTAATAGAAGCAGATATGAGAGAAGAACTGAAAGAAATTAAAGTCCCTATACTACTTATTCACGGAGAGCAGGATGTAATTTGTCCATTGTCTGCAGCGCGTAGTATGGCTGAGAATGAGACTGCCACGCTCAAGGTAGTAAGTGAGGCTGGACACGCATTATGCGTAACGAATTTCGAATATTGCGGAAATGAGATAATTCAATTTGTAGAGGGGATACGACATGATCAACAAAACGTTACTTCAAAAACGGTTTAACGCGGCATCTGTATCCTACGATCAATATGCAAATGTACAAAAAAAGATGGCACATTCATTACTTTCTACATTGAATCGGCGATATAGTGCAAATTCATCGATACGTATTTTAGAACTTGGATGCGGAACAGGATATGTTACAGAGCAATTATCAAACTTATTTCCGAAAGCACATATTACAGCCATTGATTTTGCTGAAAGTATGATTGCAGTTGCGAAAACTAGACAAAATGTAAAAAATGTAACGTTTTACTGTGAGGATATCGAAAGATTACGACTAGAAGAAACATATGATGTCATTATTTCAAATGCCACATTTCAATGGCTAAATGATTTAAAACAAGTGATAAGAAATTTATTTCATCATTTGTCTATAGATGGGATATTACTCTTTTCAACGTTTGGACAGGAAACATTTCAAGAATTGCATGCTTCGTTCCAGCGGGCGAAAGAAGAAAAAAATATACAAAATGAAACATCGATTGGGCAACTTTTTTATTCGAAAAATCAGTTGCGCCATATGTGTGAAATAGAAACAGGGGATGTGCATGTTTCTGAAACATGTTACATAGAGAGATTTACAGAAGTTAGGGAGTTTCTACACTCTATTCGAAAAGTAGGAGCGACCAATAGTAATGAAGAATCATATTGTCAAAGTCCCTCACTCTTTCGTGCGATGCTTCGCATATACGAAAGAGACTTCACGGAAAATGAAGGGATAATGGCGACGTATCATGCTTTATTTATGCATATAACAAAAGAGGGGAAGAGATGAAATGAAACAAGTACAAACAAAAAGGGATTGGAAAAAACTTGCACATGACGTAGTAGAAGAGAAAATGATTACGAAAGAGGATGCAATTGCAATATTAGAAGCTGATGATACAGAAGTGTTAGAAATTATGAATGCAGCTTACATCATTCGCCATCATCACTTTGGTAAGAAAGTAAAATTGAATATGATTATTAATACGAAATCTGGATTATGTCCTGAAGATTGCGGATATTGTTCACAGTCTATTATTTCAGAGGCGCCGATTGATAAATATGCATGGCTAACGCAGGAAAAGATTGTAGAAGGAGCACACGAAGCAATTCGCCGTAAAGCGGGTACATATTGTATTGTAGCATCTGGTCGTCGCCCGACGGATAAAGAGGTGAATCACGTAATTGGAGCAGTTAAGGAGATTCGTGAAACGACAGATTTGAAGATTTGTTGTTGTTTAGGTTTCTTAAACGAAGATCAAGCAGGACGTTTAGCAGAAGCGGGTGTACATCGTTATAACCACAACTTAAATACACATGCAAATAATTACGAAAGTATTTGCTCCACTCATACGTATGACGATCGTGTTGATACAGTTCAAAAAGCGAAACAAGCAGGCATTTCACCATGCTCTGGGGCAATTTTTGGAATGGGGGAGACAATAGAAGAACGTGCTGAAATTGCATTTGAATTACAACGTATAGATGCAGATTCAATTCCATGTAATTTCCTTGTTGCTGTAAAGGGTACGCCGCTTGAAGGACAAAAAGAATTAACGCCGATAGAATGTTTAAAAGTACTGGCGATGATGCGTTTTGTAAACCCAACGAAAGAAATTCGTATTTCAGGAGGACGTGAAATCAATTTACGCTCTGTGCAGCCAATCGGTTTATTTGCAGCAAATTCTATTTTTGTTGGAGATTACTTAACGACAGCTGGACAAGAACCGACTGCAGACTGGGGTATGATTGAAGATTTAGGGTTTGAGATTGAAGAATGTGCATTATAAGATAGATAAAAAGCAAACTTGTAAAAGAGTTTGCTTTTTTTGTAAATAAAATGTAATAAATAGTTTTGAAAGCTTGATACTATTGGTTTTTGAGCGAAAAAAAGAATTTTGGTGGACGAATTTTCCAAGCCCCAATTGTACATAGTAAATATGTAATTTATATTGGGTTGGAGGATTTTACATGCACAAATATATATTAGCGATTATGACTTGTCTAATTTTACTAAAAGCAATAAGTGCTGATCCAGTTAAGGCTGCCGAAAATCCTGAACAAAAAGAAATGCAACAACGAATTGAACAACATTTTCGAACGAAAGCTGAACATTTTGGATTGAAAACAGAAGGGAAAGATTTAAAGGAAGTGCGAAAAGAAATTACTATTATAGAAGAAGCGAAGAAAAGAGAGAATGTATGGAGAACAGCACAAACGCTTCGTATACAAACAGAAGGAAAAACAATGGATGAATTAATAAAAGATGTACGGAAAAAAGTAAAAAAATAAAAAAGAGGCCGCAGCCTCTTTTTTATTTTTTATGCCCATTGTTTTGATAAATGAGCCATTTCAATCGCAGCAACGGCGGATTCATAGCCTTTATTACCTGCTTTCGTGCCCGCGCGTTCAATCGCTTGCTCGATCGTTTCAGTCGTTAATACACCGAAAATAACTGGGATGTCTGTTTGTAGTGATAAAGATGCAACTCCTTTTGCTACTTCATTACAAACGTAATCGTAATGTGTTGTAGCACCACGAATTACAGTACCTAACGTAATTACAGCATCATACTTTCCGCTATTAGCCATCTTTTTAGCGATTAAAGGAATTTCGAATGCGCCAGGAACCCAAGCAACATCGATATCAGTTTCTTCTACACCGTGACGCTTTAATCCATCTAAAGCTCCGCCGAGTAACTTACTTGTAATAAATTCATTAAAACGTCCAACAACAACCCCAACTTTTAATCCTGTACCAACTAAATGACCTTCGAATACCATAATAAACCTCTCCCTTAATTATAAGTTTAATAAATGTCCTAATTTGTTTACTTTCGTTTGTAAATACGTTTTATTCTCTTCTTTTGTTGGCATTTGCAATGGTACACGCTCGATTACTTCTAAATCGTAACCTTGTAAGCCAGCAATTTTTCGTGGATTATTCGTTAATAATCGTAAATGTTGTAAACCTAAATCTTTTAAAATTTGAGCGCCAATACCGTAATCACGCAAATCAGCTGGGAACCCAAGTTTTTCGTTTGCTTCTACAGTATCGAATCCTTCTTCTTGTAACTTATAAGCGCGAAGCTTATTAAGAAGGCCAATGCCTCGTCCTTCTTGTCTCATATAGAGAAGAACGCCTTTTCCTTCACGCTCAATTTGAGCAAGTGCAGCATGGAGTTGTGGTCCGCAATCACAGCGGCACGAGCCAAATACATCTCCTGTTAAGCACTCTGAATGAACGCGTACAAGTACAGGCTCTCCTGTTGAAATATCACCTTTTACGAGTGCGATATGTTCTTTCGTATCTAATGAATTAGAATAGCCAATTGCATGGAAAGTACCGAAATCTGTAGGCAATGTAATTTCCACTTCTCGCGTCACTAGTGTTTCATGGTGGCGGCGGTAAGCAATTAAATCTTCTATTGTAATCATTTTTATATCAAATTGTTTTGCACACTGTAGTAAATCAGGTACGCGTGCCATCGTACCGTCCTCATTAATAATCTCGCAAATGACTCCAGCTGGTTCTGCTCCGCAAAGTCTGGCTAAATCGACAGCAGCTTCTGTATGACCAGCTCGGCGTAGGACACCGCCTTCTTTCGCGATTAATGGAAAGATATGTCCAGGACGATTGAAATCAGCACCTTTTGATGCAGGGTTTAATAATTCTTGTATCGTAGTTGCCCGTTCGTGAGCGCTAATCCCTGTTGTTGTAGAAACATGATCAATACTCACTGTAAATGCAGTATGATGCGAATCTGTATTATGAGCTACCATTGGTTCTAATTGTAGACGTTCTGCGTATTCTTCCGTAATCGGTACACAAACGAGACCACGCCCATGTGTAATCATAAAGTTAATCGTTTCTGGCGTAATATACTCTGCTAAAGCGATAAAGTCGCCTTCATTTTCACGGTTTTCATCATCGCATACGATAACGACTTTTCCTTGTTTTAAATCTTCTAGAGCTTCTTCAATACGATGAAACATAATGCTTCCCCCTTATAGAAATCCGTTTTCTTGTAAAAAGCTTTCGCTCATTGAACCTGTTCGTTTTACAGGTTTAGAAATAAAGCGTTCGATATATTTACCGATCATGTCACACTCAATGTTTACGATGTCACCGGCATTCTTTGCTCCGATAACAGATTCACTTACTGTGTGCGGGATGAGTGAGATTGTGATGGAAGATTCGTCTATATCAAATATTGTTAAACTCGTTCCATCAACAGCAACGGAACCTTTATGCAAACAATAGCGCAGCAATTCATCAGAAATAGCTATTTTGTAATAGACGGCATTATAGTGCTGTTTTTTGTTTAATATCGTTCCAATGCCATCAATATGTCCTGAAACGAAATGCCCACCGAATCGTCCGTTTGCAGCCATCGCCCGCTCTAAATTTACTTTAGAGTGTTGTGTAAGCATGCGAAGTGATGTTGATTGCATCGTTTCAGGCATTGCATCCACTGTGAATGAAGCTGTTGTGAAACTCGTTACAGTTAAGCAAATACCGTTAACCGCGATACTATCACCTAAGTGAACATCTGATAAAATATTATTTGCATGGATCGTTAACTTCATCGCTTCTCCGCTTTGTTGCATGTTTGCAATCGTTCCTAATTCTTCTACAATTCCTGTAAACATTCCGTCACCTCACTTCGGGCATTCGCAACGATTTTTATATCATCACCAATTTGTTTCATCTCTTGAATTTCCAAGGAAAGTGCATCTTGCAATGCTGCGAAACCATTTCCACCAAATAAAGTAGGGGCATCATTCCCACCAATTAATATCGGGCTTATATAAGTTATAATTTCATTGAAATGCTTTGTTTGTAAGAAGCTTGCGTGAACTGTTTGACCACCTTCAACGAATAGAGAAAGAATTTGCTTCTCTCCAAGAAAGAAAAGGAGGTCTTTGATTTCTATATGTTTTGTTTTCATTTGGAATATAGCTATATTTTCAGATTCATAAGAAGCTATTTTCTCTTTATTTACATCCTTACCGACAATAATCCATGTCGGTGCTAAACCATCTGTTATGACATGAGAAGATGGTGGCGTTCGTAAATGGGTATCTAAAATAACACGAATAGGATTTTTACCTCCGTTAGGAATTCTTGTCGTTAAATGCGGATTATCAGCTATAACTGTATTCACTCCAACGAGAATCGCATCATGTGTATGACGATATTGGTGAACATCAGCTCGTGCTTCTTCACCTGTAATCCACTTACTTTCACCCGTGACAGTTGCTGTTTTTCCATCTAAGCTCATCGCTGTTTTTATTGTTACAAATGGACGCTTCGTTTTCATGTAGTGAAAAAAGAAACGATTTAGTAAAACTGCTTCCGCTTCAAGAACACCAGTCGTTACTTCGATTCCAGCTTCTTCTAATCTCCTTTTTCCATTACCAGAAACGAGCGGATTACAATCAAGAGTAGCGATTACAACGCGCTTAACTTCTTTTTTGATGAGTAATTCACAGCAAGGTGGTGTTTTTCCAAAATGGCTACACGGTTCAAGTGTTACATACACGGTAGCTCCTTTTGCTTTTTCACCAGCCATATGAAGCGCGTGAACTTCTGCGTGTTCTTCACCAGCACGTAAATGAGCGCCAATACCGACGATGTTTCCTTCTTTTACAACAACAGCACCAACCATAGGGTTTGGACTTGTTTGTCCAGATGTCCCTTCTGCTAACTGTAGGGCAATCCTCATATATTCTTGATCTGTCATTCTCTTCACCTCTCCTGAAAAAATCAAAAAACCCCAAGGATTTTATATCCTTGGGGTTTGGGAGACGTGATTTCTAGAAATATAGTTCGAATACGAAAGTACAGGAAAGAAACCTAACGTTGATTGGTATTTTTGCATAAGGAAAAAACCTAGCAAAAATATCGAATTTTTCAAACGCTAGTCGTATCTTTTTATTTCAGTATAGAAACATAAGTATACAAAATAAAACATATATAAAGATTCAAAACGAAACTTTAAAAATATGCATACTGAAATAAAAGTGTATTCGCTATATAAAATTACTAGAAAACATATCCTTCTCCCATCCAGACTATACTGTCGGCCCTAGAGTTTCACTAGATCCACCGTTTTCGAGTTGAAAACGGGTCACGGACTTAGAAGTTTGCACTTCATCACCGCCGGTTGGGAATTTCACCCGACCCCGAAGGATGTTGTTTGCTCAAATTATAGCACAAAAAAAATAAAAGGCTAGAAAAAAATATTCGAATGTGAAGAATTGTGTGGAAATATATGTAAGTTGGAATGAGGACAAAAGTACGAGGAATGTTGTAAGGAAAAGGGGGACGAGAGTTAATGAAAAGAAAAAACATGCACAAAAAAATGTGCATGTCACATGTAAAATTATTCTGCCTCTGGTGCTCTAACGACAGACTCGAATTTCCCTTTATGCGAAGCATCACAATAAGGCATATTTTTTGATAAACCACAACGGCATAAAGAAAATGCCGGTTTTGCTGGGAATACATTCCCTTGTGAATCGACTAATTCCACGTCCCCTGTAACGCGAAAAGAGCCATTATCATTTACTTTAATTTGTACTTTCGCCAACGCTATCCCTCCTTCCCAAACGCTTAATTTCATCATATAATTAAGAGAAGTACTTGACAATATAAAATGAGCACTTTCTTTGGGAGAGAAGAGAGTGTTATAATGTTTTTTATAACTGACTAGAGTAAGGTGACGAGAGATGGATAAACAATTACATACATTACGAAACATTGCAAATGAGCGCACGTGGGCATCATTTTTGAATGATAATCATCCATATAGTTTGTTACATTGGTCCATTGCAGGTGTAGGGCAAGAGGCAAAGGATGTTTGGTTACTTCAAGATGAAGTAACATTTCAAACGACAGAATTTCCAACGTTAGATGATGCAATGCAATGGATTTCTGTAAATATGGAACAAGTTACAGACGTTTTAGCGCAATAAAAAAACAGGCTTATGCAAGCCTGTTTTTTGTTTCTTTTACATATGAGTTTAAAAATTGATCAACGGCTGCTTCATACTCTTCTTTATTTTCGTTATAAGAGCAAGCGTGTGCACCGCGTTCTGCAATATAAAGTTGTTTATTGTTTTCTTTTGCTTCATATAGTGATTTCGTCATATCAGCTAAAATATAATCATCATCTTTACTATGAATAAAGAGGACGGGATTATTAATATTTTTTATACAATCGATTGGTGAAACTTCGCGAATCGTATAACCGTCACGTACTTTTAAAAAAGCATTTGCTAAAGGTAATAAAGGCCATTTAGGTAAATGGAATTCAACCTTTAAACGGTGTTGTAATTGCCCGTAGAAATCAGAAAAAGGACAATCTGCAATATAGAAATCAGCACCATCTTCTACAAGTCCTGCGTATTGAAGAAGTGTTGCAGCTCCCATAGATTCACCATGAATACCGAGTGTTATATTTGTTCCAAAGCGACTTTTTAGCCAGTCAACTACAGATTTTAAATCATGTTTTTCATAGTATCCATAGCTTGTTGTTTTTCCACCAGTTTTACCATGACGACGATGATCATAAATAACGACATTATACCCTCTGTTTAAAAATAACCTTGCATATTTTACAGAGTTCATTTTATTTACAGTTACGCCGTGACAAAAAATCATAAACTTATTGGAATGACCAGCAGGAATGTAATATCCGTGAAGATCATATCCGAATTGCGAAGGAATATGAATTTCTTCTTTATGAAGAGCATCAAAATCCTCTAAACGAAAATGTTTTTTCGTTTCTCTTTCGAGTACTTCTTCCTCTGTTTTTTTCTTTAAGTACATCACTTTATTTGTAAAGAAAATCCCAAGGGCAGTTATCGCACCTAGTATAGTAAACAATGCTGCAAAAAAACGTTTCATACTTTACCTCATCCTCCAAATACCGTTACATGTGATACACTTACATTGTATCACAATGATAGAAAAGGGGAGAAATAGGAAATGGTGTATATACAAAAAATTACGCCAGCGATGAAAGAAACAATCCGAATGTTCATGTGTGAGAACTGGGGGAGTTCATTGATGGTTTCACGTGGTAAGGGGCATCAGTTAGAAGAGTTGCCAGGATTTGTTGCGCTCTTGGATGACAGAATAATCGGAATTATAACGTATGAAGTGACCGGAAATATTTGTGAAATTGTATCGTTAGATAGCTTTGAAGAAAGAAAAGGAATAGGGACGAAACTTGTAGATTGTGTATTACAATTTGCAGAAGAAGAACGGTGCGGGCGGGTTTGGCTCATAACAACAAATGATAATATGAATGCGTTACGTTTTTACCAAAAACGTAATTTTGTGATGACTAATTTATATGTGAATGCAGTGGAAGAGGCACGAAAAATAAAGAAAGAAATTCCGCGTATCGGATATGATAACATCCCAATTTTACATGAAATACAGTTGGAGTATCGTTTAATAAATTGATGTAACAATTTTCAGAAATATAAGTTATTAACCTTGACGAATATTGTAATTTAGGTTACCGTAAAATTGTAATCTATTACCATATTAAGGGGTGACGATGTGGCAACTATACGTGATGTTGCAAAATTGGCAGGTGTTTCAGTCGCAACCGTTTCACGAGTTATTAATGAAAAAGGATACGTTCATGAGGACACAGTAAAACAAGTAAAGGAAGCAATTGGGGAATTACGTTATAGGCCAAATAATGCAGCAAAGCCATTATTTAAAGAGAATTCAACGATAATTGCATTACTTGTAGATAATCTATATGACCTATCAAACATCCCTTTGCTACATTGTATTGAGGAAATAGCATATAAAGAAGGATATCAAATCATTGTTTGTAATATAGAGAATAAAGATAGATACATATATATGTTGAAGGAAAATAACGTTGCAGGTGTTATTTTAACAAGATCCGTTTTTAAAAGTATAGGAGAAATTCCACTTCCATTTGTTGTGATTGATGAACAAAAATCCCATGCAAATTATTATGAAAGTGGACAAAGAACGGTTTCTTTATTAAAAGAAAAAGGCTGTCAATTTCTTGCTTATTTCGATGAGGGAGAAGATAGTGAAGAAATGGAAGAGCGCATATCAGGATTTTTAGACGCTGTTTGGGAGGAAGGGATCTCTTATCGAGAAGTATGTGTACAAGGGTATACGAATAAACAGTTTATTACATTCTTACAAACTTACCCGTATATAGATGGAATTGTAACTTCAAGTGAAAAGGTTACTTTTGAGTTAATTCAAGCAGCGAAAAATTTCAATATCCGTATACCGGATAAGTTGAAAATTATTGGACCGAACGGGAGCATAGACAGTGAATGGATAGGCTCGTCACTCATGAAAATTGAAAGTTGCGCCGAAGAAAATGGGAAAATAGCTTTACAACAATTAAAAGAAAAAATAAAAAAGTAAAAGGTGCGTATAAAACGCACCTTTTATAATGTAATTGCGGTAATAAAGCCGAATATAAGTAACGGTATATTATAATGCAGAAAAGTTGGTACACATGTATCCCATATATGATGGTGTTGACCATCAGCATTTAAACCGGATGTTGGCCCAAGTGTACTATCTGATGCTGGAGATCCCGCATCGCCTAGCGCTCCAGCTGTACCGATAATTGCAATTGTGGCCATTGGACTAAATCCAAGCTGCATGCAAAGAGGCACAAAAATTGTTGTTAAAATAGGGATGGTTGAAAAGGATGAACCAATTCCCATCGTAACGAGAAGTCCAATCACAAGCATAAGAAATGCAGCGAGTGGTTTGTTATTTCCAATTATATGTGCACTCGTTTGCACAAGAGATTCAACATGTCCTGTTTTTCGAAGAACAGCGCCAAATCCAGCGGCAGCGATCATAACAAAACCGATAAAGGACATCATGCGCATTCCGCTTGTTAATATCGCATCTGCTTCTTTAAGAGGTAGACTACCACTTACTGATAAGACGATAATCCCCGCTAAAGCACCGAAAATCATTGATTCTGTTGCTAATTGAACAGTTAATGTGGCTATGATAGATAACAATCCGAAAGTAATGCTACGTTTTGTATAGGGAACGATTTCAATTGCGGTAGTATGAACTTGTTCTGTTTCATACGTACGAGGTTTCCGGTACGTAATGAATACCGCTACACATAATCCAATAATCATACCGATTGCTGGAATAGTCATTGCTTTTGGAATAAGTGCGACATCAAATGTAAGACCACTTTGCGCAGCATTTGTTTGCAATACGTCATGATAAATTTTTCCGAACCCTGCTGGAATCCACATATAAGGAGTAATCAATCCGAATGTAATAATACATGTAACAAGTCGGCGATCCACTTTCAGCTCATTTAATACTTTTAAAAGTGCTGGAATTAAGATAGGGATGAAAGCGATATGAACAGGAATCACATTTTGTGAGAAACAAGCCATCGTTAAAATGATGAATAAAATAAGTATTTTAGAATAAACTTGTTTTTTCGTGTCTTGTTCATTGCCAATCCATTTTAGTGCAGTTTGAATCATGGCATCTGGAAGTCCTGTTTTGGAAAGGGAAATAGCGAAACCGCCAAGCATTGCATAACTTAAAGCGATTGGAGCACTGTTTCCAAGGCCAGTTGTAAAAGTGTTAATAGTTTCTGAAATACCGAGTCCACCGATAATTCCGCCTGTTAAAGCTCCAACAATGATGGCGACAATGACCTGGACACGTAACAAACTAAGCAATAGCATAACTGCTACTGCGACGAGTACAGCATTCATAATAAATGTAATCTCCCTAAAATTTTATTGTGTTAAGGCAAGTAAATATGAAGCACTTTGCTAGATTTATACATAGTTGCGACATATTATTATAAATTGTTTTCTATGAAATGTAAAAGAGCCTTTTGTTACTAATGTTGAAAAGCTAGCTCTTGTTTAATTGATTGTAAAGAATTGGCGAATAATTCTGGTTCTTCTAAATCAGGAGAATGTGCTGAATTTGGGAACCAAATCATTTTTTTTATGGGGGCTTCTATCACATCACAATATTCCTGAGCGAGAGCATAAGGAGTTTGATAATCATAGCGACCAGAACAAAAATAAACCGGAATAGATAAGCTTGAAATAGAAGAAAAGAAATCGATTGTCAACATTTCTTCCCATAAAACGCCAGATTTTAAATTTCCTGCGAGAAACTTGAACCAATCTAATAGCGTATATTCAGGGGAAAAGAAGCCTTTTCGTATGAAAGAAAAGGAAGATCCGTTTTGGATTGCTCCGCCGAATGTGCCAAGCCACTTTCTTTGAATAATAAGGCGTCTTGTATCTAAAAATGGTGGTTTGCCTAATTTCAAAAGGGACGCTAATGCTTTTTTATGATCATGTTTTTTTGCAGAACGAATTAAATGCTGATATAGCAATTCTTCGTTTTGTTTCATATGTACAATCTGCCCAATACCGATGTAAGCCTCGATATACTGTGGATATTGATGTGCTATGTTAAGCCCAATAATGCTTCCCCAAGAATGACCAGCGAGAAATAGTTTCTGTTTATTGAACTTTTTAAGTACATATTGAATCACTTCTTTTGCATCGGAAACGAATTGTTCGATTGTAAAATTTGCTCCGAAATCTTTCATTGAAAAGGATTTACCTGCCCCGCGCTGATCCCAATTAATAACGATGAAGTGTTTCTCCAATTCTTTTTGAAAATGACGAATAAATCCAATTTGTGCCATGCCAGGTCCGCCATGACAGCATAATAAAATTGGCTGCTCTATGTTTTGCCCGCGCATAAGGAGAGTTTGTTTTCGATTATGGATCATAACGCTTTCCATCGTAGCAATACTATTAGGAATGAGTTGTTTATTTTCATTATAAAACTGTGGGGTATAGCTACGAAAAAGCATATGGAAATCCTCCTTTTCTGAAATCGTATGAATCGCACAGGCTATTCGTTTTGCATATACTGTTAGAAAATCATTGTAACATACCATACTAGTGTCATTTCAACACGGGAGGAGGGAAATTGTGACGATTGGAGAAATTATAGATTGCTTAAATAGACGTGAATCCATCGCTATTATAGCAAAACGTCTTGAAATAAGCCCATATACATTATCAAAGAAATTAAGATTGATTGGATACGAATATGATGGAGAACAGAAGAAACGTATTTTTGTAGGAGATGGAGAAGAACCGCGTCACTTACAACTCCAAGAAGCGACAGCCCTTCAATATGCGACAACGGATTATCAATTATTAATTTATGAGCAATTACAAAGTATTTATGAGTTATTAAGAAAGAGAGAAGAAGTAATTGTGCCCATTATGAGTATAAGTACAGAAAAAAAGAAACGTACCTTTTCTATTAATAAAGAAATATTAGCAAAACTAGACGTTATATCAGAAGCGAAAGGAATTCAAAAATCTAAACTTGTAGAAGAGGCGTTACAACAATTTTTACAACAATATGATTTTAACAAAACATCACATTTTGATAACTAAAGAAAAGGATACTATGTTCATTGTAAGAACGAGTATCCTTTTTAGGTTTTACTAATGTTGTGGATTAAGTATAAGTGCGTATCCTTTACAATAAAAATCTGGGTCGCATATGAGGGAAATACTTAATTTATCTTTTGAATTCTTCCATCAATAACTGGCTGAATTGGTTCTTTTAATTGTTTTACATAATCGACTAGCGCTTCAAAGTCGTTTGGACCAGTTTCTGAATTCTTCCCATTTTTAAATGATACGAATCCGTCACCGCCAGAAGCTAAGAAAGCATTCGCAACTACGCTATACGTTTTAGATGGAGATAACTCTTCGCCATTTGTTAAGCGTATATTCGTAACCTTTTCACCGCTTGGTTTATTTGCATCCCACGTATATTGAATACCTGAAATTTGAAGCATTCTTGTTGTTCCTTTTTGCCATTGTTGATTTAAAATGTCGCGAATATCTTGACCTGTTAAATCTACTTTAATCAATTGGTTTCCAAAAGGCTGAATGCCATATAATTCGCCCCAAGTAATATCGCCAGCATTTAAGTCATTACGAATGCCACCAGGATTCATAAGTGCGATTTGAGCTTGCATCGTTTGACGCTGTGCGTCGGCAATTACATTCCCAAGAGTAGATTCACCAGCATCATTTTGTTTACGGTCGATAGGTGCTGTAGATTTTCCTACAACTTCATTTACAAGTGGTGCGATTGTTTCTTTATATTGATCTATTTTTTGTTTTACTTGTTTATCAGGTTCCACACCTTCATGATATGTTGTAATCACTTCAGCTTTTTTCTTTACAATATCTTTTGTTTTACGATCAATTGTTACATCTACGTCTGAGAAAGCTGTTCCATAAGAGTTCGCTTGGACGATTAGTTTATTATTTACAGTACCATTTACATACGTGTGACTATGTCCACCGAAAATAACATCAACTTCCGAGTCTGTTTCATTTGCAATTCGAGTAAGGTCTCCATTTGTCACGCCAGACTCATCAGTTGTTCCGCCGACATGGGCAAGGACGACGATGGATTTAACACCGAGACGCTTTAATTGTTGCGTTGATTTATTAATTGCTTCTACTTCGTCAGTGATCTGTACATTTTTAAGCATAGTAGGCATCACGACATTTGGCGTATCAGTTGTAACAACGCCAATGAATCCTACAGGAACACCATCTACCATTTTTACAGTAAATGGTGGTAAAAATAAGCGACCAGTTGATTTGTTATAGAAGTTAGCAGCGACATAAGGGAAGTTAGCACCTTTGAAATTACCTGTTTTCTCGTGATATCCACCGTAAATGAGGCGTTTCATTTCATCGATACCTTCATCAAATTCATGGTTTCCAATTGTACCAACATCGAATTTTAAGTCATTTAAAAATTCAATTGTTGGTTCATCTTGTAACAACGCTGAAACTGGTGGACTAGCTCCGACAATATCGCCAGCATGTACGAGAAGTGTATTAGGGTTTTGTTTTTTACGTTCTTTTAAATAAGTAGCTAAGTACTCAGCGCCACCAGCTTCTTTGTTATTAATTTTTTTAACAGTATCTAGTTGTCCATGGAAATCATTAATACCAAGCATTTGTACGTCTACGTAGCGGTTTTGTTCAGCTGGAGTCTGGGATGGGGGAGCGGCAAATACGCTTGAAAAAGTAATGGTGCTTAAAACGGCAACAGCAGGAATGATTTTTTTCCACATAATTTAATTCTCCTTTTTTATAATCTGACATCATACGACATAATTTTAATAGATTCATAGGATTATATCTATATAAAAATTTAGTTTTTTCGAAAAATTAACATATTTACAAAAAGTAAATAATAGAGTAACGAACCTTTTTTATTGTCGAGTTCATTGTGTATCTACTATAATGGAGAAAAAAGTAAAAGGTGAGTAGCATGAAGAAAAAGAAACAAAGACAAATCCAAAGACAATCGCAAGTGAATAGACCAGAGAAAGAGTCGCTTACATTAGGCGATCAATTAAATGATTCACTCATGCAGCAATTAAAGAATAAGAAGAAAGAATTGCAAGTGAGAGAAGAAGAAAAAGAGGCAGCTGAACTGGAAAGAAAGCGCCGAGAACAAAAAGAACGTGAAAAAAATAAATCATTTGAAGAACTGTTAAGTGAAAGTAGCCTTACTTGGAAAGACTTTAAATAATATAAAAAATGATCAGTGCATACCGCTGATCATTTTTTTGACGAGCTTGTAAGAAAAGGGGAGTTTTAATGAGAAAAATTGTAGTCGTTCCGCATGAAAATCATTGGAATGAAAAATTTCAAATAGAGGCCGAACGATTAAAATCGGCGATGCCAGAAATGGTGAAAGTCCATCATATTGGAAGTACATCAGTGCCAGGACTGGCAGCTAAACCAATTATAGATATGATTATGGAAGTAGAGTGTATCGACAGAGTAGATCATTGGAATGAACGTTTTGAAGAGCTTGGTTATATCGTAAAAGGGGAAAATGGTATTTCAAGACGTCGTTATTTTATTCATGGAACTGAGGAAAAACGCTCGTATCACTTACACGTTTTTGAAAAAGGAAATCCTGAGATAGTAAGGCATTTAGCGTTTCGTGATTATATGATGGCTCATTGTGAAGAAGCAGAGGCATATGCAACCTTAAAGAAAGAATTAGCCGAAAAATATACATATGATGGCACGTTATATACGGAAGGAAAAAATGAGTTTGTGCGTAGTGTTGATGAAAAAGCGAAAGAATGGAGAGAAGGAAATATGAATAATTGAGTTTGAGTTTTAGTGTATAAAATTATTATGTAAACTGTACATATGTTTTGACTTTTTGGTTGAATCTTGTTGAAATAAAGTGGTGGCTTATAAAAAATGTAAGAATGAAAGGGAGACGACTGTGCACATTCCAACAACTACACTTCATAATGGCGTAAAAATGCCGATGATTGGTCTAGGCGTTTATAAAGCGAAAGAAGGCGATGAAGTAAAACAAGCAGTAAAAACAGCGTTAGAAGTTGGATATCGTTCGATTGATACAGCAACTGTATATGAAAATGAAAGCGGTGTCGGAGAAGCGGTTCGTGAATCAGGGATTCCGAGAGAAGACATATTTATTACAACAAAAGTTTGGAACGACGATCAAGGATACGAGGAAACACTTGAGGCGTTTGAAAAAAGCTTAAAGAAATTACAAATGGACTATGTAGATTTATATTTAATACATTGGCCAATAAGAGGGGAGTATGTCGATACGTACCGAGCGCTAGAAAAACTGTATGAAGAAGGTAAAGTGCGCGCAATTGGTGTTTCAAATTTTCATAAACATCATTTAGAACTGTTATTACCAAATTGTAAAGTGAAGCCGATGGTCAACCAAGTGGAACTTCATCCGATGTTAGCGCAATTTGAATTGCGTAATTTCTGTCAAGGTGAGCAAATTCAAATGGAAGCATGGAGCCCATTAATGAGAGGCGGGGAAGTATTCGAGAACCCGATTATTCAGGCCATTGCTACGAAATATGAAAAAACACCTGCGCAAGTTATATTAAGATGGGATATTCAGAGCGGGGTAGTGACGATTCCTAAATCTGTTACACCATCTCGCATTAAGGAGAATTTTTCTATCTTTGATTTTTCATTAACGGAAGAAGAGATGGCTCAAATTAATACGTTAAATCGTAATTTACATGTAGGAACGAATCCGGATAAATATGATACGCTATAAAAAGACGCTACCAGTATGGTAGCGTCTTTTTAACGATGTAAAGCGTAAGTATCACATTTAGCAATTTGCTGAAGTTGTATATATTGAGCTGTTGTTAACTGTGTTTGTTTACTAGCCTGGCCATTTTCTTTCAATTGCCCAATAGAGCTTGCACCAGGTATAACAGCTGCAACAGTTTCGTTATGTAAGCAATATTGAATAGCTGTTCCTGTTAAAGAGCTTTCTCCGATTATTTCTTTTACATTCGCAAGTGTCGCATATAATTCATCGTAAGAATAAGAAAGATAATTCTTTTCTTTTACTCTTTCTATCTTTCTTGCATTATTATCAGTTAAAATTCCTTTTGCAAGTGGCCCACGAGCAATAATGCTAATTTGATGTTCACTTAGAAGTGGGAACCATTCTTCAGGGCGACGATTTAAAAGGCTATATTCCATTAGCACACTAACGATATTGGAACGTTTAGCATATTCACGGATAACATTTGGACGTATAGAAGAAATACCGTAATGACGAATAATACCTTCTTTTTTTAATTCTTCAAAGGCTTCAATTGTTTCATCTATTGGATCTTCAATCGTCCCGCCGTGAAGTTGATAAAGATCAATATAATCAGTTTGAAGTCTACGTAAACTTTCTTTCACTTCAGCCTTTATGTAACTTTTAGAAGGATCCCAAGACCACCCGTTTTTTTCTTCTGTCCATCGATTTCCAACTTTTGTTGTAAGAACAATTTGGTCTCGTTTCCCTTTTAAGGCTTTTCCAACAAATTCTTCGTTTAATCCATAATCATATAAATCCGCTGTATCAAAAAAATTGATTCCTAAATCGATTGCTTCATCGATAATACGCATAGCTTCTGTTTCAGATGTACCGAGAGACATACAGCCAAGTCCCATTTCTGTCACAAACAAATCTGAGTTTCCTAATTGACGTTTTTTCATAGGTCAACCTCCTTACCTTTATTGTACGCAAGGGAAAAGAGGTTGACAAACGTTTACTTTTTATTTGCTGTAATCCACTCTTGTACAGTTGTATACTCTTTTCCATATTGTTTTAGCTTATGGCGAATTTGCCATGCTTTTCCGACTAAAGTGACGCGATTTGGTAAAATATAAACTTTCATTTCTATCACGCTCCTTTCAATGTGGTAAAATGTATGAGGAAAGAATAGGAAATAGAACAGGGAGATGAAGTAGTATGAGTAATCTTGCAGAGAGAACAGTAAAAACTGAACCGATTTTTGATGGTAGAGTTATAAAAGTTCGTGTTGATGATGTAGTATTACCAAATGGAGCAATGAGTAAACGTGAAATTGTAAATCACCCTGGTGCAGTTGCTATTATTGCTATTACTGATGAGGGGAAAATTGTGCTTGTCGAGCAGTATCGTAAAGCGCTTGAAAAGGCGATTATAGAAATTCCGGCCGGCAAGTTAGAACCTGGTGAAAAACCTGAGGTGACAGCAGTTCGTGAATTAGAAGAGGAAACAGGATATGTATGTGAAAATATGGAGCTTATTACTTCTTTCTATACATCTCCAGGATTTGCAGATGAAATTTTATATGTATATAAAGCGACAGGTTTGACGAAAAAAGAAAATAAAGCCGAGTTAGATGAAGATGAATTCGTAGAATTGATGGAAGTATCGTTAGAAGAAGCGATTATTCTTATGAAAGATCTTCGTATTCATGATGCGAAGACGATGTTTGCAGTACAATATTTACAACTACAAAAATAAACACTCGCCAAAGGCGAGTGTTTTTTAATTGATTTTTGCGTATACGCGTGCATCACGTAAGCTACCATCTGGTGCTATAAAATCATTTTCCATTGTACCTTCTAGAATAAATTCTAAACGTTCTGCTAGGTTACATGCATTTGCATTTGTTGCATCAGTACGAATTTCAATTCTTCTAGCACTTAGCTTATCAAAGGCAAATTGAATGGCACCTTTAATGGCTTCAGTCATATAGCCTTGTTTTGTATAAGCACTATGCAGCCAGAAGTGAAGTGAAAACTTTGGAATATCCCAGTTTTCAGGCTTGAGCGTTATAGCTCCGATGAATGTACCAGATACTTTATCGTATAAGTGAAAATCAAGTGTTTCACGAAGTAAAAACTGCCCGTGAGCGTTACGAACGATTTCTTCAGCACTTTCTTCTGTTTCAGCGTTAATTGGCATCCACGGTACTAAGTCTTCTAGAGAAGCTTGGATTGCTTCATACACTTCTGCACCATCACCTGGAAATGGCTTACGAACTTGTAAGCGTTCAGTTTGAAATAATGTTGGAAAATCTAATAATAATGGTTTCAAGAGAAATCCCTCCTATTCTCTACTTTTTAGTTTAGCAAAGTAGAGCGGAATTTCAATGTTAATTCGTCATACTTTTTTCTTTCTTTCATACATTTTTAATAAGAGTGTGAACGGAGGGAAGAAAAATGTGGAGAAAAACTTGGCAAGACCGTGTAATGTCTCACATACAGGAAAACTCTTCATTATATATATTTAACGCTGTTTTATTATTGATGGGAGTAATATTTGGGGCCATTCTTGTAAATAGTTTACAATTAAATCAAAAACAAGATTTATCATTTTATTTACAACGTTTTTTTGGACAAGTTTCTAAAGGAGAATTTGCTGTTGCGAGCGAAATGTTTCGAGAAAGTTACTTTTCGCAATTAAAATACATTGGATTTATTTGGATTTTGGGGATTTCAATTATTGGATTGCCACTTATTTTTATTTTATTATTTGTAAAAGGAGTAGTTGTCGGATTTACAGTAGGTTTTTTAGTAAGTCAGCATGGATGGAATGGATTATTATTAGCATTCGTTTCTGTATTGCCACAAAATCTCATTATTATTCCAGTATTTCTCGTTATGACAACAATTGCTGCAAGCTTTTCCTTACGCATGATTAGACATCAATTTATTCGGAAAATAACCGAACCGCTATTACCATTATTAATTCGTTATACATGCTTCTTTCTTGTAATCGGAGTAGTGTTAGCTCTTGCTTCTAGTGTAGAAGCTTATGCATCACCAGTTTTAATGAAAGAAGTCGTTGAGGCTATTAATAAACAATAAATACTTTTTGAGAATAATTATCAATTTGTTTTTATTGTTTTTCTTTTGACAGAAGCCCTTCTTCTGATATAATGGTGTAAGAGTGGCGAGGAGGGAGTAGTACCGAATGGAAGAAAGAATTGAACGAATTAAGAAGCAATTACATGCAGCGAGCTACAAATTAACACCGCAACGTGAAGCAACAGTTCGTGTGCTGCTAGAAAATGAAGAAGATCATTTAAGCGCAGAAGATGTTTACCTCCTTGTAAAAGAAAAGTCGCCAGAGATCGGATTAGCAACCGTCTATCGAACTTTAGAACTATTATCTGAGTTAAAAGTTGTCGATAAGATTAACTTCGGAGACGGTGTTTCACGCTATGACTTACGCCAAGAAGGTGCGCAGCGTTTCCACCATCATTTGATTTGTACACAATGTGGTGCTGTACAAGAAATACAAGAAGATTTACTTGGTGAAGTGGAAAGGAAAGTAGAACATGACTGGAGCTTTAAGGTGAAGGATCATCGTTTAACATTCCATGGGATTTGTAAAAATTGTCAAGAAAATGAAACGGATGAAAAATAACCTTTTCCTATTTAACTAGGAAGAGGTTTTTTATTTGAATAAGGTATAAATTGGTGAAAGCTTGGCATATGTTGTAATAACTTATATTTTGGAGGAATTTACAATGCGCCGAGCTTTAAAATTAACTTTTGATGGGATAAAAGTATTTTTATTATTTACAAGTTGTACGATTTTGTTTTATTTCGCTATACTATGGATAAATGAAGAATATGAAAGCTATCATCGTTATGAAAAGCCAAAAGAAGAGACTGTAGAAAAAGTATCAGGGAATGAAGAGCCGGCAAAGGATGCTTTCGTAAATAGAATGATGTTTTTCTATGAAAATGGGGAGTAGTGTAGATTGGAAGATCAATTAAAAGATTTTATTCATTATATGGTTGTCGAAAAAGGGCTAGCGAAAAATACAGTAGTATCTTATGAACGTGATTTAAAAAGTTATGTAAAGTATTTGCAAAATGTAGAACAGGCGAAAAGCTTTCATGAAGTAACACGCTTGCACATTGTTAATTTTCTGCAGCACTTAAAAGAAAACGGAAAATCTTCGAAAACATTAGCACGTCATATTGCATCGATTCGTTCGTTTCACCAATTTTTACTTCGTGAACGGGCGGTAGAGCACGACCCATCCGTACATATTGAAACGCCGCAAGGAGAACGGAAATTACCGAAAGTACTATCAATCGATGAAGTAGAGGCGTTACTTCAGACACCGAAAATGACGAGTGCTTTTGGGGTTCGTGACAAGGCGATGCTAGAGTTATTGTATGCAACAGGACTTCGTGTTTCGGAATTAATTGCCTTAAATTTAGAAGATGTACATTTAACGATGGGATTTGTTCGTTGCATAGGGAAAGGGAATAAAGAAAGAATTATTCCACTAGGAAGTTTAGCGACGGAAGCGATTCAAAAGTATATTGAAAAGGGAAGAAGAGAATTGATGGGGAAAAAAGTAGTAGATGCACTCTTTTTAAACCATCATGGGAATCGATTATCAAGACAAGGATTTTGGAAAATTTTAAAACGATTGGCGAAAGAAGCAAATATTGAAAAAGAGCTTACACCGCATACGTTGCGCCATTCTTTTGCTACGCATTTATTAGAAAATGGAGCAGACTTGCGTGCTGTGCAAGAAATGCTTGGACATGCAGATATTTCAACGACGCAAATTTATACGCATGTTTCAAAAGCTAGATTAAAAGATGTATATAAACAGTTTCATCCGAGAGCATAGTTACTATGCTCTTTTTTCATAGATTCAAAAGGCTACAGTACTTCACAAAAACTTCACAAACATTTCGTACATTGTTTTCAGCAGAAGACTAGAATATTACAATGTATTTCCTCTATACTAAATAAGGTATGAAGGAGGAAATGATGATGAAAAAACTTATTATGACTTTATTTATCGCGATGCTAGCATTGGCTGGCTGTAATACAAACAAAGAAGAACCGAAAAAAGAACAGAAACTAGAAGCTGTAAAAGTAGCAGTTCAAACAAATCCGAAAGAAATTAAACCTGGTGAAAAAACAGAAGTACAAGCACTTGTTACACAAGGAAAAGAAAAAGTAACAGATGCTGATGATGTAAAGTTTGAAATTTGGAAAGCTGGCGACGAAAAGCACGAGATGTTAGATGGTAAGCATAAAGGAAAAGGTGTTTATGCAGTAGAGAAAACGTTCGAGACGGATGGAGTATACCATATTATCGCTCACACAAATGCACGTGAAATGCATGTTATGCCAGAAGTAAAAGTGGCTGTAGGAAATGCGAAAGTAGAAGATGCGAAAAAAGAAAATAGTCATCACGGTGCAGGGCATGGCGATCATAAAAGCGATACAATGATCCATCTTATGGCTGGTGATATAAAAGCAAATGCTGAATCGACTATGAAAGTTCATTTAAAACAAAAAGAAGAAGCGTTAACTGGTGCTGAAGTACAACTTGAGATTTGGAAAGATGGTGTTGAAAAACACGAATTTATTCCAGCGAAAGAAGGAAATAAAGGAGAGTATGAAACGAAACATACTTTCAAAGAAAATGGTTCTTACAAAGTGAAAGTTCATGTTAAAAAAGGCGAACTACATGAACATAAAGAAGAAACAGTAGAAGTAAAATAAAAAGCAGCTCTTTAGAGCTGCTTTTTATTTTTATTCCGTAAACGTCCAATTGATGAGGGCTTATAATCAGTGGAGAAGAACTAAACTCCTACTAATCAAAGTTTCACTTTATATGAAGAAATAAATCATAAAATAATTAGCACTTATTTGCATAATGGATTACAATAGAAGTGTGAAGAAAATGAGAAATTCTACGAAAATGTATTAAAAAGAAAGCGTAAACATGTTATGATATCTGTATCAGATGTCTGACATCTGACTTAGAAAAAACTAGAAATGTTTTTGAGTCGTTTCGAAGTAAACGAAATAGGTTAGAGAATCAATTAAAGAAGTACTGTTTGACAATGAGAACGAAAGAGAATTCTTATGGAGAACAGTTTCACTTTATAGCGTTTTGAACATACTACAAGAAGTAGAACTGAACTTATAGGAGGTCGCAGTTATGAATAAATATAAACGTATATTCCTAGTCGTAATGGATTCTGTTGGAATCGGTGAAGCACCAGATGCTGAGCAATTTGGTGATTTAGGATCTGACACAATTGGTCACATTGCTGAACATATGAATGGGTTACAAATGCCTAACATGGTGAAATTAGGTCTTGGTAACATTCGTGAAATGAAAGGTATCTCTAAAGTAGAAAAACCACTTGGATATTATACAAAAATGGAAGAGAAATCTACTGGTAAAGATACAATGACAGGTCACTGGGAAATTATGGGTCTTTACATTGATACACCATTCCAAGTTTTCCCTGAAGGCTTCCCGAAAGAATTACTTGATGAATTAGAAGAAAAAACAGGTCGTAAAATCATCGGTAATAAACCAGCTTCTGGAACTGAGATTCTTGATGAGCTTGGTCAAGAGCAAATGGAAACAGGATCTTTAATCGTTTACACTTCTGCTGATAGCGTATTACAAATCGCAGCACACGAAGAAGTAGTGCCGCTTGATGAGTTATATAAAATTTGTAAAATTGCACGTGAATTAACATTAGATGAGAAATACATGGTAGGTCGCGTTATCGCTCGTCCATTCGTTGGTGAGCCTGGAAACTTTACACGTACACCAAACCGTCATGATTATGCATTAAAACCATTCGGCCGTACGGTAATGAATGAATTAAAAGATAGTGACTACGATGTTATTGCTATCGGTAAAATCTCTGACATATATGATGGTGAAGGTGTAACTGAGTCACTTCGTACGAAGTCTAATATGGATGGAATGGATAAGCTTGTAGATACATTAAATATGGACTTTACAGGTCTTAGCTTCTTGAACTTAGTTGACTTTGATGCATTATTTGGACACCGCCGTGATCCACAAGGGTACGGAGAAGCTCTGCAAGAGTATGATGCTCGTCTTCCAGAAGTATTCGAAAAACTAAAAGAAGATGATTTATTATTAATTACAGCAGACCACGGTAATGATCCAGTTCACCACGGTACTGATCATACACGTGAATATGTACCGTTATTAGCATATAGCCCAAGCATGAAAGATGGCGGACAAGAATTATCAATTCGCCAAACATTTGCTGATATTGGTGCAACGGTAGCAGAAAACTTCGGCGTGAAAATGCCAGAACACGGAACAAGCTTCTTAAACGAGCTAAAGAAATAGGGGGATAAACAAATGAATCGTGAACTTATTACAAAATCAGCTTCATACTTAAAAGAGAAATTTCAAGAAACGCCACAAGTAGGACTAATCCTTGGATCTGGACTAGGTGTATTAGCAGATGAAATCGAGAACGCAGTAACAGTACCTTACAGTGAAATCCCTGAATTCCCAGTATCAACTGTAGAAGGTCATGCAGGTCAACTAGTATTCGGTACACTTCAAGGTGTAACAGTAGTAGCAATGCAAGGACGTTTCCACTTCTATGAAGGATACGACATGCAAAAAGTAACATTCCCAGTTCGTGTTATGAAAGAACTAGGTGTAGAAACAGTTGTTGTAACAAATGCAGCTGGTGGTGTAAATACATCATTTGAGCCAGGCGATCTTATGTTAATTTCAGACCACATTAACTTCATGGGTACAAATCCATTAATCGGACCGAATGATTCTGAAATGGGCGTACGTTTCCCTGATATGTCTACATCATATACGACAGAACTTCGTGAAATGGCGAAACAAGTTGCAGCGGACTTAAATATTAAAGTACAAGAAGGTGTATACGTTGGAATGACAGGTCCTGTATATGAAACACCTGCTGAAATTCGTATGCTTCGTACACTTGGCGGAGATGCAGTTGGTATGTCAACAGTACCTGAAGTAATTGTAGCGCGTCATGCTGGTATGAAAGTACTTGGTATTTCTTGTATTTCAAATATGGCAGCTGGTATTTTAGATCAGCCACTTCATCACGATGAAGTAATCGAAACGACAGAACGTGTTAAAGCTAACTTCTTAGCATTAGTAAAAGCAATCGTAAAACAAATGAAGGGGTGACCTCACAATGAGAATGGTGGACCTAATTGCAAAAAAACGTGACGGACATGCACTAACGACAGAAGAAATTAACTTTATTGTTGAAGGATATACGAATGGTGATATTCCTGATTACCAAGTAAGTTCACTTGCAATGGCAATTTTCTTCCAAGATATGAACGATCAAGAACGTGCTGATTTAACTATGGCAATGGTAAATAGCGGTGATACAATCGACTTATCAGCTATTGAAGGGGTAAAAGTAGATAAGCACTCAACAGGTGGTGTTGGTGATACAACAACACTTGTGTTAGGTCCATTAGTAGCCGCTTTAGGTGTACCGGTTGCAAAAATGTCTGGACGTGGGTTAGGACATACTGGTGGTACAATTGATAAATTAGAAGCAGTTCCAGGATTCCATGTTGAAATCGAAAATGATGAATTCATGCGACTTGTAAATGAAAACAAAATCGCAGTTATTGGTCAAAGTGGAAACTTAACACCTGCGGATAAAAAGTTATATGCACTTCGTGATGTAACGGCAACAGTAAACTCAATTCCGCTTATTGCAAGTTCGATTATGAGTAAAAAAATTGCTGCTGGTGCAGATGCAATTGTTCTTGATGTAAAAACTGGAGCAGGTGCATTTATGAAAACAGATGAAGATGCAAAACGTTTAGCAGAAGCAATGGTGCGCATTGGTAATAACGTTGGTCGTAATACGATGGCTGTTATTTCTGATATGAGTCAACCACTTGGTGAGGCGATTGGTAACGCACTTGAAGTACAAGAAGCAATTGATACATTACAAGGTAAAGGACCGAAAGATTTAGAAGAGTTATGTTTAACGCTTGGAAGTCAAATGGTATACCTTGCTGGACAAGCTTCATCTTTAGAAGATGCACGTGAGAAATTAATTGAAGTAATGAACAACGGTAAAGCGCTAGAATCATTTAAAACGTTCTTATCAGCGCAAGGCGGCGATGCTTCTGTTGTTGATGATCCTTCTAAATTACCACAAGCACAATTTAAAATTGAAGTAGAAGCGAAGGAAGACGGTTATGTATCAGAAATCGTTGCAGATGAAATCGGAACAGCAGCAATGCTTTTAGGAGCAGGACGTGCGACGAAGGAATCTGAAATTGATTTAGCAGTTGGCTTAATGCTTCGCAAAAAAGTAGGGGACAGCGTGAAAAAAGGTGAATCCCTCGTTACAATTTACGCAAACCGTGAAAATGTGGACGATGTAAAAGCAAAAATTTATGAGAACATGAAGATTGCTAACGAACATGTAGATGCACCAACGTTAGTGCACGGCATCGTTACCGAATAATAAAAAAGGGCCAAGGAGTATTTCTCCTTGGCTTTTTTTGCTATTTTTTGTTTATAATAATAATGGGTGAAATTATGATTAGAATTTGTGCAATAACAAAAACAGATGAAGTATTATATGATGTTTCGCTAGAAGAAACATCGAAAGACCATATTGTATGGTATTGGCTAGATTTATATAAGCCAACGAAAGAAGAGTATACATACATTTTACAAGATCATTTTAAGTTCCATCCCCTTGCAATTGAAGACTGTATAGAATATGTACAGAGACCAAAAGTTGATTTTTATGATGGATATAACTTTTTAGTTCTTCATGCATTTGGTGAGGATGGATTAGAACCGCACGAGATTGATTTATTTATTAGTGATCGTTTTATTGTTTCTTTCCACTTTTCTCATAACAATGCAATCGAAAGAGTATGGAAAACACTTGGAGAAAAGAAGCGTATTAAAAATAGTCCTTTACACGTAGCGCATACAATTATCGACCAAATTGTAGATGACTATTTTGCGCCTGTATATTACATTGAGGATCATTTAAATGCAATTGATGATAATTTAACGGGTGAGACAGCAGGAAGTGTATTAGAAGAAGTATTTGATATACGTACAGATTTATCGAAGCTAAGGCGCACAATCATTCCGATGCGTGATTTATTGTATCGTATTTTAAATTCGACTCGTTTTTACGGTATAAGTGATCATGAGATTTATTTTAAAGATATACATGACCATTTGCTTAAACTGACAGAAATGATTGAAGCAAGCCGCGAGTTAACGGCAGATATTCGGGATAGCTATTTTTCATTAAACTCACATCATATGAATAACATTATGAAAACATTAACTGTATTCTCGACTATTTTCATGCCATTAACATTTATTGCGGGAGTATACGGAATGAACTTTACGCATATGCCAGAGCTTGGTGGACAATATAGTTATTTTATTTGTCTACTTCTAATGGCGCTAATTGGCGGTGGGATGATGGCTTGGTTTTATAAAAAAGGATGGTTTAAGTAAAAAAACACCGAGGAAAATTCCTCGGTGTTTTTACTTAACCAATAGCATGTAATACAAACATGGCTAAGAATAAGCATGTAACGATATACATAGACGGTGCGACTTCTTTACGCTTTCCAAGAGCAACTTTTAAGATAGGATAAGCAATAAATCCGAACGCAATGCCATCAGCGATACTATATGTGAGCGGGATCATGACGATAATTAAGAACGCTGGAAATCCTTCTGAAAAATCGTTCAGAGGAATTTGCTGAATGCTTGTAATCATCAGGCCGCCAATAATAATTAAGATTGGTGCAATGGCACTATCAGGAATTAGTTTCACAAACGGAAGTGCAAACAGTGATGCGAAGAATAACAACCCTGTAACGATAGACGTCAGACCTGTCTTTCCGCCTGCAGTAATACCTGCAGCACTCTCTACTGTTGATACGGTAGGGCTTGTGCCAAATAGACCACATGTCATTGCTGAAATTGCATTGGCTTGGTAAGCACGTGGGAATTTACGGTCATCTTCTAATAAACCGTGCAGAAGTCCCATGTTCTCAAAAATAAGCACCATGCTTAAGGAGAATGTTGCAATCCAAAACGGTAAGGAAGAAAGTTTGCCAAATGACATAGCTCCAAACACATCGCCGTAATTAGCGAATGAGAATGAACTATTTCCGATTTGACTTGTATCAACAAGACCAAATAGCCATGCAATACCAGTTCCTATTGCAATCGTCCATAAAAAGCTTCCACGTACGTTACGAATAAATAGTACAAGTGCAACGATAAGAGTAAGTAGTGTCGCAAGAACGACAGGGTTACTTAATTTACCCATTGCAACAGCAGTATTTGGATTCGAAACGACTAAACCACCTTTTTGCAATCCGATAAATGCTAAAAATAATCCGATGCCGACAGTAATAGCTTCCTTTAATGACTTTGGAATCGATACTGAAAGCAAGCGAGCGATTGGTGTAAACGCAGCAATTGCAAAAATAATACCAGAGATGAAGACAGCTGCTAATGCTTCCTGCCAAGCTAATCCGAGCGTATGCACAGCAGTGTACGTGAAGAATGCATTTACGCCCATACCAGGGACAAGAATAGCAGGTGCATTTGCCCAAAATGCCATGAGCAGACATCCGACAAATGAACTGAAAACAGTTGCTAAAATTCCAGCTTCAAGAGGAATGCCAGCATCCGATAAAATTGATGCATTTACAATCATAATATATACGATTGTGAAAAATGACGTAACTCCAGCTAAAACTTCTTGTTTTGGTGATGTTTCGTGTAAACCTAATTTAAATGTTCTTTCAAGTATTCCTTTCATGTTAAACCTTCTTTTTCATATCCCTCTCCCACCCGTGATATCTCTTTTGTAAGAGCTCACCGTCCTTTATTATATCAGAACATCATGTTTTTACAACAAGGAAAATGATAACGTTTACTTATAAAAGAAATTATTTATAAATACGTAAAAATGGCTCGTATTGTTGAAATGATTTCTAATTCTCCTGATTGAATGGGCGGAGCTGCTTGCGCATGTAAAGTAGCATAGGACGTCACTTCCCGTGGTAATTGGGCGGATTCTTCAACGAATGAGAGTGGAACTGGATTAATGTTTAAATTGTATGTACTCGCAATAGCACGAGCTTTTTCTACCGCTTGTTGCAGAGCTTGAATAAGAGCTTGCTCATAATATTTATTTGGATGAGATATTCGAAAACGTAACCCTTTTGCTAAGTTTGCTCCATTTGAAACGGCTATATCATATACTTCCCCTGCTTTTTGTACATTTAAAACGGTAATTTCATACAAATGTTCCACACGATATCCTTGTAGTAATGCTTTATCATTTACATATTCGTACTGGGGCGTAATCGTATATGAAATGGTTTCTATATTTTTTTCGGCAATACCTAGTTGTTTTAGTGCATCCAATAATTGTTTTGATTGCACTGCATTCTCTTCTTGTGCCTGTTTTACATTTTTATGATCTGTACGAATACCAATCGTTAATATAACAACATTTGGTTTTGCTTTTATAACGCCTTCACCTTGCACCGTAATGGTAGCTTCTTTACCAGTATTAGCTGTACGTACGTTGTGTAAATAAGGATTCATTCCACCTTGCATCTTCCATCACCATCCTTATTTATATGTATATGTGTGAACAAAAAAGAAATTTGTATGAAAAAGTTACATAAATGAGAATGTTAAAGAAAGAAAGCATATACAATAAGGGTATTTATAGATTATAATATGTGTAAATATGATAAAAAAGGGACGAGGCTAGTGAACGAAAAAAGAGAAACACTGATTTTAGAGTTATCCGGATCATTTCGAAAGATGATACGTTTATTACAAAATGATATTAATACACGTTTTGCAGAACATATGCCATACAATGAATTTTCTGTATTACGCGCATTATTTTTAAAGAGTCCACAGATGGCTTCGCAAATTGCGAGTGAAGTAAACGTAACCTCTAGTCATATTACAGCTGTTACTGATCGTCTCGTACGAAAAGGGTTTGTAGAAAGAAAGCGTTCAAATTCAGACCGTCGTATCGTGTACCTAGAAATTACAGAACACGGAAGAGAAGTAACTGAAAAACTTGAAGCTGTGCGTAAAGAATATTATAAAGAGAAATTTAAAGGTTGGAGCGACCAAGAAATCGAAATGGTGTTAGAGCTATTTGGCCGCGTATTATAATAAATGAGGATAGGAAGCGAAAGCTTTCCTATCCTTTTTCTTTTGAATAAAAACATTTTGAAACTCCAATACTTTAATTAAAAAGAATCGGAGTGAAAAATTATGAAACGTATTTGTATGCTTTTCATTATGATTGGAAGTTTTTTCTGCTTTAATCAATTCGTGGACGCTGCAACGCCTCTTCAAGTCGTTCAGAAAGAATTACAACATATTTCAAATAAGCAACCTGTTTTATATTCAAAACTATGGATTCGTTCTATGCAGAATGCTATTTTATTTCATCATAGTGATAACATTCGGCATGAAGATACGATAAGCAATGTGACAAAGTCTTCTCTTATAAAAGTAAAACAACTTCCACTTCAGAAAGCATCACAGTACATCCCGAGATTATCGCAATATATTTCTAAGTTTGAAGCTGAGAATGTGCAAGTGTATTATGTTGCAGCTCGTTATGAAGTGAAAAAAGAAAATCCGTATCAGTTAAATGGAATGAATTATTTTATGCAAGTGTTTATTCAACAAGGGGGAGAATGGAGAATTGCTGAAAGCATAGTCGCTCCAACAGATCAAATCGTGGCAAATGGTGACGGCTTTGGAACGAAGCAAGAAAAAGAGTATGGGAAAAGAAGAGAGAATGTGAAATAACCTCCTTTTGAAGGAGGTTATTTCGTGCGAAGTAAAAATTTTTTATTTATGAAATAGTTAAGTACTACATAGCTAAATACTCCTATTATTATGAATCCAGCGTAATAACTTAATATTGGATCGTTTTTTTCACCTGTTAACCAGCCTCCTAATAGTGCGAAACATATCGTGACACACGGTATAAATAGACGTTGTAGTTTAGTGAATAATAATAGTTTACCGTTATTTTCATTTTTTGTCCGATTATAGAAAAATACTCCTAATGGTAAAAGAAAAAGAATATATAGAATCGGAGTGATAAGTTTCCAGGTGGGCTGGAATTGGTGTTGCACCGTAACGGATTCTTTTAGATTATTAATGTTTACTTCTTTTACTTTTGGATTAAATGTATAAGATATATAAGTATTATTAGTAGGTGCAAAAACTTCAATGTTCTCTACATATGATGTGTAATTCGCTTTCTTAAGGAAAAATTCAGTTGTAGATATATTTGTGTGAATCCAAGTGAAATGAAACAGCAACATGCTTAGTCCAGATGGTAATATAATAAAAACTAAGCTTAATATACTATGTGAAATGACATTACCAGCAATTGTTCCTATAAAAATTGCTATTGTAAAAATCGCAATCCATGTAATGGTAACATAACATAATAATGTAAGTATTGGCCCGAAGGATTGATATTGGTTAAACAGATTAACCGTTAGGATAAAATACATTAAGATGATATTAAGGCTCATTATGAATATAATTACAATTGTCCCGAACAGCCATTTAGAAAGAAAAAGTTCTTTTCTCGTGAATGGCATTGCGAATAACAGATGATCTGTTTGATTTCGTTTTTCCCAACTTATTAATGAACAAGCGAGTAATATGAAAGTTGGAATGAAGGGGATGATAAGAGTATCCCCATTTAAACTATAGCTGAAATAGTTATCTTGGTTTGCTGAAAGACTTGTTAGTTGAATCTGTAAATCATTAAAATAGCTAATAGGTAAAAACCAAAAACTACTACAAGCAAAGAGTAAAAGAATGTACTTACTTTGCTTGTAATGATGTAACCATAAAGCCTTATAAAACATGTTATTCCTCCAATGCCCAACATGTGATTATGTTGAATTTAGTTAATATTCCAAGTAAACTTCCATTTTAATATTTTTGGCAGGAAGAAATACATAATTAAACTAGTAACTAAAAATCCGATGTAAAAGCTGGACAATGAATGCGCGCGACTTAGCATTAAGCCTCCAACGATTCCACCAAAGAAAATCGCACAAGCCATAACTACTTTTTGTAGTTTCGGATACAATAAGTAGTTACCATTTCGCTCATTGACTGAACGGGCATATAAATATATACCGAGTGATAATAAAATAATAATATGTGCAATAGGTGCAATCAATGTTTTTGCCGGCGGGATTGTTGTAAAGTTTGGTTCATTATGACGTACTCCATCCTTATCAGTATAAGCGTTTTGAGGATCGTAATTAAAGCTAATAGTAAACTCTTCTGCTGGACCAGAAATACGTATGTTTTCCATAATATCATGTATACTGCCATTGTTCTCATGAAAGTCGGCATTCGAGTGAACAGCAATGACTCCTGATATTAGAGATGGAAGTAACACTGGGAAGATTAATATAGCTGCAGTAAGAAATCCTTGCGATATAATATTCCCTGCAATTGTACCTACACATAAGGTAAGTGTATAAATAGCGATTAATACAATTAACATGTATATAAAGTAACTATGAAAAGGGGAAAATACTTGATATTTATTATGAAAAGTTAACTTTTTCATAATAGCAAATAGCCCCCAGTTTAAAACGACAACAGCGGCGATATTACAGATTCCAAACAACCACTTTGTTATATAAAGGTGTGAACGTTTAAATGGCATAGACCATAACAAGTCGCTAGCGTTATTTTGTCTTTCCCATCCAATTAACGTACAAGCTAGAACGATTAGCACACTACCTAACAGCATGATAGAATCTAGAAGTGTTAAATCAAAACTGTAATGATATATAACTTTCCATTTTTTATTCATATTTAGAAAATATTGCTGTTGAATAGAAGTCATATAGTATTTATATGACAAAGTATAGAAGCTGACGAGCCAAAATAACCATACAACATATTTACTTTGTTGATATGTTCTTAGCCATAGTGCTTTTTGAAACATAGGATCTCTCCTTTAAAAAACTTTATAATTTGTTAGGCGTGATAATACAACATAAGTAATGATTCCAGCGAGAAACAAACTGATATAGTAGTTAGGTAAGAAATAAAATTGATTTATTTTATAGCCACCTAGTAATGCAAAGTAAATGGTTGTCCCCCATATCCATATTTTTAAATGTTTTTGGAAAATAAATATCTTTTGAGTGTTTTCATTTGGTGATCTTGTATATAAATATGCGCCAAGTAGTAAGTAAAATATTGTATAAAAAATCGGGACCAATATGGATTTAGCTGAATAATATCTATAAGATGCTGGATCTCTTAAAGTGTTTGGATCGTTTTCTTTTTTACGTGATTTTGGATCATAATCGTAATAAATAGAAAAATTATATATTGGTGCAACAATATTTGTTTTATTATTTATTTCAGAAAGACTTTCATATAAGTGAGAGTTTCTATTATTTTGAACATTTAAATGATTTATTGTAAAATTGTACAGCAATGAAATAAATGTAAGACCCATTAGTAACCAAGGAATACAAAAAACAACTTGTGAAACAACGCTTCCAGTAAAGGCACCGATACATAATGCAGCTGTATATACTGCAACATATGAAACAATTGCATAAAGAAAGTATCGATGAAATGGCCCGAATGATTGATAATCAAAATGAATCGTTGTTCTATAAATAAAGTACATAAGAATCCAGTTTACAAGGAGAGACCCAATAATCCAAAATGAACCGAAAGCCCATTTAGATAAGAAAACATCTTTTCTTTTAAATGGCATTGTTAAAAGTAGTGCATTAGACTGGCTGCTACGTTCCCACCCTATTAATAGACAAGCAATAGAAATAATAAGGATAGTTATCCAAAAACTATTACCTGTATTTGACCAAAAAGCATAATCATAATAGAACGTTCCCTTTTCATGTAATTTATAATAATTAGCAAGTTGTTGCTGAGCTGCTTTATAGTATCCGAAAGATAGAAGATAAAGTGTATAAAAGAAGAACAGTAGTACAGCATATTTCCCGCGTTTCCAATTCCACGTCCACAACGCCTTATGAAACATAACCATCCTCCTCTAGTGTCGTAACGAAGACATCTTCAAGTGACATTGTTAATTCTTCAATGAGTATAGGTTGTTCTTTATAAAACTTCTCCAATGTTGCAGCCACATTTCCCTCAATTAAGATTGTATATACTTTTCCTGTTTGATTTAATATTTTAATATTGCTTAAGTTTTCTAGTTTTTGAGGTAATGAACGTTCGTAAGCTACTTGTATTTTTGCAAATCGTGATTTGGCATCGTCTAGTGATGTAATAGACGAGATAGTATGGCCTTTTAATATAATAATTGTATCTGCAATTTGTTCCACTTCATCTAAATGGTGAGTTGAGATGAAAATGGTAATCTCTTTTTCTGCCACTTCTCCAACGAGAAACTGTAAAATCTGCCTTTTAACGATAGGATCAAGTCCGTTTGTCGGTTCATCCAAAATGATATATTCTGCTTTTGTAGAAACGGCCAAAATGATGGCAAGCAATGCTTTCATCCCTTTTGAATAACTACGAATTCGTTTGTTTGGTAAGTTAAAACGTTCTAACAGTTCATAGAAATATGCTTCATCAAATGCGTTATAAACTTCTTTATAAAACTTTACAATTTCTTTTACCGTATATCCGTTCAGTATGTTAGTAGAATCCGGAACATATACGATTTTTTGCTTTATTTCAGGACAATGATGAATGTTTGTATCCTCATATGTAACAGTCCCTGCATCAGGGTCTAAAATGCCGACCATCGTTCGTAATAAAGTTGTTTTGCCCGCACCGTTTCTTCCAAGTAATCCGATGATACTTCCTTTTTGTAATGTGAAAGAAACATCGTCTAAAATTGTTTGATTATCAATTGTTTTCTTGAGGCTTGTCACTTTCAGCATCCGTATTTCCTCCAATCTCTTTATAGTATGAATCTATCCAATCATGAATTTTATCTTTCGTAATACCAAGATAAGAGGCTTCTAATAGTAATTGATGAAATTGCTTTTCAACCATAGCGATTTTCCTTTCGTCTAATGTTGGGGTAATCGATTGGGATACAAATGTTCCTTTTCCTCGTAATGTTTCAATAATCCCTTGTCGCTCTAACTCTTGATACGCTTTACTTACTGTATTTGGATTTATAACGAGTAAAGAAGCGAGTTCGCGTACAGAAGGAAGTTTATCACTTGGAGCTAACATGTTTTTCAATACGAGTTCTTTTATATTTTGAACAATTTGTTCCCATATCGGAGTGTTGCTTCTTGGATCAAGTTGAATATGCAAGAGCAATGTCTCCTTTCTGACTTGTATTAAGTGTACTACTGTATGTAATACACTTAATACAATATAGGTGATGAATATATTTGTCAACTGAAAATATTAGAAAAATATGGTATTAAAAAATAATAAATTGGAAAAAATAGGTTTGATATAGAATGGAGGGTTAGTCATGAAGCGAGTTTTTGGAATACTTGTTTGTTTCATGTTATTGCTTTCTGGTACTTCAGTTAGTTTCGCACAATCTGAGAAGACGAAGCAGGAAAAAACAGAAGAAACAACACCGAAGTTAGCGGAACAAGCGTCATCAGCAATTGTAATTGAACAAGATACAGGTAAAGTTTTGTTTGATAAAAATCCAAATGAGAAGTTACCACCTGCTAGTATGACGAAGATTATGACAATGCTATTAATTATGGAACAAGTTGAAAAAGGAAAACTAAAACTGACCGATAAAGTTAGAGCAAGTGAGCATGCAGCTTCAATGGGTGGATCACAAATCTTTTTAGAGCCTGGAGAAGAGATGACTGTAAATGAAATGCTAAAAGGTATTGCTATTGCATCTGGAAATGATGCGTCTGTTGCAGTAGCGGAGCATATCGCGGGTTCAGAAGAAGGTTTTGTAAATATGATGAACAAAAAAGCGAAAGATTTAGGACTGAAAAATACTCATTTTCAAAATCCAACAGGTCTTCCGGCTAAAGACCATTATTCCACAGCAAATGATATGGCTATAATGGCAAAAGAATTGATGAAGTACCCACTTATTCGCAAATATACAGGTAAATACGAAGACTATTTACGAGAAGATACGGATAAGAAGTTTTGGCTCGTGAATACGAATAAGTTAGTACGTTTTTATCCTGGAGTAGATGGTGTGAAAACGGGCTTTACGACAGAAGCAAAATATTGTTTAACAGCATCGGCTGAAAAAAATGGCATGCGTGTTATTTCAGTTGTTATGGGAGCACCTACATCGAAAGAACGGAATAATCAAGTAACAAAGCTTCTTGACTATGCATTTGGACAATATATGACAAAGAAATTGTATACACGTGGCGAAAAAATTAAGACTGTACAAGTAGGAAAAGGGAAAAAAGAAAAAGTAGATTTAGTTGCGTCAGACAATGTGTCTCTTCTTATGAAGAAGGGCGAAAATATGGACAAAGTAAAGCAAGAAGTAATTGCTGAAAAGAAAGTGAAAGCGCCGATTAAAAAAGGTGACGCGCTGGGTACACTTGTTATTAAAAAAGATAAAGATGTTTTATTAAAACAAACAATTGTAGCAAAAGAAGATGTTGCTGCAGCGAGCTGGTGGGAGTTATTTAAAAGAAGTTTTGGGATGTTTTCAACATCAAAATAGCGGCAAACATTTTGCCGCTTTTCTATTCGTATGAAAGTAAATAATTGCCGAATGTTTTCACTTTATGGCGAAATAGTTCTTCTTTTGTCAGCAGGAAGGATTCTTATGTTGTATCACGAAAATCTTTATGTATGTAAATGAGTAAAGTTTGAGCATAAGGAGGAAATCGTGTGAGTCTTTCCATGCAATTAGAAGTAAAGCGTGACGTCCTATGTGTGAGACTAGCGGGTGAATTAGATCATCATACTGCTGAAGAGTTGCGAACGAAAGTAACAGATATGATTGAGACACATGGTGTTCATCATATTGTTTTGAGCCTAGAGAACTTATCGTTTATGGATAGTTCTGGTTTAGGTGTTATATTAGGCCGATATAAGCATGTAAAGGGATTAGGTGGAGAAATGGTTGTTTGTGCAATTTCACCGCCTGTTAAGCGTTTATTTGAAATGTCGGGCTTATTTAAAATTGTTCGCTTAGAAGAAAGTGAAGCGCATGCGCTCGCGACGTTGGGGGTGGCATAAATGAGAAATGAAATGAACCTTCAATTTTCAGCATTAAGTCAAAATGAATCATTCGCTCGCGTTACAGTAGCTGCTTTCATTGCGCAACTAGATCCAACGATGGAAGAACTTACGGAGATTAAAACAGTTGTGTCAGAAGCAGTTACGAATGCAATTATTCATGGATACGATGGAAATGCAGAAGGTGTTGTTTATATTTCTGTAATTTTGGAAGAAGCAATGGTGAAACTCACGATTCGAGATGAAGGGATTGGCATCTTTGATTTAGATGAAGCAAGACAACCCCTTTTTACAACTAAACCTGAATTAGAGCGTTCCGGAATGGGATTTACTATCATGGAAAATTTTATGGATGAAGTAGAAGTTATTTCAAACGAATCTTTCGGGACAACAATCCATTTGACAAAATACTTATCAAATAGTAACGCTCTATGCAATTAAGGAGAATAGCCTATGGACATAGAGGTCAAAAATGAGAAGAAGAAACCTCAGTTAAAGGACCACGAGCTAAAAGCGTTAATTCAACAAAGTCAAGATGGAGATCAACAAGCGAGAGATACAATCGTTCAAAGTAATATGCGTCTCGTATGGTCGGTTGTGCAGCGTTTTCTTAATCGAGGATACGAACCAGACGATTTATTTCAAATTGGATGTATTGGGCTCTTAAAATCGGTAGATAAATTTGATTTATCTTTCGACGTGAAATTTTCAACATATGCAGTTCCAATGATTATTGGAGAAATACAACGATTTTTACGTGATGATGGATCAGTGAAAGTAAGTAGATCTTTAAAAGAAACAGGAAATAAAATTCGAAAGATGAGAGACGAGCTTTCGAAAGAATTCGGAAGGGCACCAACGATTAACGAAGTAGCCGAAGCGTTAGAACTAACGCCAGAAGAAGTGGTTCTGGCGCAAGAAGCGAGTCGTGCTCCTTCATCCATACATGAAACGGTGTATGAAAACGATGGAGATCCAATCACTATTTTAGATCAAATTGCTGATCAATCTGAAACGAAATGGTTTGATAAAATTGCTTTAAAAGAAGCAATTAGAGAATTAGATGATCGAGAACGTTTAATTGTATATTTACGCTACTATAAAGACCAAACCCAATCAGAAGTAGCGGAGCGCATAGGTATTTCGCAAGTACAAGTTTCAAGACTTGAAAAGAAAATATTAAAACAGATGAAAGATCGAATAGATGAGTAGCTATCTATTCGATTTTTTTTATAACTTTAATTTAGTAGGGATTGTAAACTTTCGTAAAAATTAACAGAATTTATTGATAATTTAGTAAATTTAAAATATAATCCAAGTATGAACTTGTCACAAAGGGGGAAGGAAATATGGAAACGAGGCAACAATGGGGAACGAGGGCCGGATTCATTTTCGCAGCGGTCGGCTCTGCCGTTGGATTAGGAAACATATGGCGTTTTCCTTATACAGCGTATGAAAATGGGGGAGGCGCATTCTTTTTACCGTACTTATTCGCATTATTAACGACTGGTATTTCATTATTGGCGTTTGAATTTGCTCTTGGGCATCGTCATCGTGGTTCGGCGCCACTTACATTCTTCCGTATTAGTCCGCGTGCTGAATTTATCGGATGGTGGCAAATGTGTGTAACGTTTATCGTTTCAACATATTATGCAGTAATTATTGCTTGGTCTATTTCCTATACGTACTTTGCAATTACTGGAGCATGGGGGAAAGACACGCAATCATTTTTATTTAAAGAGTATTTGCATGTTGCAGATAAGCCTGGACAGTTTGGAGGGCTCGTACCGGAAGTATTAATTCCATTAGCTCTCGTTTGGATTATCGTGCTCGGTGTAGCATTTAAAGGAGTTAAAAAAGGAATCGAAGTTGTTAATCGTATTTTCATCCCTTTATTAGTTGTTATGTTCCTTATTATCGTAGTTCGTGCAGTGACGATGGAAGGTGCAATGCAAGGGTTGGATGCATTCTTCAAACCAGATTGGAGTCGTATTTTTGATGGGAAAGTATGGCTTGCTGCTTATGGTCAAATTTTCTTTAGCTTATCTTTAGCATTTGGAATTATGATTACGTATTCTAGTTATTTACCGAAAAACTCAGATACAACAAATAATGCCTTTATTACTGGCTTTGCAAACTCAGGATTTGAATTGTTAGCTGGGATTGGGGTCTTTGCAGCTCTTGGATTTATGGCAAATAATATGGGAGTACCAGTTGATAAAGTAGCAAGTGCTGGTGTAGGACTTGCGTTCGTAGTATTCCCGCAAATCATTAATGAGTTACCGATGTCACCGTTATTTGGCGTATTATTTTTCTTATCATTAACGGTTGCTGGAATTACATCCCTCATTTCACTTGCGGAAGTATGTTTTGCTGCCGTATCTGAAAAGTTCAGCTTAAGTCGCCAAAAAACAATTGGAATTATGGGGACGCTTCTCGTACTAGTTTCTCTTGTTTTTGCAACACGTGGCGGGCTTATGTTCCTAGATGTTGTTGATTATTTCGCTAATAACTTCGGATTAATTTCAATTGCATTAGCGGAAGTGGTTACGATAGGGCTCATTCTACGCCGTTTACCAGTTTACCAAAATCATGCAAACTTCGTATCTGATATTAAGTTAGGGACGTTTTGGAGAGTAAGTTTACTCGTTATTACCCCGCTTATGTTAGGGTACATGTTAATTGATGGCACAATCCAAAATATTAAAAAGAACTACGGAGATTATCCAACGGAGTTTGTCGTAACATATGGTTGGTCAATTGCAGCAGCCTTCCTTATCGTTGCACTAATCATTAGTATAAAGAAATGGAATGCACAAATACATTCAGATTCTGCTAAGCTTGAAAAAGAATGGAAAGATCGGGGTGTTTCATAATGAGCGGATCAGCGATTATGATGATGGTGATTGGTATGGTAGTCATTTGGGGAGGACTCGCATTAAGTATTGCAAATTTATTTAAGAAAAAGGCATAAACTAAAAAACATCTGTATCGAAACGGTACAGATGTTTTTTTATGAAAAAATTGTATTAGAAAAAAATTCAATAACCATACTACAACTACGAGGAAGAGTGAAGAGGTGAATAGAAATTGGAACAAACAATTTATATTAAAATGCGTAATCGATTAAAAGTTTCTCCTACGTATGAAGTGAAACTACGTGATGTCGCTCAACTTGCCGGAGATACTGAGGTAGTTGAGTCGTTACAGGATGAGGTAGTTTACAAAATAACAGCGCATGATAAGACACATGTTGTAATTGATGTTATGAAAATTATTGAGATTATTAGGCGAAAAGCGGCTCATATACAAATTAATTTACTCGGTTCTGGACAAACTCTTGTTGAAATTATATATGAAAAAAAGAAAGTACATCCGGTTTTCTTCGGACTTGTATGGTTGTTACTTTTTATTGGAGCGGCTCTTGCGATCATTTATTTCCATGAAGATGTAAGCATGCAACAAGTGCACCAGCGGTTATATTACATGATTACGGGAGAATTTAAGGCGCAGCCACTGCTATTTCAAATTCCTTATTCAGTAGGTCTTGGGTTAGGTATGGTCTTATTTTTTAATCATGTATTTCAAAAGCGAATTAATGAAGAGCCGAGTCCGTTAGAAGTGGAGATGTTCCAATATCAGCAGTCACTTGACCAATATGTAATTGTTCATGAAAACAAGGACAATATGAAACAACTTGCCGATGATTGAGTCTGGGCTTGTTATTTTAATTGGTTTAGCGGGAGGAATTGCAGTGGGTAGCGGATATGTCGCATTTTTAGCTGTACTTGGTATAATCCCCCGTCTAGCTCAATTAACGAGAAGTGGAAAGCACATTCAATATTTTGAGTGGGCGGTTATTGCAGGTACGTTAACAGGAGCTTGGTGTAGTTTGAAAAACATTACATTTCAAACGTCGCAATATTGGCTTGTTATATTAGGAATATTTTGTGGCACATTCATTGGAATGCTTGCAGCCGCATTAACAGAAGTGTTAAATGTTTTACCTATTTTAGCGAAACGAGTAGGGGTAGAAGGGAAAATCGTTGTTTTACTCGTTGCTCTTGTACTTGGCAAAGTAATAGGCTCATTGTTTCATTGGATTTATTTCGTAAAGTAGGAGGCAGTATATAAATGACAGGGCGAAAACTAAAGGATGATTACATAAATAAAGTGAAGGAGTACCATCCAAAACCAAACTATTTCCTAAATTGTGTCAAGGCATTTCTTGTAGGTGGATTCATTTGTACTGTCGGAGAAGTATTGATGAAATTTTATATACATTATTTTCATTTCAGTGAACAAGAGGCAGGAAATCCGACAGTTGCAACGCTTGTATTATTATCGGCGATTTTAACAGGTTGTGGTGTATATGATAAAATCGGTCAATTTGCTGGAGCGGGATCGGCCGTACCTGTTACGGGATTTGCGAATTCTATGGCGAGCGCTGCGCTAGAACATAAGAGTGAAGGAATTGTGCTTGGGGTTGCTACAAATATGTTTAAGCTAGCGGGAAGTGTTATCGTTTTTGGGGTCGTTGGTGCATACGTTATTGGATTAATAAGATATACTTTTAACATTTTTATGTCTTAAAGGAGGGGCTAGTATGAGGTTGACCGGAAAACAAACGTGGGTATTTCAAAATGATATTTATGTGAATGCAACCGGTACTGCTGTCGGTCCAAAAGAAGCTGAGGGCCCTCTTGGGAAGGATTTTGATATTTCATATGATGATTTACATTGCGGAGAGGAAAACTGGGAACTTGCTGAACGAAGGTTAATGTCAGATTCAATTCAACAAGTCTTGCAAAAAGGAAATGTAAAAACATCACAAATTGATTTCTTTTTAGCGGGTGATTTATTAAATCAAACAGTGACAGCAAATTATGTTGCGCGTAGGTGGGGGATTCCCTTTTTAGGGATGTTTAGCGCTTGTGCAACCTCGATGGAGACTTTAGCGGTTGGATCAGCCTTTATAGATGGTGGATTCGCAAATCGTGTTTTAGCGACGGTAAGTAGTCATAATGCAACGGCTGAAAGACAGTTCCGTTATCCAACAGAGTATGGGGGACAAAAACCAGGAACAGCAAATTCCACTGTTACAGGTGCGGGATCCATATTAATTAGTAAAGAAAAAAGTGCTATTAAAATTACGGCAGCTACGATTGGAAAAGTGCAAGATTTAGGGATTGCGAATCCTTTAGATATGGGGTCGGCGATGGCACCTGCTGCTGCTCATACAATTCAACAACACTTTGAAGATTTGAAGAGAAGTGCAGCAGATTATGATTTGATTGTTACTGGTGATTTATCAGCTATTGGGACACCAATAGCAAAACAACTGTTACTGGAAGAAGGTTATGATCTTGGGCATATATATAATGATTGCGGATTAATGATTTATAATCCCGGTCAAGAAGAAGTATTTGCCGGTGGTAGTGGTTGTGCTTGTTCAGCTGTTGTCACATATGGTCATTTATTAAGCGAGATGCAAAAAGGGAATTTACAACGAATTTTTGTCGTTGCTACTGGTGCGTTATTAAGTCCGATGATGATGCAGCAGAAAGAAACCATTCCAACAATTGCACATGGTGTCGTATTTGAGAGAGTGAAGGGAGAGTGAATTGTGGATTTTATATATGCATTTCTTGTAGGAGGCGCCATTTGTGTAATTGGACAGGTATTGTTAGATTTCGCAAAGTTAACACCAGCCCATTTAATGGCTACCTTTGTAGTTATAGGAGCAGTTTTAGATGGATTTGGATTGTACGATAAGCTTATAAAGTTTGCTGGTGCTGGGGCGACAGTTCCTATTACAAGTTTTGGACATTCACTATTACATGGGGCAATGCATGCGGCAGAAAAACACGGATATATTGGGATTGGTATGGGTATGTTTAGTTTAACGTCTGCAGGCATTTCTGCAGCGATATTATTTTCATTTTTTGTAGCACTTATATGTAAACCGAAAGGATAAATCAAATGAGACGAAGGGTTGTTTTGGTCACAGATGGAGATGAATATGCAAAGCGAACAATTGAGCTTTTAACGAAGGAATTTGGGGGAAGGTGTATTTCAGCATCACAAAGTAATCCAACCAAATTGACAGGGAAGAAAGTTGTTGAGCTTATTATGCAAACGCCATATGACCCTGTATTTGTCATGTTTGATGACAGTGGATTTATTGGAGAAGGATCTGGTGAAAAGGCTTTAAAATATGTAGCCACACATAAACAAATTGATGTACTGGGGATTTTGGCAGTAGCGTCTAATACACATCATTGGGAATGGGCACGTGTAGATGTCAGTGTAGATCGAAACGGGAATTTAACCGAATACGGTGTTGATAAATTTGGACTTCCAGATGGTGAAATTGGCAGAATTAGCGGAGATACAATTTATTGTTTAGATGATCTGAATGTTCCTGTCATTGTGGGAGTTGGTGATATTGGTAAGATGTGTGGAAACGATGAATGGGAGAGAGGATCACCTATTACTAGAAAAGCGATTCAATTAATTTTGGAAAGGAGTGGTTTTTATGACGAAGCCTAAAAAAGTGGATATCCCTATTTCATCTTTCATAAGTGATAATGAAAATTACTTAAAGCAAACAGCTGGACTGGGTGTTACATACGACGTTGGCATTCGTAAATTTCAAATTTTAAATAAAGAAATTGGTGTGTTATTTGTAAACGGACTTTGTGATACAAATTATATTATCCCTATTTTAGAAGAAGCGGTGGATACAAATGAGATAAGGGATGTAGAAGAAGATACAGTGAAGCTTTTAGAGAATCGTTTAATCCATCAACAAGTAAGCAAAGTGAAAACGATGGATGAGGTAATGCTCCAAGTATTATCAGGACTTATCGTTATATTTGTGGAAGGTGAAACGGAAGCGTTCGCAATAGATGTTCGCAGCTATCCAGGACGAACACCGACAGAACCTGATACTGAAAAAGTAGTACGCGGTGCGAGGGATGGATTTGTTGAAAATATCGTTGTAAATACAGCGTTAATTCGTAGGAGAATTCGAGATCCACGTCTTCGAAATGAAATGATTCGAGTAGGAGATAGATCCCAAACTGATATTTGTATTACATATGTTCAAGATGTTGCAAATCCAGATTTAGTAAAGATTATAAAGCAAGAATTAAATAACATTGATGTCGATGGAATTACGATGGCGGATAAAACAGTGGAAGAATTTGTTGTAAAGCAAAGCTATAATCCATTCCCGCTTATTCGATATACAGAAAGACCGGATGTAGCGGCGAATCATTTATTAGAAGGACATGTGTTAGTACTAGTTGATACATCACCGAGTGCTATGATTACTCCAACAACATATTTCCACCATTTACAGCATGCGGAAGAGTTTAGACAAAATCCAGCTGTCGGTACATTTTTACGTTGGGTACGCTTTTTAGGTGTCTTATTCTCCTTATTTTTACTACCATTTTGGTTAGTGTTTGTATTTGATCCAACTCTTTTACCAGAAAAACTTGCTTTCATTGGACCGACTAAGATGACACATTTACCAATTCTATTACAGGTGTTGATGGCCGAAATCGGACTTGAGTTTTTAAGGATGGCAGCCATTCATACGCCAACGCCGTTATCTTCTGCTGCAGGGTTAATTTCCGCCATATTAATTGGTCAAATAGCAATCGATGTAGGTTTGTTTGTACCAGAAGTTATTTTGTATGTAGCAGTTTCTATGATCGGTGCATATGCAACACCGAGTTATGAATTAGGATTAGGAAATAAAGTTGGAAAATTGTTTGTTATTATTTTAACAGGTCTCTTCCATGAGATGGGATTTGTAATTGGTATGACGATATTGATTTTATTTTTAACGTCTATAAAAAGTTTACAAACGCCTTATTTATGGCCGTTTTTACCATTTGATTGGGGTGCATTAACAAAAATTCTACTTCGCCCGACGATGTCTAGTTTAAAAGTACGACCAAGTATTGTAAGACCTCAAAATGTAAAAAGACAAAAATAAACGGGATTATACACCCGTTTATTTTTTTAGCAAAAATTTATTGTTTTTTAACAAAAATCAAACATTTTTTGTGTACACTTAGAGTAGATATTGTGTATGGAAGGGGAAGAGGACATGATTAAATTATTTGTAAGTGATTTAGATGATACGCTCGTTTACAATGTGAATCATATGCAAAAAGAAGATGAACGTGCACTTTGTTGGTTAGCTGAAAAAGGGACAAATATTTGTTTTGCCTCTGGCCGCTTTACTCATCGAATTGATGAAGTCGTAAATAGGTTTGCATTCCCGTATTACACAACTAGTTTAAATGGAGCAACGATGTTACTGCCGGATGGAAAAATATTTCATGAATCAAGTTTTGAAGATGGGATTGCCCAGGAAATATATCGATATATCCATAAAAAGGGACTAGCAGATATTGTTTGTGCAAATGAGCAACGGTATACAAAAAGAAAAAATGAACATCATCATACTTTTGAAACGTATATGGGCGTGCATATTGCTGAGATAGAAGCATTAGAAGAGGAATTTGGTAAGACTGTACATCCTGCGAAATTGTTTGTTTTTGGGGAAGAAGAGACAATTGCAGCATTAGATCAAGAGTTACGAGATACATTTCAGAGCGAAGCGGAAGTTTTTATGTCTGGTAAACGCTATGTTGACATTATGCCAAGGGGAGTAAGTAAAGGGAGTGCTTTAAGGCGACTAATGGAACATTTACAAATTGAAGCAAATGAAGTTGCATGCATTGGAGATTCTTTCAATGATATTTCTATGTTTGAAGTAACTCCGCATTCATTTACTCTACATCATGCTCATCCATATGTGAAGAATAAGGCAAATCATATTGTTCGTTCGGTCGAAGAAGCTGTTATGAAATTGCCATTACTTGTATAAAAAAAGAAGCTCGTCACTGACGAGCTTCTTTTTACTTGAATAACGATTTAACAAAATCAATGATACTTGAGAAGAAATCTTTAACTTTATCTAGGAAACCTTGCCCTTCTTCAGATCCTAAAAAGGCAGAAACGTGTTCTTTTGCTTTATTTAACTGACTGCCAACTTGATTCCAATCGATATTAAGATTTTTCATTTTATCAAATAGCGCAACTAAGTTATCTAACTGTTCATCCGTTAATGTAATACCAAGTTGATCCGCAATTTTTTTAATTAATGAACGTAAATCTTCAGTCGTTTTTGGCTGTTCTTTGGCAATTTCTTCTTTAATTTTTGCAACAAGTTGAACTGCTTTTTCTTCACCAATTTTATCGCCGAGCTGGGCTGTTTGCACCATTTCTTCATTGGCTACTTTTTTTACTTCCTCAGGAATTGCTTTGTTCGATGTTGTTTCATAGGCTTTCATTAAACCGGTTAAAGCAGCAGTTCCTGAAACTTTAAATGGTGCAGTAATTTGAATTTCTGCATCTTTCACACCTGCTGTAATAAGTGCGTTTGTGTACATTGCATCTGTTATCGAATTAATGTTTTTTGAACGTACAATGAGACCAGAACCTGGCTTTGTGTATGTAATCATAGAAGAGGAAATTGCTCTCGTACCAATTTGGGCTTTTGGAACAATCCCTTCTAGAAATTTATGTTCTTCCGCATTAGACACAGTAATGATTGTAGCATCTTTTGGTGCTTTCATTTCTTTTAACAGATCTTGTTTTTGTTGTTCAGACAAGTTTTCTCCTAGTGTAACAATTGATTCTCCTTCGATGATGTCTGCAAACGAAGCTGTTGGCATCATAAATACCGTTACAGCCAATAGCAGAGCTAGTAATTTCGTTTTCACGAAAAATCGCTCCCTTTCTCTTTCTAAAATTTTCGGGCAACACAGTTATTATAGTATATATTTCTTATTTGTCACCTAGCTTTTTCCACATTTCGAAAAAGAAGTATCTAGATTGTCGGATTCTTTTTGTTTCTAGTCATGAATGTGGTAATATAGTGCTGAGATAGTTGAAAGGAGACATATACGTATGAAAACTTTAGGATACATATTAATGGAAAATGGTGAAAAAATCGAGTTAGAATTTTTCCCAGAAGAGGCACCAAAAACAGTAGAAAACTTTAAAAAACTAGCAGAGCAAGGATTTTATGATGGTGTGACATTCCACCGCGTTATTCCTGGCTTCGTAAGCCAAGGTGGAGATCCAACAGGAACAGGTGCAGGTGGCCCAGGTTACTCTATCCCATGTGAAACTGATGGAAATCCTCATAGACACCTTGTAGGTTCACTTTCTATGGCTCATGCTGGCCGTAATACAGGCGGTAGCCAATTCTTTGTTGTTCATGAGCCACAACCGCATTTAGATGGTGTACATACTGTATTCGGTAAAGCAACAAGCGGTATTGAAACAGTATTAAACATGCGTCAAGGCGATGTAATGAAAGAAGTTAAAGTTTGGGAAGAATAAGTTAATGGGAAAAGAGAGCTATGGCTCTCTTTTTTGTTTTTTAATAGGAACGGGTATTTCGTTTGCAGTACATGATACAAGTAGTACTGTTATTGTAGCGAAAATATGGCGCTTATAAGAACAAAATTTTAACAAATTACATAGAATACATTAGATTTCATGTTTCAATAAATATTTTTATTACATTAATTTTGCTAGAATTCATTTGCTCTCAGGTGATGAATATTGGAGTGGTAATGAGCGGTGGATGTTTCTTTTTACTTTCATATAACAGCGTTTCTTTGTTAATCTACTTAGAAAAAATAGTACTGAAACATATATTTGACTTTCTTCTTTTCGCTTTGTATGATTATCAAGTTGTTTTAGGCCCTTCTCACTCTGTTGAAAATATTGTAAAATGAATGTGATATGAAAAGAGTGGTTGAGGGGATTAATAGTTTGTAACTTTTGTAAGAAGGGATAAGGGTTATGTTAATTCGTTTTAAAAAAAGTTATGAAAAGATTGCAATGGGGCTTCTTTCATTTATGCCAACTGAAAAAGATGTGAAAACATTACAATTGACTATGAAAGATTATGAGGCAAAGGATGATTGGCAATTGTATTTGTGGAAACAAAACGAAGATTTTGTTGGGATAATGGGGATTGTAAAAAAAGAGAATCAAGTGTTGGAAATTCAGCATTTGAGTGTGAACCCGTCTCATCGTCATATGGGTATTGGAACGAAGATGGTTCAAGAGTTAAAGAGTAAATTTCTTGAGTTTACAATTTGCGGAAATGAGCAAACAGCAAGTTTTTGCAAAAAGTGTAAAGGGCTAGAACAAAATATACATTCGTAAAAGCAGAGATAAGTGGTTTATTATCTCTGCTTTCTTTTTTGTAATTGTTCGTTTCGTTCAGCGATAACCTCTGTTCGATCACGTAATGTGTGCTTATGTATTATATATTCATTAGAAGTAGCATTCACGTCTTTCCAAGGAAGGTTTTGTTTCTGGCATAATTCCATGCAGTGCTTTTCTAATGCTGTATCCGATAACGGTAAAAATAACGGTGTAAAACTCTCTTCTTTCTGTATAGATTGCAATCTATCCTGGAGTAAGCATAGAAGTTGTGTCTGATTTATTCCTAAACGTAGTAAAGGTGCACTGTTTTTTTCTAAAATCGTTATGGCGCTTTTCATCATCTTTTCTGAGCCATTCCAGTTAGAGCGTCTTTGATGGTATAAAGAAACTGCAATTTGAATAAGACCGACTAAATAATTATCACGATTTCCTCTCGGTTTTGTTTTCCAAAATTCTTCCAGTGTTTCGTGGCATTCAAAATAATCATAATCTCCGTGAAAATGAATTAAAAATTGTATGTATTCGGTAGGATACATTTTCTTCACCCCTGTTTAACGGTTATAAATACAAGTGTATCATAGAAATATAAACAATAAACGACTAGGGAATTGTCCCTAGTCGTTATTGTTCATATTAGCAGAAGCAAGCTGCCCCTACAATAATTAGTAAAATAAACAATACAACAAGTAATGCGAACCCACCGCTAAAACCGCAATCAACGTGACCCATAGTTTTTTGACCTCCTACATTGTTCTTACTACACTGTTATCATATGAAGCGGTGGGCATGATGATATAGGCATAGGTCTATTTTTAATTAAATTTCTTAAAAAGGTTGGATAGAACATGAGTATGCTCTATACTTATGTTGTTATAGAAAAAATGTGGTGGGATGCTTTGTGCAGTATAATTTTAAAGTAGAGGCTTTTGAAGGGCCTTTAGATTTATTGTTACATTTAATACATCGTTATGAAATTGACATATATAATATTCCTGTAGCGGAAATTACAGAGCAATATTTATCTTATGTTCATACGATGAAAGAACTACAATTAGATGTTGCAAGTGAGTATTTAGTAATGGCTGCGACTTTATTACAAATTAAAAGTAAAATGTTGTTGCCGAAACATGAAGAAGATGTACTTGATAACGGTGATGACTTTATAGATGATCCTCGTCAAGAATTGATGGAGAGGTTAATTGAATATAAGAAATATAAGCAAGTTGCTACTGAGCTAAAAGAAAGAGAACAAGAAAGAGCACAGCTATATACACGTCCGCCAATTGATTTTACATCGTTACAACAAGAAGAGGAGACAAACTTGCCTCTTGATGTTACGTTATATGATATGCTAGCGGCATTTCAAAAATTAATGCGCCGTAAAAAAGCAAAGAAACCTGTAACAACACGTATTACTCGTCAAGAAATACCAATTGAAAAGCGCATGATTGATATTTTAAAACAGTTAGAAATACAAGGTGGTCGTCAAAGTTTTTATGATTTGTTTGTTGATGATGAACGGGAAATAATGGTTGTAACATTTTTAGCGGTTCTTGAGCTTATGAAAAATCAACAAATCATAATTGAACAAGAACATAATTTTGATGAAATTTTCGTATCAAGCTCTACTAAATCTGCATAGATTTAGTATGGAAAATGGGATGGGAATAATATATCTCATGCTAGGTTTGAATGTATCGTTTGGAACAAGAGAAAAAATATTGAACCGAACGCATTGATTGTGATTCGGTTTTTTGATGTGTATTTTTATGGAGAAAATTGGAGGAAGGAGCTCGTAAAATGGATAGAAAAGAACAGAAATCAATCATTGAAGGGCTTTTATTTGTTTCTGGTGATGAAGGGATTTATCCAGAACAAATAGCGAAAGTGCTTGAGATTGAAGGAAATGAAGTAATCGATATTTTAGAAGAAATGCAAAAAGAATGTGAAGGTGCACACCGCGGTTTGCAAATTGTACAGTATGCAAAAGTATATCGTTTTGCTACAAAGAAAGAACATGCTTCGTACTATCAAAAATTAATAGATATCCCAACAGCTGCTTCACTTTCTCAGGCTGCTTTAGAAACGTTAGCGATTGTGGCATATCGTCAACCTATTACAAGGACTGAAATGGAAGAGATTAGAGGGGTGAAAACCGATAAGGCGTTACAAACGTTAGTTTCACACTTACTTATAAAAGAAATGGGAAGAGCAGAAGGGCCAGGGCGTCCTATTTTATATGGAACAACGAAAGAATTTTTGGATACATTTGGATTGAAAACATTAGATGATTTACCGGCACTTTCTGAAGAGAATGAACAAATGAATGAAGCAGATTTATTCTTTGGTTCTTTACAGGAGATATCGAAATAAAAGCTTAGCATTTTGCTAAGCTTTTTTTGTATATCAATTATATACCGTGCCATACTAATTGAAAAAAGGAGACGAGTTATGAGAAGTATGCGAGGTATTTTATTGTTAGTTTCTGTTTTGTTATGCTTTTCTTTAAATAGTGCATCGGCTAAAAGATATATGATGTCTATTCATACCGCGTCTCCTTTACATATGCAGCGGCAACATTTTGGTAAAATGAAAGTGAGTTTTTTAAAAGTTGGACAAGGTGATGCGACACTTATCACATTGCCAAATGGACAAACGATGTTAATTGACGGGGGACCTTATGAAGCCGGAGAGGTTATCATTCAAAAACTAATCGAAAAAGGGATTAACCATTTAGATGCTATCGTCAGTACGCATCCTGATATGGATCACATTGGAGGACTTATTCCGATTGTAGAGCAAATGCCGGTATCGCTTATATTAGATAGTGGAAAAACATATAGTTCTTTTACGTATCACACATACCGGAATCATATTAAAAAAAGAGGAATTCCTTTCGTTTCAGTAAAAGAGGGACAATACATACCGCTAGATCCGCATGTTTCCATACAAGTATTAAACAATGGGAAATCAAAAGATGAAAATAATGAATCTTCAATTGTGTTGAAGGTACGATACGGAAAAGCGGATTTTTTACTAATGGGTGATGCTGATGTGCGGACGGAAACTGAAATATTAAAGCAATTTGATGTACATGCAGATGTGTTAAAGGTGGGACATCATGGCTCCTATACTTCAACAAGTGAAATGTTTATAAAAAAAGTAGAACCACAGTTTGCGATTCTTTCATATGGAAGCAGAAATCCGTATGGACATCCGCATCAAAGTGTAGTGAGACGCTTAAAACAGCATGGCATAATGATATATGGAACAAATAAACGTACAGTAGAAATGGAAACAGACGGCGAGCATATTACAATAGGCTCTAGTGGATTAATGCCATTACTTAAGTGAGTAATATGATAGGGGATATTCTCCCTTTTTGGAAAACTGAATAACATATATTATAATTGCAAGAGACGTACTAAGTTTCCTTTTTGTTAAACAAAGAGGAAATTTCATCCGAATGTCTAGACAACTACTCGTGCATATATTAAGATGGAATTAGGCGAATAAGGTAATAATAACAAGTAGGTATTTCATGGGAAAGGATCGATGAAAATGAAAACGCAAGTTGTCATCAATGCCAAAATTTATACAGGTCAAGAAGTAGTGGAAAACGGATTTATTCGTTACGCAGAAACAATTAAAGAAATTGGTTTGATGGCTCAATATGTATCACAAGAAAATGAAGCGGTTTTAGATGCAGCAGGGAAGATTGTGATTCCAGGTATGATTGATGTTCATATTCATGGTGGATACGATATTGATGCGATGGATGCAAATAGCGATGGATTAGTAACTCTAGGTAAAGAAATGTTAAAAGAAGGAGTTACAACTTACTTTCCAACAACAATGACACAAGCTCCAGAAGCAATCGAAGCGGCACTACATGCTGCGAAGGAAGCAAAAGAAAAAGGAGCACATTTCGAATATATTCACTTAGAAGGACCGTATGTTTCAAAAAAACGTGCAGGTGCACAACCACTTGAACATATTGTTCCTGCGAATATTGAACAATTTAAACAATGGCAGGAAGCAAGCGGGAATCTAATTAAATTAGTAACATATGCACCTGAAGAAGAAGGTGCGTTAGAGTTTGAGCAGTATCTTGCTGAAACTGGTGTTGTTGGCACAATGGGGCATACAGATGCAATTGATGCGCAACTAAAAAATAGAAACATTACACATGCAACGCATTTATACAATCAAATGCGTGGATTACATCACCGAGAACCAGGAGTTGTTGGTCATGTGTTATTAAATCCAGATGTAATGGTTGAAGTAATTACAGATGGTATTCATATTCACCCTGATATGGTGAAATTAGCATATAAATTAAAAGGACCGAAAAAAGTAAGTGTTATTACTGACGCAATGCGTGCAAAAGGTCTTGAAGATGGATTATATGAGCTTGGCGGACAGCCAGTACATGTAAAAGATGGTAGTGCTCGATTAGAAGATGGAACGTTAGCTGGTAGTATTCTAAAAATGGATCAAGCTTTCCGAAATGTAATTGAATTTACAGGTTGTTCAATCGAAGATGCAGTACTGATGACATCAGTTAACCAAGCAGAAGAGTTTGGATTAAATCATAAAGGTGCATTAGCGGTAGGAAAAGATGCAGACTTTGTTGTGATGAATGAAGATTTACATGTATATGATACGGTTCGTTTAGGAATTCATATGAAGGAAGGGAAGTAATTAAATGAATATTCTTGTTGTAAAAACTCCAGAAGAACTAGCAGAAGCAGGGTATAAATTAATTGAAGAAGTTGTAAAAACAAAAGAAAATCCAACATTAGGAATGGCTACAGGAAGCTCTCCATTAGGTATTTATGCAGAAATGCGAAAAAATAAACTTGATACAAGCCGTGTAACCACTGTAAACTTAGATGAGTACGTAAATTTACCACATGAAGATAAAAACAGCTATCACTATTTCATGCAAGAACAGTTGTTTGATCATCTTCCATTTAAACAAACTTATGTACCAAACGGGATGGCAAGTGATTTAGAGGAAGAGTGCAAACGTTACGAGGGCATTCTAGCTGCTAACCCAGTTGACCTACAGATTCTTGGAATCGGTGAAAACGGTCACATCGGATTTAACGAACCAGGAACACTGTTTAATTCTCCAACAAACATTGTTGAATTAACAGAATCTACACGCCAAGCAAACCTTCGCTTCTTCGAAAAAGAAGAAGATGTGCCAACGCATGCGATTACAATGGGAATTGGAAGCATTATGAAAGCGAAACAAATTCTACTTGTTGCTATGGGTTCTAAAAAGGCAGAAGCTGTGAAAGAATTATTGCAAGGTGAATATAGCGAAGCGTGTCCTGCTACAGTTTTACAACGTCATCCGAATGTAACCGTAATCGCTGATCAAGAAGCTCTATCTTTATGCAGTGAGGCGATTGCTGATGAACATCGACAAGTATTCACCATTTCCGATCTATTATCAGATTCAAGAGTGGGTGAAACAGCTAATTGAGGACGGCGAATGGAAGCCGGGAGATAAAATCCCATCTGAGAATGAACTTTGCGATAAGTTCGAAGTGAGTCGTATGACAATCAGACAGGCGATTAATAATTTAGTGGAACAAGGTTATTTATATCGGAAACGTGGAATCGGTACGTTTGTCCAACTTCCGAAAGTGGAACAAAAATTGCAAGGAATGACGGGATTCACAGAAGATATGATTTCTCGTGGGATGAACCCAAGTAGTCAATTACTTAGTTTCCGCCTAGTTCCAGCTACTGCGAAAATAGCAGACCGGTTGAGAATACAGGAGGGAGAGTCGGTTTATGAAGTGAGGCGTATACGTTTAGCTGATGATGAACCGATTGCTTTTGAGACGACATATTTGTCGCCAGCTCTTGTAAAAGATATTAACGAAGAAATATTGCAACAATCTTTATATGAACATTTAGAGAAAAAACTGGGCTTTAAACTTGTTAGCGCTACTCAATCAATTGAAGCTTCAATTGCAACGGATAATGAAGCTGAACATCTGCATATTCCTAAAAAGGCGCCAGTGCTTGTAATGCGTCAATGGTCATATTCAGAAGGTGAAGTACCGTTAGAGTATGTGAAATGTATTTATCGTGGGGATCGTTATAAGTTTATTACAAACATCGCACGTAACAAATAATATATTTCAGTTCGTGAAGTACAGTTAATGTCAAATTGTTTAACATGTAAAGAAAAAATACGACTCATCCTTACAAGGAGTGAGTCGTATTTTTATTATGAGTAATTACGTGGTTAACAGCATCTTTAACTGTATTTACTACATAGTGAGCGTGTTCTTTTACTGCTTCATCTGCTTGAGACATAGCAAAACTGTGAGGAGTTAAAGAAAACATCGGGATATCATTATAAGAATCCCCTATGCAAGCAACTTCCTCTGGTTGTAGTTGAAACTCTTTTAATAAAACAGAAATAGCAGCCCCTTTACTAATATTAGGTGGCATTACATCTAAACATTGTTCTGCTGAAATGAATGTACTAACTTTTCCGTGGAATTTTTCATCAATTTTTTTCTGAAGGAGTTGTAAGCTTTCCTTTGTTCCACCGACAGAGATTTTATTTGGGAAAATTGTATCATCAATTTTCTGTAATAGATGCGGTTCTTCAACAGAAGTCATCGTTACTTGTTGTTCAAGCTCATGAATGAACGGTGTTTTCTCTTCAATGTAATAATTATGCTCATCACTTACATAACGAAAATAAGGATCTTCATTTGTCATTGCTAACAGATCAGGTAGAATACTCGAATCAAATGTTGCGGATAATAGTTGCTTGTTTTCATGTGTGTACACGAAAACACCATTTACACTAATACGATGGAAATTTGTATTTACAGCTTTCATTAAGTCTGCAATTTCATTATCCAATCGGCCAGAAGCGAAACAAAGAATAACATTTTGCTCAGCAAGACTACGAAGTGCTACAATATCTTGTTCGTCAATTAGCCCTCCGTGTTGCATCATTGTACCATCGATATCACTTACAAACATTTTAATCATGTTGTTATCTCCTTTCTATGTACAGTTGCTCTTACATTATACGCATCATATATAAACATGTCTAAAAAATGAATTTTTATGAAATGGTAGATGTTTTACATTGACGACAAAGAAGAATGTTCTGTAACATAAAAGCAGGCTATTTAAGTACGAGGGTGGTGTTATATGAATAATTATCTAGAAATTAAAAAAGTTTTAAATAATAATGTCATCATTGCTAGCCATCCTGAACATGAGGAAGTAGTAGTGATTGGTAAAGGGATTGGATTTGGGAAAAAAGCGAAAGATGTATTGGAGCAAGAACAAATTGAAAAAATGTTTGTTTTAAAAAATGAACGTGATCGTGAACAATACAAACTGTTAGTGCCGCATGTGAGTGAAAAACTAATTGAATTAATGAATGATATTATGTTCTACATTCAAGAAAAAGCAAAATCACCATTGAATGAACATATTCATATCGCTTTAACAGATCATATTTCTTTTGCGATTAAGCGGTTAAAACAAGGACTTACAATTGATAATCCTTTTTTAGTTGAAACGAAAATGCTCTATCCAGAGGAATATGAAATTGCTGAAGGTGTTGTAGACCTTTTAAATTCTCGTTTACAAATTACATTGCCAGAAGGAGAAATTGGTTTTATTGCACTCCATATTTACAGTTCGCTTACAAATTCAGATTTATCTTCAGTTAATCAAAACTCTCGTCTCATTGCACAGCTCGTATCTTTAATTGAGACAAACTTACAAATTACATTAGACCAAGAAAGTATCCACTATTTACGCCTTATCCGTCATTTACAATACGCAATTGAACGGGTAAAAAAAGGGGAAAAAGTAGAGGAATCACAAAGTTTTGCTGATTTATTAAAGGCAGAATATCCTGTCTGTTATAATTTAGCTTGGAAGCTAGTTAAGGTCATGCAAAAAGAATTGCAACTTCCTGTGTATGAAGCAGAGAGCATATATTTAACGATGCACCTGCAGCGCTTAGTGAAAGCAGAGCATGTGTAAAAAGACATATATTTTTGTCTAAAATGAAAACGTTAAAAAAAATCATTGAATCGCTTACAATAGTTATGTATAATAACTATTGCAAAGTTATACAAATTTCGACAAACACATTAAGGTAAGTAACGAAAACGTTTGCCTTAATTATAGTGAACTTATACGTAAACCTATTTTTGACACGTGTTACTGATTCGATCAGGCATGAGTGGAGAAAAGCAAGGAATGTAAGCTTGAGAAAGGGATATACTACCCTTTGTATAGCTATCGTTCTATCTTTTTTTCCTCATGTCTTTTTGGCGTTTGTCGGAAGGTATCAATATAGATAAGAGAGGAAGGGTTTCCATGTTTAAGAAGATCTTTGGTGTTCTTCAAAAAGTCGGAAAAGCGTTAATGCTTCCAGTAGCGATTTTACCGGCAGCAGGTATTTTACTTGGATTTGGTAATGCATTTCAAAATCCACAGTTAACAAATGTTATTCCTGCTTTAAAAGCAGATTGGTTCGTAATGGTAGCAAAAATTATGGAACAATCTGGTGATATTATTTTCGCTAACCTTGCATTATTATTCGCAGTTGGGGTAGCAATTGGTTTAGCTGGTGGAGACGGAGTAGCTGGATTAGCAGCGTTCGTCGGCTACTTAATTATGAACAAAACGATGAGTGTGTTCTTAGAAGTAGATAAGCTAGTAAAAGTAACAAGTTCTGGAGCAGACCCAGTAAAAATTGGATTTACAGATCCAGCATATGCAAACGTATTAGGAATTCCAACGCTACAAACGGGAGTGTTTGGTGGTATTATCGTCGGTATAGTAGCGGCATATTGCTACAATAAATACTTCAACATTGAATTACCATCATACTTAGGTTTCTTCGCAGGTAAGCGTTTCGTACCGATCGCAACTGCAACATTCTCTTTAGTAGTAGGTATAATCATGTGTTTCATTTGGCCATATATTCAAGGTGGCTTAAATACGTTCTCACATCAAATGATTGATGCAAATAGAACATTAGCAGCATTCATATTCGGTTTAATTGAACGTTCATTAATTCCATTTGGATTACATCATATTTTCTATTCACCGTTCTGGTTCGAATTCGGTCAGTATACAAATGCAGCTGGCGAATTAATCCGTGGTGACCAAAAAATCTTTATGGCACAGTTAAAAGACGGTGTAGAATTAACAGCAGGTACATTTACAACTGGTAAGTATCCGTTCATGATGTTCGGTCTTCCAGCAGCAGCATTAGCAATGTACCATGAAGCACGTCCAGAAAATAAAAAATTAGCAGCTGGTATTTTAGGTTCTGCTGCATTAACATCTTTCTTAACAGGTATTACAGAACCACTTGAATTTTCATTCTTATTCGTAGCACCAGTACTATTCGGAATTCACGCAGTATTCGCTGGTCTATCATTTATGACAATGCAAATTTTAGGTGTTAAAATTGGTATGACATTCTCTGGTGGTTTAATCGACTTTATGTTATTCGGTGTACTGCCAGGCCGTACAGCATGGTGGTGGGTAATTATTGTTGGTCTTGTACTAGCAGTTATTTACTACTTCGGATTCCGCTTTGCAATCCGTAAATGGGATTTAAAAACACCTGGTCGTGAAGTAGCAAATGCAAATGACGGCGCAGGTAAAACAGAAGCAGGAGAACTTCCACGTGAAGTATTAGTAGCACTTGGTGGTAAAGAAAACATTGCTTCTTTAGACGCTTGTATTACTCGTTTACGTGTTCAAGTTAACGAACAAAAGAATGTAAACAAAGATCGCTTAAAAGAGCTTGGAGCAGCTGGTGTACTTGAAGTTGGAAATAACATTCAAGCTATTTTTGGACCGAAATCTGACACATTAAAATCACAAATTCATGATATTATGTCAGGTCGTACACCTCATGTTGAAAAAGAAGAGCCTGTAAAGGTAGAAGAAACTCCTAAACAAGTTGATGAAAACGAAACAATCGTATCACCAATTGAAGGGAAAATCTTACCGATTACAGAAGTACCTGATCAAGTATTCTCAGGAAAAATGATGGGAGACGGATTTGCAATCGAGCCAACAGAAGGAACAGTAGTTTCTCCAGTTAACGGTGAGATCGTCAACGTATTCCCTACAAAGCATGCGATTGGTATTCAATCTGAAGGCGGAAAAGAAATTTTAATCCACTTCGGTATTGATACTGTAAAATTAAATGGTGAGGGTTTTGAAGCACTTGTAGCACAAGGCGACAAAGTGAAACAAGGACAACCATTATTAAAAGTAGATCTTGCATTTGTAAAAGAAAATGCACCATCTATCATTACACCAATTGTCTTTACGAATTTACAACAAGGACAACAAGTCGAATTGAAAAAAGATGGAAATGTTAAGAAGGGCGAAAACGCTATTATTGACATTCAGTAGGAATTTGACGCAAAATGTTTATAATTATAATAGGCGATGTGGTTGACCGAACATCGCCTATTATATACAATAGATGATGTAGTACTCACGTCTATACAACTAAAAAAATACTGTAATTTAAAGGAGATAAATTATCATGGAAAAAATCTTTAAAGTAACTAGCGACTCAGGAATTCATGCTCGTCCAGCAACTCTACTTGTAAACACTGCAAGCAAATTTGGTTCTGACATTAACTTAGAGTATAACGGAAAAAACGTTAACTTAAAATCAATCATGGGCGTTATGTCTTTAGGCATTCAACAAAACGCAGAAATTAAAATCACTGCAAATGGTGATGATGCAGCTCAAGCACTAGCAGCTATCGAAGAAACTATGAAAAACGAAGGATTAGGAGAATAATGACTCTTAACATTCAAGGGATCGCTGCATCAAGTGGGATTGCTATTGCAAAGGCTTTCAGACTTGAGAATCCTGAATTTAACATCGAAAAGAAATCAATTACAAACGAAGCTGCTGAAATTGCACGCTTAGACGCTGCGCTTGAGAAAGCAAAAACTGAATTAGAAGCAATTAAGGACCATGCTTTTGCTGAGCTGGGTGCCGATAAAGCTGCGATCTTTGAAGCACATTTATTAGTGTTAAATGATCCAGAACTAGTAAACCCAGTAAAAGATAAAGTAAATAGTGAAAAAGTAAATGCTGAATTTGCAATGGATGAAGTTGCATCAATGTTTATTTCTATGTTTGAAAATATGGATAACGAATATATGAAAGAACGTGCTGCGGACATTCGTGACGTAACAAAACGCGTTCTTGCACATTTACTAGGAATTAACTTCTCAAACCCTGGTACAATTTCTGAAGAAGTAATCATCATTGCTGAAGATTTAACACCATCTGATACAGCTCAGTTAAACCGTAAGTATGCAAAAGGTTTTACAACTGATATCGGTGGACGTACATCTCACTCTGCAATTATGGCTCGTTCTATGGAAATTCCTGCAGTTGTTGGTACGAAAGTTGTTATGGAGAAAATCCAAAACGGCGATATCGTAATCATCGACGGTTTAGATGGAGAAGTAATTGTAAATCCATCAGAAGAAACTCTTCGTTCTTTTGAAGAAAAGAAAGCGAAATTTGAAGAGCAAAAAACTGAATGGGCAAAATTAAAAGACCAAGCTACTGTAACAAGTGATGGACATCACGTTGAGCTTGTTGCAAATATCGGAACACCAAATGATGTACAAGGTATTATCGATAATGGCGGAGAAGGCGTTGGTTTATACCGTACAGAATTCTTATACATGGGCCGTGACAATCTTCCAACAGAAGAAGAGCAGTTCGAAGCGTATAAAGCAGTTCTTGAAGGTGTAAAAGAAGGTCAACCTGTTGTTGTTCGTACACTTGACATCGGTGGAGATAAAGAGCTTCCATACTTACATTTACCAAAAGAAATGAACCCATTCTTAGGATACCGTGCAATTCGCTTATGTCTTGATGAGCAAGATGTGTTCCGTACACAACTTCGTGCATTACTTCGTGCTAGCGTATACGGTAACTTAAAAATTATGTTCCCAATGATTGCAACTCTTGATGAGTTCCGTCAAGCGAAAGCAATCTTATTAGAAGAGAAAGCGAAACTTGTAGAAGCGGGGACAACTGTTTCTGATTCAATTGAAGTCGGTATGATGGTTGAAATCCCAGCTTCAGCAGTATTAGCAGATCAATTCGCAAAAGAAGTTGATTTCTTCTCTATCGGAACAAATGACTTAATCCAATACACAATGGCTGCAGACCGTATGAACGAACAAGTAGCTTACTTATACCAACCATATAACCCATCTATTTTACGTCTTGTAAAAATGGTTATCGATGCGGCTCATAAAGAAGGCAAATGGGCTGGTATGTGTGGTGAGATGGCGGGCGATTCACTTGCTATCCCATTATTATTAGGATTAGGTTTAGATGAGTTCAGTATGAGTGCAACATCTATTCTTCCTGCAAGAACACAACTAAGCAAGTTGTCAAAAGCAGAAATGGAAACATTAGCAGAAAAAGCATTAATGATGTCAACTGCTGAAGAAGTTGTTGAACTAGTTAAAAGCATATAATCAATAAAAAAACCTGAGTCGATTTGAAATCGGTCTCAGGTTTTTTCTATGAGAAAAGTAAATCTTATTTTCTTACTATAGAGGATAAGGAACGGAATTAGATAGCGATAGCAACGATATCAGTTGGGCATACACGTAAAATACCAGTAAAAGTATTTCGATTTTGATTGTTCTTATCGTCTTTATTATTATCTTTATCGTCTTTGTTATTACGAGCTAAAGCAGAGAAAAGAGCAACGCCGTTAGCGAAACCTTCAAAAATTACATTGTTGAATGTTCCGTTACCTCTAATGCTTAAAAGAGAAAGTTCTGTTCCAACTGAAATGCTAGCAAGTACGTTACATACAGCTGGTTGTTGTGGTTTTACCTCTCTCTCTTTCTCGCGATGGTCACGATGGTCGCACTCTCTTTCACGATGATGACAGTCTCTAAAGTTATCACAGCATCCAAATGATCCAAACATAATCCTCATCACCCCCTTCACACTTATAATCTATGTAAGTTCGGTAGTGAGTGACTGGACAGAGAGTGGAATTTTTTCTGGGGGATTTTCTCATTTTAAAAGACTAGCTGGGTGTTTAGTACGGAATGATGTTTAAAATAGGGGAAATATCACAAAAAAGTGTAAAGACCACCGAAATGAATGAAATAGGTAGGCTTTACACTTTTTTACTTTTATATAAAACGATGATATATACAGGGAGAGCTAAGAGTAGTGGTGCAATGGATCTTGCAGTATGTTTTTCCGCGTCTAATTTGAACGCTTCTTCTTTTGGGAATTGTAACACTGATATGTTTGTAGCATCGCCAATAAAATATAACAGCAGTACAGTTACTATGTAACTTAAAAGTGCGATAAAGCTTCCGTATGAACTCAATGAAAATCCCTCTCTTGTTATCTATTTGTTATCATTGTATCATAATTGTAACAAAAACACACGGTTATATTTCGATACTTTAACAAAATTCGACACGAAACGCCATTTATGTGTATGGGAATAGCATGAAGTTTACTGTTTTTTTATGTATAGATGTCGAATAATACATTGTAATATTACGGGTGTGTGACAGAATAAAAAAGAAACGAAGGTAATTTCATTACCTTCGTTTCTTTTTTATTCTGTATTAAAGAGCAGTAACCCCCCCACCTCAAAATTCAGCGAAAGCAAAGAAGTTAGGCGGAGGATTAACTGTCCATAAAAACCGATTATATTTTCACTTTATTATTTTGCCCATTCACTCACTTGTTCTACGCTCATTCGTGGTGCAGGATGACCTTTTAAAGTTGATTCACCAATTGTAATAAGCATAATTGGTACGTAACGAGATGAAACATTGAATTCTTCTGTAAGTGCTTGTGGGTTGAAACCACCAATAGCACAAGTATCCCAGCCAGTTGCTTTAGCCGCAAGCATAAGTTGCATTGCTGCTAAAGATGCATTTGAAAAGGCTGCATCTCTTGGGAATTGCTCACGAGCATATGCAGACTCAATATTTTTAGCTAAGCGCTCTTTTGCTTCTTCTTTCATAAATCCTTGTTCTACAATTGGACCATAAACTGGTTCAACGTTTTTATAAGCTTCTAAATCACCTAAAATAGCGACTACAGCAGAAGCATCAAGTATTTGTTGCTGGTTATAAGCAATTGGATGCAATCGTTTCTGTACATCTTCACCTTGGAATACAAGGAATTTCCAGTGCTGCAAGTTCCAAGCAGAAGGTGCTTGAGCAGCTCCCTTTAAAATCTCGTGTAACTCTGTAGATGAAATTTCTTTCTCTGGGTTGAATGCACGTGTAGATGTGCGTTCGTATAGAACATTAAAAAAGTTGTCGTTTGTCATTATATATCCTCCAAGTAACATATCAAATTATAAAAAAATACATGTAATATATTCTACTTACATTTTGTAAGTTGTCGAATTTAAGAATATAATATCTTTATTTTAATTGTCAAGTTTTAAAGAGGAAGCTAGGGCATTCATACAAACGATACAATTCCTATAATCATACACTAGAAAAGGAATTTATAGAGAAAAAGCGAAGAGAGCATTCTCAATTAGCTTGTTAATATGTATCCCTCACTCATTAAAGTATTTAGAGAACAGTCTTTTTATAAAATGTTTGTGAGGAATGCAGTAGAACAAGATATATGAAGTGAGTGAAGACTAGTGATGAACATACTACATTTTTTATTAGAGAATACGGTTTTCCAAAATGTATTACAAGATCTTCAGTTAAATGTCCTTTATATAGAAAATGGATGTACACATCAACAAACGATAGAAAATATTCATCCAAAATGTATGTTTATAGCAAATAGTTTTGAAGAAGGAGAATTATTGTTTCAGAGAACAAAACCACATATTGTAATTATGTATGTAACAGATTTTTCTCAAATAAAATATATAAAGAATATGTATAATCCACAGAGTACATTTATTGTCATTTGGGATCAACAGATAACAAGCGAGTTTGCAGAGGTGCTTACGTTAGGAATACGTAATATTGTGATAGCTCCTGTGACTCCACAAATGGTGTTAGAGGAAGTGAATAAGAGTTTGTATCAGCTTTCTTTAGTGCGGCAAGTAAGTTTGCAACAAGAATTACTTCAAACGATGTTTGATTTTCAAAATGATCTATTATTTATAGTAGAAGACGATGAGATTGTTGATTGTAATACAAATTTTTTAGAGTTTTTCGGATATGAAAATTTATTTGCCTATCGTGAGCAACATTTAGTATTTGCTGAACATTTTATTAGAGAAAACGGATACTATTCAACAACTCACGATATAACATGGTTAGATGATACATTATCATATGATAGAAGAATTAAGATGTCCAATTATGAAGGGGAAGTGTCAACTTTTTTATTGCGCGCGACACCACTGCCAGAAGATTTATCAAGATTTATTGTGAAGTGTACAGAGATTACAGAATTAGATGAAATCTATCAAGAACAAGAAAGGCTTGCTATGATAGATTCGTTAACAGAGATTTATAATCGTTTGAAGTTCCAACAAATACTAGAGGCAGAATGGGATAATGCAATGCGTAACGATGAAAAAATAGCACTTATTTTATTTGACATAGATAATTTTAAAATAGTAAATGACACGTATGGCCATGATTTTGGTGACTTAGCATTAATTCAGCTTGCAGAGCTTATGAAATCTAAAGTGGAGCAGCAACATGTATTTGCAAGGTGGGGAGGAGAAGAATTTATTATATTAGTAACTAACACAGTAGAAAAAGAAGCATTTCAGGTTGCGGAATCATTACGATTTTTCATTGAAACAAAGCAGTTCTCCGGAATTTCGAAATTAACAGCGAGTTTTGGAGTTGCGTTATATGAACAAGGGATTACAAGAGAAGAATTAATGCAACGAGCGGATATTGCATTATATGAAGCGAAAAAAAATGGAAAAAATCAAGTGTGTGTATATAGAAAAGAAAAAATGTAATTTTTCGCAACAAATTGTTGCGATTTTTTTTTATTGTTTGATAATAGAATAGGGGGACAATTTTTAGCGAAGGAATTATGGAGGATTAATATGATAAAAAAAGTAATGGTCATGGCTTCACTGTCTGCTATAGTTGGCGGCGGAGTATACTATTTTCTTGTTAACCCCAATATAAAGGAAAACACTGTATTAACAACTAAAGTGAATCCTACTATTGAAACGGAAGTACAAGGGAATATAGAAGAAAAAGAAGAGCAACAAATTGATTATGTTAGCATATCTCAAAAATTAGATCAATATTTAGTCGGAAAGCAATTCAATGGAACAGTTTTGGTAACAGATAAAGAGCATGTTATATTGAATAAAGGATATGGGTATGCTGATGTTCAAAATAAAATAGAAAATACGCCTCACACAAAATATCGTATCGGTTCTATTACGAAAACAGTTGTTGCCACATCTATTTTACAGCTGCAAGAACAAGGGAAATTGAATATTCAAGATAATGTAAATAAATATATTCCTTCATTTCCGGAGAATAAAAATATTACGCTGTATCATTTATTAACGCATACCTCTGGTTTACCTGAACATGCAAAAGGCAATGTTAATGCTGCTTCCCGTTTACAGTTAATTAATTGGATTGGACGTCAAAATTTAGAATTTCCTGCAGGAACAGGTTGGAGATATACAGATTATAATTATATGGTGCTTGCTTATATAATAGAACATATATCGAAAAAACCTTTAGGAGATTACATAAAAGAAAACATATTTGTAAAAGCAGATATGTATGAATCTGGTATGGGAAATATGGTACCTGGAGATAAAAATTTTACAAAGGGTTATGTGAAAAAAAATCAAGAGCTTGTACCAGCGCAGAAGTTAGGCATGGATTGGCTATATGGTTGTGGTGAGATGTATACGACAGTTGGAGATATGAAGAAATTAGACGAAGCAATTATAAATGGAAAACTTCTTTCTGAACAAAGTATACAAGCAATGTTTTCACCTTCAGCAGAACGGAAATATGCATTTAGTTTTTATATATATCCAGATTATTTTCATAATCATGGTGTATTATCTGGTTGGAACACTTTCAATAATTTTAATAAAGAAAAAGGAACTTTTGTTATGTTATTTTCAAATGTGAAAAATAGTATGGATGATGACTTTAATAAAGAGTTCCGAAAGATGGTAAATGATTTATTAGAACAAAGGGGATGAGAAAATGGAACATAAAACTTTATCAATAGGTTTCATTGGTATTGGCGTAATGGGAAAAAGTATGGTTTATCACTTAATGCAAGATGGTCATAAAGTATATGTATATAATAGAACGAAAGCAAAAACAGATTCTTTAGTGCAAGATGGTGCACATTGGTGTGATACACCGAAAGAGTTAGTGAAGCAAGTTGATGTTGTAATGACGATGGTTGGGTATCCACATGATGTAGAAGAAGTATACTTTGGGATAGATGGAATTTTGGAGAATGCAAATGAAGGCACGATAGCAATTGATTTCACGACATCTACACCAACATTGGCAAAACGTATTAACGAAACCGGTAAAAGTAAGAATGTATATACGTTAGATGCGCCTGTATCTGGAGGAGACGTTGGTGCGAAAGAAGCAAGGCTCGCAATTATGGTCGGTGGCGAAAAAGAAATATATGAAAAATGTTTACCGTTATTTGAAAAACTAGGGACAAATATTCAGTTGCAAGGACCAGCTGGAAGTGGACAACATACAAAAATGTGCAATCAAATTGCGATTGCTTCTAACATGATTGGAGTATGTGAAGCTGTTGCTTATGCGAAAAAAGCTGGACTAGACCCAGATAAAGTATTAGAGAGTATTTCAACGGGAGCAGCAGGTAGCTGGTCATTGAGTAACTTAGCTCCCCGAATGTTAAAGGGAGATTTTGAACCAGGGTTTTATGTAAAGCATTTTATGAAAGATATGAAGATAGCTTTAGATGAGGCTGAAAAATTGCAATTGCCAGTGCCAGGTTTAAGTTTGGCGAAGGAATTGTATGAGGAGTTAATGAAAGATGGGGAAGAGAATAGCGGAACACAAGTTTTATACAAAAAATACATAAGGGGGTAAATGAGATGGATCTTCAAAAATTTGATGAGATGATTGATACTGTTCAGCGAACAACTTGTATACAAATTAGTGCAAAACAAAAAGAAGCTTTTAAACAAAAATATGATTTTGAGCCGGAATTCGAATATGGAAGAGATGAGAAGGGGCATTATGTTATTCGAGCTTCAAAAAAGATGTTAGAAGAAATGGATTTTTATTTGGCATTGAAATATGATCGAGATGGGGTTGATCTTTATATGCAAGCAGAGATTGACGGTATATGTCACGTATCTGTTAGCTATAGTGAAGATGTCCTACATTTACAAGAATTGTTTCAATTTCTAGAAGAAAATAAATAAAAGTCCTCATTTGAGGACTTTTATTTATTTAGGTATATTTAATTTTTATAATTATAAGCTAGAAGCTCGGCGGCATCGTTCAATTGGGAATGGAATAACTTGCGCGATGTGATTAGGACCAAATTGTTTTGCACGAGCATGGCGTACTATATAAAATGCACACAGAATTGAAACAGGAATAGCGCCGAATAAACCGAAAAATAAAGCGCTTACACAAGATGCGACAAAACCTAAAACACCAACTTCTAACTCTTCCATAATAGCTCCTAGAATAACAGGAAGTGCTCCACACGTAACCCCTAGTATAAGTGCGATAAGTAAACTCATGATTATCCCCCTCTGTTTGCGATATTCTTTTCCTTTTTATTTAATAGTAGTATACCATACGCAAAACAGAATTTTCAGAAAAAATTCAAAAAAAGTTCAATAAATGTTCAAAAAGTGTTCAGAAATACACTTAAAAAATAGAAGGGGGAGGTTGTTTTTTTGAACGAAAGGAATCGTATGGTTAGGTACATAAAAAATCAGGCTTATTTCATTTTTTGAAATAAGCCTGTTCCATAGGAGGATGTATATATGTAGAGTGAATAAAAGGTTGGAAAAGGGGATCCAAGTCCTTTTATTCAACTAACTACCTTAATAAATTGGAACCCAGCCTTCAGTTGTAACAAAAATACGAATAGCTACAACTTGACGATCATCTTGCAAGGTAAAATAGTGTCTTGCATTTTCTGGAACAGATATGAGATCGCCTGGCTCAAGTTCAACGTCAAAGAATTTGCCATCTTTTCCTTCAATGGCAAAGATGCCATGTCCACTAACAATAAAGCGAACTTCATCATCGGTATGATGGTGTTCTTTTTGGAAATTAATTAATAATTCGTCAAGGTTAGGTGTGCTATTTGAAAGTGAAATTACATCATGTGCTTTATAACCTCGGCGCGCTGAAACATCAGCGATTTCTTTTGAAAACACAGCTAATATTTCAGCCTTGTTTTCATCTGTTAACGAATAATTTTCATTTAAATAAGTAGGAAGTTTAGAGATGTTCCATTTCTCATATAAAACGCCTTCCTCTTGTAGAAATTTAGATACTTCTACTTCATTTTCTATGCGAGTATTTACTTCATGAATACGAATTTGCGCCATTAGAAACGCCTCCTTGAATTGATAATAGTTTTATATGAAATTGGAATAAAAACTCATAAGCTTCTAATCTTTTCTTTGCATCAAAGCTATCTCGGCCCCATACGGTAATACCGTGGTTACGAATTAATACTGCTCCCGAATCTCCTTGTATGTGCTTTCGGAAGTTTTCTCCAAGCGTTGGGATATGGGCATGGTTTTCGATAATAGGAATGTGAATTGTTGCACCTTCTTCCCAAATATCGAGAGCTTTAATAATTTCTTGATTTTGAAGGGTGACTGCATCACTATATAAATTTGTGATGACATTATTATCAGTTGTATGAACATGAAGTACGCACCCAGCATTCGTATTGTTATAAATATGTGTATGCAATATTGTTTCTGCTGAAGGGCGTAATTCAGTCTCTAATACGGGAACCCCTAGATGATCTACTAATAGAAAATCATCTGGAGTAGTTTTTGTTTTATCTTTACCACTTGCTGTAATAAGAAAAGTAAGTGGCTCATGACTAACCTTTATAGAAATATTACCACTCGTTGCTGGAAACCAATTTCGTGTTGTTAATTCTTTTTTTATCTCGCTTAAGTCATACCATTGACGAAAAAGTTGTTTCATGATTTCACCTCCAACAAATGTTTTAATTGGGTTTGAACATCGTGAAATGTTTCAAACGGTGTATAAGCAATATAATTCTCTTCACACTTTGTAATAAGGAAGTCGCGAGCGAATACTTTATCTGCTTGTTTCGCAGCTTGTAAATCAGTAATTGAATCTCCAATCACAATATGGAAGTCATTCGTATCACTTAATTTACGGATTAAAGATGATTTGCATAATCCGCAATGATTTTGACAATGATGATCACAAGGATGAGGCCACTTAACTGTAATGAATTCACTTGAAAAGTCTGTTTCATTACAGTAAATTTGCTCTTTTGGAATGATTCCTTGTAAGAGTGGATAGACGAAGAAATCCATTCCACCTGATATAACGTAAAAAGAAATGTTATTTTCATTTACAAATTGTATAAATTCATGAAAACCACTACGGATTTCAGCAGTTTTTATTAAAAATTGAATCATATCATCGTGTAGACTAGTAGGTATTAATTGAAATAATTGAGAAACACCTTCTTGAATAGACAGCTCTTGTGATAAAATTCTATTCTTTACTTCTTCGGCTTCTGGTGGTGCGAATTTTTCCATAATGGACATAATGTTATCATTATTTGTAATCGTGCCATCGAAATCACAAAATACTTGAATACTCATAATTTCACCCCATGAGAGGGATTTCCCCATATTTGTAGTGCACTATGCAAATTTATGTCATCTACTTCATGGAGTGGTGTATTTTGCAAAGTAGCATTAATTGCAGTACGGAAAGCTTTACCGCCCCCTTGCGCCCCACTTGGATGTCCATGTATCCCGCCGCCAGCATTAATAACAACATCTTTACCGAAATCTCGTACAATAAAGGGAACGAAACCAGGGTGAATACCAGCAGACGGAACAGAAAAACTCTTCTTGAAAAATGCATCGTCTTCAGTTAAATGTTTTGAGATGGCAAGAGCCTCCTCTTTTTCTAGTGCAACACTTCCGTATGGAGATGGGAATAATGAAAAGTCAGCCCCAGCATAACGTAGTAGCTTTCCTAGTAATAATGGAGAGGAAACTCCATATAACTTGGATGATGAATAAGCACCACTTACAGCAGGGTGTGCCATAATAGGAACTGGGATTTCATCATCTTCTGCAAGTGATTGTAGTACATCTAGTCCGTAAGCAAATACATTAAATAATAGAATATCTGCCCCAGCTTGCACTGCGCGTTTCGCATTTTCTTTTAAATCAAAAGTTCGTCCTGTTAAATTTACGGCATATAACGTTTTATGTCCGTATGTTTCATATACGGATTGTAAAACTTCTTTTCCAGATACAATGCGTTTCGTAAGTGGTGTTAATGTATTCTCAAATAATATTTCATCATCTTTTACTATATCTACACCACCAATTGCTTGATCGCGTAATTGTGTTTTTAAATACCCAATATTTCGTCCAATCATTCCTTTAAAAATACTCATTAAAAGGGGACGCTCATGCACTTGTAAAAGATTTCGAATACCATCTATCCCGAATTTTGGACCAGGGAAATATTGTTTTAACTCGTCTGAAAATGTTAAGTCGATTAATTTCACTTCACCATCAAGTGATAGCTTTCCGAATGTAGTTGTTAAAATTGCTGGTAAGTCCGGACTGAAGTTTAATAACGGATATTCGATTTTAATAATCCCGCGTTTAACTTTTTTACGTAAATACGAATTGGTATGTTCTTGTTCAGCTAGTTCCTCAACATGAATGACGTTGCCTTTATGCTGTTTTAATTGTTCTTGCAATAAGTGTGGCAAATGAGTCCAAGAGCCAATTGTTAAACCGAGTGCAATTTGCTCGGCTTTTTTTTCTAAGTTATGTGAATCATCATGGATTAAATACGTTGCTATAATTCCGCTCATTGTTAAAACCTCCTAGTTAAATAAAAAAACCTCTCAGCTAAGGAGAGGTTTTTTTACAACCAGCTCCTTATCTGTCAGCATAATGCTGCGAGAATTAGCACCGTGTCTACAATTGTAGATCGGTTGCCGGGTTTCGTCGGGCTCGTCCCTCCACCTGCTCTTGATAAGAAGTATTTAGAAATGTTTAAATTTTTAAGATAACTGAATTTTGTCAGATATTTTTCATGTTGTCAATTACTTTTTGAAAAAATTTAATTTATCAATTCGATTAATGGCTTCTCTTAATCTATCTTCTGTATGCAAGAGACCAACACGGACATACCCTTCGCCATGTTCACCAAATCCAACACCAGGAGCAACTGCAACGTGTGCTTTTTCTAGTAAAATATTAGAAAATTGCTCAGATGTATATCCTTTCGGAACAGGAAGCCATGCAAAGAATGAGCCTGTTGGAATGTCTACATTCCAACCAATTGAGTGACAAGCTGAAACAAGAGCGTTTCTTCGAGATTCGTAACTATTTACAAGGTCTATTACGCAAGACTGTGAACTTAATAGTGCTTCGCGGGCAGCATCTTGAACTGCACCAAAAATACTAACATACATATGATCTTGTAATAAGTTAATTGTCTCAATCACACTTTCATTCCCCACAGCAAAAGCGATGCGCCATCCAGCCATATTGAAAGTTTTCGATAGAGTGTAAATTTCAATACCTGTATTTTTAGCACCGTCTGCTTGCAAGAAACTAACAGGTTTTTGACCATCGAATCCAATAGCACCGTAAGCAAAATCATGAACGACTAATATATTATGTTCATTAGCAAAATGAATGGTTTCATCAAAGAAACCTTTTGATGCAGTAGCACCGGTAGGATTATTTGGATAGTTTAAAAACATTAACTTTGCACGCTTAGCGGTAGCGGCATCAATTTTTGTATAATCTGGTAAAAAATTATTTTCTGCAATAAGCGGCATTGTTTCAAATTGTGCTTTTGCTAAAGCAACTCCTGATAAATAATCTGGATAGCCTGGATCTGGAACGAGAATAGTATCACCAGGGTTTGTAAAACAAAGTGGTAATTCTACTAATCCAGCTTTTCCACCAAACAAAATAGCAACTTCTGTTTTTGGATTTACTACTACATCATATTCGCGTTGATAGAATGTTGCCACGGCTTCTTTTAAACTTTCGTGTCCGCGAAATGGTGGGTATTTATGATGAATGGTCTTTTCAGCAGCATCTTGTAAAGCTTTTACGATATGCTGCGGTGTTGGTTGATCTGGATTACCTTGACCTAGATTAATAACATCGTGACCATCTGCAACGACTTTGTTAACTTTTGCAACAAGTGAAGCAAAAAATTGTGTAGGCAATGATGTTACTATCTCAGAAGGTTGAAATAATTTCATACTTTCCACCTCTTTTGAAAGTTGTTACAATTCTAGTGACAAATGATATAATCTTTCCAGTATTTTGTAAAGAAAAAATTAAGAATGGGGCTGACAAAATGAAAGTCGCATGTATTCAAATGGATATTGTCTTTGGAGATGTAGAAAAAAATATTGAGAATGCTAAAAATAAAATAAGCGAAGCGATGAAGGAAAGACCAGATGTGATTGTCTTACCAGAACTATGGACAACGGGATATGATTTAACGAGGCTTACTGAAATTGCAGATAGGGATGGATTGCAAACGAAAGAAAAGCTGAAAGAATGGTCGAAGCAATATGGTGTACATATTGTCGGTGGGTCTATAGCGAAGCAAACAGAACAAGGTGTTACAAATACAATGTATGTGGTAAACAAGGAAGGAGAACTAGTCAATGAATATAGTAAAGTGCACTTATTTCAGCTTATGGATGAACATAAATATTTAATCGCGGGAAATAGTACAGGTGAATTTAGGCTAGATGATGTAGAGTGCGCCGGCACAATTTGTTATGATATTCGTTTTCCAGAGTGGATGCGCGTTCATACTGCGAAAGGTGCAAAAGTTTTATTTGTTGTAGCAGAATGGCCATTGGTTCGTTTAGCGCATTGGCGTTTGTTATTGCAAGCAAGAGCAGTTGAAAATCAGTGTTATGTTGTTGCATGTAATAGGGCAGGAAAGGATCCGAATAATGAGTTTGCCGGTCATTCTTTAATTGTCGATCCTTGGGGCGAAGTTGTTGTAGAAGCGAATGAAGAAGAATCAATTTTATTGGGAGAGCTTCATTTTGAGAAAATTAAAGAAGTACGCAAAGGAATTCCAGTTTTTGCAGATCGTCGTCCAGAATTATACAAATAAAATGTTGACAAGTGATTTTTATTCTTGGTATAGTCTTCAACATAAAGTTAAAAATTCAAAAAATTATACAACTCTTATCAAGAGCAGGTGGAGGGATTTGGCCCGATGAAGCCCAGCAACCGACCGTAATACCATTGTGAAATGGGGCGTTTATTTACGCCAAAAGGCACGGTGCTAATTCCAGCAGAAAGTAAATCTTTCTGGCAGATAAGAGGGGAGAAGATAAACTTCAAACCTCTTTCTTTGTGGAAAGAGGTTTTTCTACGTCAGAAAAACCTCTGAATTAAAAAAGGGGGAGAAGACGATGGGATATTATTCATTAACTGAAACGACAGCTATACAATATGCGAAAGAACACGGTTATTTTGAAAAGAAAGCAAATGTAGTTTGTCATGAAATTGGAGATGGAAATTTAAATTACGTGTTCAAATTAGATGATGGAGAGAAGTCTATTATAATAAAACAAGCACTGCCATATGCGAAAGTAGTTGGTGAGAGCTGGCCACTGTCTATAAAAAGAGCGACGATTGAAAGTAAAGCATTACAAATTTTTGCGAAGTATGTGCCGGAATATGTGCCGGTAGTGTACAGTCATGATGAAGAGTTAGCAGTAACAGTCATAGAAGACTTATCAAGGCTAACAATTGCAAGAAAAGGATTAATAGATGGAGAGGAGTACCCGCTTTTATCCCAACATATTGGTCGCTTTCTAGCACATGTGTTGTTTTATACTTCAGATTTCGGTTTACAATCAGAAGAGAAAAGGGTACTAGAAGGTGCATTTGTAAACCCAGATCTTAGTAAAATCACGGAAGATTTAGTGTTTACAGATCCGTTTAGTCATTATAATACGAATGATTATGAACCAGAGTTACAACTAGCGGTGGATGAACTATGGAGTGACAAAAATTTAAAATTAAAAGTAGCACAGTATAAATATAAATTTTTAACGAGAAAAGAAGCGCTTATTCATGGTGATTTACATACTGGTAGTATTTTTTCATCCCCTGCTGAAACGAAAGTAATTGATCCAGAATTTGCAACATATGGTCCATGTGGATTTGATCTTGGCCAATTTATTGCAAATTTATTATTAAATGCACTATCCCGTGAAGAGGAAAAAAGAAGTGTGCTATTTTTCCATATTGAGAAAACATGGAGTTATTTTGTAGAAGCTTTTACGAAGTTATGGATTGGAGAAGGTGTAGAAGCATATACGAAAGAGAAACAATGGTTGCCAATTATTTTGCAAAATATTTTTACAGATGCCGTTGGATTTGCCGGATGTGAGCTTATCCGTAGAACAATTGGCTTAGCGCATGTAGCTGATTTAGATGGAATAGCAAATAAAGAAACGAGAATTCAAGCTAAGAAACAAGCGTTATCCTTAGGTAAAGAACTAATAAAATATGAATCTAAGAGTGCTGATATTCAACTGTTCCGAACATTATTTCAACAGACAGTTTCTGGAGGGATAAAAGCATGAGTACAATTGTTACTGTTCCGAGATCTGTCAGTTGGAAAGGTGATGCCATTGCAGTATTAAATCAAACAAAGTTGCCGCATAGTACAGAATACAAAACATTAACGACGATTGAAGAGGTATGGAAAAGTATTGTCATGCTAGAAGTACGAGGAGCACCTGCAATTGGAATTGTAGCTGCATTTGGCTTGGCACTTGCATCAAAAAAATATAATACTGTACATATGGAAGAATTTCAAAAGAAGTTTAATAGAGATTGTAATTATTTAGGAACGTCACGCCCAACAGCAGTCAATTTATTTTGGGCAATCGATCATATGAGAGAATCAATTCGAGAAATTACTACAATAAAAGAAGCACAAAAAAAATTAGAAGAAGAAGCGCTTCTCATTCAGCAAGAAGATGAAGCAGTATGCCGGAGTATTGGAGAACATGCATTAACATGTTTTAAAGATGGTGATCACATTTTAACAATTTGTAACGCTGGAAGCATTGCAACTGCTAGATATGGTACTGCATTAGCACCGTTTTATATTGGGAAAGAAAAAGGTGTACGTTTACATGCGTATGCGTGTGAAACGAGACCGGTTTTACAAGGCGGGCGTTTAACGACCTGGGAATTAAAACAGGCAAATATTGATGTAACACTTATTACCGATAATACGGCAGCTCATGCTATTCAAACGAAAGAAATAAACGCGATTATTGTAGGAGCGGACCGAATTGTCGCAAATGGAGATACAGCAAATAAAATCGGAACAATGAATTTAGCTATATTAGCAAATTATTTCGATATTCCATTTTACGTTGCAGCTCCGTTATCTACGTTTGATATTACGAAACAAACAGGTACAGAAATTGTTATTGAAGAAAGAGATGAAACCGAAGTTACGAAAATTTTTGGAAAACAAGTGGCGCCAATTGGAACTGATGTTTATAATCCTGCATTTGACGTAACACCGAATGAATTAATTACAGGTATTATTACTGAAAAAGGCATCATATACGGAGATTATAAACGGGAAATTGCATCATTATTTGAAAGACAAGCTAATACATAATAGCTTGTTTTTTTTTATGCCTAAATGTTTTCTTTTCTCTTATTTATATAATGGAAGGAGGCGGAAAAGATGGAAGAGTGGATCAGGATGGTAGGTAATGTAGGGTTTCCGATTGTTGTAACATTATATTTACTCCATCGTATTGAAAGTAAATTAGATGGGGTAATTGTTGCAATCGAGAAACTCCCTAAACAATTACTAAAGTAGGAAGGTCCTCGCGATAGAAAGTAAAATAAAGTTTGCTCTTCGTGAGCAAACTTTATTTTTTACCCCGCATTAATGGGCAGTAAAAGCCTTCACTTTATTGAGCAGTATAACCACCATCGATAACAACGGCTTGTCCAGTTATACCTCTTGCTTTTTCACTCGCTAAAAACATAGCATAATCAGAGATTTCTTGTACTTGCAATAAGCGTTTTTGTGGTACAAGTGGATAAATAACATCTTCTAAAACATTTTCAAGTGGTACATTTCGTGTAGTAGCTAAATCTTGTAGTTGATTACGTACAAGTGGGGTATCGACATAACCAGGACAAAGCGCATTAACGGTAATTCCGTGAGTAGCGCCTTCTAAAGCGGCAACTTTTGTTAATCCGATTACGCCATGCTTCGCGCTATTGTAGGCGGATTTTCCTGCAAATCCAACGAGGCCATTAATGGAGGCTACATTAATAATTCGGCCATACTTTTGTTTTTTCATGATTGGGAAGGCATGCTTAATTGCGATAAAAGGAGCGATTTGCATAATTTTAATAAGTAGTTCAAACTTTTCAGTTGGAAAATCTTCAATTGGTGAAACGTGCTGCATTCCTGCGTTGTTAATTAATATATGTAATGAACCGAAATGAGTAACGGTTTGAGAAATTGCAGCGGTAATTTCTTCTTCAGATGTAACATCACATTTTAAACCGATAGCTTGATAGCCTTCTTTTTGTAATTGTTCAGCAGCTTCTTTTGCACGTTCTTCAAGACGATCGGTAATGACAACTTTTGCACCTTCTTTTGCGAAAGCGTTCCCCATTTCATAACCAATACCGCTTGCAGCACCTGTTAAAAAGACAACTCGATTTGTAACCATGGTGAAAAACATCCCTTCGTAATAAAGTTCTCATATTGCTCTATTTAGAGAGTAGATAATAAAAATCCTGCAAAGATTTGGAAAAATATTGTTAGCTATCTTGTTTTGCAAAATAGCCTCTGCTATACTATTTTGTAAAGCAAGATACTTACGCTTATCTATCTTGTAAAACAAGATAGTGGGAGGATTTGAATTATGTCGACAAGTCAAATGCTGAAAGGGATTTTAGAAGGATGCTTACTTGCTATTATTTCTGAAGGTGAAATATACGGTTATGAAATGAGTGAAAAGCTAGCGAAGTATGGCTTTACTATGGCGAGTGAGGGAAGTATTTATCCGCTATTAATACGAATGCAAAAGGAAGGATTAATAACAAGTGTAATGAAGGAATCTCCATCTGGTCCAAAGCGGAAATATTATACATTAACAGAAAAAGGCGAGGAAGCACTTAATGAATTTATGGATCGCTGGGAAACGATGCAAAGTAGTGTAGAGCGTCTACTTGAGGGGAAGGGGAGAAAAAATAATGTTATCAAGTGAAGCACGAAAGTTTTTATTAGATATGAGATTATTTTTAGTAGCAAAGGGTGTGAAAGAAAGCGATATTGAAAATTTTATAGAAGATGCAGAACTTCATTTAATCGAGGGTGAGAGTGATGGGAAAAGTGTAGAAGATATTTTCGGAAGCTCACCGAAAGAATATGCAAATGAACTTGTAAAAGTAATGGAAAGAGATAGACAGGAAACGTGGAGACAAATTGGTTTTACAGTAATGAATATCGTATCGTTTTGGATTATTGCTTCTATCCTAATAGTGAATAACGGAGTATTACAGATCTCACTTATTCAGTGCGTTGGGTATAGTTTGTCATTGATTTTAGTTGTTATAGGTCCTAATTTTTTACTTCGCAAAATGACCTTCGTAACAAGCTTTACAAAAACGTGGTTTTCTATGTGGTTTTTAGTTATGGTAGCGCCAATGTTTTTAATGGGGGCTGTTACGATATTAGATGTAATCTATCCTACCAAAACGTTTACATTCACCCAAACGCAAAGTTATATATTAGCTGGAGCTATTTTTATGATCACAGTAGCGATAAATATATATTTTGAAGGATGGTTTAAAAACTTATATTTAATTATTCCATTTTCGATTATGTTACTGTTTAAAACATTTACATCAGAAGATCTCGTGCCAATGTTATTTCAAGTTATATGTTTATACGGAAGTTTGTTTATTTTAATTTTCCTTGAAATTATGATGAAGACGAATAGAAGAGAAACGGTTAAATAAGGGAGGGGTTATCATGCAGATTTCTAAAGAAGGAGAAAAGTTTTTAATCGATACGAAAGTGTATTTAATAACAAAAGGAATGAAAGAAGAAGATGTGGACGCTTTTATAGAAGATGCAGAGCTTCATTTAATAGAAGGTGAGAAAGAGGGAAAGACGGTAACGGATATATTTGGTGATTCACCAAAAGAGTATGCGGAAGAATTGGCGAAAGAGATGGAGAAGGATAAAGGTGGGAGTATAAAGAGTATTCTTGCGATGATAATTGGTATTGGCGGGTATTGGATATTAACTCATATTTTATTTAATAATCCAAATCAGCAATTTACACTAACGAATATACAGTTAATTGGCTATCCTATCGTCTTAATCATTACGATTATTGGAACCATTGTTGCGTTTAGAATGTCTTCTTTTAAAAATAAATTTGTAGAGTTCGGAATTATTTACATAATAGTAATGGTTCCCATTTTATTATTAGTATTATTGATGTTTGTTGATAAATGGTACGGTACACCTATTTTGCAATTATCGACAATGCAAACATATATATTAGCAGCAAGTATCTTTTTATTACTTTTCGTTGGAGAAGTGTATGTCCTTGGTTGGATGGGTGTTTTGGTGCTAATTGTTCCTTTAGCGATTATGTTTATATTTAAAGGATTAGAAGAAAAAAATGTATTTTGGGGAATTGCAAAGATATTACTTATGTATGGAAGTATATATGGGTTAATGAGATGGTCTTTAAAAATTGAAGAGAGAAAAAGTGTAAACTAGTATTTCAAAAAAGTGGCTGCTCTGGATATACAAAAAATTATTTCCAAAGAAATACTATATTTTGATTTTTAGAGGGATTCGTTTTAGGTGTATAGTGTATCCTTTGCAGCCGGTATATCGTTTATTAATTGGAATAAATTGTTTTAAACAGTAACATGACAGTTACTGTTTTTTTCTTTGTAATAAAGAACTTTGTAAAGAGAGTGCTTTTTGTTCGTTTGTTAATAAGGATTGAATATGGACGTTTTCAGGACGAGGTACGATAGGGTACATAAGATTTGTTGGAGAAGGATGGTGCTCCGAGCCAGTTGGGGAATGAGGATCTGCGTGAGTAAGTTTTCCATGAACACGTCTTGTAAATAAAATATGACCGACTTCGTGAGCGAGCGTATATATATTTTTCATGGGAGCAGCCGAATTTGTTAAAACGATATAACCAGTAAGTTGCTGTTGTTTGGCTAAAGAGTACGCGCAGGCAATTACGGCTGTTTCTTTGAAATAATCACTGCCAATATAACAAATGTAAAGGTCGCATTCAGGAGCTTCATTTACACATGTTTGGAAAAAGGATGCTAATTTTTCCTGACTTTGAATAGAATTTTTATAACTAATTTCACGGTCAGAAAAACGAAAAAGTTCATTTAAAATAATTACGTCTTTAATTTGAAATGTAATGGGGTGCCAAATTGATTCTGCAACTGCTAAATCTTTTGCAATACGGTCATCAGAAATATCGGCGCCTGGAGTAATGCAAATACATATATTGACGTATGGATCCATAAGGAACACCTCAACTGAAAAAATTCTTTCTATAATATATGTTGGGAAAAGACCCTATGTATGGATAAAAGCCTTGTTTATTACAAGTCGAAAAAATTTCATAGTTCTATAACATGGTGTGGTCATCTTTTTGATATAGTAAAGAAAAGGGGGAGAATATATGTATACATTAAAAATCGTTTCAGACAGAGAAGCACTTTATCAATTTGCGAGTTATGTAAGAGTTGTACAAGGGGTTGAAGATGTATATGTAGAGGTGGGAGAACCTTTATATGAACATCCATTAATGAAGTTTTATGTACATATTAAGCTGGAGGAAACATATGAGCAACATAAAGCGTTACAAGAAATAGCAAGATTAGTAGAATTAGGGCGTTTTACATATGTTCATTATCGTAATGATGAAATTGAAGAAGCTTTTGAAGCTGTAAAATATGAAAGTTTTAAGAAATAAAAATGGAAAAAAGGAAGCGAAAGCTTCCTTTTTTTTCTTGGAAATTACATCAACAAAAGGAGAAGAATTTTGTTATGATAAGGGAGGGTGAGGAAAGGAGAATTTACATAATGGGGTATATTGAAGAGTTACGCAAAGTTGTTGGGACAAGACCACTTATTCTCGTTGGATCAGCAATAATTATACTAAATGATAATCAGGAAGTATTGCTTCAATATCGTTCAGATACATATGATTGGGGTGTACCTGGCGGCGCGATGGAACTAGGAGAAACGACGGAAGAAACTGCTCGCCGAGAATTATTCGAGGAGACGGGATTAACTGCAAAAATAATGCAATTTCTAGGTGTCTTATCAGGAAAGGAAGTATATTTCCGTTATCCTAATGGGGATGAAATTTTTAATGTTATTCATCTGTATCAGGGGCATCATGTGAGTGGAGAATTAAGGCTTGATCATGAGGGATTGAAGCTTCAATATTTTCCGGTAGATAAGTTACCAAAATTGAATGAAACGACAGAGAAAATTTTACAAAAATTTTTATATGCATTAACAGAATAGAAGGTTAATTCCTTCTATTTTTATTATATTAAATATTTTGATTTTTTAGTATGTTTATAGTATGATAGATGCAGACATACATCTTATGGAATTTCACCTAAAAACTGACTAGGGTACATAAGAGAGGGGCAAGTGCAAAATGCATAATGTTGTTATTACAGCTGCAGTTCGTTCGCCAATTGGAACTTTTGGAGGAGCGCTAAAAAATGTAACGCCAGTAGAATTAGCGGTTCCTGTACTTCAGGAAGCTGTAAAACGAGGCGGGGTAGAACCACACGAAGTTGATGAAGTAATTTTAGGTCATTGTATTCAAAGAACTGATGAAGCAAATACTGCAAGAACAGCTGCATTAGCGGCAGGATTTCCTGACACAGTTACGGGTTATACAATCCAACGCCAATGTTCTTCAGGTATGCAAGCAATTATGTCAGCTGCAATGCAAATTCAATTAGGTGTAAGTGATGTTGTTATTGCAGGTGGAGTAGAAGCAATGAGTTCAAGCCCTTATGCATTAAAACAGCACCGCTGGGGACAACGTCTACAGCACGGAGAAATTCGTGATACGGTGTGGGAAGTACTAGAAGATCCGATTCATCATATTATGATGGGTGAAACGGCTGAAAATTTAGTTGACCAATATGAAATTACAAGAGAGGAACAAGATGAAGTTGCGCTTCGTAGTCATACATTGGCACTGCAAGCCATCGAGTCTGGATATTTTGACGAGCAAATTGTTCCTATTACGATAAAAGAACGTAGAAAAGAAATAGTATTTTCGAAGGATGAACATCCACGTGCAGATATTACAGCGGAAAAATTAGCAGGATTAAAACCAGCTTTCCGTAAAGATGGATCTGTAACGGCAGGGAATGCATCTGGCCTTAATGATGGAAGTGCGGTTCTAGTATTAATGAGCGAAGAAAAAGCGAAAGAAAAAGGCTTACAACCGTTAGCTAGAATTGTTGGATATTCAGTAGCTGGAGTAGATCCGAAAATTATGGGTATTGGACCAGCACCAGCAATTCGTAAAGGGTTAGAAAAAGTAGATTGGTCATTAGAAGATGCTGATTTACTGGAAATTAATGAAGCTTTCGCGGCTCAATACCTAGCTGTAGAGAAAGAATTAGGTTTAGACCGTGAAAAAGTGAATGTAAACGGTAGCGGTGTAGGACTTGGACATCCAATCGGTTGTACAGGAGCTCGTATTACTGTAAGTTTAATTCATGAATTGAAGAGACGCGGTTTAGAAAAAGGAATTGCTTCTCTATGCGTCGGTGGCGGTATTGGGGTAGCATTATTTATAGAAGCACTATAAAAAAGAAGCAGCAATCGCTGCTTCTTTTTTATTAAGAATCAAATAAATGATGAAATAATCGATCACGATTTTCAAAGAAAAGTTTTGTCGTTTGGTAATGCTCGGTTTCTTCTAATGTGGATTCATGAATCCCTTCTTGTGTTAAAGAATATATAGTGGATTCAGGATAAGCCATTAAAATAGGAGAGTGCGTCGCGATAACAAATTGTGAACCTTGTTCCGCTAGTTCGTGCATTCGAATAAGCATGGAAAGTTGCCTCATTGGTGATAGAGCAGCCTCAGGCTCATCTAAAATGTATAAACCTTGTCCTGAAAAACGGTTCATAAATAAGGAAAAGAATGATTCACCATGGGATTGTTCGTGAAGTGAAACACCGCCATAAGATTTTATAGCGTCTATCTCATCAATATAAGAAGCAACGTTATAAAATGATTCAGCACGAAGAAAGAAACCGTCGTTTGGTGTATTGAAACTTTTAGAAATTCGAAGGTATTCATGTAAAGATGAATGTGAATCGTTTGTGCTAAAGCGGAAATTCTTCGTTCCACCTTCTGCATTAAATCCTAAAGCGATTGCAATTGCTTCGAGTAATGTTGATTTTCCCGTTCCGTTTTCTCCAATAATGAATGTTACATTTGGATGGAAGGCAAGTGATTGTAAAGTTCGGATAGCGGGTAGACAGTAAGGATATGCGGAAAAACTAGGGATATTTTCTTTTTTTAATGTGACATTTTTTAAAAAGGGTACGTCAATCAATATATAAACCTCAATTCATAACGGATTTTGATTCTAAAAAAGCAGCAAATACAAGGGTAAGACAGCTTGCAAATAGTATTGTATATTGAAGTGCGCCAAAGCCAAGACCTTCCCAGCCTAAAGTCATTCTCTTCCATATGAAAATAAAAAAAACGCTTATAAAACCAACGAGAGCAGGCATATATTTTATAATTTTTAAGTGCTTCCACAGAAAAAAGCCGATGTATGTAAGTACAAAGAAGATAAGCAGAATGAGAAAAAAGGCAAGTGTTAATGACACGTGAACCTCTCCTTATTTTCTGAATATTTCATGTGGATTATAACATGTAAACTATCATATTCCAATGTGAAAATAAATATTGCATCAAGATCAATTCTCTCGTTATGATAGATGGTATTCTATTGAAGATATGAAAAGGAGTTAAAACATGCCGTTTACATTTGCGCATCCAGCAGCAGTTCTTCCTTTTGTGAAAAAGCGTTCTCAATATATTTCAGTAACGGCTCTTATATTAGGCAGTATGGCGCCTGATTTTGAATATTTTTTACACTTTAGACCGTATGGTGTTATTGGGCATACATGGCTTGGATTCTTATATTTAAATTTACCACTTGTATTTCTGTTAGCATATATGTATCATTACATTTTAAAAAAGCCGTTTATAACACATTTACCTAAACCATTTGCTGGCTATTTTGCATATGCAGTAGATGAGAGGTGGGGGCTTCATACATGGAAGGATTTCTTTGTATTTTGCTATTCTGCTTTATTTGGTATGCTCACGCATGTCGTTTGGGATGCATTTACTCATAATACAGGCTATTTTGTTACGAAGATACCATTGTTACAAAGAGGATTACATAGTATCCCGGTGTATAAATATATGCAACACGGGAGTACATGTGTTGGTTTCTTATTACTATTATACGTACTATGGAAGTATAAAGATGAAACAGGGAAAGATTTTATGATAGCTTCAGAAAAAAGGAAGTATTGGGTTTCGGCAATCATTTTCGCAGCTCTAGTATTTATCGTTCACGCATTAGTAGATCCCTATTTTCATATTTTCCAAATAGGGGGTATAATAGTATCTGGACTGACAAGTTCCTTTTGTGGAATTCTCATTGTTTCTATAGTCTACAAAGCAAAGGACTAATTTATATTAATGAATGATAGTGTTAGGAGAAATTATATGATGAAAGCATGGAAAAATATTTTTGTTTTATGTAGTTTTCTTCTTATGTTAAGTGGTTGCTTCCATCAAGAAGAAAAGAAAGTTGAACCGAAGAAGAAAGAATCTATTCCTGAAACAAAAGAATATGGTGGGCGTGAGCTGAAAAAAGTAGGACAAAAAGTGAAAGAAACAGGGTGGGGTACTTTTAAGTTAGAACAGATTCAATCTGTAAATCAAACATTTGAAGTAGCACCAATGAAAATTCACATACAAGATGTAAAAGTAATCTCTTTATCGCAGATGAGTAAAGATGCAAAAAATGCATTAAAAGTATTTACGGCATTAACTCCTGAAGAAGTAAAGCGTAGATTAGGAGATAAAGTAAGTCAAGAAGATGCGGAGTTATATGCATCGATAAGTGGTACAGAGATTAGTGATACGATTCGTTACGTTGAAATTACATATAAGGTGGAAAATAGCGGGAATAAAAATATGCAATTTTTCTCTATGAATGATGTTACGATTAATGATAAGCAACATTTTAAAGTAGCAACTCAAAACTTTTTATATGATGAAGATACGCTCGTTGGTACAAAAAATGTATCAAGGGAAGACTATAAGCCTGGTGAAACAAGAGATGGTATTATCGGCTTAATACTTGATGATGGAAAAGAAAAGGTAAAGGATATTAAGTTTACAACAGATAATGTAGTCGCAGCAGATACAGAAACGCAAGATGTTGTAAAAGAGGCACAAACTTTTAATATCTCACTTTCTGAGTAGGGGATTTTTAAAAACATAAAAGAAAAAACAGTCAGCGTTAAAAATATTATGCTGACTGTTTTTTCTTTTCTTTTATGTATGAATCTACATTTTGAAAAGGTACCTTAATTTTAAATGCATCTTTTTGTTCATTAAATTGCTTTTCATTATAAGGACCAAAACGTTTATTATGCTTTACGTCAATAATCCAATAATGCTCACTTTTTTTATTTGCAATTGCTCCGTCAGGGTTATTCGGATCTGACTTTTCCTCAATTTGTTTTGCAATAATGTATTTATCATCCCAAGCTATGTCTGTAATTTTTGCAGGAATGTATTGTGTGGCATATACAGCATCTTGCGATGGGAAAAGTTCAAATGCATTCCCAGAAGTACGTATGAGTTCGTATTCATCGTTAATCGTATAAGTTATATGATTTGTATTTCCAGCACAACCGGCTAATAGGAATGCGACGAATAGGATTATCCATTTTTTCAATATGGGAACCTCCTTTACAATGCTGTTGTAACACATTGTACAAGAAAAGTAAGAGAAACGCTAGTTTACAATGTTTTTTAGAAGTGGTACGATGAGACGGGTAAAGAAGGATATGAAGGAGTCGACATAAAATGAAGTTAAAGATGCATCGTCCAGCGCTTGTAATGAATCGCATAGGTGCTTCCCTAATTGACATGTTTTTAATCTCGGTTATGTATGGTGCAGTAGTAGCTATTATGACCGGAAATTATAGTGCTATTTTTAATCGCTTTAATATTAGTTTTGGTGATTATAGATATGATCTCGCAGTAGTTTTTATATTAATGGCGATATATTTTATTTTGGTACCCTTTATTTGGAACGGTGTTACACTTGGTAAAAAGGTAACGAGAATAAAATTAATTTCATTGAAGAGTGAAAAGTTAACATTACAAACATTAATTATAAGATTTTTTGTATTGTTATTACCGAACATATTGCTACTTGGAATTCCGATATTATGTAACGTATATATGATGTTATTCCGCAAAGATAATTGTGGTTTTCAAGATTTAATTACAAAAACAAAAGTGATAAGTCTTGTATAATAAAACAGAGACCTTTTTATACATAAAATAAGAAGGTCTTTTTTAATTATATAAATATATTTTAAAGGATATATAATAAGAAAAAGTTAATCCATATCATTTTTGATTTCAATAGATTGAAAATTAAGAAAATGTTATAATGATTAAAATAATATCATTATATAATAAGGGGGAAATTGAAATGACTGGGGGTAGCGTAATCTTTTGGGGGATTTTAATTTTCATCGGTTTAGTTTTCGATCAGCGTAATAGTAAGAAAAAAGAAGGAGTAAAAAAGTAATCGCTTACAAATTAATAAGCAACTTTTCTTGCTTGCAGACTAATCTCATAAAGGAGTATACTGAATGACGGTAAGACTTATAGAAGGGGTAATGAAAATGAAGCTTGCAGGAAAAGTTGCTATCGTAACTGGCGGTGGCATCGGTATTGGACGTAATACAGCTCTTTTGTTGGCTAAACAAGGCGCAAAAGTAATTGTGACGGACATTGATCAAGAAAGTGGACAAGCAACAGTGGAGGAAATTACGAATCTAGGCGGAGAAGCACTTTTTGTATCCTATGATATGGGAAAGCAAGGAGATTGGCAACGCGTTATCAGTATTACTTTGAATGCATTTAGTCGCATTGATATGCTTTTTCAAAATGCTGGTTTATATAAAATAGATTCTATTTTTTCTCGCCAACAAGAGAACGATTCCAATGTACTTTGTATTAATGACGTTTGGATAGAGATAAAACAATTAACGTCATCTTTTATGAAACAGCAAGAAGAAGTGGTGCTGAGTGACTTACCGATTTTCGGTATTATTGGCACGAAAGGACAATCATTTCATACAGTAGAAGCCCTCGTATAATAATGAAAACCGCCCTCAAAGTATGTGGACGGTTTTTTTGTATGTTATACAGAGGAAAATTATTTTTTAACGAATACGTTGTTCAGTTTGACTATCAAAGAAATGCGCTTTATTCATATCAAATGCTAGTTTAATTTGATCTCCAGGTGAAAATGTATGTCTTGCATCAACACGTGCTGCAAAATCTTGATCTCCAAGTTTCATATATAAAATAGATTCAGCACCTAGTAACTCAGCAACTTCGATTTTTGTTGTGAAGGCAGTAGATTGTGAAGCTTCTAAAAATAATAGTTCATCATGAATGTCTTCAGGACGAATACCTAAAACAATTTCCTTATTTACATAGCCTTGTTCACGTAACATCTTCATTTTTCCTTCAGTTACTTTGACTTTTAATGAATTATCTATAACGAAATCGGTTTCAGTCAATTTACCACGGAAGAAATTCATTGCTGGAGAGCCAATAAATCCACCAACGAAAATATTTTCAGGTGTTTCATATACTTCTTTTGGAGTTCCGATTTGTTGAATCTTTCCGTCTTTCATAACAACGAGACGTGAAGCCATTGTCATTGCTTCTGTTTGATCATGTGTTACGTAAATTGTTGTCGTTCCAAGACGGTGATGTAATTTAGAAATTTCTGAGCGCATTGCAACACGTAATTTAGCGTCTAAGTTGGATAAAGGCTCATCCATTAAGAATACTTTCGCGTCTCGAACAATCGCTCTCCCTAACGCAACACGTTGACGTTGTCCACCAGATAACGCTTTCGGTTTTCTATCTAAATATTGTTCCAGTCCTAAAATTTTTGCTGCATCTTTCACACGACGATCGATTTCATCTTTTGGTATTTTTCTAAGTTTTAATCCAAATGCCATATTATCATACACGCTCATATGTGGATATAAAGCATAGTTTTGGAAGACCATTGCGATATCGCGATCTTTTGGAGGGACATCATTCATTAGCTTACCATCAATTGAAAACTCTCCTTTTGAAATATCTTCAAGTCCAGCGACCATTCGTAATGTTGTAGATTTTCCGCATCCAGAAGGACCGACAAATACGATAAACTCTTTATCTTGAATGTGTAAATTAAAATCTGTTACAGCTGTTACATTATTATCATATATTTTATAAATGTTTTCTAATTTCAATTCTGCCATGGTATTGCCCCCTAGAAAAAATTATGCAAACGTTTTCTTTGAGTTCATTATAAACTAATAGATTCAAAAAATAAACAAAAAAATAAAACGTTTTCATTTATTAGAGGAATATTAGTAATTTGCGTATGTTTTCTTAGAAAAATAAGAATAAAAGTTGTAAGCGCTATTTTAAATTAAGATAGAATCTGTTATCATTCATTAATGAAAACGTTTGCGCCTTAAAATAGAGAAAATCGAATTATTAATGAAATGGGGTAGCATAATGGAAAAACAGTGGTGGAAAGAAAGTGTAGTATATCAAATTTATCCTCGTAGCTTTATGGATAGTAACGGTGATGGTATTGGGGATCTTCGTGGGATTATTTCAAAGCTAGATTACTTAAAAGAATTAGGGATTGATGTCATTTGGTTATCACCGGTCTATGAATCTCCAAATGATGATAATGGTTATGATATAAGTGATTATTGTAAAATTATGAATGAGTTCGGAACAATGGAAGATTGGGATGAGCTATTACATGAAATGCATGAACGTAATATGAAACTTATGATGGACTTAGTTGTTAACCATACTTCTGATGAACATAATTGGTTTATTGAATCACGTAAATCAAAAGATAATAAATATAGAGACTACTATATATGGCGTCCTGGAAAAGAAGGAAAAGAGCCGAACAACTGGGGAGCAGCTTTTAGTGGATCTGCATGGAAGTATGATGAAATGACAGATGAATATTATTTACATCTGTTTTCTAAAAAACAGCCGGATTTAAATTGGGATAATGAAAAGGTAAGACAAGATGTTTATGAAATGATGAAGTTTTGGTTAGAAAAAGGAATTGATGGCTTCCGTATGGATGTTATTAATTTTATTTCTAAAGAAGAGGGATTACCAGCTGTTGAAACCGAAGAAGAGGGGTATGTTTCAGGTCATAAGCATTTTATGAACGGTCCAAACATTCATAAATATTTACATGAAATGAATGAAGAAGTATTGTCTCATTATGATATTATGACGGTTGGTGAAATGCCTGGTGTAACGACAGAAGAAGCGAAAATGTATACTGGAGAAGAACGAAAAGAACTGCAGATGGTATTCCAATTTGAACATATGGATTTAGATTCGGGAGAAGGCGGAAAATGGGATGTAAAACCATGCTCACTTCTTACTTTAAAAGAGAATTTAACGAAGTGGCAAAAAGCATTAGAGCATACAGGGTGGAATAGCCTGTATTGGAATAACCATGATCAGCCACGCGTTGTATCTCGTTTTGGTAATGATGGAATGTATCGCATTGAATCTGCGAAAATGTTAGCGACGGTGCTTCATATGATGAAAGGAACACCGTATATTTATCAAGGAGAAGAAATCGGAATGACGAACGTTCGATTTGAGTCGATTGATGAATATCGAGATATTGAAACGTTAAATATGTATAAGGAAAAAGTGATAGAGTGCGGTGAAGATATAGATAAAGTGATGCAGTCTATCTATGTAAAAGGCCGAGATAATGCTAGAACACCGATGCAGTGGAATGATAAAGATCATGCTGGATTCACAACAGGTGAGCCTTGGATTACGGTAAACCCTAACTACAAAGAAATCAATGTGAAACAAGCGATCCAAAATAAAGATTCAATTTTTTATTACTATAAAAAATTAATTAACCTACGCAAAAATAATGAAATAGTTGTGTACGGATCATATGATTTAATATTAGATAATAATCCTTCTATTTTTGCATACGTAAGAACATATGAAGAAGAAAAACTTCTTGTTATTGCAAACTTTACGGCGGAAGAATGTGTATTTGAATTGCCTAAGGACATTAGTTATAGTGAATCAGAGTTATTAATACACAATTACGACGTAGAGAGTGGATCGATAGATAACATTGTATTACGTCCATATGAAGCGATGGTATTTAAATTAAAATAAGAAAAATCCTTATGCCACACCTTGGCATAAGGATTTTTTATTACCATTTTAAGATTGAGAATCCGTATGGAGGAAGTGTAACTTGTAATACACTTGCTTCCGCTGAAAATTCTTCGTTTGTATAAATGTTAATAATTTTCTTTCCAGTAACATGGAGAGGGAGTGAAGCTGTAACATCACTATTAGTCGGATTTAAAACGAAAAAGATAGTTTCATCTTCATATGTTTTCGTATAAGAAATATAATTATGTTCATCATTTGCTTCGATGAATTGGAAAGTACCATGTCCTCCAAATGCTTTATATTGCTTTCGTAATGAAATTAATGTTTGTATATGTGTAAATAATAGATGATCTTGTTCTTTCGTATCCCAAACCATACATTTGCGACAATCGGGGTCCATACCACCGTCCATACCAATTTCGTCTCCATAATAAATACAAGGAGAGCCGATGAAGGAAAGATGGAATACATAAAGTAACTGTAACTTATTTTTATCTCCGTTACATGTTGTCAATATTCTTGGTGTATCATGACTGTCTAGTAAATGAAACGCTGCTTCATTTACATTCATAGAGTAGGAATGTAGAGATTCTGTAATTTGTTTCATAAATTCATTTGCTTTAATGGAATCATTAGCAAAGTAAGACAGTAGAGCGTTTGTAACAGGGTAGCTCATTACAGCATCAAATTGATCTCCTTGTAGCCATGGAAGTGCATCGTGCCAAATTTCTCCTAAAATATATACTTCAGGATTTAATGCCTTTATCTCACTTCGGAATTCTCTCCAAAAGCTGTGGTCTACTTCATTTGCTACATCAAGGCGCCAACCGTCTATATTGAATTCTCTTACCCAATAACGCCCTACTTCAAGTAAGTATTCTTTTACATCTGGGTGTGCTGTATTTAATTTAGGCATATACGGTGTAAACGCGAAAGTATCATAATTCGGGAGTGGCTCCGTTACAATTGGAAATTCATGAATATGGAACCACTCTTTATAAGCAGACTTCTCACCGTTTTCTAGTACGTCTTGGAATTTATCGAAAAAGTATCCACTATGATTAAACACGGCATCGAGCATTACTTTTATACCGTGTGTATGACATGCCTGAACGAGTTCTTTGAACGTTTCTTTCGTCCCGAATTGCGGATCGATTTCCATGTAGTCAATTGTGTCATATTTATGGTTTGAATGTGCTTTGAAAATAGGTGTGAAGTATATTCCCGAAATTCCAAGCTTAACAAGGTAATCGAGGTTTTGAATAATACCAGCAAAATCTCCGCCGAAAAAATTAGTTGGAGTTGGCTCAGCGCTTCCCCAAGGAAGAGTGTTTTCTGGATTTAGTGCACGATCTCCATTAGCGAACCGTTCTGGGAAAATTTGATACCAAACGGTGTCTTTAATCCAAGAAGGTGCTTGAAACACATCATTTGCATGAATAAATGGCAAACAGAAAAAGTTACCAACGTCATCATTTGGAATACTGGAAAAAAATCCTCGCTCTGCATAAATAAGCGTTTCTGTATCATTTTTTAATTCGAATCCATAACGTAAGCGCTTAAATTTAGGCTCGATGGAAATGGACCAATAATCAAACAATGCAGTAGAACCAGTTTTTTTCATCGGTGTGCTTGATGTAATCCATTTCCCGTCTTTCCATTCATAAGGATCACCGTAAATAAGAGTGGCGCTTTGAACATCTTCTCTTTTAGTACGTATTCGGATATGAATCGTTTTTTCATCATAAGCGTATGCGTAATTATCTTTTGGCCTATGATAAATAGCTTCTTTAAGCATATAGAAAATCCCCCTTTAATATCTCCATGCATATTGTTACCTTAAGTATAATAATAAAGTATATGTTGCAAACGATTGCTTTTTGCATAGCTTTAATATTGCTTATAAGAGTAGTATTCATTTCATATAAAGTCAATGTATAAGGAGTGTAGTAATAATATTTTAAAATTAATATTTGCAAAATGAATAAAAGAATGTATAATGAGAGACAAATAGCGCAAACGTTTTCATAGATTGAGATATTGTTTGTGCTTCTATTAAACCATTTAATGCAAACGTTTTCAATTAGTAAGGTACATATACAATTTAGGGAGGTTTTTGGGATGAAGAAAGCATTATCATTATTAACGGTTTCAGCATTATCAATTGGTATGTTATCTGCATGTGGACCGAAAGATTCAGGGAAGAAAGAAGAAAGTAAAGCGAAGAAAGATTACGATCTTCTCGTTTGGGAAGATGATAAAAAAGGTGTTGGTTTAGAACCAGCAGTGAAAAGTTTTGAGGAAAAATATAAAGTAAAAGTAAAAGTCGTTGAAATGCAAATGACAGATCAAGTGAAGAAGTTACGCCTTGATGGACCAGCGGGGACGGGACCAGATGTTGTAACATTGCCACATGATCAAATTGGAAATGCAGTAACAGAAGGTTTACTTTCTGAAGTGAAAGCTGATGATGCTGTGAAGAGTAGATTTACTGAATCATCAATAGAAGCACAGACATATAACGGGAAATTATATGGTTTACCAAAAGCAATTGAGACACCAGTCTTTATTTACAATAAAAAATTAATGCCAAAAGCACCAGAAACGATGGACGAGCTGTTTAACTTCTCAAAAGAATTTACGAAGGATGGCAAGTATGGGTTTTTAACACTAGGAGATAACTTCTACTTTGCTAATGCATTCATGGCAGGTATGGGTGGTTATGTGTTTGGTGAAAAAGATGGAAAGCCAAATGCAAGTGATGTTGGATTAAATAATAGTGGGGCAGTACAAGGTGCTGAATATCTTCAAAAATGGTACAAAGAAAAGTTATTCCCGAAAGGTATTATCGGTGAATCGGGTGGACCTGCTGCTGATGGACTATTTAACGAAGGAAAAGCAGCATCTATCATGAATGGTCCATGGGCGTTCCAAGCAATGGAAAAGAACGGAATTGATTATGGCGTTGCTCCAATGCCGAAATTACCAAACGGTCAACCAATGAAAACATTTGTTGGGGTTAAAGGGTGGCATGTAACAAGTTTCTCTAAACAAAATGATTTAGCTACAAAGTTCACTGAATGGGTAACAAATGAAGAGAACGCAAAAATTCGATTTGAGAAAACAAAAGAAATTCCTCCAGTAAAAGCAGTAATGGAAGATCCAATCATTAAAGATAATGAAGCTGCAAAAGCAGTTGCAACACAATCTGAAAATGGAATTCCAATGCCGAACATTCCAGAAATGCAAGAAGTATGGAAACCAGCTGGAGATGCGCTTCAATTAGTTGTTACGGAAAAAGAGGCACCAAAAGCAGCACTTGACAATGCAGTGAAGCAAATTAAAGGTAATATTGAGGCAAATCATAGTAAGAAAAAATAAGGTGAAATTCGTGCCTCTCATATGAGGGGCATGAATTCTCTCCCAGAAAAAAGGGGGAAGGAACATGCAAACATCTATGGAACCAGCAAACGGTTTAAACGGTTCAAAGCATAGGAAAATGGCAACCATGTTATCTATCATTCCAGGCGTGGGCCAAATGTATAATAAGCAATTTGTAAAAGGGCTTATTTTTCTAGTATTAACAGGTTCATTTATTGTAGCCTTTGCTGATTTATTAAATATGGGATTATGGGGAATTGTAACGCTAGGTACAGAAGTTCCACGTGATCATTCTGTCTTTCTATTAGTAGAAGGAATCTTGGCACTCATCGTCATCGTTTTTGGACTCGGAATATATGCATTTAATTTATATGATGCATACCAAAACGGGAAGAAGCGTGATATAGGAACACCTTTAAACTCTGTAAAAGAGCAATACCGTAATTTACTAGATCAAGGTTTTCCATATTTAATGGTTTCACCAGGTTTTCTATTACTTATCTTTGTAGTTGTATTTCCAATCATCTTCGTAATTTTAATTGGATTTACGAATTATGATTTATACCACTCTCCTCCAGCTAAATTAGTAGATTGGGTGGGCTTCAAAAACTTTATTGATATCTTTACATTACCGATGTGGAGAGAGACATTTTTAAGCGTATTTTCTTGGACTGTCATTTGGACATTCGTTGCAACGACATTACAAGTTGCGCTTGGTATTTTCTTAGCGATTATCGTAAATCAGCCTGGTATTAAAGGGAAGGCAATTATTCGAACAATCTTCATTTTACCGTGGGCGGTTCCAGCATTCGTATCTATTCTTGTTTTCTCTGGTATGTTTAATGAGACATTTGGAGCAATTAACAATCAAGTATTAGCTTTATTTGGAATCGAAAAGATTGCTTGGATGACAGATCCATTTTGGGCAAAAATTGCTTTAATTATGATTCAAACGTGGCTTGGATTCCCGTTCGTCTTTGCAATGACAACAGGTATACTGCAATCGATTCCAGGGGAGTTATATGAAGCTGCTACAGTAGATGGAGCTACAGCTTGGCAACAGTTTCGTAAAATTACATTGCCACTTGTTCTATATGCAACAGCACCAATATTAATTACGCAATATACGTTTAACTTTAATAACTTTAGTATCATCTATCTATTTAACGGCGGAGGTCCTGCTGTAGCTGGACAAGACGCAGGTGGAACAGATATTTTAATTTCATGGATTTATAAGTTAACGATGACTTCGGCGCAGTACGGGAAAGCGGCAGCTCTTACAATGATCTTATCGTTAATCGTTATTACAGTTGCGTTATGGCAATTTAAGAGAACAAAATCATTCCAAGAAGAGGATATGATGTAAATGAATATTAAAAGACAAAAGATGTTACGTCTCTCATTAAGTTATCTCGTTATTTTCGTAATGTGTGCCATCATTTTCTATCCATTATTATGGATTATTGGCTCATCGTTTAATCCGGGTGATAGTTTATCTGGATCAAGTATTATTCCGCAAAATGCAACGTTAGATCATTATCGTAAGTTATTAGATTTAGAGAATAGTAATTATTTACTATGGTATAAAAACACATTAAAAGTAAGTGTTATAACGATGATTTTCTCAGTGTTAGCAATTAGTTTTACTGCTTATGCATTTTCAAGATACCGTTTTGTTGGAAGAAAAAATGGTTTATTAACATTTTTAATTCTGCAAATGATTCCAAACTTTGCGGCGCTAATCGCTCTATACGTATTAGCACAGTTAACAGGGTTAATCGATACGCACCTTGCATTAATTTTAATTTATGTAGGCGGAGCAATTCCAATGAATACATGGCTTATGAAAGGATATTTTGATACGATTCCGAAAGAATTGGATGAGTCAGCTCGTATGGATGGGGCAGGACATTTCCGTATTTTTTGGCAAATCATTATGCCACTTGCAAAGCCAATCGTAGCGGTTGTGGCGTTATTCACTTTCATCGGTCCATTTACAGATTTCATTTTAGCGAGTGTTATTTTGCGCACACCAGAAAATTATACGTTAGCAGTTGGGTTATATGAAATGGTAGCGAAGAAATTTGGTAATGAATTCACAACGTTCGCAGCGGGTTCAGTATTGATTGCAATCCCAATTTCAATTTTATTCCTATCACTACAAAAATACTTTATCTCTGGTTTAACTGCTGGAGGTACGAAAGGATGAAAAATGGGACATTATGTCCCATTTTTCTTTTCATCTCCCTATAAAAAGCTTTATAGGGAGATGAAAAGAGATTTGACATCACATATGAAAAGAAGTGAAATAAATAGTATATTATAGTATAGGAAAAAAGAGCTATATCCCTTACAATACATGGAGAGGGAGAATATGATAGGTATTACAAGATAGAATCAATGAAAGTTTATGATTGCTCCTATTACTTGCAACGGGTGCAAGATTAAAATATATAACAAAATGGCAGAGAAGTGAGAGGAGGGGGATTTTTATGACAGTTACAATTAAAGATGTGGCGAAGAAGGCGAATGTAGCACCATCTACCGTTTCTCGTGTAATTGCTGATAATCCAAGTATAAGTGAAAAAACAAAGCGTCGTGTTCGGAAAGTAATGAGTGAACTAGGGTATCATCCCAATTTAAACGCAAGAAACCTAGCTAACCAAACAACAAAAACACTTGGTCTTGTTATGCCAAGTTCTGCAAGTAAAGCTTTTCAAAATCCGTTTTTCCCAGAAGTTATAAGAGGGATTAGTTCATTTGCACATGTGGAAGGGTATGCGCTTTATATGTCGACAGGTGAGACGGAAGATGAAATTTTTAATGGTGTTGTAAAGATGGTACAGGGGCGCCAAATTGGTGGCATTATTCTTTTATATTCAAGAGAGAATGATCGGATTATTCAATATTTGCATAAACAAAATTTCCCGTTTGTTTTAATTGGGAAACCGTATGATCGAAAAGATGAAATTACATATGTAGATAATGACAATTATACAGCTGCAAGAGAAGTAGCAGAATATTTGATTTCATTAGGTCATAAACAAATCGCGTTCATCGGCGGTGGATCAGATTTACTTGTAACGAGAGATCGTTTGGCTGGTATGAGTGATGCTTTAAAATTAGCGGACATTGTATTACCAAAAGAGTATATTTTACATTTTGATTTTTCGAGGGAAAGTGGTCAACAAGCCGTTGAGGAGTTAATGGGACTACAGCAACCACCGACAGCAATTGTGGCAACGGATGATTTAATTGGACTTGGTGTGTTAAGTGCTCTTTCTAAAAAAGGATTCGTTGTACCAAAGGATGTTTCCATTATAAGCTTTAACAATGCTTTATTATCAGAAATTGCGAGTCCGCCACTTTCGACAGTTGATGTGAATATTTATCAACTAGGATATGAGGCAGCAAAAGCTTTAGTGGATAAAGTAGAGAATGCAGAGTCTACTGCAAAGTGTATTATTATTCCTCATAAATTACTAAAGCGCCAAACTTGCGATCATTATGCAACAAAAAGCTGAGAGTTTAACTCTTAGCTTTTTGTTGTAGAAAGGCCTCTAATCGATCACAGCCTTCTTTTAAAGTTTCAATACTATACGCATAGGACAAGCGAAGATAGCCTTCACCATATTCAGAAAATGCAGTTCCAGGAACGACAGCTAGTCCAGCTTCTTTGACAAGGTCAAGTGCAAAATCAAATGATGAAGATGTTAAATGACCAACATATGGGAATAAGTAAAATGCACCTGTTGGCTTTTCAACTGTTAAGCCCATTTGAATGAGTCGATTATATACATAATCGCGGCGTTTCTTGTATTGATGACGCATCATTTTTGGTGCATCTTTAGCAGCTGTTAATGCTTCAATTGCAGCATATTGAGCGATTGAAGTAGCACACGTTACGTTGTATTGATGAACTTTTAGTATATGTCCTGCTAAATAGCTTGGTGCGAATAATAGACCGATACGCCAGCCAGTCATAGAATGAGATTTTGATAAACCGTTAATGACGATAGTCTTTTCACGCATTTCTGGGAAATGAGCGATAGATGTATGCTTTTGTTCATATACAAGTTCGCTATAAATTTCATCAGAAAGGACGAAAATATTTTTATCTTTTAAAACAGTTACAATATCCTGTAATTCTTCTTTTGATAAAGTTACACCAGTTGGATTAGAAGGATATGGCAGTACAACGCATCTTGTTTTTTCTGTAATAGCATTTTCTAGCGCTTCGGCTGTTAAACGGAAGCCAGTTTCACGAACATCGATAAAAATAGGTGTAGCACCGCATAATCGAATAATTGGTTCGTATCCTGGATAAATAGGGGCAGGTAAAATAACTTCTGTTCCTGGCTCTAAAATCGTTCGGAATGCAATATCAATTGCTTCACTAGCACCGATTGTAACGATGGTTTCGTTTTCAGGTGAATACTGTAAATCGTAGTTATCTTTTACAAAGTTACAAGCTGCCTTGCGTAATTCTAGTAAACCAGCGTTATGTGTATAGCTTGTATAATTTTCTGTAATAGCCCGTTTTGCCGCTTCTTTTACGAGAGAAGGCGTAGGGAAATCGGGTTGTCCAATTGTTAAAGAGATAAGATTATCATAGTTTTGAATCATGTTAGAGAATTGACGGATTCCAGAAATTTGGATGTCTTTCACTCTAGGATTAATGAATTGTTCCATTGTATCTCCCTTTCTTCCGTTTGAAAATTAAGTTCATTTTAACATATTTTCTATGATTTCGCTTGCGTATATGTTATGTAGAAAGAGAGGGATAATAGAAAAAAAGCCGCTGTAAGCGACTTTTTAATATCCGTACTCCCAATCTATTTCATCTTCATTCCAAAGTACAGAGGATACTTTGCCAAGGTGAACAACTGATTCATTCACAGCACATGTGCAATTTTCTTCTCCGGTTTTATGCTGTAACTCTTCATATACTGATTTTTCAACATTTTCTAGAACGACCAAATTTTCTTCTTTTAAAACAAGCGTAGTACCCGCCATATTTATCTTCCTCCTACTAAAATAATGATCACTTATTTGTAAACATAGATAGTATGGATTATATGCTGTATTTTGCTATAGTTGTCCGTCTCATGAAGTATTTTTTATTTTCTTTGTAATCCGTATTCATTGTATACTGTCAGGCAGAAATTTGGTACAGGGTTTACATTCATTTCGAAAATCTGTAACAATTATTATGTGCTGTTAACAAAGAATTAACAAATATGTTAAGAAAAATCAAAATTTTAAAACAAATAAACCCGTAAAATGATATAATCATATCAAAATACATATAGGGGATGAGAGGCTATGGAGCTGATCCGTGATTTAATGATCCAAATTGCCATCATTATTTTGCCACTATTTTTATATGAAGCGATTCGTTTAAATCGTTATCAAGAAATGCCTCCGAAGCCGAACCGCTACTTTATTATGTTTTTATCCAGCATTACACTCATTCTCTCCATGACATACTCTATTTGTTTTGGTGACATTTGTGGGTATAATTTTCACCCAATCCCGATTGTTAGTGGTTTTTTATATGGTGGGATTGTTGGTTTAATCCCGGCCGTTATTTTTGTTGCATATGAATGGGCGCTAAAGGGAATGAGCCTTCTTCCGGTCATAGAAGTAATATTTCTATTGATAGTTCCATTATTTTTATCAAAGAAATGGTCTCTATTTTCAAGGGATAAGAAGCTAATTTTAGCATTTATGATTTCATCATTGTACGTACTTGTTTCTTTAGTGATTGGTATGATTAACGTTCTGTTAGAAACGGGGTTTACACCACACATTTCACACTTATATAGCGGATATATATTTGCTTCGCTTATTATGGTTATGACTATGGTATTTCAAGTGTACTTAACAGAATATTTAAACGAAAATGCAATATTACGTACAGAGATGCAAAAGTCAGAAAAGCTTAATATTGTAAGTGAGTTGGCAGCAAGTGTTGCACATGAGGTTCGAAATCCGCTCACTGTTGTTCGTGGTTTTATTCAATTGTTAGAAAGTACGGAAGATGTGAAGAATAAGGATTATATGCGTCTCGTATTAGCCGAATTGGATCGGGCAGAACAAATTATTTCAGATTATTTGAATTTAGCAAGGCCGCAAATTGAGAAAAAAGAACACATTTGCTTATCCGCTCAATTAATTGAAATGACAACTCTTATGTCATCATTTGCAGCGATGCAAGGTGTATATTTGCAAGTTGAGATTTCTGAAAGTCTTTATACGATCGGTGATAAGACGAAATTGAAGCAAGCTATTATGAATGTTGTTAAAAATGGTATTGAAGCAATCCAAGGAAATAAAGGATATTTAAAAGTAACGGCTATGCAAAAAGATGAAACGATAGTAATAAGAGTTAAAGATAGTGGTGTTGGAATGACGAAAGAACAGTTAGTAAGACTGGGACAACCGTATTATTCTTTAAAAGAAAAAGGGACAGGATTAGGACTTATGGTAACATTTAGTATTTTACAAGCGCATAATGGTACGCTGGAATATAAAAGCGAAAGTGGGAAAGGAACTGAAGCGATTATTATATTGCCAGCTGTAAGAAATAAGGAATAAAAGTTACCGATGGAAGGTAACTTTTTATTTTATATAGGAAAAAAATATTATTTTATTCAGATGTTTTTTCTTGTTTTGATCGGCTAAATAAACTTCTAAATGATTGAAAAAAACTTTGTTCTTTCGAAGCTGCGACTAATCTTTTTGTTTCTTGAATTTCGCGAATCACTTGCATAAGTTGTGCATCCCGGTTGCTGTCTTTATTATAAATTTGATTTACGAGTTTATTCATTTTTTCCTCTTGCTTGGATTCTCGTTTATACATATGATTCATTAATAAGTCCATCTTTTCTTTTTGCAGGGCATCTGTTTGAGCGGCATGATCTACTAACTCTTGTAGCATTTTTTCTTGAGAGCCTTCTTTTACATAAACTTGTTGCATCAATTCATCTAGCTTTTCATCTTTTAAACGATTTTGGGTAATAAGGGTAGAATTTTGATGAATAATTGCTTCATTTAATTGAGCGAGCATTTCAAGTTTTAACATGAACTCCTCAAAGTTACGCCCATCTTCTTTTTCTTTCGTTTGTATTTCTTGCTTATCTTGTATAGCGGGTACAGGCGGGGCCTCTTTTTCTTTTAAAATAATAGGTATCGTTTCTGAAATATCTTCTTGCAGTTTAGCAGCTCTTTCATGTATAGATTTCAATAGTTTTAAATCATCCAGTTTATAAATACGAGCATCAGCTGTTTTTGAAATGATATAACCATGTTCCTCTAACAGTTGGCTATATTTACGGACTATATGTTTTGGGATGCCTGTTTTATTCGTGACATCTTTCGTTTTATAGATAGCTTCCATGTTATTTCCTCCCCAAAAAGTATCGTATATATCATTTCAATCTTTTATGAGGACTTCCTTTAAAAAAGAATGTCGGAAGGTTATTAGTTTTCTACAGCATTAGTGAAAAGATGAAGAAAAATGAGAGTTTTTGGCGGAATGGCGAAGAAGAGCTAAAATAATGTCTGAAAACATATACAGGAGAAGTTTGTTATAATAACTGAGGAAAAGAAACTGGTAGAAGCATGGAGGTATACATGAAGCAATTAAAAGGTATTATCATTTCAATTATTGCAATTCTTTCTATTGTAGTAGCGGTTTATGAAGTACTTGTTCCAGAGGAAACAAGTATCAAAAAAACGAATGCATATGATCAAGTTCTAGAATTTCCGAAAGAGCGATATCCAGAGACAGGGAAACATATTACGGATGCTATAAAAGAAGGACATTCAGAAGTTTGTACAATCGACCGTGGTGGTGCTGCGGATAGAAGAAAATTATCGTTAGCTCCATACCCATCAAAAAAAGGGTATGATCGTGATGAATGGCCAATGGCGATGTGTAAAGAAGGCGGAAAAGGGGCACATATTGAATATATAAGTCCAGCAGATAACCGCGGAGCAGGGTCTTGGGTAGGAAATAAGTTAGATAAATACCCAGATGGTACGCGTGTGAAATTTGACGTAAAGTAGTAGTTGCATATTTCATAATGAAGGAGAAGGGGAACGATGGAGTTAACAATTTCTTATTCGCAATTAATGTTGATGAACTATGACGGTGATCAGCCTTACGTAGACTGGACGGATGAAGATTTTGAAAGAGGTTATGCGAAGGTGGATGGAACTGTTATTTTTGAAGCACTCTCTGATTATACTTGTGAAGTAAAAGTGACCCCTGGGAAACATATTGAGAAAGAAGAGGTGATTAGAACGGTTACAGTTCCTTTTACAGTTAAAAATGAATGTATCGTTGTAACAAGTATTCTTTCGAATAAATTCCAAATCCCTATTCCGAATGGTGAGTATACGGTTGTATTACAGGCAACTCCTCTTGAAGAACCAACGGATGATGAATTATATAAAATACAATACGAATTCTTTTTTGAAAGTAAAGAATAAAAAATGGGTTATCCTCAAAAAGGATAACCCATTTTTGTTATGCGTTTGTTTTTAGCAGGGAACGAGCATCTTTTGCTGCTTGCACCATGTGTTCTAAAGCCGGGATAACTTCTTCCGTTCTTCTCGTTTTTAAACCACAATCAGGATTAATCCAGAAATATTTAGGATCACATACTTCTAAAGATTGTTCTACGATTTTATACATTTCATCTTTACTCGGTACACGTGGGCTATGAATATCATATACACCTAGACCGATGCCTTTTTCGTATGTTGTATGTTTTAATGTGTCAATAAATTCACCGTGACTTCTTGATGTTTCGATAGAAATCACATCTGCATCTAATGCGCGAATCGCATCAACAATATCTTCGAAGTTACTGTAACACATATGCGTATGAATTTGTGTTTCATTTGCTACAGAAGAAGTTGCTAAAAGGAAGGATTGTACTGCCCATGTAATATAAGCATCCCAATCTTTTTCTTTTAGTGGCATTCCTTCACGAAGTGCTGGCTCATCGACTTGGATTACTCGAATTCCGGAAGATTCAAGTAGTTCAATTTCGTGACGAAGAGCTAATGCAATTTGATACGAAACTTCTTTTCTTGGAATGTCATTTCGAACGAAGGACCAATTTAAAATCGTAACAGGTCCAGTTAACATTCCTTTTACAACTTTCTCTGTTAAGCTTTGTGCATAAACTGTTTCCTTAATAGTCATTCCGTTAATAAAGGCAACATCGCCATAAATAACAGGTGGTTTTACGCAGCGAGAACCGTATGATTGTACCCAACCGTTTTTAGTGAATGAGAAACCAGCAAGGCGCTCACCAAAATATTCGACCATGTCAGTTCTTTCGAATTCACCATGTACAAGAACATCAAGACCAATTTCTTCTTGGTAACGAATCCATTTTTCTGTCTCTTTTTCAATAAATTGTTCATATTGTTCATTTGAAATAACACCGTTACGCCATTCTTTTCGAGTTTGACGAACTTCAGTTGTTTGCGGGAAGCTACCAATAGTCGTTGTTGGTAATAACGGTAACTCCAGGGCAACTTGTTGTAATTCGTATCGTTTTTCAAATGGAAGAGGACGTGAAAAATCTTCTTCTTTTAGTGCTGTTCGTGCTGCTTTAACATCTTCTCGGTTACGTGCAGCAGATGAACGAATTGTATGATGTACATTTCGGTATGTTTCCAGCTCATTACTAATGCTTTCTGTACCTTGAGTAAGAGCGGAATGAATAAGAACTAACTCTTCTAATTTTTGATTTGCAAATGCTAACGCATCGAATAGCTCAGTTGATAAGTGAGTTTCTTCTGTTTTATCAATTGGCGTATGCAATAAGCTACAAGAAGGCTGAACGATGAAATCTTTCGTTTGGACTTGTTTTTGTAACGTTGTAAATAACGTAAGAACTTCATCAAGGTCAGCTCTCCAAATGTTACGGCCATCTATACAACCGACAGCTAAAGTTTTATCAGCTGGGAATCCATATTTTGAAATAGCATTTAGATTACCTTCTTTACCATGAACGAAATCTAATCCAATACCGGATACAGGGAATGTAATAATTTCTTCATAGTTTTCTTCTACACTATCAAAATATGTTTGTAAAAGAAGATTCGCATTTGGAACTTCTTTACGAATAGCTTCATAAATTTCTTTTGCTTGTTGAACTTCTTCTTTCGTTAAAGAAGCAAAAATCGGTTCATCAACTTGAATGACTTGTGCACCAGCTGCATGTAGTTCTGAAATCAGTTGTACGTAAGGTGCAACTAACTGTTTTAAAATCGTAGCAAATTGCTCTTGTGTGTAGCCTTTAGCTAATTTTAAGAAAGTATATGGTCCTAAAATAACAGGTTTTCCATCTACTCCTAATTCTTGTTTTGCCTCTTCGTATAAGCGAAGTGGACGATTATCTTTTAAAGAGATTTGTAATCCCTCTTCATATTCAGGAACGATATAATGATAGTTTGTGTTAAACCATTTTGTCATTTCAGAAGCTACGTGATCTTTAGAGCCACGCGCCATTGCGAAATATACATCAAGGTAAGATGTAAACTCAGAAAAACGTGATGGGATAAATCCTAGCATATAAGCAGTATCCAAAACGTGATCATAATATGTAAAGTCGCCAATTGGAATGAGTTCAATCCCTTTTTCTTGCTGTACTTTTACGTGTTGAAGGCGAATTGTTTTCATCTTTGTTAAAAATTGTTCTTCATCGATTTTATTGGACCAAAAAGCTTCCAATGTCTTTTTCCACTCTCGTTGTAGTCCGATACGTGGATAACCTAAGTTACTTGTTTGAATTGCCATTTTAAATTCCTCCCTAATTGAAAGTAAGCATTTCCGTTTACTAGGAAATACCTATAACAAAAAGCATAAAGGCATAGAAAATAAGCCTTCCTTTTTGTTTTAACACCTCATCATCATCCGTGAATCTATCAGTGTTGTTAAAACAGGCAGGTCTCCTGACTTATGCTTCATATAATCTCTTTTACCTTCCCGTTTTCACAGTGGCATAGAAAAGAAATCTCAGCATTTACAGTGGCGGGACCGTGTTGGAGTTTCACCAAGCTTCCCTTTTAAACACGAAACAAAATTTTCGTGTACCTATTTTCCTTTTGAAAGGAAGTTAACAAGCGATATGATATTGAAACAAATTCTAACACAATTTTTGGAATTTTGTCTACTGTTTTAAAATAAGAAAATTCTAAAGTTTTTTATTTTTATTATTCGGATTATTCTGGTTTTTATAAGGCGAAGAAAAGTAAGAGGAATTGAAAGTAAGTACGATTAAACATACAAAGAAGTATGTACTTGTACAGAGCTAAGATGCTAGTTATGTTACTTGAAAATTAATCCATATTCTGGAATAAGGAAGGGGATTGAATGGTTCATTTTGAAATAGTAAGTTATCACAAGAAAGAAAAAGGTTTCTGTATAAAGATACATATACTAAGTTTATAGAAATGGGGAATTTCAATTGGAACAAAGTACACAAAATATTTATTCACCACCAAAACATATAGTTTCAGCAGCGACAATTGTAATTAATGAACAAAAAGAAATCTTATTAATTAAGGGACCTAGAAGAGGATGGGAAATGCCAGGTGGACAAGTTGAAGAAGGAGAGTCTTTGAAGGATGCTGCAATAAGGGAGACTAAAGAGGAGACAGGTGTTGATATTGAAGTTTTAAAATTTTGTGGAGTATTCCAAAATGTGAACCATTCAATATGTAATACGTTGTTTTTAGCTAGACCAGTTGGAGGTAAACTAACGACTACACCAGAAAGTTTGGAAGTAGGGTTCTATCCTATTGAGCAGGCGTTAGAGATGGTGAATTTTATGAATTTCAGACAAAGAATTGAATACAGTTTGGATGAAAATCAACAACCTTTTTATATAGAATTTTAAGAAATAATCTTCTATTATGGGATGCCGGTGATAAATAAATCTTTGTTATATTTTTGAGTGCAGTGAAATAAGTATCTTATAGCGAAAATAAAACAAGCATCCCCGTCCTAAATTAGAACGGGGCTATGCTTGTTTTAGGGTGTAAAAAGAAATAACTTTATTGTCTTTTTACAGTTTCTTCTTTATAAGTTTAATTTGTATCTATATCAATTTCCGACAGTCGCCCTGCAACTGCATCTGTAAGGAGGGTGTTTAACCATTGCAATTCAACTGTAATATGTTCAATAACGCTTTGTAAAATATATAGTTGTGCACGTGGAATTTGTCCTTTACTACAATCATATATAGTTTGCATTTTATGTAAATATTGAACGGTATCATTTTTCTTTTTTTCTAAAATAGGAATTAACTCTTGATCATCACCAAAATGAGCGAAAGAGAGTGCTGAATAAATTGGTTTATATATTTGATTTTTTGCCTCGAATTGTTTTAATAGTAACGTGTGAAATAACCGTTTACCTTCTTCTGTTATATGAAAGATTGTTTTATCGGGTCTATTCGTATCCCGAACAATCGTGGTAATACGAATTGCACCCTGCTTTTCTAATTGCTCGAAGGCGTAGTAAAGTGATCCTTTTGCATATTTAATATAACAATCCATTTGTCGTTCTTTCATGATGTGCTGCACTTCATATGGATGTTTATCCCCTTCGAGTAGCAAGCCGAGAATGACTAGTTTCATGCTCATGCTGTCTCAACTCCTATAAATAAAAACTTTATACATAGTATAAACGGCATATCCGTTTTCATAAAGGGATATGCCGTTTCTTTTCTCTATATTAACTTACTTGCTTTTGTTTTTGTTTCGTTTTTGGACCTGTAAAGAGGCGTTCATTTCCCATAAGTAAAATACAAATAACACTTAGTACAGCCGGGATCAGTGCCCAGAAGAATGTACTGGCAATAGAGGTAGCGAGAGCATCTTTAATACCAGTTAATATTTCAGCTGGAATCTTCTCGGTAGCACCTTGTGATAATAAGAAACTTGTGTCTCCGCCTTTTGGAGCTAATTTAGCTAGTTCTGGAGGGAACACAGTGTTTAATTTAGTAGTAAAAATATGGTTTTGAATTGTACCAAAAATCGTTACACCAAGAGTCATACCGAGTGAACGGAAGAATGAGTTTGTTGATGTAGCAGAACCACGGTCTCGCATTTCTAACTTGTGGATAGAAGACATACTTAAAACTGAGAACGAGAAACCAACTCCAAGTCCAGTGAGAACCATAAATAGCGTTACAAGTAGACGAGGTGTATCCATTGTTAAAGTGCTTAGTAAATAAATACCAATTACGAAGAAAATGCCAGATACCATCATGATGTTACGATAGCTTGTTCGAGAAGCTAACTGTCCACCTGTTTGACTTCCAATTACAGAGCCAACCATCATAGGTGTTAAAATTAATCCAGCATTGGAGGCTGAACCACCGAGAACGCCTTGAACGAAGATTGGGATATAAACTGTACAGATAATAAAAGCGGCACCATAGAAAAAGGCAACGCCTTGGCTAGCTGCGAATAAAGGTTTTTTAAATAGATGGAAAGAAATGATAGGCTCAGTTGCTTTTCGTTCTACGAAGAAGAAAATAATAAGCATAATAACAACTGTTGTAAATAAACCGATAATTACAGTGGAATTCCATGCGTATTCTTTACCACCAAGTTCTAAGGCGAACATTAAGCAAACGATACTAATAACAAGTGTAATAGCGCCAGCCCAATCAATTTTTTGTTTTCTAAATTCTAGAGATTCACTGTAGTATTTAGTAATGAAGAAGAAGGAGATAATTCCTAATGGAATATTAATATAGAAGACCCAATGCCAACTTATATAGTCTGTAATATAAGCACCTAATAAAGGGCCAAATACACTAGATGTCCCGAAAACCGCACCAAATAGCCCTGTCATTTTTCCTCGCTTTTCTGGTGGGAATATATCGTACATAATCGTGAAGGCGATAGGCATAAGAGCACCGCCACCGATCCCTTGAATTGCTCTATAAATACTTAGTTGCTCAATACTAGATGCTGTCCCGCAAAGTGCAGAACCGAATAAGAAAAGAATGAGACCACCAATATAAAAGCGTTTCCGTCCGTACATATCAGAAAGTTTTCCGAAGATAGGCATCCCTGCCATTGTTGCTACCATATATGCAGACGTGACCCAAACAAACTTGTCAAATCCTCCTAGGTCTCCAACAATCGTTGCCATTGCTGTTGCAACGATTGTATTATCCATTGCCGCCATTAAAATACCAAGTAATAAACCTGCAACAACAAATTTTGTATTGTTAGAGTCTTTTTTTGATAATTGAGATTCCAAATATAACCCTCCTTTAATAATAAGTAAACTATATGAAGTTTTGAGTGCAGCGCATAAAAATTTGAAATATAGTTTTTAAAATTAATTTACATAAGTGCACTGACAAAGCCATAAAGAATATTATAGTCAAATTTGACTAAAAGGCAAACTTTTTCTTCCGCCAAAATATTCTGTTGTATGGACAGAGAAAGAGTGAGCAATACTTAGTATTGGTTTAAAGTCAATGAAGGAAATTGTAAAAAAATATTTCAGTAAGAATACCTTCTGTTAACAGAGGAAAAATGGTTTTTTCTTTATATTGTCGAATAGGATAAAAGAAAGAGTAATAACTATATATCGTTTGTAACAAGCTTTATTAATATTGTGTGGAGAGGCAGAATAAGGTCGTATGGATATGATGCATCTGAAATGGGGTGAATATTATTATGAAAATCTGGAAACGAATTTCAGATCAAGGTAGGCGTTCAATGCCGCTACAACCGGTGTTATGGATTGATGGCTCAAAAAAAGAAAACGAATGTCCTAATGTAGCAGTTACATTGCAAATCCGTAGTATGTATAAAGAAAAATTTGCATATGAACTGACCTATGATGTAAATGACATACTTATTATTCGAATTGAAGTTGAAAATAAAGGAATGGAAATGATTTCACGAGTTGTAGTAAGTCATATGATTCGAGATTATTTTGCCTATATTCCAAACTCATTAAAGGCTGATAAGGGGATGAGTGAGTTCCTGTTCCAGCTTGTAAGGTGGCGGATTGATAATTTATTACCGAATGAGAAGGTAGAACTAATTTGTAAAATAAAAGCAAATAAAGATAAAGCACTTAAAAACGCATTATTTCAGGCTACATATACATTTCAATATAAAGGAGTATCATATGGTCCACTGCAAACAAATGAAGTTGTTGTGCGGCAATGATAAAAAGGAACCTGTAAGAAAGGTTCCTTTTTTAATGAAGATTGTGTTTTTTGAGTACTTTTTTTTGCTCGATTCCTTTTTTTCCTACATAATTATTTTTATAACCAAAATATAAAATGAAAAGAAAGGAAGCAACATTTACAATAGCATCAATTTGATCGTTTGTAATAAAGTTCACTCCGAAAGAATTAAACAGTAATTTTAATGATAATAGAAAACCTGCTAGTAAACGTATAATATCTGATAGATTCTCTTTTTGTAGCATATAAGTCACCTCTTTCTAAAACGATATATAGTATATATATGAAATAGAATAGAAATGGTAGACAAGCTTAAGCGGAAATGTACACTCAATATGTACATTTTTTATTTTGTAGAAAAACATAATTGTTATAGAAACATATATTGGTATAGAAAGGAGGGGAAGTATGAAACATAAAGGGAAAATTAGTGGGTTATTACTTGGGAATACAGTGGCAGTTACAGAATGGATTGCGCTTCAGGATGTAATTACAAAACTGGATTCGCGATCATTTTATACCGTCTTTATTATTTATATATTGCAAATGATACTCAGCTATTATTTTGGACATTGGTATGATAAAAGAGCGAGTGGGCGTATGGATACGGAAGTAGGGGGAATGGCAAGTAATGATTTTGTAGTTGATTTCTTTGAGAAAGTAGCTGCTTTATCAGAACGGGATTCTCATAATATTACAGTGTACATTCTTTCTGTGAAAGAATGGAAAGAACTAAAAGAAACAGTGCAAGAAAAAAAATTGGAGGTGTTAGTACAAAAATTGGAGAGTACGATTGTAAAGACAATTCGTAAAGGAGATGTCGTTACTAGGTGGGATGAAAATAAGTATGTTATTGTGGCGATTGATAACGGACATGAAAAGTCGACAATAACAAATCGATTAATGAAAAATATTGAAAGTGAAATAGAAAATGGTTTGTTAAGTATGACGCTATTATTTGGAGCTGCTAGTTATCCAATAGGAGGAAAAACTTTTGAAGAATTGTTAAGAAAGGCACAAAATCAATTGTACCAGCATAGGGATTTGTAAGAAAATGAGTGAAACTTTGATTTAAAGAAATATGATATGAAGAAGTTTTTAATGTAACATTTTTTTGACTTTTATTACAAAAAGAACTTTTATTGTAATAAAAGTCTTTAAAAATATATGGAATAAGCATATAATTATGATGGATGTGTCAATGCATTTTGCACAATGTGTTTCATTTTAAAAGTGTAGAGGGAAGCATGCTCTACACTTTTCCTTTTTAGGGAATGACAAGAATAATTGTAAGTTGTTGCAAGTTAGCATTTAAACTGTGTAAAATGAACAAAGAAATTATTTGATAGAAAGCGGAAAGGGAATGATAGAATGATAGACGTGAGAGAACAACGAACATCTTTTATCAGGTGAATTATTACTGTTGTTCTTCAAATTATTATGGCTGTGATGAATTCCGTTGTACTTTTATGTAATACATAGTATGAACAAGTTTTAAAAAGTACCAAGTAAAAGTATATGTAAAGATGGATACGAAACTGCTATTGAGTTCAAAGACGCAAAATGTAATTTCAAGTAATACAATTTGACAAGTATAATAAATAATATCAATGATTTTCGTAAAAAAGGTGCGAGTGTGGAGTTTATAGAAGGGTATATAATTTTCATAGCTTTTTACACGATGATCGTATATAAGTAGGAGGAAAAAGATGTTGAAGTATAGTAAATTAGCAATTGTAACTGCATTATCAATGACTTTATTAGCTGGTTGTTTCGGGCCGAAACCAGAAGAGGAATTATATGTTGCGTTTGAAAATGCTGCAAAGCAAGAAAAAACAATGTTTGAAGATGCAAAGAAACTTGAAACTTTAGAGAAAGAAGGACAAGAATTATATAACCAGATTGTTCAAGAAGGAAAAGATAATAATCAAACTGTTAAGGAAAAACTGAACCAAGCAGTGAAAAATACAGATGAACGAGAAAAAGTGCTAAAAAAAGAAAAAGAATCTTTAAATAAGGCACAAGAAGAAGTGAAATCAGTAGATAAATATGTGAAGAAAATTGAAGATAAGAAATTGAAAGATCAAGCAGGTAAAGTGAAAAGCGCATATGAGAAACGACAAGATTCATTTAACAAGATGTATGATAGCTATAATAAATCGTTAAAACAAGAAAAAGAATTATATACAATGTTACAAGATAAAGGTACAAAATTAAAAGATATTAGTGAAAAGGTAAAAGTAGTAAATCAATCTTATAAGGATATTGAATCAGAAAAAGACAAGTTTAATGAATTTACGAAATCTTATAATACAGAAAAAATAGCTTTTTATAAACAAGCAAATATTAAAATTAAAGAAGAGAAAAAATAAAACAGTTTGGCCTACAATTGGCCAAACTGTTTTATTTTTTTGTATAAGTACGACTATACCATGGAACAGGTTCACTTAATTTTTTTTCTTGTTTCAATGCTTCAGGACCAATATAATCTTGAAGTGTTTTTTTTGCTACTGTTAAAGATAAGGTTGTTTTCGGATTTCGATAGGAGGATTCAAGATGACCAAGATGTGGTAGGATTCGAAAATCTTCTTTGGTAGGAGGAATATGGAAAAAATAATCACCTAAACGTATAAGAACATCAGATTGTTGTTGGCTAAAACGTGGATTTCTAGAAAAATGTAATCCTTCTTTAATAGCTTTTTTCTCAGCAATTAAGCGTTCTAAAGCCGTCTTTTTTAACCAGTATAAATACTTCGGATTAGTTGCAGCTTTAGCATGACGATTCACAACGAAAATAGATTGAGCTAGTCGATTAATAGAATGTTGGTTTTGTAATTGAGATTGTGGTTGTGAAGGCTTCATATTGAATCTCCTTTCAATTTTTCATTATTATAACATAAATAAAAGAGGTTTTTATTATATGCAAAAAGTGATTGTATATATTTTCAATATTAAAGCAATATTGTTACAAAAAACAACTATTTTGTATAATAGTAATAGAACGTGTTTTAGAAATTTGATAATGAAAGAGTGAGAAGTTTGAAAGAAATATTAAAACAGCAATATGCCATTATAGATATTGGATCTAATACAATGCGTTTAGTTATTTATGAAAAGCAAAACGGAGGTTTTTATAAGGAGATTGAAAATACGAAAGTGGTTGCTCGGCTAAGGAATTACTTAATTGATGGTGTGTTAAATGAAGAAGGAATAGAGGTATTGTTACAAACGTTATTTCAATTTCAAGAAAGTACACGATTCCACCAGTTGCATCATGTACTTTGTGTTGCAACAGCAACAATTAGACAGGCTGAGAATCAAGAGGCAATTAAAAAACTGGTTGAAGGACAAACAGACTTTACTCTTAGAGTCTTATCAGAATATGAAGAAGCACGTTACGGCTATTTAGCGGTTATGAATTCAACTTCGTTCTCTGAAGGAATTACAGTAGATATTGGTGGAGGAAGTACAGAAGTTACATATTTTCGAAATAGAGAGATTCTAGAGTACCATAGCTTTCCCTTTGGAGCACTTTCTTTAAAGCAACAATTTATTAAAGAGGATATACCTACTGAAGACGAGTTGGAAAAGATTCAAACGTACTTAGAATATCAATTTCGAACATTACCATGGTTAATTGATAAGAAATTGCCTCTTATTGCAATTGGTGGTAGTGCGAGGAACTTAGTGAAAATCCATCAAAATTTAATTTGTTATCCTATAGCAGGGGTACATTTATATAAAATGAAAGAAGAAGATATTAAAAATGTGAAAGAAGAATTGGAAGCATTGTCGTTCATAGAACTTCAAAAATTGGAAGGATTGGCAAAAGATCGAGCAGATACAATTATTCCAGCAGTCGAAGTTTTTCATACGCTTGTTAATGTTATAGAGGCACCAGCATTTGTGTTAAGTAGAAAAGGGTTACGAGAAGGTGTTTTCTATGAAGAGTTGACAAAAGATTTGGGGATTTCATATTATCCGAACGTAGTCGAAGAAAGTTTGTATTTATTATCACATGAATATGAAATGGATATGGAATTTGTAATGCAGCTTATTAAACATGGAAGACTCATTTGTCAACAACTTGAAGAAACAGGGCTGATTTCTATGTCAGTAAAAGACTGGGAAGTATTCCATCAAGCAGCGAAAGTATTTAATATAGGTAAATATATAGACGAAGAAGCGAGCCGCTTACATACGTTTTATTTATTAGCGAATAAAACAATTGATGGGATGATGCATAAAGAGCGAGTTAGATTAGCGCTTATTGCGTCTTATAAATCAAAAATGTTATTCAAACAACATTTGTCCCCATTTGAAGGATGGTTTGATAAAAATGAACAAAAAAAAATCCGCCTATTAGGGGCTGTTTTACAGTTTTCAGCAGCTCTGAATATAAGACAAAGATCGCTTGTTGAATCGATATCTATAACAGAAAGTAAAGAAGGATTAACATTTAAAATTGTATGTGAGCAATCGGCATTAGCGGAAAAAGTGCAAGCTGAAAAACAAAAAAAGCAGCTGGAAAGAGTGTTGAAAACGACTATTAATTTATCCTTCGAATCAAAACGTTAAGTTGTACGGATGTCTTTACAAAAAATTAACACCTTGGAATATTGTAATTTGCTAAAATAAAAGTAACTAAATTATAGTAAAAAAGTTTCAGGGGAAGTGTGAAGAGGATGGAAATGTTGATGGGGAATATAGTGAATTTAAATGATACAGCTTATTACAATAATCGAGAATTAAGTTGGTTAGCATTTAATGAACGTGTACTACAAGAAGCGCAGGATGAAACAAATCCGCTCTTGGAAAGGTTAAAGTTTATTAGCATTTTCGGTTCCAATTTAGATGAATTCTTTATGGTACGCGTAGCAGGATTGAAGGATCAAGTGAGTGCTGGGTTTAACCAACCAGAAAATAAGGCTGGCTTAACACCAAAAAAGCAATTAAATAAAATTGCGATAAAGGCCCATGAATTAATGACTGTACAATATGATACGTTTAAAAATTATGTGTTGCCAGCGCTGGAGTTAGAGGGGATTGAACGTTTAACATTCCACGATTTGACGAAAGAACAGAGGGAATTTATAGAAGAGTATTTTGATGAGCAGATTTTTCCAGTCTTAACACCTGTAGCTATTGATGCATATCGTCCATTTCCGATGTTATTAAATAAAAGTTTGAATTTAGCTACTCTTTTATATGATGAGAAACAAGTGGAGGAAGAAAACCGCACGAAGTTAGGAATTGTACAAGTTCCTTCATTACTTGAACGTTTCATATTTTTACCGAGTGAGGGGCAAAAGCATAAATTTATTTTATTAGAAGATGTAATTAGTGGTTTTACTCATAAATTATTTACAGGATATAAAGTATCGTCTGTTACTCGTTTCCGTATTACACGCAATGCGGATTTAACGATTCATGAAGAAGGTGCGAGGGATTTATTAAAGGTAATTGAAAAAGAATTAAAAAAGCGTAAGTGGGGAGCTGCTGTACGTTTAGAAGTTGGCAAAGAGCATATTGATGAAAGAGTATTAGCATTATTATATGAGGTGTTGGAAGTAAAAGATGAAGATGTGTATATAATGGATGGACCATTAGATTTAACATGTCTATTTTCTTTATATAAAAAACTAGCTCCTTTATATGAACATCTAGTATATCCGGCTCTTATTCCGCAACGGCCTCAAGACTTGGGGGATGCGGAAGATGTATTCGAAAAAGCAATTGAGCATGATATTTTATTACATCATCCTTTTGAATCATTTCAGCCAGTAGTTGATTTTGTCCGTGATGCGGCAGACGATCCGAATGTACTTGCAATCAAACAAACATTATATCGAGTAAGTGGGGATTCACCGATTATTCAGGCGCTAAAGGTAGCAGCTGAAAAAGGGAAGCAAGTTACGGTATTAGTTGAATTGAAGGCAAGATTTGATGAAGAAAATAATGTGCATTGGGCTAAAGAATTAGAAAAGGCAGGCTGTCACGTTATTTACGGTGTAAGTCATTTGAAAACACATAGTAAAATTACGCTAGTTGTAAGAAGAAAAAACGGAAAAATCGAAAGGTTCGTACATCTCGGGACTGGAAATTATAATGACGCAACAGCAAAGTTATATACTGATTTTGGGTATATTACATCACGAAAAGACTTTGGGGTCGATGCAACAAATTTCTTTAATTATTTGAGTGGTTATACAACCAAGCCACATTTTCATCATTTATCGGTTGCACCATTTGATATAAGAGAGCAATTTATGGATTTAATAGATGAAGAAATCCGTTATCATAGGCAATATGGAAATGGATATATTATCGCTAAGATGAATTCATTAACAGATAAACCATTAATCAAAAAAATGTATGAAGCATCACAAGCTGGAGTAAAGGTAGAGCTCATCGTTCGAGGAACTTGTTGTTTAAGGCCTGGTATTCCAAATGTAAGTGAAAATATTCGGGTAGTTAGTGTTGTCGGGAGATATTTAGAACATAGCCGAATTTATTATTTCCATCATAATGGAGAAGAGAAAATATACTTATCTTCAGCTGACTGGATGACGCGGAATATGGAGAAGAGAGTAGAAATATCTTTCCCGATATTAGATATTGAAATGAAGGCGAGAATTAAGGCGATTTTACAACTTATATTAGCTGATAATGTGAAAACACGTGAACAGAATAAATCTGGTGAGTACTACTATGTTATTAATAGTAGTACAGAAGAAATTGATAGCCAAGTGAAGTTGTTTAAGATGGCGTATCAAAACACGGATGCTGAATAATGAGAACAAAGTAAAAAAACCTCTTTTTTTAAGAGGTTTTTTTACTTTGTTCTCTACTTATTATACATTCTCTAAATAGAAGGATGCGTAGAGAGAATAGTTTTTATTGTAAGCATGTTAATGGATCAGTTAAGAGAGGGAATAACATTGGTAGAATTGTTGGAGTACATTAATAATAGAATGGTTGTTGACAAGGTCCGCCATAACAAGGATAAGGTGTTGGCGGTGGGAAAGGTGGTGGATATGGTGGGTAATACGGTCTAGGACCGAAAGCTAATGCTCCACCGAGCAGTCCACCAGCAATCCCAGCTAGAAATGGAACACCAAAAAACGGAAAGAAGCGTGAGTCGCCTACTGGACCAATAGGTGCTGAACGGACTGGGATTGGTTGATAATATGGATACATGAACAAACCTCCTTTATTGGACTCATTTTTATCATATGGTAAATGAAACGTGGATGAGCGCGTACAAGAAAGGATATGTAAGAAAATAGGCGAATTATTACGAATGTTGGAGCGTAAAAATTGTAATTTCAGGTTTTGCCATAAATCGGAATGGGACGCGTGTTCTGCCAAGACCTCGATTGACATAGAGAGCTAAATCTTGAATCGTATAGAAACCTTCAACATAGTTTTTAGCAAGTGATGGGGTAATAATAGCACCTAAAAAGGGAATTTGTACTTGTCCGCCATGGCTATGACCAGAAAGTTGTAAGTTAACTGGATATTTAGCGATTTGTGGTGCAATATCTGGCTCGTGAACAAGAACAATGTTATAAGTGTTTTGCCTCGCGTGCTGTAGTGTTTTCTCTATTTTGGGTTTGCCTAGTAGTATATCATCAAGACCGAAAATTGAAATTTCACTATTATCCAGTAGACGAATTCTCTTTTCGCTATTTAGTAGTAGTTCAAATCCAGATTCACGCATGATGTGCTCGTAGTATTCCGTTCCATATCCGCCGTGATCATGGTTACCATAAATAGAAAATTTACCGAAGGGTGCTTGTATATTTTTTAAAATAGATGGAACGAAAGGAGTGTCAGTATATGTTTGATAATTATCAATGAGATCACCAGTGAAAAGAACAATGTCAGGTTTTACAGCATTAATTTTAGAAACGATTTGAGATAAATGTTGGAGAGAGAAATAGTATCCGAGATGTAAATCGCTAAATTGAAGAATCTTCATACCATGAAAACTTTTGGGTATGAGTTGTGATTTAAGTGTATGCTCTGTAAAAGAGAGTAAATGAGGCTCAATATATTTAGCGTAATAGTATCCGATGCTAGTGGTTATAAATGAATATAGACAAGTGCGCATTCCAGCTTTAAAAAAATCTCTTCTTGTAATTTTCTTCATAAAAATATGAGTATACCTATTTAACTTATATCACATGTTTTCGTTACATTTATAGGTTACTCAAATCTCCTTTCAGTTTATTTAAAATATATTTTAAATAATAAAAAAGTAGTATAGATTACGAAAAAAACGAATAAAAAGAAACCTCTTTACGTTAAAATATCAGAAAAGTTTAAAAATATAAAGATTTCTATTAAATAAAATGATAAAATGAATGTGTATTCATTTTTGGGAGGGGATGTATGTGAAAGAAAAGGTAGTTATTATAACAGGTGGATCGAGCGGAATGGGAAAAGGAATGGCGACCCGTTTTGCAAAAGAAGGGGCACGAGTTGTTATTACAGGACGTACAAAGGAAAAACTAGAGGAAACAAAGTTGGAAATTGAACAATTTCCGGGGCAAGTATTACCCGTACAAATGGATGTAAGAAATACTGATGACATTCAGAAAATGATTGAAGAGATTGATGAGAAGTTTGGTCGAATTGATGTTTTAATAAACAATGCAGCTGGAAACTTTATTTGTCCAGCAGAAGATTTATCCGTGAATGGCTGGAATTCAGTCATTAATATTGTATTAAACGGTACATTTTACTGCAGCCATGCTGTCGGAAAATATTGGATTGAAAAAGGCATAAAAGGGAATATCATTAACATGGTAGCAACATATGCATGGGATGCAGGTCCGGGAGTTATTCATTCGGCTGCTGCGAAGGCTGGAGTATTAGCAATGACGAAGACACTCGCTGTTGAGTGGGGCCGTAAATATGGAATACGAGTTAATGCTATCGCGCCAGGACCAATTGAACGTACGGGCGGTGCTGATAAATTATGGATTTCAGAAGAAATGGCTAAGCGTACGATACAAAGTGTTCCGCTTGGAAGACTGGGCACGCCAGAAGAAATTGCAGGTCTAGCTTATTATTTATGTTCAGATGAAGCTGCGTACATAAATGGAACTTGCATGACAATGGATGGAGGACAACATTTACATCAATATCCATTTTAAAAGGGATAAGAAAATGAATGTTTGATTCATATTCTCACGGTTAAATGTGACGGAATTGTGACATGTGAAAGAAAAGTGTTTACAAGAGGTCATATATACGTTATATTTAAGACCTCTTTTTTCTTCATAGTAGAATTGCTAATTCCCCTTAGCATTTTACCCCTCTAATCCCTTCAGGAAAACTGAAGGGATTTTTTATTATTTTTCCGTAAATATCATGTTATAATTTTTGAAAAGTAAAGGGAGGGAAGTACATTGATAGATGCATTAGATGTAATGAGTAACTTGGATAAAGTCCTTCCTTATTATCAAGCTATTTTTAGTGCTGATGAGCATACTGTAATTGGATATGAGGTAGTAGGACGTATTCAAACAGAAGAGGGCATACAAAGTTTAGCTTCTTTCTTTCATGATGATTCTATTCCGAGTGAGTTTCAACTGGAAGCGGATAACATTATAGTAGAAAAAGCTTTAAATCGTTATTTAGAAAGTGATCAAAAACTATTATTATTCATACATCGGAATGCTAACGTATTAATGAACGATGATGATGAAAGTTTACTTCAACTTTTATTGATGTATGAAGAGCAAGGTTTAAATTTGAAACACATTGTTTTAGAAATTACAGAACATGAATGTAAAGAAGATATAGAGCAATTTAATCATTTGCTTATGTATTATCGTACATATGGTATTCAAATTTCGATTAATAAAGTCGGAACGGGTACAAGTAATTTAGAACGTATTAGCGTGTTAGCACCGGATATTTTAAAAGTAGATTTAACAAACTTAAGGCAAACTGCACTTTTACAATCTTATCAAGATATTTTATATTCTTTATCATTACTTGCTAGAAGAATTGGTGCAACATTGTTATATGAAGAAATAGATGCTTTTTATCAACTACAATATGCTTGGAAAAACGGTGGTAGATATTATCAAGGGAATTATTTGAAAGAGTGCTTACCTGATTTTATTGAAACGAATGTTTTGAAAGAACGACTTGGTAATGAGTGTCATCAATTTATTCAACATGAGAAGAAGAAATTACAAAAAATTTATAATTTAACAGAAATGTTACGTGATCGAATTGGTGATGTTCTAGCCAAACAGAAAAAGAATGAAGATATAAATGATTGGTTATTACAATTTAGCCAAAGTGTATCACAGTGTAGTTTCCGCATATTTATTTGTAACGAAGATGGTTTCCAACAATCAGGAAACGTTATAAAAAAAGATGGGGAATGGATTGTGATGCCTGAGTATTATATGAAGAACTGGAGTTGGCGTCCGTATTTTCTAGAAAATATTATGAAAATGCGTTTTGAGAATAAGGCAAGACTTTCAGATTTATATGCTGATATTGAAACCGGTGAGATGGTACGAACATTTTCCTTCCCAATTGATGATGAAAACTTTTTATTTATAGATTTATCGTATGAATATTTATATGAAGAAGATGTTTTATTTTAATGCACGAAGAGATTCGTGCATTTTTTGTTTGTTTTTATCATAAATTGGTAATAGTGAAAATGGTGATGAAAATGCTGTCTATCGTTGTAAAGATTTTACGAACGAAACCACCCCTGTCTTTGCATAATCATTGTTACAATGAATACTACAAAGACAAGTTTTCTTAAAAGGAAGGTGAAAAAATGAGGAAATATGGAATATGGTTAGTTCTATTTGTATGCGTTGCCTTTCTAGTTGGTTATAGTGTCACAACTGTTTTAGGAAAAGAGGAAGTGAAAGTCGATCGGGAAGAAGTGTTTACAACGATACAAAAGGGCTATGAAACCCAATTTTCAATTCGTGGGAAGCATTTGCCGATGAATAAGATGATAGAAACGTTATCACCATATTTTACAGAGAATTTCCTTCAAGTATTTACAGATGAAAATAGTAGAAGTGATAAACAAAGTGGTGAATATTTACTTCCAGCAAAAGAAGCGCCGTTTTCTTTTCATTCAGAAACGAAAATGTCATATGATGAAGAGCATAAAATTTTATATGTATATGAGCGGGCGAAAAGTGGACAATATCAAATTGTAACATTGCAAAGAGATCAAGGGAAATGGAAATTGGCCGGATATCATGAAAGCCAAGAACTTTTAACTGAAATAAAACGATTACAACAATTATAAAGTGAAACTGTAATTGGTGGGGGATGTTTATCTCTCACTGATTAATAGCTCGCACCAATCGGGCTATTACTGCCCACAAATAGTGGGATAAAAATAAGAATAGGTCTTTACCTATTCTTATTCAATATTGAGTAGCTGTTGTAATTTTTCAATTTGAAAACCAGCAACAACTTCTCCATCAATTACAACTGTTGGAGTTGAATACGAATCATAGTCGTATAAAAGACGATTGCGTGCAGCAGCGTCTTTTTTTACGTCAAATTCTTCATATACAACGTTATTATGCTTTAAAAATTCTTTCACAATGACACATGGCGGACAATCAGGTTGTGTGTAAACCTCAATTTTTCTCATTGTAATTCCTCCTTTTTTCTGTTTTTTATTATATTCTTCCAGTATAAAAATCGCAATAAAGAAGGGAAAAGATATTCTTTCTGTTTTTTCCTTCGCATTTCGACAAATTTTTAGTTGAGTTTCTGGCCAATAACCTTTATCCTAGACTGTGGAACATTTTTTCTGTTATGACGGATAGAATGAGTATAGCTGTAAAACCTATTGGTAGGAAGATCAGAGAAAGGAGAGATTTCATGTCTCTACTCCAAGGAATTTTAACTCGACTTGTTAGTCTACAAGAACAAGCTGAAAGCGGTGAAGTAGCACAACGCTATTTTGAAGTGAACGGTGAGCGCAAATGTAGCGTGAAATTTTTCGATAAAAGTGAAATGTATGAGTTAGAAGTGTATCAACAAGGTGAAAAACCTCAAGTGTATCAATTCGATAATATCGATATGGTTGCAATTGAGATTTACGATATCATTTCTTGATACATATAAAAAAGGTGTTGCCATATGGCAACACCTTTTTTAGTTCTATTACTTTTTAGCATATATGTATAGGGAGTTTTCATTTTTCCTACAATGGTAATAAAGTGAAATTGTAATCAGTGGGGCTTCTTCGTCCTATACTGAATATTAGTCATCACCAATTGGTTGTTTACAGATAGCAAAAGCGAGATAAAAATAACGAGGAGGTGTGTTGTATGGAACGTTTACCAGTTGTGCTTTGTCCTAAATGTCACAATTCTGCTGAGATTATTCATGTATTAACAGCTCAATCGAATCAAAATGTAATTTATACGTGCCAAGTTTGCCATTATGTAATTCGAAATATTGAAACGAATAAAGGATAGGAAGTTATAATTTTTATTTTTGTCCCATACAATGAGAATACGAAAAGTCTGTCTAATTGAAAGGACGTGACTATGTGGCCGGTGAACATACATTTTATAATGTTTCAGAGAGACATTTAAATTTTGATATGGTCTTTAGCCGTATTTGTAGTTTCATTGAAAAGGATCCACGAAATTTATATCGCTTATCCATTGGGACAGACTCACAAGCACATCAAAAGGATACGAGGTTTATTACGGCAATTCATATTCATCGCGTTGGAAAAGGTGCCTGGGGGTGTTTACACCATAAATCAGTGAAAGATAAGCCAGCAAATTTACGTGAGAAAATATATTTAGAAACGCAGTTTAGCCAAGAGATCGCATGCCTATTTACTCCAAATCATATACAAACAATATGGGATTTATTGCATCCATATGCTCAAGAGGGAGCTGGATTTATAATGGAAATTCACTTGGATATCGGAAATGATGGTTTAACAAAAGAATTTATTCTAGATATGACAGCGAAAATTCAAGCGATGGGATTAACTGCAAAAATTAAGCCAGATGCTTATGCGGCGTTTAGTTATGCAAATCGATATACGAAATAAAAAACAATTTTTATATATCCTTTGCTAAAAACTGAATATTACATCTATTAAATAGGTTGGAAATTATATATAATAAGAGTAACGATGCGAGTATAAGGAGAGGGGTATATGAAAAGGGAATTTGTTTTAACAGAAGAAGAAGAGAGTTTGTTACTAGATATTCTATTTCAGCAAAATTATGCGAGTGAAATTTTAGCTGTGGAAATTACAGATATTGAGAATGGTTTAAAACAGACAGATGTGACACAATATAAAAAAATCACAAGGTTATTTTACAGATTAAAAAATAAGGGGTATTAAGCGCTACCGGGATGGTAGTCTTTTTTTTGTGTTGTATGCTAAAATAGCTGTGTAATTTTGTTTTTATTGAAATAAAGTAAGGACAAAATAATAATATGAAAACGCTGTCATAAAATATGAATAGATTCGGTGATTAAAAGTAGGAAAATGGGGGATGTAATATGATTAGTATTCCGAAAGACGAGTTTCAACAAATTTTTGTGAAAGATTTAATGATTTCATCAGAAAAAGTAGCACATGTCCAAATGGGGAATGGTTTAGAGCATGCTTTACTCGTTCTTGTGAAATCTGGATATTCGGCGATACCTGTTTTGGACCCGATGTATAAATTGCATGGGTTAATTAGTACTGCTATGATTTTAGATGGTATGTTAGGGTTAGAACGTATTGAGTTTGAAAGACTTGACGAAATGAAAGTAGAACAGGTGATGAAGGAAGACATTCCGGTTCTTAAGTTAGAAGATTCGTTTGCAAAAGCTTTAGAAATGACAATTGATCATCCTTTTATTTGCGCTGTCAATGAAGATGGGTATTTTGAGGGGATTTTAACACGTCGGGCTATTTTAAAATTGTTGAATAAAAAAGTAAGGCAACATAATCGATAATGTGAGAAAAGTGACTTCATAGAAGCGGAGAAGTCACTTTTTTTTCGTGCATATCAGTTGTGTATGTATTATATTTAAAAAGATAAAAAATATAAGAGTATATAGTTAAATTAAGGATGAAAAGCTTATTGAGATAAGGTGTATGGAAGCTAAGGAAAGAGGGAGAAAGTTGCAAATTGATGATTTTCAAATGATGGTTGTGTTAGCTCAGGAATCAAATATGAGAAAAGCGGCGGAACGTTTATTTGTTTCACAACCTGCGCTTAGTCAACGATTACAATCTATGGAGAAACAATGGGGAATGAAGTTTTTTATTCGCTCACAAAAAGGATTGACAATTACACCTGAAGGGGAAAAAGTCGCAAATTATGCAAAAGAAATGCTGCAAAAGGAAGAGGATATTAAAAGTGAGCTAGCTGTTTTTAGAACAGAAACTCACGGAACGTTAAAAATAGCTGTTGCATCAGTTATTGGTCAATATTGGCTTCCTCCTGTTTTGAAGAAGTTTGTACATAAATACCCTTCTGTGAAAATATCGCTGTTTACTGGCTGGAGTAGTGAAGTACAAAAGCAATTTTATGAAGGGGACGTTCATGTTGCTATATTGAGAGGAACACAAGAATATAAAGGTCAGAAGCAACAATTATTTGAAGATGAACTTTATTTAGTGGATAAAGAAATAAAAGATATTACGATGTTAAAAGAAACAAATAGACCATTTATTCAATTTAAAAGTGATTCGACTTATTATGGACAAATACAAAATTGGTGGTATGGTTTATTTTCTAATCCACCTAAGAGAACAATTGTGGTTGATCAAATTGAGACTTGCAAGCAACTCGTTTTAAATGGTATAGGTTATGCTCTTTTACCTTCTACTGTTTTAAAAGAAGTACAGGAAAATATGTATAAAACACCTGTTCAATTAACGAGAGAAACATGGTTATTGACGAGTGAATCGGCCAGACAATTGAAGCAAGTAAGGGCATTTTTAGAAATTATAGAAGAAATTCAAATGGAAAAATAGGATTATTATCTTGCTACTCGCTCTATCGTTTGGTAGAGTAACATTATAAATGGATTTAGGAGGCAACAAGAATGAAAATGATGGACGCTAACGAAATTATTTCGTTTATTCAAAAAAGTGAAAAGAAAACTCCTGTAAAGGTATACATAAAAGGGGATTTAAAAGAAGTAACATTCCCTGAAACGGTACAAGCATTTGTAAATAAAAAGTCTGGTGTATTATTTGGAGAATGGTCTGAAATTAAGACAATTCTTGATGAAAATAGCAAGCACATCGTTGATTACGTTGTTGAAAATGACCGTCGTAATTCTGCAATTCCAATGCTTGATTTAAAAGGTATTAAAGCTCGTATTGAGCCAGGCGCGATTATTCGTGATCACGTTGAAATCGGCGACAACGCTGTTATTATGATGAATGCAACAATTAATATCGGTGCTGTAATTGGTGAAGGTACTATGATTGACATGAACGCGGTACTTGGTGGACGTGCAACTGTTGGTAAGAACTGTCACGTAGGTGCAGGTGCAGTACTTGCAGGTGTTATTGAGCCGCCTTCAGCAAAACCAGTTATCGTTGAAGATGATGTTGTAATTGGTGCAAACGTAGTTGTGTTAGAGGGAGTTACAGTAGGTAAGGGTGCAGTTGTAGCAGCAGGAGCTGTTGTAACAGAAGATGTACCTCCATATACAGTTGTTGCCGGTACTCCAGCACGTGTAATTAAAGAGATTGATGAGAAGACAAAAGCAAAAACTGAAATTAAACAAGAGCTTCGTCAATTAAACCCAGAGAAATAAACACAAAAAAAGCGTAAGAGCATAACAGGCTCTTGCGCTTTTTATAGATAGAGGTGCAAAAATGGCAGTAAGCAAATTCGTTCAAATTCGTAGAGACTTACACAAAATACCGGAAATTGGATTTAAAGAGTGGAAAACACAACAGTATATTTTAGATTACATAGGAACGCTTTCGAATGAATATGTGGAAGTGAAAGTATGGAAAACGGGTGTCATTGTTAAAGTAAATGGAAAAAATCCAGAAAAAATTATCGGTTATCGCGCAGATATAGACGGTTTACCAATTACCGAAGAAACTGGATATGAGTTTGCTTCTATTCATGAAGGAATGATGCATGCATGTGGACACGATTTGCATACAACAATCGGTTTAGGCCTTCTAACAGCAGCTGTAACAGAAAGAATAGATGATGACCTTGTGTTTCTATTCCAACCAGCTGAAGAAGGGCCAGGAGGGGCTCTTCCTATGTTAGAGAGTGAAGAGTTAAAAGAATGGAAGCCGAATATAATTCTTGGTCTTCATATTGCACCTGAATACGCTGTAGGAACAATTGCCACAAAAGAGGGGCTATTATTTGCAAATACATCAGAGTTATATGTTGATTTGAAAGGGAAAGGTGGACATGCAGCCTACCCGCATACTGCAAATGATATGATTGTAGCGGCAAGTCACCTTGTTACACAACTTCAATCCGTTATTAGTCGTAATGTGAATCCTCTTGATAGTGCAGTGATTACAATCGGAAAAATAACAGGTGGTACAGTTCAAAATATCATAGCAGAAAAGTCTCGGTTAGAAGGAACGATTCGAACTTTATCAGTGGAATCAATGAGGCGTGTTAAAAGTAGGATTGAGGCAATTGTTGCAGGTATAGAAGCTTCCTTCCAATGTGAAGCTGTTATTGACTATGGAGCGATGTATCATCAAGTATATAACCATGAAGTATTAACGAGAGAGTTTATGCAGTTTGTAAGTGAACAAACTGATATGAATGTAATTACATGTACTGAGGCAATGACAGGGGAAGATTTTGGTTATATGCTTCAAGAGATTCCTGGATTTATGTTTTGGCTTGGGGTAAATTCAGAATATGGTTTACATCATGCAAAATTAAAACCAGATGAAGAGGTTATTGAGAAAGCTATCGCATTTTTAGATCAATATGTAAAGTGGAAAGGAACTAGAAAGTAAACTCGCTCGCCAACTTTGAAAAAACTTACAGTGGGTACTTGTTAGTTCCAAGACGAAAACATCTTTCATATTTGTTTTGGATACACATGGGCATACAAATGGATAAAGTAATGAGCAGCGGTTTTGAGCCGCTGCTCATTATTCATTATCGCTTATTGAGAAGATGATTAGTTAACTAGCTTATATATGTTTACATTTCGTGTAGAAAGTGTGTAAAATCAAGGTGAAACATAGAAAAAAGGGTGGGGAATTACGTGCAAATTAGCAGTGCAATGTTGTGTTTCGTCTTATATGCGTATGTTATTATTGCGGCGGTGTATTTTGGGATAAGTTTTTATGCCTACCGTTTAGTAGATAATCACGAATATGACGAAACATATAAATGGGTGAAAAGATATTTATCACCTGTATTAGAAATTATGAATGGGTTTGTGCTCTTTTTATTTATTGGATTAATTGCTTTCTCGACGAGTTTAGTAGGGAATAAAACGACATTATTTGTACTAGGTATCATTATTTTTATGTTGTTAGGGATACGGATTGGTAACACAGTGTTTTGGAATGAAAGAAAAGTAGATGGTTGGACTGGAATGTTAATCCCGTGTATGTTAGCGGCTATCGTGACAAACATAGAGCATGAGTATTATCAATTACATTTTTGGCTTATTATCGTTTTAACAATTCTTTCAGTTTTGTACATAAGTACGGTAGTACTCACATACATTGCACATGAAAAAGGTGATGTTAAAGGAACACGCTTCTTTAGAGGGCGAGCATTATTTTGGAGTGTGCCAACGATGGCTGTTATAGGAATTATTGCGATATTAGTAAATGGATATCAATTTACTAATTGGCAACTGTTTTTAGAAAATTGGTGGATTTTCATTATTTCGTTTATCGCTTTTTTAGGTGCAACACATTATTTATTCCATCAACATCATTATATATTGGCATTGCTATTCGCATTTACACAACTATTATTTGCTTTCTTCGGACAAGAAACGTTATTATTCGTTTTTGAAACATTTAGTTCATTTGGAAATATATTTGTATTTGGTATGTTAATTTTCAGTATCGCATTTTATTTACAACAGTATTTTTATATGCAAAAACAAAAATAAGAATGATATACAGGTTTTTGTAGCAAATCTAAAGTATGTTACAATAAAAATACATAGTATTCGATGTTATTGGAGGAATTCCTGTGGGTGAAAAAGAGAAAGAATTTGCTGTCATTGGCCTTGGACGTTTTGGTGGAAGCATTTGCCGAGAACTCGCTCAATTAGGTATGGAAGTAATGGCAATTGATTCAGATGAAGATAAAATTAATGAGTTTGCAAATATAGCTTCACATGCTGTAATTGCAGATTCAACAGATGAGATGGTATTAAAAAGTCTTGGTATTCGTAATTTTGATCATGTAGTCGTTGCTATTGGAGACAATTTAAATTCAAGTATTTTAACAACATTAATTTTAAAAGAGTTAGGTGTAAAAAATATTACTGTAAAAGCTCAAAATGATTACCATGAAAAAGTGTTAAGTAAAATAGGGGCAGATCACATTGTGCACCCCGAGCGTGATATGGGAAAAAGGATTGCTAATAATATTGCATCAAGTAATGTATTAGACTATCTTGAGCTTTCAGATGAGCATAGTATTGTAGAGATTATTGCAAATAAAAAAATTGATGGTCATTCTTTAATCGAATTAGATATTCGTGCGAAGTTTGGATTGAATATTGTAGCGATTAAACGTGGTAAAGAAGTTATTGTATCTCCTCGAGCTACGGAAAATATTCAAGCGGGAGATATATTAATTGTAATTGGTCATGACGATGAAGTAGATCGTTTTAAACACTTTTTAAGATAAGAGAAAAGGACAATACCATGAAGGTATTGTCCTTTTTCTTATATTTCCATAATGATTGGTAAAATCATTGGGCGACGTTTCGTTTTCTCATATAGGAATGGTGCTAATGTATCTGTAATTTCATTTTTAATTTCAGACCATTGTGTTGTTTTACGCTCCATTACTTTTTCTAAATGAGTTGTAATTAATGTTTGAGCATCATTAATTAAATCACTACTTTCGCGCATATACACAAAACCACGTGAGATAATATCAGGTCCTGCTGCAACTTTAAACTCTTTCATATCAATGCTTACAACTACAATAACAAGTCCTTCTTCAGAAAGAATACGACGATCGCGTAACACGATATTACCGATATCTCCAATACCATTTCCGTCAATATAGACAGATCCAGATGGTATTTTACCAGCTACGCTTGCTTCATCAGAACGAAGAGCAAGAACATCTCCATTATCCATGATGAAACAGTTTTCTTCTGGAATACCACAATCGTTTGCTAACTTCATATGCATACGTTGCATGCGGTATTCACCATGAATTGGCATGAAATACTTCGGTTTAATTAGACGAAGCATTAGTTTTTGTTCTTCTTGTCCACCGTGTCCACTCGTATGAATGTTTGACAGTTTTCCGTGGATTACATCAGCACCAGCACGATACAACATGTTAATTGTACGGCTTACACTAATTGTATTACCAGGGATTGGTGAAGAAGAGAAAACAACTGTGTCGCCAGGAATGATTTGAATTTGACGATGAGTACCATTAGCAATACGTGAAAGTGCTGCCATTGGCTCACCTTGACTACCTGTACATAAAATAACAACTTTATTAGCCGGTAGGCGGTTTAGTTGAGCTGTATCTATGAATGTATCCTTCGGACAGCGAATATAACCAAGGTTTTGTCCGATTTCAATCGCCGCTTCCATACTGCGACCGAACACAGCCACTTTACGATTGTTTTCAACAGCCGCTTCAACAACTTGTTGTAGACGATGGATATTTGATGCAAAGGTTGCAAAGATAATACGACCTTCTACTTTGCGGAAAATATCTTGAATACTATCACCAACACGGCGCTCAGACATTGTAAAGTTTGGAACTTCACTGTTTGTACTGTCAGATAAGAGACAAAGTACGCCGTCTTTTCCGATTTCAGCCATTTTTGTTAAGTCCGCTGGTTCACCGACTGGTGTGAAATCAAATTTGAAATCGCCAGTATGAACAACTTGTCCTTGAGGTGTTTTCACAACAACTCCGTATGAATCTGGGATACTGTGAGTTGTACGGAAGAAGGAAACAGATGTCTTTTTAAATTTAATAACATCATCTTCTTGAATTTCATAAAGTTTTGCTTTACGAAGTAATCCGTGCTCTTCTAATTTGTTTTTGATTAGTGCAATTGCTAATTTTCCGCCATAAATCGGGATGTTTACTTGACGTAATAAGTAAGGAATTCCACCGATATGATCTTCGTGACCATGTGTAATGAATAATCCTTTAATTTTATCTTCGTTTCGCACAAAATAAGTGTAATCTGGTATTACATAATCGATTCCGAGGAGTTCGTCTTCTGGAAATTTAATTCCAGCATCAATAATAATAATTTCATCTTGAAATTGAACAGCATATGTATTTTTACCGATTTCACCAAGTCCACCTAAAGCAAAAACGGCAGCTTGATCATTCTTTAGAAATTTCATATGACTATACGATTTCCGCTAATATTAAATCAGCGTTTTCTTTTTCATATTCAAGATGAGCACCAGTAACAGACTGAACGAACTCGATATTATATGCGAACTTATTTAATTTCTTACGAACATCCTTTTCAGACGTAGCCTCTAAATATAAAACTTTTGTATTTTCACGTACTGGAACCTCAGTCAATTTTACTTGATAAAATACTTTAAAAATCATTTGGAAAACCTCTCCTTGTCTATGTTTTGCATTATCTGTTACTTATTATAAAGCAAACAGTCACGATTTTCATGTTTTTTCGAATGAGAATGAAGAAAAAGCCCGAAATGGGCACAATTTAAGCGATTGTCTTTTTACGGACTAGATCTTTTAAATAACGCTTGAGCTTTTTCTTCAGCTTCTTCAGCATGATTACTCCTTCCTTTCCTTATTTAAAACATGCATATTACTAGTGAAAACTCCGTCTCTGATATAAGAAAGAAGACAAAAGTGAATGTTGAATCTTGTCCTTTCTCATACAGGGAAAGTTATTCTATAGTAACGATTAGTAGCCGTTAGTTATAGGTATAGTATGAGAAAGAATAGAAAAGAAAATTCATACGAACAAGTATCCACATTTTTTACTAATATATATATGCAGGTTTCATAAATAAGGTCAGAAAGTGAACGCTTTCTTCACAGATGTTTAATATGTTATACTTTTTTTTAGAATTTGAAAAGCGATAATCAAAATAGGAATATAGAGTAACAGAAAGGATTTTGACAAATGAATGATAAAATTGTCTTTTTTGATATTGATGGAACATTATTAGATCATGATAAGAAGATTCCGCAATCTACACGAGATGCAGTAAGACATTTACAAGAGAAAGGTGTGCATGTAGCAATTGCGACAGGACGTGCGCCATTTATGTTTGAAGATATTCGTGAGGAACTCAATATACATAATTATGTTAGCTTTAATGGACAGTACGTTGTATTTGAAGATGAGGTAATATTTAATAACCCGTTACATCCAGCTGCCTTACATAAGTTTACTCAGTTTGCAAAACAAGAAGGATATCCACTTGTATATCTTGATCATCAAGAAATGAGAGCATCGGTGGAATATCATGATTATGTGAAGGAAGGTTTTGGAAGCTTAAATTTTGAGCATCCGGCATATGAACCTGATTTCTATGAGAAACGTAATATTTATCAAACACTTCTTTTCTGTGAAGTGAATGAAGAAGAAAAGTTTATTAATCATTATCCAGACTTTCATTTTATTCGCTGGCATGCATATTCAATGGATATTATTCCGAATGGTGGTTCGAAGGCAAAAGGAATTGAGAAATTCATTGAAAAATTAGGATTTAACCGTGAACAAGTGTATGCATTTGGAGATGGTTTAAATGATTTAGAAATGATCGAAGCAGTTGGGACAGGTATTGTGATGGGTAATGGTCATGAAGACTTGAAAAAACTTGCAAATCACGTGACAAAGGATGTTAGTGAAGACGGCATATATCATGGATTAAAATGGGCTGGATTGCTATAAGTGAATATGGAACCCATTTCATATAAAAAAAGGCGGAAGATTAACTTCCGCCTTTTTTTATTATCGCTCTAAAGGTTTTGAATCGTCAGGAGCAGCAAATGGATTTTCTTTATTAATGTGATCATAGAACATAACACCATTTAAATGGTCAATCTCATGCTGAAATACGATTGCTGGTAAACCTTTTAAACGTAATTTTACTTCTTCGCCGTTGATAGATGTTGCTTTCACTGTAATTCTTGTGTAACGAGGGACATAACCAGGTACTTCGCGGTCTACTGATAGACAGCCTTCTCCACTTTGTAAATATGTACGTTCAACAGAATGACTAATGATTTTTGGGTTGAATAATGCATGACTATATAACGTACCGTCCGTATCAGTTACATGAACCGCAATCATTTTCTTCGAAATACCGATTTGTGGAGCCGCTAATCCGATTCCAGGGCGCAAACTATATTTTTCAGCCATTTCAGGATCTTGGCTATTTATTACAAATTCAATCATTTCTTTAAGGGTAGTTGTATCTTCTTCGCTCGCCGGCATTGATACCTCTTCTGCAACGTTTCGCAAAATAGAATCTCCTTCGCGAATTACATCTTTCATTGTAAGCATATGTAATCTCTCCTTTCTTCTTTAGTCTACCAAAGGAGGTGGAAAAAGTCATCGACAAGTAGGGAAGCACTTTGGAAAGTGTTTTACTATAGAATATTTATGTATGTAATAAAAAGAAAAGACGGCAAAGCCGTCTGTTTCTTTCCATAGTTGTTTCATTTTACATTAGCGAATGCAAGCAGCACCAACGATAATTAAAAGAATAAACAACACAACGATTAAGGCGAAGCCGCGTCCAGACCCGCCACAAGAACCGCCATAACCGTAGGATGGATTTGAACAAGTTGGATAGCAATATGAGTATCCGTACATGAGATGACCTCCTTTATCATTTCCCGCTAACACTGCGGTTACTATAATGTATGGAGGGAAGGATAGAAATGTATGGGTAATTACCTATAAAAGGAAGAAGAGTTTGTATATTTTTGCTAAGAAGAGAGAAAAACTAAAGAGAATTAAATCGTTTACATATTATTCTAAGAGAAAAAATAAGTTGAAAAGGGAATAATATAACAGTAGGTTAATGCTTACTAATACAGATGTGAAAAATAAAAACACGTTTGTGTAGAAGAAACCTGCAGATTATTTATAAAAAAACGTATCCAAAGTAATTGACATCGTAATTAGAATAGTTGTAAACTAAAAAACGTGATCAAGATTGTATTAATATGTTTCTGAAAAAACATTAGTACAGATTGTTAGGTACACAAAATTATTCTCAACCGACAGATAAATTTGTTGGTTTACATTGTTGCGTTTTCAGTCTAGCTAATAGATAGTGAAAGCGTTTCAGAATATGGTTCAAGAGAGGAAGAGGTGAACGGAATGGGTACTAAAACAAAAAAGACCCTATTTAATGTTGATGAGCAAATGAAAGCTATCGCAGCTCAATTTGAGACATTACAAATTTTAAATGAAAAAGGCGAAGTTGTGAATGAAGCGGCTATGCCTGAATTATCTGATGATCAATTAAAAGAATTAATGCGCCGTATGGTGTATACTCGCGTACTAGATCAACGTTCTATTTCTTTAAACCGTCAAGGACGTTTAGGTTTCTACGCACCAACAGCTGGACAAGAGGCTTCTCAATTAGCAAGTCATTTCGCACTTGAAGCAGAAGATTTCATCTTACCAGGATATCGTGATGTGCCACAATTAGTATGGCACGGTTTACCATTATACCAAGCATTCTTATTCTCTCGTGGACATTTCATGGGTAACCAAATGCCTGAGAATGTAAATGCACTTGCTCCACAAATCATTATCGGTGCGCAAATCATCCAAACTGCTGGTGTTGCGTTAGGTATGAAACTACGTGGGAAAAAATCTGTTGCAATTACTTACACTGGTGACGGTGGTGCTTCACAAGGTGACTTCTACGAAGGTATGAACTTTGCGGGTGCATTCAAAGCTCCAGCAATCTTCGTTGTACAAAACAACCGTTATGCAATCTCTACTCCAGTAGAAAAGCAATCTGCAGCTAAAACTGTAGCACAAAAAGCAGTAGCAGCAGGTATTTACGGAATTCAAGTAGACGGTATGGATCCATTAGCTGTATACGCAGCAACTGCTTTCGCTCGTGAGCGTGCAGTAAACGGAGAAGGCCCTACTTTAATCGAGACTTTAACATTCCGTTACGGTCCACATACAATGGCTGGTGATGACCCAACTCGTTACCGTACAAAAGATATCGAGAACGAATGGGAACAAAAAGATCCAATCGTACGCTTCCGTGCATTCTTAGAAAACAAAGGCCTATGGTCTCAAGAAGTTGAAGAGAAAGTAATCGAAGAAGCAAAAGAAGATATCAAACAAGCAATTGCTAAGGCTGACCAAGCTCCAAAACAAAAAGTTACTGATTTAATGGAAATCATGTACGAAAAAATGCCTTACAACTTAGCTGAACAATATGAAATTTACAAAGAAAAGGAGTCGAAGTAAGCCATGGCTCAAATGACAATGATTCAAGCAATCACTGATGCTTTACGCGTTGAAATGAAAAATGACCCTAACGTACTTGTGTTTGGTGAAGACGTTGGTGTAAACGGCGGTGTATTCCGTGCTACTGAAGGTTTACAAGCTGAATTCGGTGAAGATCGTGTAATGGATACTCCACTTGCAGAGTCTGGTATTGGTGGACTTGCAGTTGGACTTGCATTAGAAGGCTTCCGTCCAGTTCCAGAAATCCAATTCTTCGGTTTCATTTATGAAGTAATGGATTCAGTTTCTGGTCAATTAGCTCGTATGCGTTACCGTTCTGGTGGACGTTGGACTGCTCCAGTAACAATTCGTTCTCCATTCGGTGGCGGTGTTCATACTCCTGAACTACATGCTGATAGCTTAGAAGGATTAGTGGCTCAACAACCTGGTCTAAAAGTTGTTATTCCATCTACTCCATACGATGCAAAAGGTCTTTTAATCTCTGCGATTCGTGACAACGATCCAGTTATCTACTTAGAGCATATGAAATTGTACCGTTCATTCCGTCAAGATGTACCAGAAGGCGATTACACAATTGATTTAGGTAAAGCTGATATCAAACGTGAAGGTACAGATGTATCTGTTATCGCTTACGGTGCTATGGTTCATGCTGCATTAAAAGCTGCTGAAGAACTTGAAAAAGAAGGTATCTCTTTAGAGGTAGTTGACTTACGTACAGTTCAACCATTAGATATCGAAACAATCATCGCTTCTGTTGAAAAAACAGGCCGCGTAGTTGTAGTTCAAGAAGCACAAAAACAAGCTGGTATTGCAGCTAACGTTGTAGCGGAAATTAACGACCGTGCAATCTTAAACTTAGAAGCTCCAGTTGTACGTGTTGCAGCTGCTGATACAGTATTCCCATTCTCTCAAGCTGAGAGCGTATGGTTACCAAACCATAAAGATATTGTTGAAGCTGTTAACAAAGTAATGAACTTCTAATTTTTAGCTTTTCATGTGCAAAAGAAATCAGCACATGCTGGTTTCTTTTGTACATATTCCATAATAATGAAATGAATCAGGGGGCTGAATTCCGTGGCATTTGAATTTAAACTACCAGATATCGGTGAAGGTATCCACGAAGGTGAAATCGTAAAATGGTTTATTAAACCAGGCGATGAAGTAAACGAAGACGATGTACTTCTTGAAGTACAAAATGATAAAGCAGTAGTAGAAATCCCTTCTCCTGTTAAAGGTAAAGTACTTGAAGTACTTGTAGAAGAAGGAACAGTTGCAATTGTAGGAGATACATTAATTAAATTTGATGCTCCTGGATACGAAAACCTTAAATTTAAAGGTGACGATCATGATGCAGCTCCAAAAGCTGAAGAAGCAGCAGTAGAAGCTCCAGCAGCGGAAGCTACTCCAGCAGCAACTGCAGAAGTAGTAAATGAGCGCGTAATCGCTATGCCATCTGTTCGTAAATATGCTCGTGAGAACGGCGTAGACATTCATAAAGTAGCTGGTTCTGGTAAGAACGGCCGTATCGTAAAAGCTGACATCGATGCATTTGCAAATGGTGGACAAGCAGTAGCAGCAACTGAGGCTCCAGCAGCAGTAGAAGCTACTCCAGCAGCAGCGAAAGAAGAAGCACCAAAAGCACAACCAATCCCAGCTGGTGAATATCCAGAAACTCGTGAGAAAATGAGTGGTATCCGTAAAGCGATTGCTAAAGCAATGGTTAACTCTAAGCATACAGCTCCTCACGTAACATTAATGGATGAAGTAGATGTAACAGAACTTGTTGCTCACCGTAAGAAGTTCAAAGCTGTTGCAGCTGACAAAGGTATTAAATTAACTTACCTTCCATACGTTGTTAAAGCTTTAACATCTGCATTACGTGAATACCCAATGTTAAACACTTCTTTAGATGATGCTTCTCAAGAAGTAGTTCATAAACATTACTTCAACATCGGTATCGCAGCTGATACAGACAAAGGTCTATTAGTACCAGTTGTTAAAGATACAGATCGCAAGTCTATCTTCACTATTTCTAACGAGATCAATGATCTTGCTGGTAAAGCACGTGATGGTCGTTTAGCTCCGGCTGAAATGAAAGGTGCTTCTTGCACAATCACAAACATTGGTTCTGCAGGTGGACAATGGTTCACTCCAGTTATCAATCACCCAGAAGTAGCAATCCTTGGTATCGGCCGTATCGCTGAGAAGCCAGTTGTGAAAAACGGTGAAATCGTTGCAGCTCCAGTATTAGCATTATCTCTAAGCTTTGACCATCGTTTAATTGACGGCGCAACTGCTCAAAAAGCATTAAACCAAATTAAACGTCTATTGAATGACCCACAATTATTAGTAATGGAGGCGTAATAACAATGGTAGTAGGAGATTTCCCAATTGAATTAGATACAGTCGTTGTTGGTGCAGGTCCTGGTGGATACGTTGCGGCAATTCGTGCAGCACAATTAGGTCAAAAGGTAGCAATTATCGAAAAAGCTAACCTTGGTGGCGTATGCTTAAACGTTGGATGTATTCCTTCAAAAGCGTTAATCAATGCAGGTCATCGTTATGAGAATGCAATGCATTCTGATGACATGGGTATCACTGCAGAGAACGTAAAAGTTGACTTTACAAAAGTTCAAGAATGGAAAAACGGCGTAGTTAAGAAATTAACTGGCGGTGTTGAAGGCCTTCTTAAAGGTAACAAAGTTGAAATCATTCGCGGTGAAGCTTACTTCGTAGATGCTAACACATTACGCGTAATGACTGAAGATGCAGCACAAACGTATACGTTTAAAAATGCTGTTCTTGCAACTGGTTCTACACCAATCGAAATTCCAGGATTCAAATACTCTAAACGTGTTATCAACTCTACAGGTGCTTTAAGCTTACCTGAAATTCCTAAAAAACTTGTTGTAATCGGCGGCGGTTACATCGGTATGGAATTAGGAACTGCATATGCTAACTTCGGTACAGAAGTTACTGTAGTAGAAGCTGGCGACGAAATCTTAGCTGGTTTCGAAAAAGCTATGAGCTCTGTTGTTAAACGTGCTCTTCAAAAGAAAGGTAACGTAAATATCCATACAAAAGCTATGGCTAAAGGCGTTGAAGAAACAGAAACTGGCGTAAAAGTTAGCTTTGAAGTTAAAGGTGAAATCCAAACTGTAGAAGCAGATTACGTATTAGTAACTGTAGGTCGTCGTCCAAACACTCAAGAAATTGGTCTTGAGCAAGTTGGAGTTAAAATGACTGACCGCGGCATCATCGAAATCGATGAGCAATGTCGTACAAACGTATCAAACATCTATGCAATCGGTGATATCGTTCCTGGACCACCATTAGCTCACAAAGCTTCTTACGAAGGTAAAGTAGCTGTTGAAGCAATTAGTGGCCATGCATCAGCAATCGATTATATCGGAATTCCTGCAGTATGCTTCACTGATCCTGAATTAGCATCTGTTGGTTACACTAAGAAACAAGCTGAAGAAGCAGGAATGACAGTAGCTGTATCTAAGTTCCCATTCGCTGCTAACGGTCGTGCATTATCATTAAACAGCACTGACGGTTTCCTACAACTTGTAACACGTAAAGAAGATGGTCTTCTTGTAGGTGCTCAAGTTGCAGGTGCAGGCGCTTCTGATATTATCTCTGAGATTGGTTTAGCTATCGAAGCTGGAATGACAGCAGAAGATATCGCTCAAACAATCCACGCTCACCCAACATTAGGTGAGATCACAATGGAAGCAGCTGAAGTTGCTCTTGGAATGCCAATTCACATTGTAAAATAATTATAAAAAAACGTCTTCTAAATTTAGAAGACGTTTTTTTTATTCTTTATTTTCAAATTGATACATTTTTTATTTGTACTAGTGTCATTATAAAGGAATAACACGATATCAGCATTTAGTTTTTCGAGTTCTTGTTTTACATTTTTGCTTGCCGCAAATCGTGGATCAATAAATGTTGTTTGTTCAAACTCTTGTGCAAATAAAGGATAAGTTGCATCTGCATAAGAATCTTTAATAATGACAGCATGTAGTTTGGTTTTTGCATCTGGATTTAAAATATTTATCTGTGCATAGTCTGTTTTGTAAACGAAACTATAGTCTGGTGAAAGCTTATTTTTGTCCACTGCAAAGAATTCCTTCATCGGCATTTTCATCGATTCTTCTGATTTTGGACCGAGATATACAGTGTAATTATCCCACATATTTGGGTTTTGCTTTAATTGTACATATGGGATTGTTTCAGGTGTTTCTATTAAATTATACAGTTGTTTATTCCAACTACCGATAAAGTGTCCATTCGGTTTTTCTATAGTTATTTTATAATCATCTCGATTAACAGCATTACCTTTAAATGTTTTAGATTCATTAGCAATGTGCTTCATTGTTTGCTCGTATGCATAAAATGCACCTTTCATATTCCAATGATGATCGGTCTTAAAGTATAGATCTTCTAATTGTTCATGAGTAAATTCCTTTAGTGAAATTTTTCATAGTTAGCCCTCCTTTAGAAGCGGAAGTAAATAAATGGATTGTAAGTTGCATTCGTTAAATACATCATAGTTATGATTAAGACACTCAAGTAATAAAGTGGAGATAAAATGACTACCTTTTTATTTGCTAATTGATTCTTGATCCAAGAGAAAAATGGAGCGGATGTAATAATAGCAAGTATTAAAGATTAACCAATAATTCATCACATAGAAATAACTCGTAATGTCAGTCAACGATCTATTTAATCCGAACATTGCTTGTGAAAATTTAGAACAGTAGCTAAAATTATCAGCGCGGAAGAACACCCAACCAATAATCACTAAAAACATAACGTATACGTGTTGAATCGGCCAACATAATTTTTGTAATAATTTTTCGAAACCAGCCTTTTCTAAAGCGATTAAACATCCGTAATAAATACCCCAAAATCATAAATGTCCAACTAGCTCCATGCCAAAATCCGGTTAACGCCCATACAATGAAGAGATTACGATAGATTTTCCAAGTGGATACGCTCATTGTTGCTGGATCCATCGCAAATATTTCATCGGCAATAGCTCCTAATTGATTCGCAATTAAAACCTTCTTTCCTAATCCAATGATAAAATGACGAATTCCTTCTGAAAACTTATCAGCAGTAACTGTTCTAACATGTAATTGAAAAGCGATTGTATTATATCGAACAATGGGTCCTGCTATTAATTGTGGGAAAATAGTAAAGTATAGTGCAAGGTCAAATAGATTTCGCTGAGCTTCTACTTTTTTCTTATAAATGTCAATAATATAACTCATTGCATGGAAAGTGAAAAATGAAATCCCAATTGTAAGGGGATTTTTTCTAGTACAATGTTTGTATGAAAAATGCCATTTATATTATTTACTAAGAAATTAGCGTATTTAAAATATCCGCGTATAGCAGTATTGACAACGATTGCTATAGTCAGAATAACTTTTCTATTTGTACTAGACAGTCGGTCTTTATTAAGCCATATTTCGAACCAATAGTTGATGAAAATAGAAAAAAGCATTAGGAAGACATATATTGGTTCTCCCCAAGCATAAAATAATAAACTAAATAATAGAAGAACTATGTTTTGTAATTCTTTCCGTACTGAGTAGTACACGAAAAGAATTGCAGGTAAAAAAAGCATAAGAAAAACAAATTGCTAAATACCATGTATCATTAAATCCTTTCTATCTTTTCTCTTTAAGGAGTATGCCATGCGATGAATGAATAATCTATCTTATAGGAGATATGAGAGAATGTATTGTTAAAAACGAGGAATATTCGCATTAGAATAGTTGGAGAATTTGAAAAAGAAAAATACAACGATGAATTAGGTGGGATTTGGAAAAGTCTACCTTCAAAATGTTAAGAGGGAAGAGCTGAAGCATATAATAGGAAGAAAAAGGAGGTAACGCTATGAAAATTACACTAGCTTCATTTTTTCATCTAGTTTTATGGAGTGGATTTTCAGTAGTGTTATTATTGTCAAGTCGTGATAAACTTCATTATAAAATTTTTCTTTTTCTTATATTTTTGTACTTAGCGTATGTAATAGCGTATGTCATACTAAGTGCAAGGAGAAAAGCGATGCTTCTTACTTGCACAAATAGTATGATCTTTCTAATCATTTATTTTTGTTTTTAAATTAACGCTTATAGAAATACATTGTTCTTCCATTAAATAATTGTAATTCTCCTTCTAATTTCTTCGCTAGAAAACGGCAAAATTCATTTGCTTTTCCTTTATCACCGAATGTTGCATTAGGTGGTAAAGAAATCTGAATAAAAGATTGTTCCTTTTCTATACCAACACCAACATATATGGAGTCATATCGATCGTGAGTAGCTTGTAGTTTTAATGTTGTTGCTGATGTATCTAAAATTTCATAAGGAAAAGCGGTATTTGTATAAGCGTAATTAATTTGAACACCAGTTTTGGAAGTAACTGTTTTATAGTACTGAAAAAGTTGTTTTATATCATCTGTTGAAACAGTTTGTTGATTGGATTTAGGTACAAGCGTAATAAAGGCATGTTGCATATAAGTTCCTCCTAACTTAGTAGAATACTATCATTCTACATCCTACTGAATTTTTTGACAATTAAAAGGAGTATTCCTTTTTTTGTTTAATATACTAATGAAAGGTGATGTAGAAAGGTGGAAACCGATGTTTGAAAAATTGTATGATGAGCATGAAAGTGTGAAGGTACGATTTTTGGGGTTTATGACACATGATACTCGTTATGATTTTGGTGTTATTTATACAAATATGTTTTTTGGAAAGCTGCTCATTGTTTGTATGCAAACAGGAAGGTCTACTTTACTTGGAAGAGATGATGTAGAGAATGTGCAACATATACAGGAAGTTTTTAAATTAGGGTCAGAAGAGGAAGCAGCAGAGTTAGCTCAGTTTTTTAAATTTTTAGTCCCATCTACTTCTTTGCATGCGGAATATGAAGAATAATTAATGTAAAACAGTCGTACGTATAAATATGGCTGTTTTTTTGTTCGAATATCGCATACTAATTTAAATTAAAAATATTTAATGTGTTATACTAAAAACCTATTGACGTAAAAAGTATAACATATTAAAATAAAGACAGAAAGTTAAGCGGTTACAAAAGTTTTTGGGATTATAAACTTAGGGGGAAATGAAAAATGGGAACGATCGTATGTCAAGATTGTGAAGGTACAATTGCACACTTCGAGGATGAGAAAGTAACGGTACTTTACGGGAAATGTGGATCTTGCGGATGTGATCACACAGAGCATACAAAAGCCCAATAATTGATAGGAAATGGACAGCTAAAAGTTTTTAGGACCATAAACTTAGGGGGAAATGAAAAATGGGAACAATCGTATGCCAAGTATGTGAAGGAACAATCGGACATTTTGAAGATGAAAAAACGACAGTGCTTTACGGAAAATGTGGTACAAATTGTGACTGTGCTAATAGAGACAAGGCGAAAGCTTAATTATAAATAAGTAGATTATTATTAAAACTCAGGGGGAAATGAAAAGTGGGAACAATCGTATGCCAAGTATGTGAAGGAACAATCGGACATTTTGAAGATAAAAAATCAACAGTACTATACGGAAAATGTGGATCTCATTGCGAATGTGACCATAAAGAACATACAAAAGCTTAAATAAGAAGAAGCGCCTACATATGTAGGCGCTTTTTTTAATAAATTGTAGTTGTATGGCCAACTGTTGCAACGATTGCATCATCTCTAATCGGAATAAATCCTATCGATGTCTGTGGAGTGCTAGGAGAGGCGTAGTGGCTCATGAGACGGCTATCAATACGGGTAATAGTATCGGTCAAGAAAGCTGAAATAAAAGCGTAAGGGACTCGTCGTTCATTTAATGAGTATATAATTTCCTCTTTTGTTTTTACACCTACGCCATGTCCGTAAAAAAAGAAATTTCCTAGATAGATTGTATTTTCTCCTTGCCACTCGATCGTAGCTGGATTCACTTGTGGATTTTTAAAATAAACGAGATCACCTGGAACAAGATCGCCACCCGTTTTTGTTATGAGCTTTAAATCTTGATCGTAGTCCCACGTATAAAGTAAAAGGTTTGCAAAGAGACGGTTGAAAGTTTCTTCCTCATATAATGATAGTAAAGCTTTGTAAAAAATAATGATCATAGCGGTGGCGCATTCAGTTCCATATAGTTTTCCGTTTTTGAAAATATCTTGTATGGCAATGGAAGGGGGTATGTTTGGTAGTAGCTCGAATCCTCCAAGTGGTGTTCTTTTCCAATACTGGGGGTTGCAAAAGGATTGTTGAAATGTGCGAAACTGAAATCCACTTTGAAAAAGTTCTAATGCAGAAGTAATAATATTCACTCGCAAATTTAGATCAAAGCTGAGTTCATCAGATGTTCGGAAGGAATAAATTTCTTGATTTCCTGCCATTATCGATAAAATTTGTTGTTTCTCAGCTGCAAATGGCTCATATTCATTTGTGATATAAGGATGTACAATAGAACGGCCTATTACAATCATAATAGTATCCCCACCTATACGTTACATTACTTAATATCGTATGGGAAAAGAGAAAAAAGGTGAAAGAAAAGCCTATCAACTGATAGGCTTGTACTCTTTAATCACACGTAATGTTTGTAATGTCATATCTTCAGGACCTTGTACAGGTAAACCCGCTTCTAAGTTTTTACGAATATACTCTAAGTTATCTTGTGTAATAATTTCCCCCGGAGTAAAGATTGGAATCCCTGGCGGATAAACCATAACGAAATCAGCTATAATACGACCTGCTGCATTTTCAAACGGAATGACTTCTGTTTCCGAATAAAAAGCATCTCGAGGAGAAAGTGCTAGCACTGGTATTTCTGGAATTTCTACTTGTATTTGAACACCTTTATCGGCTTTATTTCTAAATGTTGCTGCTAAATCTTGTAATGCTGCAATAAGTGTATTTGTCTCACTTTCTGTATCCCCAAAAGTGACAAGACATAGTATGTTGTATAAATCCGAGAGTTCTACTTCAATGTTATATTGCTCTCTAAGCCATACTTCAGCCTGATGGCCTGTAATACCTAAATCTTTTACAGATACAATTATCTTTGTAGGATCGTAGTTAAAAGTAGCATCTGTACCTAGCATTTCTTTCCCAGGACAGTAAAGATCCTCAACAGCATTAATAGCATCACGAACTTGTTCCGCTAATTGAATTGTTTGTTCTATGAGTGCTGTTCCTTCTGTAGCAAGACGTTTTCTAGCAACATCTAGGGATGCTAACAAGATGTAAGAAGTTGATGTAGTCGTAAGCATGCTAATAATAGATTGAACATGTTTAACGTTCACAAGGCCTTCCTTCACGTTAAGAATAGAACTTTGCGTTAAAGATCCTCCTAATTTGTGAACACTTGTTGCTGCCATATCTGCACCGGCTTGCATCGCTGACATCGGCAATTCATCGTGAAAATGAATATGAACACCATGAGCCTCATCAACTAGTACAGGGATATCATAAGAATGGGCTAATTGGACAATCTGTTCTAAGTCCGCAGCAAAGCCAAAGTATGTTGGATTAATAACAAGTAAGCCTTTCGCATCTGAATGCTCTTCAAGTGCCTTTTTGACAGATTGAATTGTGATTCCGTGTGAAATACCAAGTTTTGGATCGATTTCAGGATGCATGAAAATCGGTTTTGCACCTGAGAAAATAATAGCTGACATTACTGATTTATGCACGTTTCGTGGCACTAGGATTTTGTCACCAGGACCGCACACGCTCATCACCATTGTCATTATTGCACCACTTGTACCTTGAATAGAAAAGAAAGTATGATCTGCACCAAATGCAGCGGCTGCTAAATCTTGTGCTTCTTTAATCATACCTTTTGGATGATGTAAATCATCGAGCGGCGCAATATTAATTAAATCAATTGCTAATGCATTATGCCCAATAAATTCGCGAAATGTAGGATCCATGCCCTGTCCTTTTTTGTGACCAGGAATATGGAATTGAATTGGATTTCGCTTACTGTGCTCAACTAAAGCGGTAAACAATGGTGTTTCGTATTGGGACAATCTATACACCCCTTCTTTTTCATAATATTTATTAGAGTTTGTTTTATATAATCTTGTTCTAAAAAAGTTAAGTGCTTTTTAGAATGAGACTTGTTTTTCTGCCAATCACAAAAGCATTTTTGAGATGGTAGGTTCACTTTATTTTCTATAAAACAAAAGCATTATATCACCAATAATTATAGATGTATAGAAAAAAATATTTTTACAGTGAGTATGTTAAATAGTTATTTCCAATTAACTTATAGAGGAAGACAATTCCATCACAATGAATAAATAGTGTATAATGCAAAGTGGCTATAGTGAAGAAGAAAAAAATCCCTTTAAGATAGCATATTGAAATAAGAAGAAATGATAAATGAGGTGCGAAATGGAATATCAATATCCGTTAGATTATAATTGGTCAAATGAGGAAATGGTTGTAATTGTGAAGTTTTATGAAGCAATTGAGAAAGCATATGAAAAAGGAATTATAAGAGAAGAATTAATGGGATTATATCGTCGTTTTAAAGAGATTGTTCCATCTAAAGCAGAAGAGAAGAAAATTGATAAAGAGTTTCAAGAAGTAAGTGGATATTCTATATACCGTGCGATTCAAAGGGCGAAAGAAACTGAAGAACAAAAGCTTGTGAAAATGTAAAAAAATTTTGAAAAATGAAAACTGAAGTGATATAATGTGATAACAACTAAAAACGGACAATATAAATTGTCCGTTTTCTACTATCGATTACAAAGTGCATATAAAGGAAGGAGTGATTGCATCGTAGATTCAATCTTAGCAAGGAATTGTTCGTTGGTCATTGCTGAAAACTCCTCTGGTGATATATGAATACCAACTAATAATTCTGCTTTTTTCACAGTAGCTAGACGTTCAATCATCTTTTGTAAGTCTTCTGTTTCAAGTGTTTTATGTAATTTTACACTTGGTTTAGTATGGTCAATGGACCAAACGAAGTCATTTGGAATATTTGTTTTTAAATCATTTAAATGTTCTAAGAAGGCGTGAGCCGTCTCCACTTTTTGTGGACACTCATAGATTAAACCAAAGTATATGAAGGCATGAGTACCCCATAATCCAATTTGGAAATGTGGCAGCATTTTATAACCGCGTTTATTTGTTGAAAAAGCAACCCAAGTATCGTTTGGTGGATTGACTTTGCGGCGTGCATGTTTTGCTACATGATAAAAAAAGTTCTCATCAGTTTGTTTGGATAAATACGTTGCAAACTGTTCCCCTAAAGCTTCAAGCTTAGGATGAATGTTCGTTTTAATTGCACTCATTCGTTCTTCGAGACCATCAACTGTAAAGACCTCAAAATCAGTTGACTTGAATGTTTGTAGTGTCATGATTGTTCCTCCAACTCCTATTTTGCTTTTATTTTAGCATAGCTTGTACTATTCATAAAAAAAACAGCACAAAAAAATTTAAATAAAAAAATATAATTTTGTTGCATAGATGATTTATCCAACATAGTATAGTATAAAACAAAAAATCAGAAAATTGAATCAATTCCAGTCCGAGGGCAGACGAATATTGGGAGGAGGCAAATAATATGAGACAGGTGATTAATGCGTTAAAGAGAACAGATGCTGAAAAGAGAATACCGGTGCTACGTTTGGAGCTAGATTATGAATTAGCAACTTTATATGATGCGATGATGGAAAATGATAAACTGAAAAAAGAAGAGTGTGTACAAAAGTTAGAAGTGTTAAGACTTGAAATGATTCGTTTAGAAGCGTAATAATAGTATATGTATAAAAAATTAGTTGGTGCGAACCTTATAAAGGGTTCGTTTTTTCTGTGAACAGTATAGATCGGAGTGTTTAAACATGCAAGAAGTATGGAAAGACATCGATGCACACGCCAAACAGTGGATTCGAGATGCAGGAGAGTTTTTAAAGGCATCAATGGAAAAAGCACTTATTATAGAAACGAAATCCAATGCAGCTGATTTAGTAACAAATATGGACCGAGAAATAGAACAGTTTTTAATTGGGAAAATTAAAGAAACATTCCCGAACCATAATATTTTAGGAGAAGAAGGTTATGGAGATGAGGTAACTTCTTCTGATGGGGTTGTTTGGTTAATTGATCCAATTGATGGCACGATGAACTTTGTTCATCAAAAAAGAAATTTCGCAATTTCAATTGGAATTTATGAGAACGGTATCGGAAAGGTTGGACTCATTTATGATCCAGTTCATGATGAATTATACCATTCGGTAAAGGGAGCTGGAGCATTTTGTAATGAAGTACCAATACCTTTATTGGAAAAAGGAACTGTAGAGCAAGGTATTGTAGCTTTAAATGCGATATGGCTTACCGACAATCCAATGCTTAATAAGGAAAGTATGATGGCGCTGGTTAAGAAAGCAAGAGGCACGAGATCATATGGCTGTGCAGCGTTAGAGATGGTATACGTTGCAACAGGAAGAATAGATGCATATGTAACGCCGAGATTATCACCATGGGATTTTGGTGGGGGACAGATAATTGTAGAGGAAGTTGGAGGCAAGGTGACAACTTTTTCTGGATCCCCGCTTTCTATCGTAGAGAAGAGCAGCGTATTAGTTGCAAAACCAGGAGTGTATGAAGAGTTGTTACGATTTATAGCGGAGTAACAAAAAAAGTAAGAGGCTGTATAAGCGCTTCTTACTTTTTGACGTTATTTCGATTTACGCATTTTTCTTTTTGTTACAAAACCGTATCCAACTGTAACAAATGTGCCGATAATGCAAATAATAATACCGATGGGACTATTTTCAGCAACCATAATGCCGATACCGATTAAGAAAATAACACCGATAATTGCAGTTAATAAAAAGCGATATTGAATGTGTTCCATTTCTTCACCCTCCAATCTCATTTTACTTTCACAAAAGTAAGAATACAACTATATTTTCATTCTTGATTTTATTTTGATTGCCATTGTATCCCCTTCGCTCTTATAATAGAGAAGGATTAAAAAGACATTAGGAGTTGGACATGTTGAAAAAACGACAAGATTTACGAAATATAGCAATTATTGCCCACGTTGACCATGGTAAAACAACACTTGTTGACCAGTTATTACGTCAAGCGGGGACGTTCCGTGCGAATGAACATATTGAAGAACGCGCAATGGACTCAAACGATCTAGAAAGAGAACGTGGTATTACAATTTTAGCGAAGAATACTGCGATTCACTATGAAGATAAAAGAATTAACATTTTAGATACACCTGGTCACGCTGACTTCGGTGGAGAAGTAGAACGTATCATGAAAATGGTTGATGGTGTTCTACTTGTTGTTGATGCATATGAAGGTTGTATGCCACAAACACGATTTGTTTTAAAGAAAGCTCTTGAGCAAAACTTAACTCCAATCGTTGTTGTAAACAAAATTGACCGTGACTTCGCTCGCCCTGATGAAGTAGTTGATGAAGTAGTTGACTTATTCATCGAACTTGGTGCAAACGAAGATCAATTAGAGTTCCCAGTTGTATTTGCATCAGCAATGAACGGAACAGCAAGCTTAGATTCAAATCCAGCAAATCAAGAAGAGAATATGAAATCATTGTTTGACACAATTATTGAACATATTCCAGCACCAGTTGATAACAGCGAAGAGCCACTTCAATTCCAAGTAGCACTTCTTGATTACAATGACTATGTTGGTCGTATCGGGGTTGGACGCGTATTCCGTGGTACAATGAAAGTAGGACAACAAGTTGCATTAATGAAAGTTGATGGAACTGTAAAACAATTCCGTGTAACGAAATTATTTGGTTACATTGGATTAAAACGTCAAGAAATTGAAGAAGCAAAAGCTGGAGATTTAGTAGCTGTTTCGGGTATGGAAGACATTAACGTAGGTGAAACGGTATGTCCGGTTGAGCATGAAGAGGCTTTACCATTATTACGTATTGATGAGCCAACACTACAAATGACATTCCTTGTAAATAACAGCCCATTTGCAGGTCGTGAAGGTAAATTCATTACATCTCGTAAAATTGAAGAGCGTCTTCGTTCACAATTAGAAACAGATGTAAGTTTACGTGTAGATAATACAGATTCTCCTGATGCGTGGATCGTATCTGGACGCGGGGAATTACATTTATCTATCCTAATTGAAAACATGCGTCGTGAAGGTTATGAACTACAAGTATCTAAGCCTGAAGTAATTATTAAAGAAGTTGATGGCGTAAGATGTGAGCCTGTAGAGCGCGTGCAAATCGATGTACCTGAAGAATACACTGGTTCTATTATGGAATCTATGGGTGCACGTAAAGGTGAAATGTTAGATATGGTGAATAACGGAAACGGTCAAGTTCGCCTTACTTTCATGGTTCCAGCACGTGGTTTAATTGGTTACACAACAGAATTCTTAACATTAACTCGTGGTTACGGTATTTTAAACCATACATTCGATTGCTACCAACCAGTACACGCTGGACAAGTTGGTGGACGTCGCCAAGGTGTTCTAGTTTCACTTGAAACAGGAAAAGCATCACAATACGGTATTATGCAAGTTGAAGACCGTGGTGTAATCTTCGTTGAACCAGGTACAGAAGTATATGCTGGTATGATTGTTGGAGAACATACTCGTGAGAATGACTTAACAGTTAACGTTGTAAAAATGAAACAACAAACTAATATTCGTTCTGCGACGAAAGATCAAACTTCAACAATGAAAAAACCACGCTTAATGACTTTAGAAGAGTCATTAGAGTACTTAAACGATGACGAGTTCTGTGAAGTAACTCCAGAATCAATTCGTCTACGTAAAAAGATTCTTGATAAGAGCGAGCGCGAAAGAGCTGCTAAGAAAAAGAAATCTGTAGAAGCGTAAAATAATAGAACAGCTACCTTTGAGGGGTGGCTGTTTTTTATTGTATTTATTTTTGGAATATTTACTCTTTTTTGTGGACAGTATTTTTTTTGCGGGTTACTCTTGTATTAAGTACATAAATAAAATTTGTTTCTTGTGAGAAAGGGGGATGAATGATGTTAGAAAGAATGTCGTTTTTTGCGAAATTATGTAAAGTTGATGAAAATCCGGAACTAGGGATGTGGTTGCTGTATGGCATCATTATTATATTAAGTGCACTTGTGTATAATTTAGGTTTTGCAAGAAAACTATCAATAATAAAAAATATAGTGATATATATATCGTTAGCGATTGGATGTACAGTTTTAACTTTCTTTGCAGTTTTTTTACCTGTTGGAGAGGGCCTTGTTGTAGCGGCAATTGTACTTGGGATTTATAGGTTGCGTTTACGTCAAGCGAGACAACAAAAAGCAGGGTGAGGGGGCAAATTTTTATGCGTTCAGTACAAGATGCGTTATATAATTGGTTAACAATTAAAACAGTTGCCGAAGCACGTCCAGATGATCGTGCTGCACAAGAAACGTATTTGTTATTTGAAAATATGATATATGAAGAACATAAATTAAAGAATGTGGAAGTTAAAAAGAATGAAGAAATGTATTTGATTACATATGAAATGAATGGAGAAAGAAAATCTGCAAGGTTTCCGTTAGAAGCTATTGATTGTTTTTTGGATCAAATGAATCGTGAACCTGAAAAATATAAATAAGTCCTTATCTATATGATTAAGGACTTATTTACATTTTACCAATCGTCTTCGACTTTTTTATCACGGTATAATCGGAAATTACCACTTGCATGACGTTCCATCGTACGTTCTGCAATTCGTTCCGAACATTCCATGCACATATATGTATGAATAGGGCGGTTACGTAGTTTTTTTGCCATAGGATTTTCATCATCTAACATATCTTTTTTATCACAAATCATACACTTGACTCTCATTTCGTCACCTCAATACGAATTCTATCAGTATAAGTATATCATGGAAGTGTAATATTTTTGAATAATAGCGGGAAAAAATAATATTTTCGCAATTCAAAAAATAAGTTATGATAAGGATATAGTAAGTATATTTGGAGGTGGAAATATGGCGAATGTAGTAGATCCTACATTAACAGATGATTTAGTACAAACGTTACGTAAAGAATGTATTGTTATGGTAGCAACAACAGACTTCGAAAAACAAGTTCCTAACGTAAGTGCTATTTCTTGGGTGTATGCAGTGAGTAAAACTAGTATTCGATTTGCAGTAGATCAACGTTCACGTATTGTGGAAAATATACGGCATAGTACTGGGCTAGTATTGACTATAATGGCGAATGAATCCGTATTTTCCATAAGTGGTGCAGGTGAAATTTTGACTGATAGAATGGAAGGCATTCCTCTAAAATTAACTGTAATAGAAGTAAATGTACAAGAAGTACGTGATGTTATGTTTTATGGAGCGAAGCTTGCAACTGAGCCAACCTATGAAAAAACATATGATATTCGCGCAGCGAAAAAGCTGGATAACCAAGTGTTAGTAGGAATAAAAGAATTATAAATGTGATAAATAAGAAAATAAGTTATTAACTTTTGTAATCAGTTATTGTGATTTTATGTTAATAATTATAATTAAAAGTAATATATTGAATAGAAATGAATAAAAAATAAATAAAAGGTTTCATGGTTATGAATTTCGATTCTACCTCGTTTATACGGTACATATAATTATAACAATGGTTCGTCCATATTTTATGGATGAAACCCTTGTTCTACAAATTTAAAAGTGGAGTCAGGGGGTAACAGGTTGGATAAAATTTATGTGTTAGATACGAATGTACTTTTGCAGGATCCTTTATCTATTTTTTCATTTGAAACAAATGAAGTAGTGATTCCAGCAGTTGTATTAGAAGAGGTTGATTCGAAAAAACGTTATATGGATGAAGTAGGACGAAACGCTCGTTATGTATCTAAGTTAATAGACAAATTTCGTGAAATAGGAAAGCTGCATGAAAGTATTCCGTTAGAAAACGGCGGTACATTTCGTATTGAATTAAATCATCGTTCATTTGTTCAACTACAAGATATTTTTGTAGAAAAAACAAATGATAATCGAATTTTAGCTGTAGCAAAAAATCTATCTTTAGAAGAACAAGAAAAAGAGGACGGGAAGTCTGTTATTTTAGTAAGTAAAGACGTGCTCGTAAGGGTAAAAGCTGATGCAATTGGTTTGAAGGCGGAAGATTATTTAAGTGATCGTGTAATTGAAGTAGATAATATATATTCAGGATTTTTAGAAGGGTATATATCAAAAGAGCAATTAGATTATTTTTATGAAAAAGGTGAATTGCCTTTATCCGAAATTGCAAATCACCCTTTTTATCCAAATCAGTTTGTAGTAATGAAAGATGCATTAGGGGGATCTAGTTCAGCACTTGGCATTGTGGATCATTTAGGTAAGAAGGTAAAGAAACTTATTTTTCACAATGAACAAGTATGGGGGATACGACCACGAAATGTGCAGCAAATTATGGGGTTAGAATTGTTGCTTCGTGAAGATATTCCGCTAGTAACGTTAACGGGGAAAGCTGGTACAGGAAAAACATTACTCGCGTTGGCTTCAGGACTCATGCAAACGGAAGATTTAGGACTATATAAAAAACTACTCGTTGCAAGGCCAATTGTTCCAGTCGGAAAAGATATCGGTTATTTACCAGGAGAAAAAGAAGAAAAGTTAAGACCATGGATGCAACCGATTTTTGATAATCTAGAGTACTTATTTAATACGAAAAAGCCAGGAGAGTTAGATGCTATTTTAGCTGGAATGGGTTCGATTGAAGTAGAGGCCCTTACCTATATACGTGGGAGAAGTATTCCAGATCAGTTCATTATAATTGATGAAGCACAAAATTTAACGAAGCATGAAGTGAAAACGATATTAACAAGGGTAGGAGAAAAAAGTAAAATTGTATTAATGGGAGATCCTCAGCAAATTGATCACCCGTATTTGGATGAATATAATAATGGTTTAACATATGTTGTAGAGAAGTTTAAAGAGCAACGTATTAGTGGTCATGTAAAGTTTGTTAAAGGGGAGCGGTCTAATTTAGCTCAACTTGCAGCGGATTTATTATAAAAGGAGTGAGCTGAGGCTCACTCCTTTTTCTTCCAAGTATACACTTTAAATAATTGTAAATTTACGGATGTTACGGATTGGATTTTGTCTATTAGATCCATCATTGTAATATAGATGAACAGGTCCATCCTCTTTTAATGGCTTTCCTTCTTTTGAAAAACCAAGAATAGCATTTTCTACAGTTTCTAATGGAAGTATTATTGTTTGATCTACTGTTTCAATTTCGACTTGCGTAGCGTCCTCTGAAATTTCGGCGTTAGCAAGAAATGGATGAAATGGTATACCGAACGTTCCGGTAATTAGTTGTTCTTTTTTATATTTCTTTACACTTTGTTGTATCGGTGGAAACGCAGCACCATCACGGATTTCGCGATCCCAATGCTCTGAAGTGTTTTTTAAATAAGCTTCTAGTTCTGAAGTGTTTTCTCTTGTTTCATCAAAGTAAGTTGTCAAATCTACTTTTCGATCATCAAAGATCCAAACAGTTGGATCGATAGTGATTGGAAAACGAACTTTTCCATTAATAAATAAAATTTCGCTCATTGTTGTTCCCCCATTTGTGTTATACTCCCACTTTTCAGTATAATAGCATTAGACACGGTTGTCACAAAAAATGTTTCTATTGCAATTTACTAAAACTATCGCTAATATTAATAGATAGGAGAGAGTAGGACGGAAACGGAGGGAATCAATTTGGCGTCTGAGACAGTATCAAATCATCAGGAAAAGGCACTAGCCCTTCTACAAGCGGATGCGGAGAAGATTTTAAGACTTATTAAGGTACAAATGGACAATCTTACAATGCCGCAATGTCCATTATATGAAGAAGTGTTAGACACACAAATGTTTGGACTATCCCGCGAGGTCGATTTTGCAGTTCGCCTTGGTCTTATTGCAGAAGAACAAGGGAAAGCAATGTTAGGAGAGCTTGAACGTGAGTTATCTGCACTTCATGAAGCATTTACAAACAAACAACAATAACGGGTTCAAATAGGGGGGCTCAAACTGAAATAGTTTGGGCTTTTTATTTGTATAATAAAGCAGGAAGAATCAATGTACATATGGAATACAACAATAATTAAATTGAAACAGAAAGAGGAAATGAAATGAAAAGAGTATGGAAATCAATGGATTATTCATTATTACTTCCTCTTGTTATATTATGTGTGTTGGGAGTTATAATGGTATATAGTTCTAGTTCCATTGTCGCGATTTCGTCGAAATATAACTGGCCAGCAGATCACTTTTTTAAAAAACAATTAGTTGCTCTTGCTATTGGAACGGTAATACTTGTGATTGCCGTTATAATCCCTTACAAATTGTGGAGGAAAAAAATAGTTCTTGCAGCGATGGGGTTAGGGAGTATTGGATTACTAACAGCAGCTTTCCTTTTCGGTAAGGTAATCAATGGTGCAAAAGGATGGATACTAGGTATACAACCAGCTGAGTTTGTAAAAATAGCAGTTATTATTACGTTAGCAAGTTTTTTTGCTAAGAAACAAGAGAGGCAAACCCCTTTTTTCCAAGGGATAATACCTCCCTTATTTGTTGTCGGTGGATCGATGGTGTTAATTTTATTACAAAATGACTTAGGAACTGATATATTAATAGGTGGAACAGTGTTAATTATGTTCTTCTGTTCAGGAGTTAATGTTAACTTGTGGATAAAAAGATTTTTATTAACATCTGTCGTGTGGATACCGGCGTTGTATTTTATTGGGGACTATAAATTAAGTAAATACCAAAAAGCTCGATTTTCAGTTTTTCTTGATCCATTTAGTGATCCTCAAAATGATGGATTTCAATTAGTTAATTCCTTTATTGGAATAGCTTCAGGTGGGTTAAATGGTAGAGGACTAGGAAATAGTATACAAAAGTATGGCTACTTACCAGAGCCGCAAACGGATTTTATTATGGCGATTATATCTGAAGAACTAGGTTTTATAGGTGTAGCTATCATTTTAATCTGTTTACTACTTATTATCATTCGTTCGTTTAGAGTAGCACAGAAGTGTAAAGATCCATTTGGAAGTTTAATTGCAATCGGAATTGCAAGTTTAATTGGGATACAAACTTTTGTTAATGTTGGTGGTATGTCTGGATTAATACCACTTACAGGAGTACCTTTACCGTTTATTAGTTATGGTGGTAGTTCTTTATTGGCTAATCTAATTGCGATGGGTATATTATTAAATGTTGCTAGTCACGTAAAACGACAAGAGAAACAACAAAATGAGATAATGAAAGAAAGTGAGCAAGATGGACCGCGTCTTGTTGTAGTAAAATAAAAAACACATTGTGCTTTAGAGCGCGATGTGTTTTTTTATGTGCAAGAAACATTAAATAGGATGCATTAATTGGTATATACACTAAAAAATATATCACATTAAATCAAATGTGATATACAATTAAGTTGTTAGAAAAGGAAGAGGTATGCTATACTATTTTTGTGAAACAAATTGATCAGAAAACTTATCATTTGTTAAAAAATAAGGTATGATGGATAAAAATAAAGTGAAGCTTTCTAAGTATAATATAATGTAGAAAGTGAAGAACTTCACGCTCTTTAGGGTGTGTATATATTTTATCTCTAGAGTGGTAGGAAAGTAGAGGGGGAAAATCATGACAAAGCTGCAACGTATTCAAAAAGTATTGGTAGCTAACCGTGGAGAGATTGCAATTCGTGTGTTTCGAGCTTGTTCGGAACTTGGATTAAAAACAGTTGCAATCTATTCTAAAGAGGATAGTGGTTCTTATCATCGTTATAAAGCCGATGAGTCCTATTTAGTTGGGGAAGGGAAAAAGCCAATTGATGCTTATCTAGATATTGAGGGCATTATTGAGATTGCGAAAAGTAATCATGTAGATGCAATCCACCCTGGATATGGTTTCTTGTCAGAAAATATTCAATTCGCAAAACGTTGTGAAGAAGAAGGGATTATCTTTATTGGTCCAAAGAGTAAGCATTTAGATATGTTTGGAGATAAAGTGAAAGCAAGAACACAAGCGCAGCTAGCACAAATTCCAGTTATTCCTGGTAGTGATGGGCCGGTAAATTCAGTAGAAGAAGTTGGAGAATTTGCTGAAAAGTATGATTACCCGATTATTATTAAAGCTTCCCTTGGCGGTGGCGGTCGTGGTATGCGTATTGTACGTAGTAGTGAAGAATTAAGAGAATCGTATAATCGAGCGAAGTCAGAAGCGAAAGCAGCCTTTGGTAATGATGAAGTATACGTTGAAAAATTCGTTGAAAAACCTAAACATATAGAAGTTCAAATTTTAGCAGATGAAGAGGGCAATGTTATTCATTTATACGAGCGTGACTGTTCTGTACAACGTCGTCACCAAAAAGTGGTAGAAATCGCACCTAGTGTGTCGCTTTCAGATGATTTGCGTCAGCGTATTTGTGATGCTGCTGTGAAATTAACGAAAAATGTAAATTATTTAAACGCAGGAACAGTAGAATTTCTTGTAAAAGGTGATGAGTTTTACTTTATTGAAGTAAATCCGCGTGTTCAAGTTGAACATACAATTACAGAAATGATCACAGGGGTAGATATCGTTCAATCGCAAATTTTAATAGCTGATGGACATGCATTACATAGTAAAATGGTAGGTGTTCCGAAGCAAGAGGAAGTAGTTGTTCATGGATTTGCGATCCAATCTCGTGTAACGACTGAGGACCCACTAAATAATTTCATGCCGGATACAGGGAAAATTATGGCATACCGATCAGGCGGTGGTTTCGGTGTTCGTCTTGATACAGGTAATAGTTTCCAAGGTGCTGTTATTACACCGTACTATGATTCTTTACTTGTAAAAGTTACAACATGGGCACTTACTTTTGAACAAGCTGCTGCGAAAATGGAACGTAACTTAAAAGAATTCCGTATTCGTGGTATTAAAACAAATATTCCATTCCTAGAGAATGTAGTAAAACATAAAAACTTCTTATCAGGAGAATATGACACTTCATTTATTGATGCGTCACCTGAACTATTCCTGTTCCCGAAACGTAAAGACCGCGGAACAAAAATGTTAAATTACATTGGGTCAGTAACAGTAAATGGCTTCCCAGGAGTAGGGAAAAAAGAGAAACCAATTTTCCCGGATGCTCGTATACCGAATGTATTACACTCAGAGCCGGTTCAAAATGGAACAAAACAAATTTTGGATGAGCGTGGAGCGGACGGATTAGTAAAATGGGTACAAGATCAAAAGCGTGTACTTTTAACGGATACAACATTCCGTGATGCGCATCAGTCATTACTGGCGACGCGTATTCGTACAAAAGATTTACATCAAATTGCAGAGCCGACAGCGAGAATGTTACCGAACCTATTCTCAGCGGAAATGTGGGGTGGTGCAACGTTTGATGTTGCATATCGTTTCTTAAAGGAAGATCCATGGGAACGATTACTAGATCTTCGTGAAAAAATGCCAAACGTTTTATTCCAAATGTTACTTCGCTCTTCAAACGCAGTTGGTTACAAAAACTATCCGGATAATTTAATTCAAAAATTTGTGGAATGTTCTGCTCAAGCTGGAATTGATGTGTTCCGTATTTTTGATAGCTTAAACTGGGTAGAAGGTATGAGAGTTGCGATTGATGCTGTACGAGATACTGGTAAAATTGCAGAAGCAACAATGTGCTACACAGGAGATATTCATGATCCGTTACGTAGTAAATATGATTTAAATTACTATAAAAACTTAGCAAAAGAGTTAGAAGCATCAGGAGCACATATATTAGGAATTAAAGATATGGCAGGCTTATTAAAACCTAATGCGGCATATGATTTAGTTTCTGCATTAAAAGAGACGGTATCGATTCCGATTCACTTGCATACACACGATACGAGTGGAAATGGTATATTAACGTATACAAAGGCAATTGAAGCAGGTGTTGACATTGTCGATGTAGCAGTAAGTTCTATGGCTGGTCAAACGTCACAACCAAGTGCGAACACGCTATACTATGCATTAGGTGGAAACGAAAGACAGCCAGACGTTAATATAGATTCATTAGAAAAACTATCTCATTATTGGGAAGATGTACGTAAATACTACGCACCGTTTGAAAGTGGTATGAATGCACCTCATACAGAGGTATATATGCACGAAATGCCAGGCGGACAGTATAGTAATCTACAACAACAAGCGAAAGCGGTTGGTTTAGGAGATCGCTTCGATGAAGTGAAAGTAATGTACCGCCGTGTGAATGACATGTTTGGCGATATTGTTAAAGTAACGCCATCATCTAAAGTTGTCGGTGATATGGCATTATTTATGGTTCAAAATCACTTAACAGAACAAGATGTTTTAGAGCGTGGGCATTCTATGGACTTCCCAGGATCTGTTGTTGAAATGTTCTCAGGAGATTTAGGACAGCCATATGGTGGTTTCCCGAAAAAGTTGCAAGAAATTATTTTAAAAGGGAAAGAGCCATTAACAGTAAGACCGGGTGAATTATTAGAGCCAGTAGATTTCGACGCGTTAAAAGAAGAGCTATTCCATAAGCTTGGACGCGAAGTGACGATTTTTGATGTAGTTGCATATGCATTATATCCAAAAGTATTTATGGATTACGAAAAAGTTGCTGAGCTTTATGGAAGTGTATCTGTGCTTGATACACCGACATTCTTCTATGGTATGAGACTTGGTGAAGAAATCAATGTGGAAATCGAACAAGGTAAAACATTGATGGTTAAACTAGTATCAATCGGAGAGCCTCAGCCAGATGGAAATCGTGTTCTTTACTTGGAGTTTAACGGTCAACCACGTGAGATAGTTGTGAAAGACGAAAGTGTGAAAGCAACAGTGGCACAACGTGTGAAAGGAAACCGTGAAAACCCAAACCACATTAGTGCAACAATGCCAGGAACGGTTATTAAAGTAGTTGTTAAAGAAGGCGATGAAGTGAAAAAAGGCGATTCTATGGCAATTACAGAAGCGATGAAAATGGAAACGACAGTTCAAGCGCCGTTCAATGGTAAAGTGAAAAAAGTATATGTTAACGATGGAGATGCAATTCAAACGGGTGACTTACTGATTGAATTAGATCACTAAAAAAGAAAAAGAGCTGTGTAAATGCAGCTCTTTTTCTTTATCCCGCTATTCGCCGGGCAGTAAGACACCCGCCTCAAAATTCAGCGAAAACAAAGAAGTTAGATGGGGGATCAACTGCCCATAAAAGCCTGATTGGTGCGGGCTAATAATCAGTGGGGGATGAAGACCCCCACTGATTAAAGTTTCACTTTATTGCAAAAAATACCTTGCCAATTCAGCAAGGTATTTTAATTTAAATTTATTTTGTTTGTTTAGAAGTTGATTCAGCTTCTTTTGCATTCACTTTACTTCGTGTACCTAACATAACTAAATAGCATAGTACAGCAAACAAGCAAGAAATGAATAGTGAATGTAATAATGCCATTACTAAATTAGCATTTGTAAATACGACTAAAATTCCTACGATAGCTTGAAGTGTAACAAGGATAAATGAAATGATCCATCCCCAGTATACGACAGGCTGCTGCTTGTAATGGCGAATAGCGAGAATCATCGCGTATAGTATCCAAGCGAAAATTAACATCGCTGCAACTCTATGTCCCATTTGAACCCATTCATGTAGTTGAGTTGGCATAGGTCTATTTTTGCTACATAAAGGAAAGTCTGGACAGGCTAAGCTAGCTCGTTCGTGACGTACTAAAGCACCTGTGTAGACGACAATATAACTGTAAATTGTTACACCATAAATATGAAATTTCATTTTTTTGTCCATAATAAGTGAACGTGCATCAAATTTCTGATCAATTTCAAAGATAAGACACGTTAATAAAATGACAGAAGCAAATGAAATTAAGGAAATACCGAAATGGATAGCAAGTACAGCTGGCATTTGTCCCCAAACAACTGCTGCCGCTCCCATTAATGCTTGCGCAACTAAAAATACGAAGGATAAAATTGCTAACGTTTTTGTTTCGCGCACATGTTTATAATATTTCCAGGACAAAATACAAAGGAGAGTGACAAGAATTCCTGCTGATCCTGATGTAAGGCGGTGACTTAGTTCAATAATAGTTTCCATTGATAAATTAGATGGAACAAATTCACCGTTACAAAGTGGCCATGATTTACCGCACCCTTGGCCAGAACCTGTTTTTGTAACTAAGGCGCCTCCTAGTAAAACTATTAATAAATCAAGACTCGTAATGACTGCTAACCATTTAATAAAGCGTTGCAATCTATTTCACCATCTTTCTGCTATGAAGTTATTGCGAAATATTTTCATTCCATTATGTATAGAATAAAAAGCGCTAGTTCCTATGATATATAAAAAATAATAAAATAGCAAAGAAATGGCGGGGGCAGACAGGGGAGAGAAAATGGGTGTGGAAATAGGATATATAAGGGAATTTTTAGGTGGAAAACAGGCTATTTTGAAAAGATATGGGGAGAATACGTGTTAAATATGACAAAAAAGTTTATTATAGAAGGTAACATCATGTTATGATAAGGACAAGTAAGAATTAAGTTTTTATATTCGACACAAAAAGTTCATGTTTTCTTCACAAAATGTTCGGGAAATATGATTTAATATATTGGAGTATGGGCGTAGATTAGTAGTAGAATGGATTAACAATATTTCTACTGTAATAATATTGCTATATAGAAGCGAAATATTTCATTCGAAATAGGCGCAAAAAGAAAGATGAAAGTTTTAAGAGGGGGTTAAAGTGATGAGCCATGCAACAAGTGAGCTGCATGATGAGTCAGCTGTTACAAGTGTACCGGAAACAACTCGGCTACAAGATTTATCAGCGCTCGTTAAAATGGGGATTGTAAACTCAAATACACTTACTGTATTTACAGGATTTTGGTTGGCATTACATTTTAATGGATTAAGTGTGATGGACAATCTGGATAAGTTATTCTTTACAATCGTTGGTTCTGGATTAATTATGGCAGGGGTATGTTGTTTAAATAACTACATTGATCGAGACATCGACCCGTTAATGGAAAGAACAAAAACCCGTCCAACAGTTACTGGGAAGTATAAACCGGGATTTGCACTTACATTTGGACTAGTTATATTACTTCTTGGATTTGTATTTTTATTATTAACAACACCAATGGCAGTATTAATGGGATTTATTGGTGCTTTCACATATGTTGTCTTATATACGTTATGGACAAAGAGAAAGTATACACTAAATACTGTTGTAGGTAGTATATCTGGAGCAGTTCCACCTTTAATTGGATGGGCAGCAATCGATCCATCTTTAGGCCATCCAATTGCTTGGATGTTATTTTTAATTATGTTTATTTGGCAAATCCCACATTTCCTCGCATTAGCGATGAAACGTGTTGATGAATATCGAAATGCAGGAATTCCAATGCTTCCTGTAGTTCATGGATTTGAAATTACGAAACGCCAAATTATGATTTGGACAGTATGTTTATTACCACTACCATTTTATATGAGTGGACTAGGGATAACATTTATGGTAATTGCAACATTGTTAAACATCGGATGGATCGTTTTAGGATTTTATGGCTTCCGTAAGCAAGATGACATCAAATGGTCCGTACAAATGTTTGTTTATTCCCTAAATTATTTAACAATCTTATTTGTATCAATGATTGTAGTTACATTCTTCTAAGACAACGACATAATTGGATTTCTTTACGTTGAGATTTACTTTACTTAACTATAAAGTACAATCTAATTCACAAGGAAAGTGGGGGTTGTTTGTATGAAGAAACAGTGGCGACTGCTTTCGTTCGTTTCACTGCTGGCTTTACTGTTAGGGGGATGCGGTAAAGCCTTTCAATCTACTTTAATTCCGCAAGGAGAAGTAGCAAAAATGCAATATGATTTGCTCTTACTAGCAACTGCGATTATGGTAGGAGTAGTACTAGTAGTTACTATTATTTTCTTATATGTAATTGTGCGTTTCCGACAAAAGAAAGGTCAGGAAGATTATATTCCAGAGCAAGTTGAAGGGAATCACAAACTAGAAATTATTTGGACAGTTATTCCGATTATTCTTTTGTTAATCTTAGCTGTTCCGACGGTTACATATACATTCAAACTTGCTGATGTAAGTGCGATGGAGAAAAAGAATATTGATAAAGATACTATCGTTGTTGATGTAACAGCGAATCTTTATTGGTGGGAATTTTCTTATAAATCAGAAAAAATAGTGACTTCTCAAGATTTAGTCATCCCCACAGGTAAGAAAGTGTATTTGAATTTGAAGGGTGCCGATATTAAACATTCGTTTTGGGTTCCATCTTTAGCTGGGAAAATGGATACAAATACAGACAATGTGAACAAAATGTGGTTAAAGGCAGATAAATCGGGCACTTATAATGGTTTTTGTACAGAATTTTGCGGCCCATCACATTCTTTAATGCAATTCAAAGTGAAAGCTTTAGATGAAAGCGAGTACAAAAAGTGGCTTGCTGATATGAAGAAGATTGATGGGAAGAAAGAAGTAGCTTCAACAAAGGCGCAAGAGGGCCAAGAAATATTTAATAAAAGCTGTATTGGTTGTCACGCAGTTGGATCTAATGATAGTAGACCACCTTCCGCTCGTATCGCACCAAACTTAGCAAACTTTGCGGATCGCGATATGGTTGCCGGTATTGCCGAAAACAATGAAGAAAACTTAAAAAAATGGCTGAAAGATCCTGAAAATATGAAACCAGGAAATAAAATGACTGGTAAATATGGCAACTTAACGGATGATCAAATTGATGCATTAAATGCATACTTACAAACGTTAAAAGTTGAAAAGTAAAGAGGGATTATTCGCGAAGGGGAGGTTGAAAACGTGAGTTCTGTAGCAAAAAAACAGGGGATGGGTGCTGTCATATGGGATTATTTAACGACAGTAGACCATAAAAAGATTGCCATTCTCTATTTAATTGCAGGTGGATTGTTTTTTATAATAGGCGGAATAGAAGCTCTATTTATTCGCCTTCAATTAGCGATTCCTAACAACGCTTTTCTTGTTGGGGATGCTTATAATCAAGTATTAACGATGCACGGTACAACAATGATTTTCCTCGCAGCTATGCCACTCGTGTTTGCATTTATGAACGCCGCTGTACCACTTCAAATTGGTGCACGTGATGTAGCGTTCCCGTTTTTGAATTCACTCGGATTTTGGTTATTTTTCTTTGGTGGAGTATTTTTAAATTTAAGTTGGTTTTTAGGTGGAGCACCTGATGCAGGCTGGACATCTTATGCATCTTTAGCTTTAGCCTCTAAAGGCCATGGTGTTGATTTTTATGTACTCGGCTTGCAAATTTCCGGTATTGGTACATTAATTGGAGGTATTAACTTCCTTGTAACCATTATTAATATGCGTGCGCCAGGAATGACGTATATGCGTATGCCGATGTTTACATGGACGACATTTGTAACATCTTCTCTAATATTATTCGCTTTTCCACCGTTAACTGTAGGATTAGGACTTTTAATGTTAGATCGTTTATTTGGAACAAGTTTCTTTAATCCAGCATTGGGCGGGAATACAATTATATGGGAGCATTTATTCTGGATTTTCGGTCATCCAGAAGTATACATTCTTATACTCCCAGCTTTCGGAATATTCTCAGAAATCTTCGCGACATTTTCGAAAAAACGATTATTTGGTTATTCGTCGATGGTGTTCGCGACAGTATTAATTGGATTCTTAGGATTTATGGTATGGGCGCATCATATGTTTACTGTTGGACTTGGTCCAGTTGCAAATGCTATTTTCTCAGTTGCAACAATGGCGATTGCAGTACCGACCGGTATTAAAATATTCAACTGGCTCTTTACGATGTGGGGAGGAAGTATTCGTTTTACGACACCGATGATGTGGGCAGTAGCTTTCATTCCATCATTCGTAATGGGTGGAGTTACAGGTGTTATGCTAGCATCTGCACCAGCGGATTATCAATTTCATGATAACTATTTCGTAGTAGCTCACTTTCATTATGTAATTGTCGGCGGTGTTGTATTTGGTTTACTTGCAGGAGCTCATTATTATTGGCCACTGATGTTTAATAAAGTATTGAATGAAACGTTAGGAAAGATAACATTTTGGCTATTCTTTATCGGTTTCCATTTAACGTTCTTCATACAGCATTTCCTTGGTTTAATTGGTATGCCACGTCGTTACTACACATATCTTGAAGGCCAAGGGCTGGAAATGGGGAATATGATTAGTTCTATTGGAGCGGTATTTATGGCTCTTGGAACGATTGTTCTTCTATTCAATGTAATTAAAACGACAGTTTCAAAAGAAAAGGCTGGTCGTGATCCATGGGATGCACGTACATTAGAATGGACAATGCCAGCACCAACACCAGAATATAACTTTAAACAATTACCATTTGTTCGCGGGTTAGATCCGTTTTGGATTGAAAAACGTGAAGGGAATAAAGAGATGACAGCGGCGGAACCAATTGGTGATATTCATATGCCAAATCCATCGTTTTCACCATTTATCATTTCTTTAGGATTGTTTATAGCGGCATTCGGTGCAATGTATATGCAGGGTGGAAAAGATAAGTTTTGGTTATTAGTAGCAATTATCGGTTTAATCATTACATTTGGTACAATGTTCCTACGTTCAGTAATCGATGATCATGGATATCATATTCATAAGGAAGATTTAGAAGATAAGGGGGGCAAGGCATAATGCATGTAGATGAAAAATTAACGAATGAAACATTTCCAGCAGAGCCTGAAAAAGCAACCCTTGAGGGAAAAAATAAGTTTGTCGGTTTTTGGTTATTTCTTGGAGGCGAAACAGTATTGTTCGCTTCCTTGTTTGGCACATATTTAGCGTTAAAGAATTCTACAAATGGTGGACCAACATCTCAAGAGATGTTCCAAATGCCACTCGTTTTCATTATGACGATGCTTTTATTAACGAGTAGCTTAACGAGCGTATATGCGATGTATCATATGAAAAACTTTAACTTTAAGAAAATGCAACTTTGGCTATTAGTAACAGTGTTGCTAGGTTTAGGGTTTTTAGCATTTGAGATATATGAGTTTTATCATTATACGCATGAATTTAAGCATACTATGAGAAGTAGTGCATTTGGTTCCGCGTTTTATGCTCTTGTTGGTACACATGGTCTCCACGTATTGTTTGGATTATGTTGGATTTTAACATTAATCTTTAGAAATGCGAAGAGAGGTCTAAATTTATACAATGCACCGAAGTTTTATGTTGCATCGATTTATTGGCACTTTATTGACGTAGTTTGGGTGTTTATTTTCACTGTAGTATATTTGATGGGAATGGTGGGATAAACAATGGCGATAAAGCAAATGAATAATCCTAAAGTTGATCTTGTTTATCGGAAGAGAAAAAGTGCGGAGGAAATGAAGCATCAAGTTATTACATTTGCATTAATGATTTTTTTAACATTAGTTGCATTTGCAGCAGTCGCATATCCGAAAACTTTTAGTCCGACTTTCTCAGTACCATTTATTTTACTATTAGCAGTGGTACAAGTAATTTTTCAATTGTATTATTTTATGCATATGAGTCATAAAGGACATGAAGCGGCAAGTTTCTTTCTTTATTCTGGTCTGTTGATCGGGTTAATTACAATTTTAGCTTTTATGACAATTGTGTGGATTTGAAAAGTGAAGAATAAGGGAGCTTGTGTCGTCACAGCTCCCTCTTCATGTTATGTGAAAGGATAACCTTAAGAAGGTAGGTGTGACAATGAGTAACTTGTGGATATTTGGTTTTCAAGCTCTATGGAGTCCAATCTTTTTACTATTTATGCTTTCGATCCTTATCGGGTACTTTTTAATTATTGGGCCATATAGAATGCGATTTGAACATGCGAAAAAGGTAAGTAAGAAGCAAGTTTTTTATTTTACGACCGGGATTGTTCTTTTGTATTTTGTAAAGGGAGGGCCTATTGATTTAATTGGTCATATTATATTTAGTGCACATATGTTTGAAATGGCAGTTATGTATATTGCAGTTCCACCGTTATTGTTGCTTGGTATACCAGTTTGGTTATATCGTTATATTACTTCTTTTAAGTTCGTTCAAATTATATTGAAGATATTTGCTAAGCCACTTATTGCATTGTTTGTATTTAATGGCCTGTTTTCTTTTTATCATTTACCAGTTGTTTTTGATACAGTAAAACAAAGTCAAATTGCTCATCCTATTTGTCTCGCTATATTGTTCTTTACGGCAATCATGATGTGGTGGCCGATGCTAAATCCATTACCAGAATATCAAACGTTAAGTGATATAAAGAAACTGGGTTATATGTTTGCTAACGGTATATTATTAACGCCAGCTTGCGCGTTAATCATTTTTGCGACGGCGCCATTATTTGCAACGTATACGGATCCGGCTGCTTGGATGAAGGCGATGGAACTATGTGTACCAGCGGGAACTTTATCTGATTTAAATATAACTGGACCAGAATTTTTACACTGGATGCCAGTCGTACAAGATCAACAAACAGGTGGCATCATTATGAAAATTGTCCAGGAAATAGTGTACGGTACGATTATTGGTTATGTATTTTTTAGGTGGGCACGTAGAGAGCGTGAAAAAGATAAAGAGCAGTTGCAACAATTACCGCCATATTTACAGACTAAGTAAAAAAGTGTATGGGTTTCCATACACTTTTATAGTTTTAGTAAACTATAAAAGATTGAATTTTCAATTTATTCATGTTAAGTTAGTGTAGGCATGTACTAAAAGTGGATATAAGATTTACTACTAGCTTTAATACGTAATAATTCCATGTGTAGTGCAAGTTTTTTAGAGAGTTACAAATTTATATTGTTATCTTTAATAAACAAGAACTATTTTAAGGGGGAATTTAAATGGGTAGTAGTGGAAGTATGGTAAAGCCAATTAGTGGTTTTTTAACAGCATTAATACAATATCCAGTACCGGTAGTAGAGTCACGTGCAGACATTGATAAACAAATTAAACAGATCATAAAAACAATTCATTCAACTAAATCAGGGTATCCTGGATTGGAATTGATAGTATTTCCAGAATATAGTACACAAGGGCTTAATACAAAAAAATGGACTACAGAAGAGTTTTTATGTACAGTTCCTGGGCCAGAAACAGACTTGTTTGCTGAGGCATGTAAAGAGTCTGAGGTATATGGTGTTTTTTCTATAATGGAAAGAAACCCTGATGGTGGAGAACCGTATAATACAGCAATAATTATTGATCCACAAGGTGAAATGATTTTGAAGTATCGTAAGCTAAATCCTTGGGTGCCAGTCGAACCTTGGAAAGCTGGAGATTTAGGCTTACCTGTTTGTGATGGACCTGGAGGAAGTAAATTAGCTGTTTGTATTTGTCATGATGGTATGTTTCCTGAAGTAGCTCGTGAAGCAGCTTATAAAGGTGCAAATGTCTTGATTCGTATTTCTGGATATAGCACACAAGTTAGTGAACAATGGATGTTAACTAATCGTTCGAATGCATGGCAAAACTTAATGTATACATTGTCAGTGAACTTAGCGGGTTATGATGGGGTATTTTATTACTTTGGTGAAGGACAAGTTTGTAATTTTGATGGGACTACTTTAGTGCAGGGACACCGAAATCCTTGGGAGATTGTTACTGCCGAAGTATATCCAGAGCTAGCAGATCAGGCTAGATTAGGATGGGGTCTCGAAAATAATATATATAATTTAGGTTCAAGGGGATATGTAGCGACTCCTGGAGGGGTGAAAGAAAACCCGTATACGTTTGTAAAAGATTTAGCTGAAGGTAAATATAAGGTTCCTTGGGAAGATGAGATTAAAGTAAAGGATGGAACTATTTATGGGTATCCAGTCAAAAAGACGATTCATTCTTAAGTAAGATAAATAGAAAAAGCGCATCAATATGATGCGCTTTTTCTATTTACTCAATGATTTGGAACTCTTTTAACTCTTTTTCGATATTTTGTAGGAGTTGTTCGCTTTTTTGAAGTACATTCGTTGGGAAAGTTTCACCATCACCATATTCAACGCCGTGAGGATAATAATGTTTTCCTAATAAGGGAGGAAGTAGCTTTATTTCAGCGTGTCTGCTACCAACATCACCTTCAACAGCCAAACCTTGTACGCGCAAATAATAAATATCATTTAATATTTCAAATTTATAATCGTATGTAACTCGTTCATAATCCCACTGTCCAGCAAGTACAAAATGGTTCTTTTCCATAATCTCTGTTAATAGTGTTAAATCAACGACTGCCCCATTAAATTTCGTATTTGTAAATTGCATATAATACCTCCTCTTTTCATGTTACATCATTATTTTTATAATAGTATGAATAATAAGAAAGTGCAATTCATATTGAGAGAAAAGGTAGAATCCAGACTTTTTTTGCGAAAATATGATATAGTGAAAAGAGTACGGTACACACAAAAAAGGAAAGAAAAGGATTTGTGTATATCTCAATTTTATGTTTTGTGCAGGAGGTATATCGATTGAAGAAATTATTGCGTATCGTAATGATTACATTTTTAATTTTAGCTGTTGATTTATACGGGAAATTACTCGTTTCACAATATATATTAACCCCATCTCAATCAAAGCAAGAAAATAAAATTGTGAAAAAGAAAAAACAAGTAAATGAAGACTCTTCCGATACTGTTTTAAATATGATTGGTGGGGACTCTGAAAATTTATTAGCAAAATGGGGCGAACCATCTCGAATAGAGCCATCTGCTTACGGATATGAATGGTGGGTATATAATCAAGATTTAACTAAGTATGTTCAATTTGGAGTTGCAGAACGAAAAGTTGTAACGGCGTATGTTGCTGGTGAGCAGGTTAAGGTGCCGCCTTATTATATAAATGAAAAGTATGAAGAAGTGTATAAAAAGAATCCACTCTCGCATGAGATTTCGTTAAAAAGAGGGAAAAATAGTTATCAATTTGAGTTATCTGACACGGAAGTGATGGAACAACCATTAATACCTGTAGAAGATGGCTGGGCACAATTATATTTTGATCATTTTACACATGAGCTTGTTGGTGTTCGTTATATGGATGATGAAACGTTATTACGCCAAAGACCGTATCAGCTTGTTTATTCGGGTGAATTACTAGCTGAACAACCATTGACTCCAGATAAAATGAAACAAATAGAGAATGGGAATATGCAACAAATTTTTGATTTAACAAATATTATTCGAAGTCGCCATAAGTTACCGCTGTTAGCTTGGGATCAACAAACAGCAGAGGTGGCTATAGGGCATAGTAAAGATATGAAGGATAATAATTACTTTTCACACGATTCACCTACACTAGGTACGTTAGGAGATCGTTTACAGCGCGGGAAAGTAGGGTTTCAACTTGCTGGTGAGAACATAGCGGCGAAACATAGTGATGGAATTGCGGCGGTGCAAGGTTGGTTAAATAGTGAAGGGCATAGAAAGAATGTATTAAATGAACAATTTACAGGATTAGGTGTTGGGGTATACGATAAGTTTTATACACAAAACTTTATTCGAAAATAAAGTGAAATTTTAAGTTGTGTAGGGGAAACCTCACGTTTAAGTACTTCGTATTCACTGAAGTGTAGGTCGGAATCTTACCGTATGCAAATAGCAGGATAAAAAGGTGCATGAATCGTCTAAAAATAGGCGAACCATGTGCCTTTTTTTTCTTACTATATAGTAGATATACATGAAGAGGTGAGGATTATGCCAACAACAAAAGGACCGTTACATCCATCGGTTCAACAGTTTAAAGAGTTTGTAAACCATCACCCTAAAATGGTTCATGAGGTTAGAAGTGGTCACAAAACTTGGCAACAGTTTTATGAAGAATGGTACTTACTTGGTGAAGAAGATCCGATATGGGCAACTTTTAGGCCTGATGGAGCGCCAGCTTTTTCTTCGGTAAAAGAAAATAAACAAGAAAAAGAAAAAGAAAAAGATAATCGAACTGAAGAGGAAAAAACTGCTGATGTGATGGGACAAATGCTTTCTTTCTTTAAAAAGCTAGATGTGGAACAGATGCAACACCATTTAGCTAATGTGACGAGTGCTATTGGTAGTGTGCAACAAGTTTTTCAACAATTTCAAGGGAAGCCCGCGCGGCAAGAAGAAAGTACTTCCGAAAATAATCCATTTTTCTTTCAGAAGGATTAGGGGGAAAGCGGATGAGAGCAGAAATTATGGAGTTTATAAAGGCTGATGAGGATTTATCTCGCTATATTAGGGAGCAACCGTACTGGTATAGAAAACTAACGCGAAACCCTGAAGAAAAAGAGGCATTTGAGTTAGCGGCTATGCAGCATTTCAAAAAAACGATACCAGATAAAGTTGAGAAATTTCAAAACCAATTGGCAGTTGCCTCCATTATGATCGATATGTTTCAGTATATGAAGCAGCAAAATACAACATAATTGGAAGGGAAAACTATGTCCGTCATGCAGAACTTTTGATACAATAGAAGCGGATTATTTAAAAAGGAGTTGCAGCATGAGCATGACGGAAATTTGTTTAGTACGACATGGACAAACTGATTGGAATTTTCAAGAGATTATTCAGGGACGTGAAGATATTCCACTTAATGAAGTGGGAAAGAAGCAAGCAAGTCAAAGTGCAGTTGCTTTGCAAGCGGAAGCATGGGATGTAATTATAAGTAGCCCATTAATTAGAGCGCACGAAACAGCTAAGGAAATTGCAGGGGCTGCAGGATTGCAATCGATTTTATTAGATGAGCGATTTGTTGAACGTAATTTTGGTGAAGCTTCTGGGAAGCCGGTTGCGACTGTTAGGGAGCTAATTGCAGAAGGTAAAGTAGAAGGTATGGAGCAAGATGAAGAGATTGTAACCCGTTGCTTTGCTGCTATAAAAGATGTTGCAGAAACCCATTCTGGCAAACGTATTATCATTGTAGCTCATTCACATGCGATAAAAGCAATTTTACATGCAATTGCACCGGAAGATATTTCGTTTAAGACACCATTAAAAAATGCATGTATTAGTTATGTGAAAGAAAATAGTGGGAAATGGGATGTTCTGAAATATAATATTGCGGAACATATTAATGTATAAGTATGTGCTGGGATTATACGGAAAATAGTTAGAGTGATATCTTTCTGTTTAGTGAGACACTTCAATTAGTAGTTCTATTCTAAATGTGGTATGATGAATACTCGGAGGTGTCTCTCATGATTGTAGCGACGCTGGAAAGCGTATTGATATTAGATAAGGCAGAGCAGCTTGCAAAAGCGATTATCTGTTCAGATATAGCAGAAGACTATCGTAAGTGTTATAAAGAATTGCATGAAGATATGGAAGTTCAGACGTTAATTCAGCAATTTACAGCGATGAAAGAACGATATGAAGAAGTGCAACGTTTCGGTAAATACCATCCTGATTATACTTTCGTTTCGACGAAAATGAGGGAGTTAAAGCGTTCTGTAGACTTACATGATAAGGTTGCAGCTTTTAAACGAGTAGAAACAGCTTTGCAAAAGTTGTTAGATGAAGTTAGTGTAGCAATCGGTTCTGAGGTGTCTTCTTCCATCAAAGTTCCAACAGGAAATCCATTTTTTGATGCTGGTGGCTGTGGTGGCGGTTGTGGTACCGGCGGAGGTTGTGGCTGTAAAACGGGGTAAATTACCCCGTTTTTTAGAAGATAGAAGAAAACGTATACAGAGTTTGTCCTGTAATGTCATAAATTTCTGATTGGTTTTCATAAAATATAAAATATATGTTTTTAAAAGGAGAAGATGGAGAAGATTATGTTCGGGCAACGACAAAGTATGATTGTTTATTTACATTCATTGAAACATGCCAAGATTTTAAGGAAATATGGTAACATACATTACATATCAAAACGCTTAAAATACGCAGTAGTATATTGTGATATGGAACAAATTGAGCATATGATGCAAAAGTTGAACAAACTTCCTTTTGTGAAGAAGATAGAACAGTCGTACCGCCCGTATTTAAAAACGGAATTTGAAAATTCACGTCCTGATCGGGCAAAAGAATACGATTATAGTTAATAGAAAAAATCCCCTGCTAATTTTAGTAGGGGATTTTTTTACTTGAAATAACACTTTATTTCATTGGAGGAATGAAATTATTCATTCGTAAAATACCAATTAAATGATTGAAAAACAGTTCTTTTTCTGGGAAAGTTGTGGATGGTTTTACCGTAAAGGTAGTCACTTTTCTTCCTAGTTGTTCTGCCGTTTCTTCAAATAAAATGACGCGTTTACTTTTTTTATTTTCAAGTACAGGAATGCCTTCACGACATATGTATAATGGTTGGAAATCACCAGTAGTAGTTGGTTTTAATATTACAACAAGTGAGCACACTTTTTTTTCATTTTTAATCGTTTCAAATTGTAACATATGTGTTATACGTTCTTGATTTGCTTTGGCAATTTCAAGTAATTCATATAAATCAGAGTAGCCTTCTCCGAGTTCTATAAAGCGTTGAATCATATTTTTTCCTCCTCTTTCTTTTACTTACTGTACCATCTCACTTTTTAAATGAAAAGTAGACAAAGAAAAAAAACCCTGCAAAGCAGGGCCCTTCTTATACTAGCATGTACTAGTAAGAAGGCAAAGGGAGAGGAGAAACCGGAGGAAGAACTTATGGGGAAACGTAAGTCTTCTCCGCGGTTGGCAACAACATCGAAGGTGATGTTGTTATAATTATTTATGTCCAATCTAAATGAAGATATACATCATGAAATTAAATTTTATGTTTGGCTTTTTATTTTTCTTTTTTTTATTTTATGATAGGATAAAAAAGATAAAGTGAAACGAATATACATATTGGGTTCGTGTTAGCGCATGGTGAGATGAATACATAAAAATGCAGAGCGGTTATTTTAAGCCAAAGTTCTCCTATTGTTCGTTGAGAAATGAATGGAAAATTTCATGGAATAGTATAGTTTGGTAGCGGTTACCGAATGGAGAAAGGTTTTCTATAATTGCTCGATAGATTGAAATAAAGGTAGTGACAACAGATGAGAGTAGTTTCAGGAAAATGTAAAGGGCATCCACTAAAAGCGGTGCCAGGTAATACAACACGTCCAACGACAGATAAAGTAAAAGAATCAATCTTTAATATGATAGGTCCTTATTTTGATGGTGGTATCGCTCTTGATTTATTTGGCGGTAGTGGTGGTCTTGGAATCGAGGCTATAAGTAGAGGGATTGATAAAGCAATTTTTGTTGATCGAGATAATAAAGCGATAAAAGTAATCCATCAAAATTTAGAAAGTTGTCGAATACAGGAACAAGCTGAAGTATATCGAAATGATGCAGAACGTGCGGTAAAGGCTCTTATAAAACGTGAAATATCATTCGATCTTATATTAATTGATCCTCCATATAAAGATCAAAAAATTGTATCTTTAATTAGTGTGATGGATCAACATGGATTGCTACATAGAGATGGATTAATTATGTCAGAGCATGGTAATGATGTGGTTTTACCTGATTCTATAGGGAGTCTTGTAAAAGTAAGAGCTGAAAATTATGGGATTACAGCAATATCGATTTATAAGTATGAAGGTGAGGGGACGGAATGACTAGTATAGCTATTTCTTCGGGAAGTTTTGATCCAATTACCCTTGGGCATCTGGATATTATTAAAAGGGGAGCAAAAGTATTTGATGAGGTATACGTAGTAGTTTTAAACAACTCGTCAAAAAAACCGTTCTTTTCAGTTGAAGAGCGCTTAGATTTAATTCGAGAAGCAACAAAGGATATCCCGAATGTAAAAGTAGATTCACATAGTGGACTACTAGTGGAGTATGCGAAAATGCGTAATGCAAATGCGATTTTGCGTGGGTTACGAGCGGTTTCTGATTTTGAATATGAGATGCAAATTACTTCTATGAATCGAAAATTAGATGAAAATATTGAAACCTTTTTTATTATGACAAATAACCAATATTCATTTTTAAGCTCGAGCATTGTAAAAGAAGTTGCGAGATATGGAGGAAGCGTAGTAGATCTTGTACCTCCTGTTGTAGAACGTGCTTTAAAAGAAAAGTTTCAAACCCCGTTAAAGTGAACGGGGTTTTTCTTTGTTGCTACGAAAAAATAATAAGATAACATATACATATAAACAAAATAAAGTAAAGATCGGTCCATAGTGTACAAAAGATGTCCAAATTTCTTGCAGTATAGAAGAATGATTCGATAAAAATACGGGGATATCTTTTTGCATAGGTGAAAAAGAGCTTACTTTTTCATAAAATGGTTTCCAAAATATAAAAGTAAAAATAGGAGCCAGAATACTTTGGATAATTCGTGCGAAAAAATAGGGCTTAAATCGGATGTCTGTTTCAGCTAATATGCTAGCAACTTGTGCCTGAATAGAAAGGCCGCTAAACGCTAAAATAAAGCTTGTTACCATAGCTTGCTGCAGGAGGGGTGTTTCATTTATTTGACTAATCATTTGGCTACCGAGTGTCATTTCAAAAATGCCTGATAAGATTGGAATACTAAATTCTGTAGTTAGTTGGAAGAATGATAAAATATGTTGCATAATAAAAGAAAGTGCTGCTGTAATATGAAATACAGTAATCATTTTATTTAAAACAGAGAATAAAATAATAAATCCACCAATCATAAGTAACGTTTGAATAGAAGAAACGATAGCGTCCCCAAGTAATTTTCCTAATGGTCTTTTTTCTTGCATGCGCGTCTCGTGTAGGACTGAAAAAGGGTTTTGAAAAGGACGTTTTTTAGTAGGATGTTGATCCTTCGTGGAAATATTGTTATTGCCGTAAAAACGCATCAATAACCCGACGGCAAAGTTACTTAAATAATGTGCAGCAGCTAATACGATTCCTAATTTCGGATTATTGAAAAAACCGATAGAAACAGCTCCAAAAATAAAAAGTGGATTAGATGAGTTTGTAAAAGATACGAGGCGTTCTGCTTCGATTTGTGTTAGCTGATTACTTTTACGTAGTCTAGCGCTTAATTTGGCGCCAGCAGGGAATCCAGAAGCCATTCCCATTGCCCAAACAAATCCGCCTATCCCTGGAACGCGAAAAAGTGGTCGCATGAGTGGTTCTAATATAACACCTATAAATTTTACAACACCAATACTAATTAGAAGTTCCGCAATGATGAAAAACGGTAAAAGTGAAGGGAATACAACTTCCCACCATATATTTAACCCTCGAATGGAAGCTTGCAAAGCAGCTTGGGGGTGAAGTACAAGAGAAAAGGTTAAAAATAGTGTTGATAGGGTAAGAAAAGCCGTTTTCCATTTTTCATACATGTAAGTAAATCCCCCTTTGTCCCAAAAAACGTTCATTTCAGTATACGTGGATACGTAGTGCATTTAGACCATAAGTATGAAAAAGGAATGAAAAAAATTAAAGGGTGAGAAAAATGAAAGAACCGAAAATTGGTTTAGCTCTTGGATCTGGGGGCGCAAAAGGGTTTGCGCATATTGGTGTTATAAAAGTTTTAAGAGAAAATGGTATACCGATTCATATGATTGCAGGAAGTAGTATGGGGGCTTTAGTAGGTACGTTTTATGCAGCTAGCTCAAACGTTGAAAGGTTGTATAAACTGGCAAATGTTTTTAAGAGGAAATATTATTTAGATTTTACAGTTCCGAAAATGGGATTTATTGCTGGAAAACGTGTCAAAGATATGATTAAAATGTTTACATATAATAAAAATTTAGAAGAGTTAGATATCCCGACGGCTGTTGTGGCTACTGACATCTTGAAGGGGGAAAAAGTAGTTTTTACAAGTGGTCCTGTTGCAGAGGCTGTGAGAGCTAGCATATCTGTACCTGGAGTGTTTGTACCAGAAAAGATAGATGGACGATTATTGGTGGATGGCGGAGTGATTGATCGCATTCCAGTATCGGTTGTGAAAGAGTTAGGTGCCGATATTGTTATTGCTGTTGATGTATCGCCGATTAAAGTGAATGGAGAGGTTACGTCTATTTATGATGTAATTATGCAGAGTATTGAAATTATGCAACATGAGCTGGTGATGAATCGACAAATTGCATCGGATTTAATGATGCGACCAGCTGTAGAACAATTTAGTTCACGTGCTTTTACAAACATTGAAGACATTATTCGAGTTGGAGAAGTAGAGGCGGAAAAACATGTTGCAAATATTTATTTATTAATTGAGCAGTGGAAGGAGAAACATAATGTTTAAGCGTTTTCGGTTTATATATGCAATTTTAATAGGGGTTATATTGGCGATGTTACTTGTTTACGTACGTTTACCGTATTATGTAACAAAACCAGGAATGGCGGCCAAATTAGAGCCTTACGTTCAAGTTGAGGGTGGAACGAAAGAATCCGGTGATTTTATGCTTGTTACGGTTTCAATGGGACCAGCAAATGTGGTGAATTTAATAGCGGCACAGTTTAATAAATATACACATATTTCGAAAGCGGAAGAAATATTGCAAAAAGGTGAGAGTGATGAAGAATATCAATTTCGCCAAAATTATGCGATGAAAGATTCGCAAAATGCAGCAATCTATAATGCGTATAAACGTGCAAACCGTACTGTTTCTTTTGAAAATAAAGGTGTATTGGTTGCAGGAGTAGCGAAAGGGATGCCGTCAGAAGGAAAGCTTAAGCTTGGAGATGTCATCATAGCTGTCGACGGAAAAACATTTGAAAAGACGGAGCAATTTATTGAATATATGACAGGGAAAAAAGAAGGGGAAGCAGTAAATATTGAGTACAAGAGAAATGGAAAACAGTTAAAAGAAAATTTAAATGTAAAGACCATTCCGAATGGAAATGGGCGTGTTGGTATAGGGGTTTCTATCGTTACTGAAAGAGAATTAATGGTAGATCCGAAAGTGAAAATTGATTCTCATGAAATAGGCGGACCATCGGCAGGCCTAATGTTTACATTAGAAATATATAATCAACTTGTGGAAGATGATTTAACAAGAGGGCATGAAATAGCTGGAACAGGGACGATAAATGAAAAGGGAGAAATTGGTCCGATTGGTGGTATTCAGCAAAAAGTGGTTGCTGCAAGTGATGCTGGTGCTGAAGTGTTCTTTGCGCCAAATGAAAAAGGTGCGGAGAAATCGAATTATAAAGATGCGCTTGAGGCTGCGAAAGATATTAAAACAAAAATGAAAGTTGTACCAGTTGATACGCTGGATGATGCATTGCTGTATTTGGAAAAAATGGGCGAGAAAAAATAAACCTCTCTGAAAAAGAGAGGTTTTTTATAGAAATTTTGCAGTTGTTTCATCATAACGAATTGGATGGTGTGTTGCATCTTGTTTTAGTAGTTGTGTTCGTAATGGTTCTTGCATGATGGAGAAATATACAGAATTGGCTTTTCGCTCTATATGTAAAGTAGGATGGTCAAATGTTTTTGTATGGGTAAGGATGGGAAGCTCTATTTTTTTCTTGTTTTTTGAAAGGTAAGTTTGTCCTTTTTGTGACATGCCTAGTAGACGAATGTACGGTGCATGCTGCTCTATATTTGCGCTATGTATTTCTTGTTTTGTTGTATTTGTTAAAATGTGTGTACAAGCTCTTTGTAATCTAGTCCATGTATAACGCTTCGTTTTTAATGCTTCCATGAATGAATGGAAGGAGGAACTGTTTTGTATTTTTGATAAAATACGATGCTCTAAACCTTCTTCTATTTCATATATATGTCGTAAGTCTTCTGGAGACATCGTCATGAGTTTGTATTTGAAAAATGAAAAGTATTGTTCCCAATTATGTAATATCCCGTAGTTTTGTTTGTAACTTGCTAAAAGAGAAGCAGTCGCTTTTGGGATAAAAGGCTCAATTTCTGTAAAAGAACTATTTTCGCTAAAAAGTTTTTTACGAATACTAGTTGCGCTTGCAATATGTTGGTCGCTAAATGTTTCATCATGATAATGAGATGCGAATCTTTTTATCGTTTGTGCTTGCATAGAACTATTTTGTAAGAAAATTGATTTCATGTATTGGAATCCTAATATGTTATTCGGTTGTGACATGTCTATGTTTTTTTCGGATGGTAAAATGTGTAGGAAGGCTTCAGATGTAGCTTTTGCGTAACTGTTACCTGCATTCATAAATTGCTTTACAAGACGATTAAAAGTATCTTCTTCATTTTTTTGCACAGAGATGGTGTTATGAAAATTTTCAATCTGCCCATCTTCACTACCGAAACAAATTTCAGAAACACGCAGGGCGTTTAAAATAGAAATAGCGCCATTTGCAAAGGTTTCAGCCTTTTGTGTTGAGAAGGCGTATGGAAGCTCTACAACAAGGTCTACACCGCATGATAAGGCCATTTTGGTACGATACCATTTGGATATGAGTGCTGGCTCACCACGCTGTAAAAAAGGGCCACTCATAACAGCGATTGTAATATCGGCGTGTGTTAACTTTTTTGTTTGTTGCACATGATAATCATGACCGTTATGAAAAGGGTTATATTCAACAACAATACCACTGGCTTTTATGGTAATCTCTCCTTTCGATGTAGCATCTTTTTCAAAAACGTGATACTCTATATATTATTTACTATGATGACTTCATTATAGTGTAAAGAAAAAACTTACACTATAAATGCATTATATCACTTATACCACGGGGTTTACCCCTCATGATTTTCACCGTTGACCACATTTTGACCACTTCGATCACTTTTTAGTACATTTCCGAGCTTTTCAGTCGCTTCAATTTGACGTTCTTCATACGTATCCGTATAAATATTTAAAGTCGTGGAAACATTTGTATGACCAAGTAATTTTGCAACAACCTTTGCATTTGCTCCAGAATCGATTAAAATAGTTGTAAACGTTCTTCGGATATCGTGGAATCTAATATACGGTACGTCTATTGCTTCGCACAAAGCTTTCATTTGGTAACGTATCGTATATGGATGCACGATTTTTTTATTTCTCGTGCAAATCAATAAATCAAATGAATTCTCTTTTTTATGCTTTTGATACTCCAACAATTCTTCCATTAATTCTTCCGTCATCGGGATCACACGATTAGATGCTTCTGTTTTTGTCTCGCCTAATTCATATTTACCATCCACGAGTGTTAACGTTCGTTGTACATGAATTGCTTTATTATCGAAATTAATGTCATCCCACTGTAAAGCTAATACCTCACCAATACGCATGCCTGTATGCAATGCCAAAACAAATGCAATATAGTAACTGCCTTTTATTTTTGCATACTCCATAAACTTCATAGCTTGTTCAATTGTCCAACTAGCTTGCGCTTTCTTTTTCACTTTTGGCCGCTTTGCTTTTTTGGCAGGATTAGAGTTAATCATTTCTAACTCTACACCTTTATCAAGGATTTGTTTTAACATAACATCAACCGATGAAATGTATTTTGTAGTTAGCCCCTCTTTAAGCAGCTTCTGGTGAAAATTATGCACTGTAAGGGGTTTTATATCTGATAACCTCTTATCGGCAAATTCAGGCATAACGCGTGAGCGTAGAATGCGTTTGTATTGATACAATGTTGATGGTCTACATGATGTTTCTTTCTCTTGCATCCAGATTTCTACGAGTTGAGAAAAGCGAATCTCACTATTCTCATAATCTCCATTTGCTAAATCATTTGTTACTTTTGCTGCTTCCTCCTGGGCGGCTTTCTTTGTTTTAAAACCACCTTTAGTGATTTGTTTTCGTTTCCCTGTGAGTGGGTCTTTGCCGACATCCATAGTAAAAGACCACTTCTCACCACGTTTACGAAAGTATGCCATGATTTTCACCTCGTCATAATCGTTTTCTAGATACAAGTTGTGATATGTGGTAAGTGGTATAAGAAATGATAGCATGTAATCCTAATTTCTGTAAAAGGAAAATTAAAGCCAGAAAATAAGAAAGGTAAAATGTATAAGCTAACTCTTTTAAATTAATTAATTTATGGGGAGGATATTATTTGAATGCGAATTTGTAGAAGGGAATGGAAAAATGGAACATAATAGTCAAGCTTCGTTTGTTATTAAAACATCAAATACATTAAATCATAAAACTAAAATGGGGACGACACCTTTTGATTGGACTGGAAGTCTAAATCAAGATCAAATATATACTCATAAGAAAGCAACACCTAGCGAAAGTGGTCAATTACCACTGGGGTATGTAGAACCTCCTAATTTTAGAGAATGGTTACGAATACATCGTGTCCCAGGATATCTTTCTTATGGTCCCTATCTTAAACCTTCACGTATAGCTACAATTACAGTGATGGAATTCTATCTTGAAGTTATTGGGATAGGTAACTCAAATGATCCAATGTTCTCAATAGATGTAGTGGATCGAGGAAATCCACTGATACCAGCGACTACTTTCAACGTTAGCGATTTACCATGTGACATTACTGGTTTTGTTGTGGCGTTGGAAAAGGGTGTAGAGATACCGATTAGACCTGGAATGGATATTGAATCAAGGGTAATGCCGTTAGGTGGAGCTGATATTAGATTTCACGGACTTCATTTCGGAATAGCTGGATGGGCCTTCGACGAAGAATAAGTAAAATTATTTAAGATTTGTTTTGTCTTTATAAATATACAGATATAAAGGAAATCGGTTACAATATCTGTATATTTAATAAAGGAGGGGAGAACATGGGAGAATTCACAAAAGATCCTGGTGGTCACAGAGTGATTGAGCCAGGCGGTGGTGGCTTGAGACATAATCAAGAGCCAGGTACAGGATGGAAAGTAATTTCTGATTCAGGTGGCGGAGGTGGAAGTCCGTTATCTTATGATCCAGGAACAGGAATATAAAAAAAGAGAGCCAATGCTCTCTTTTTTATTTGGCAAAAATATGTTAATTTTTACCGTTGCGATTGGAAAAGATTTCTACTACAATCGACTCATAACAACTCTTTTTTTTCGTTTAAGAACTGCGTGTAAAATTTGAGTTGTTTACAGAACTGTTCTCGTTGGGATTCATCCAGGCCTGCGAAAACCGTTTGAATTTCATCGAGAACATTTTCTAAATTCTTTTCACTGGTCGTGAACTTTCGCCCCATTAGTGTATCGACAGAGATATCAAAGAATGACGCGATACGATCTAACGAATCTAAATCGGGCTCATTGAAGTTGGTTTCCAGATTACTAATCTGACTACGGCTTAATTGAACTTTATCGCCTAATTCAGCTTGCGTTAAAGAACGGGTATTTCTAAACTTTTTTAAATTTTCTCCAAATGTATTCATGCCTTTATTATAAATAAGGCATTATTTTTAAACTATATATACCAAATAATTTGGCTTAAATGGTATATTAGCTTAATTATTTGGTTAGAAACCAAAAATAAACTAGAACAAGTGTTCTTTTGGTGGTAAAATATTCTTAGCGAAAAAATGGACTTTTTGAAAAAAACTTTCTCAACATGATTTGACTATAAATGGAATGAAGATTCTTAATCTTGTGATAAACTGATTTTAAAGATAAAAATTAAGAACAAAAAAGACCCATAGCGCAGCAAAAGTAGTGTGCAGCCACACTTATGCTGTTCCCCTAATACGGTAGGGAAAACACTTGCCATGAGTCAGCACAAGTATAACATATTAAATCTAAAAAAACTTAGATGGTATAGTTTTTCTATTGAGAAAATTCAGGGAAGGTGTCTCGCGTTCAAAGGAGGCTTCATTATGAATAAAGTAGCTAGTTTAGGTGATATTGTTTCAGGTGATGAGCTAAATTCAGTAAAGCTTTCAAGAATAACAAATTTATCGCAGTCAAATTTGTGGAAGACACTGAATGGAAAAGTGCCTATGACTTTTGCAAAGTTAGTTAAAATATTAAGTGGACTCAATTCTGAAGAGCAAAAAATGGAAGTAGTTCAAGAATTCTTAAAATATACAGATAAAGAAGCAGATATAAGAATTGCAATGTATTATTTATATCTTTCAGGCTACACAGAATTGCTTCACGGTCTTGTTGAGAAAGAATACAAACAATCAGTAACTAATAATTACAGGGATATATTCCGTGTATGTTTAGATAGACAAACTCATTCATTAAGATCAGGTGCATTTCTTAAAGAAATAGAAAATTTACGCACACAGGTGAATTTAAACAAAACAGGTGTGAACATACTTATAAATACCTTAAGTATATATGGGTATTTCGATTTAGGTGCATATAATGTTTTGACAGTTTTCCAAGGAATGATACAAGAAAAAATTAATGAAATGCCAAGGGGATTGGAGAAGACATTAAACGAATCGGAATTAAATATAATCTGTGCATATGCATATTTAATGCAAGATGAAGTGAAAATGGCTAGAGAATTATTGCAGAAAGTACTAGAAAAACAAGAAATTCCTCGTTTATTGAAAGCTACAGCACTTAGTATATTCGCTGAAAGTTATATTTTCTGTGAGCCTGATAAAGCATCGCATTTTTTTGAGCTCTCACTTTCAGAATTAAGGAAGTTAAAGAATAACAAATCATTACTTAAAAGAAAATTAGTGGAAAATACAGCTGCTTTTTGTTGTATTATTCATAATATTCCTGTAAAATTAGAATATATACATGATGACGCTGAAATTGCGTTACAGTGTATTCGTCAAAATAAGAATAGTGAAGCTTGCAAAATTTTAAATCAAATCAGTAATCGAACCGCAACTCAAGATTTTTATTTATCGATTGCAACGAATGATGAAGGATTGAGAAGAAAAGCATATCATCGGTTCTTAAAGGACGGAAACTTATTCTACATAAAAATTTTTGATATCTTAAAGTGAGGGACAGTGAGAATGAAAAAAATAATCGCTAGTGTAGTTATTGCATGTACGCTCGCATTATCAGTGTTATCGATTAGTTCGGTACCAACTAAAGATAATCAAGCAACAGGAAAAGTAAAAGAAGTACAGCTAATGAAAATGGATCCAGGTACTTTAGGATAATAAATAAATTAAAATGCCATTGCATCTTAGGATGCGATGGCATTTCGTACGTTTAAGGGGTTATTCATTTTTTTCATTTTGATATTTTTGAATAATTAAGGATGATGGGGGAAGGAAGCAATGATGGAAAATGTACTAGAGAACACATTATGGGAAATGTTAAAATTAGAAGTATTAACTACAGATGATAATGAAAAAAAATTGGTAGAAAGTATTAAAAATATAGTTAGAAAAGAAAAAAATGATTGTTAGCCTAATTGCTGACAATCATTTTTTGTTATGGCCTACAGCAGCCTTCATCATATCTAATAACATATCTTGTTTTTCTTTTGGCATTTTTTCTAACATGTCAATTAGCTCATTAAATTCTTTTCTTATTTCAGTGAACTGAACCGCATTTAATTCTGGATCATCAGATCGGCCTAATAAATAATCAACAGATACATTTAATACATCTGAAATGATAACTAAAGTTTCATTAGATGGCGAACTATAGCCCGTTTCATAGTTAGAAATTGTAGTCTTTGTTACTTTAGTTTCCGTATCCATCTTTTCTTTTATTTTTAATGCTAATGCATCTTGTGTTAATCCACGTTGTTTTCTAGAAAGTTTTATCCTCTGCCCTAAAATAGTCACAAACTCACCCCATATATATATTATATCCAAAACTGTACACTGTATTTTGAATTTAAAAGTACAACTAAATTGTACTTGGTTTGTAAGAGTTTTGCATTAGTTTTTTAAAATTTTGTTTAAAAATCCAAAAAACTCAAATATTATTATTGACAGTACAAAAATATTGGATATATAATAAGTGTAACAAGTTCAAGAAAGTTGGATTTTAGGAGGTGTCATCATGGGAAAGAAACGACATAATTTAATTAAAGCTCGTAAGCGTAAAAATTTTACCCAGGAACAACTAGGAGCGTTGATAAATAAACAGAAAACGGTAATAAGTAATTGGGAAACTGGCTACGCAACTCCAGCATTAGATGATGCAATGCAAATAGCACAAATATTAGAAGAAGATATATATAGCCTTTTTTCAGGTGTTGGAGTTCAAGAAACTCAAACTTAATTTCGGAAAGTTCAATTGTATTATGACTTATATAAAAAATGAAGAGGAGCTATAAAACATGTACCAAATAAAACAACTTCCATTCGCACTAAAAGCAGAGGATATACAGGAATTTCTAAACATTTCTCGATCAGCCGCGTATGCACTTATGAAGAGAGAAGATTTTCCGTTAATTGTAATCGGGAAAAGCAAACGTGTTAAAGCTGAAGATTTTCTTAAATGGGTGGAAGCACAAAAGGTTGGAGTAAATGCTAGTTAAAATTAAGTCTCGGATTTTCAACAAAATTACCGTTTGATAAATAAGGAGGTGATTTAGTGGAAGATACAACATCGTTAGTAGTATTCGCAATATTTATCGCATGCAGTGTATTGTTGCTTTACATTACTTACGAACCGATAAAACGATGGGCTTGGAGTGACGTGAAACCAAATAAAAAGACCCACTGCAATGGGTCCTTTAAGAAAAAACACTTGTTATAAGTATATCACGGAAAGTAGGGAAATAGTACATGCGTTTAACTGAATATCAAGTGCTATTACCTAATAAGTTCTGGAGCTTAGCAGAGAGCAAGGATGAATTAAAACAAATGATTGAGCAGTATTTAAAGATTGGTTATCCGCATTATGAAATTCAACGAATTATCCAAAGTGGACAAGCATATATAGCGGTTTGCGTAAGGAGGTAAGGAATATGTCTGAAGTAAAAGTGAAGTGGATTAAACTTTCGACAACGATGTTTGAGGATGAAAAAATACGTTTAATAGAGAGCATGCCTGAAGCTGATACATTGTTAATCATTTGGATTAAGTTGTTGGCTCAAGCTGGTAAGACAAATGCAAGTGGGTATATTTTTCTGAACGAGAATATCCCATATACGGAAGATATGCTAGCAACTCTTTTTAATCGACCTTTAAATACAGTTCGAATGGCACTAAGTGTATTTAAGAAATTCGGAATGATTGATATTGACGATAATCATTACATCAATGTTGTTAACTGGGGAAACCATCAGAATCTAGACCGTTTAGAAAAGATTAAGGAAGACACTAGAAAACGCGTAGCGGCACATCGAGAAAGAAAAAAACAACAAACACTTACTTGTAACGTTACATGTAACGAAGAAGTAACGGACATAGATAAAGATTTAGATAAAGATTTAGATAAAGATTTAGATAAAGATTTAGATAAAGATTTAAAAGAAAAACATAGTCCTGAAATAATTCAGGACAACGCTCAATCTATTCCATATCAAGAAATTGTTGATTATCTCAACATGAAAGCGAAAACCAATTATAAATATACATCGAAAAAAACACAGGATTTGATTAAAGCAAGATGGAAAGAGGGGTTCGGATTAACGCATTTTCAACAGGTAATTGACATCAAGACCTCGCAATGGATTGATAATACGGAAATGAGTGGCTACTTGAGACCTATCACTTTATTTGGAACTAAATTTGAAAGTTATTTAAATGAAAAACCTGTACAACGAAAAGGAGTTTTTAAAGGAGGTCCAACTAATGCAAGCAATCAAAAAGATAGCAGCTTCATTGAAAAATACGACTTCAAGAAACGCTAGTCAAAGATATGTACTTTCACCTAATAGATGCAAAAATGTATTTTTAGTAGGAAAAGAAAATTTTAAAGATGTTTGCAGTAAACGCATGTTGATAGATACAGAAACAAACGAGGAATTTTGTCCTCAATGCAGATCGGTAGAAAAAGAAGATCAAAAATTAGCTATAGAGACACTAGCTATAAAAAAGAAAAATGAAATCATTCATTTATATGATTCATTTGCTGATAACAGCTTAATAAATGACAAACTCAAAAAAGCTACATTTGAAAATTATATACCAACTAACAAAGAATTGGCTGATGCGAAAGAAACGATTATGGATTTCGTTACTTCATTCAATAGAGAAGAACCAACAAGCATGATAATAACGGGTAATTATGGAGTAGGGAAAAGTCATTTGTGTGTGGCAGCTACTAAAGAACTTATGAAAAAGGGTCACAGTGCAATGTTTATTCAAATGAATAAGCTATTTACCAAAATTAAATCAACTTGGAATAAAAACAGTGAAATGACAGAGGACAAGCTTATGTCTCTTCTAGCAAAAGTTGATGTCTTAATTATCGATGACTTTGGAGCGGAATTCACGGAGAAAGATAAAGAAGGCGTCACTTGGAAGCAAACGAAAACAAATGAAATTGTAGATAGCCGTATAGGTAAAAGTACATTATTTACTACTAATTTTACGGTCGATGAATTAGCAGAAATGTATGGAGAACGTGATTTTAGTCGGATGATGGAAAACGCTGAAATGTTAGAAATGTATGGGGATAATTATAGATTACGAAATTTTAAAAAGGAGGAATAAGCATGTGTGTATTATGCCGTAATACAGGAATTATTCGTAAAGAAACTTATCCAGGTGTAATTGAAACGAACGGTTGTAATTGTGAAGTGGCAATACAGCAGCAAAAAGAAAACGATAAGCGTTGGCAAGCATGGTTAATAAAATTTGAATCAATGAAACAAGAGTTACAACGTAATAAACAACAAAAAGTTAGTTAACAAGGGGGAGAAAGATATGAAAAATACAGGTGTCGCAAGAAAAGTGGACGAGCTAGGGCGTGTAGTAATTCCAGTAGAGTTACGCAGAACTTTGGGGATTGCTGAAGGAACGGCACTAGACTTTCATGTTGATGGGGAAAACATCGTTTTAAGAAAACAAGAAAAGTCATGTTTTGTAACGGGTGAAGTTTCTGACTCAAACATGGAATTGCTTGGTGGTCGAATGTTTTTGAGTAAAGAAGGGGCAAGTGAGTTACTGGACCTTCTTGAAAAGAGTGGTATGGCACATGCCTAAGCAATTAAATATTTTCGATGTAGAGCCAGCCATTTGTGAGTTTGATGTAATGAAAGCAAATGTGAAGAAAGGAACTGGACGCGTTACATATGCTGATGTACGTGTCCAAGTTCCAAGAAATGCAAAGGGTACGGATGAGTTACCACGCACAACTAAACAAGATGATCGTTATGACATCTTTGAACAATATGTAATGGCAATTTGGAGATTTCAAAGAGCTGTAGATAATCTTTTCAACTGGGAAACAGCGGAAGAATTGTGTAAGGCAGCAAGGGATAAAAAAGAAGCTATTCCGATAAGGGTTTATTTAGGAAGTGGCTTTAAACCTGATGTTGTCGAGTACATGAGGTAAGAAAAGGGAGATGGAAATATGAAAATAGAAATCGATGTAACAAGCAATAAGCTCTATGTAGTTAAGGATGGAAATGTGATAGCGGTTAATCCACCAGTGAGCGGATTCGGTGAACAAGTTGCGGTTTGGGTTAATGGGAAAGTTGATCGCGTGGATACTAAGTTTACTGAAAAGATAAAATAATATTTTTTAGAAAGTAGGTTCGCTTATGAGTGTAGCAAGAAATCACGAGGCGATGAAGGAGTCACGTTTAAAAATATACATCGCTTTAGAAGAAGCTAACTTCATTTGGGATGAAAGAGATGTAATTCGTTTTCGTGAAATGTGGAATCAAGGTATGAGTTTACCAGAGATGGCAGAAGAACTAAGGAGACACCAAGCGGAGGTTGCGCTCCTTGTAATAGATCAGGCTGATAAGTATTTGATTGAAAATCGTCCGATAGGATTAGGAATTTGCTAAATAGGAAGGGGAAAACAAGATGAACGTTATGGAAAATGGTGTATTGGAAGCAACTAAATTAATTAGTGAAGTAAGAAAAGGTGAACAGGCTATAAAAGAATCTACGGTTTTACAGATTGCAAGCATTTTATCAATCGATGAATTAAACGATTATCAAGAAGCGACATTACGTACTTGGAATAACAAAACTGATTTTGGAGGACGTGTTTCAAATGCAGCTTTAGGGCTTACAGGCGAAGCTGGTGAAGTTGCTGATATTGTTAAAAAAGCAATTTATCATGGACATGGTTTCCAACCATCTCATTGTCCAGGAGAAGAGGACGGAAATACTTATAAATTAGCTTTAGAGCTTGGAGATATTCTGTATTACTTATCGATTATGGCGCATGAACTGGGTTATACGTTACAAGATATTGCTGAAATGAATATCGCAAAATTAGCTAAAAGATATCCGGATGGATTTAGTCGAGAAGCAAGTCAAGCACGTGTCGATGTAAAGTAAGACCAAATTTGAATTTTGTAGAAAAGTAGGTGAAAAGATGAAGACTATACCTTACGCACTTAAACAAAAATTAAGACAGTTTGATAAGTATAATAGCAAGGCGAAAGATTTACATCTTGAAATAATAGCGATGATGGATGAATACGAAGTTCCTTATGACAATCTTGTAGCAATGGGAGATGGAACAGAACCACAAACAGAAGCTTTAGCTTATATAAATAATGCTGAAGGTAACATAGAAGATAACATTAAGGAAATGGAAGAAGTGTTCTTATATTTTGCAAATAAAAACAAATGAATTTGAACAAAAGCGTTATTTGAATAGAAAAGGGGGATTACAATGTATCCGTTTTATGTAGATGGTGAAAAGGTGTTTTCATTCTCCTACAAGCCAAGTAAAGGTGTTGTAAAAGATGATGATACTGGTAAGTGGTACGAAATAACCAAAGTTGAGCAAGGGCGTGGGCGCAAAGTTTACGGGAAAGAAACTATTAATTTGGACGGTATGAATTGGCAACCTTATAAAGATTAATCGAAAAGGGGAATGAGAAATGGCTGAAATGCTTTTATATGAAATGAAGTGCATAGATGATGAATGTGGAAAAATTAGTTTGCAAGAGTTGGATTCAGAAGGATACAACAATTGTCCTTACTGTGGTGATGAAACGATGTACACACCAGGCAAAATCGAACCTGTTTTAATGTACATACCACGTTCGGAAAGAAACCAAACAAAATAGTTAGTTTAAAAAAAGACCTCTTACGGAAAGATAAGAGGTCATCAAGAAAATGTTGTATTTGAAACACGTGATGTTTCACAAAGAGATTATAACATATATTAATATATTACGTATATATAATATTGAAGCTAAATGAGTAAAAGTATAAAATCCTTATTTAAAAACAAAAAAACCTAGAGTTAGGGCTCTAGGGCTTCTTGTTTTGGTATTCTCACATGGTTCTTCAAAAAGAATAGAACATACTGAGGATAACATATGAATGTTTCATAAATGTATCAAAAAAGTGAACAAATTCGTTATTTAAATAAAAGAAACCCCGATTGTCTGCGGGGCTTCTAAGGGTAATCGTCAAGTAATGACGTACTCGACTAAATAACCATATCATGAATTTTTTGGTAAAAATACTGGTAAATGCGTCCAAATGGGTAAGGGCATCATTTTCAACAAAAACGCTATTTTAGTAGAAAACATTAAAAAGGACCCGATTAGGGGTGCGGGTCCTTTTAATGGAACAATAGAACTTTACGGGATTACCAATGCGTTACCATAAAAGGGAATTGATTTCCAGTTCGTGGATGTTGAGAAAACTTTATATAAAAACTTCATTTTGTAGAAAAAGGAGACTGAGAAATGAACTTAAAGGAGTACGTCGTTTATAAAGGTGAATCATTGCTATGTATCGGAACTATACAGGAATGCGCTGATTATATGGGCGTACTTCCTGCAACGGTTCGTTACTATACAACGCCAACTTATCAAAAAAGGTTAGCGAAGCGGAAGAGAGCTAGGAACTATATAACCGTTACGGAACTTGAGGAAGATTAGTATAAAAATTTCATTTTGTAGAAATAAGGAAACTAAAAAAGAGCACCATGCATCAGTGCTCTTTAAAATAGGAGGTAACACTTTGAGCTGGATAGTTAGGTTAAAAGTATATGATGTAGAAAAGGAATAAGACCTAAATTTTATTATTAACTCAATATAAAAGAGCGATTAGCTTTTGCTAACTGCTCGGCCCAAGGTAATAGACATAGAGTGGGTATTAGTAAAATTGGCTATTCGCGATCCGGTTTACAGTGTAACCAAGATTATTAAATGTATTCCCTCTCTAAAGACCTTCTTCAAACGATGCCCTTTAAAGAGGGAGTGGAGTAATGAAAAAGAATACTTTTCCTTTAAACATGAAATGATTTTTTAATTCTCAGTATTATATGAGTGCTAAGACAAAAATGTGTAATTAAAAGAGCAGCTAGCAAAAGCTAACTGCTCATGTAAGGAAAACGGAGAAAGATAACCATGTGTATACAGTATTGACGAAATATTTGGTTTTATTCAAGGGAGGAAGAGGGAAATGAGTAAAGAACAAATGTTAAAAAAAGAAATAATTAAATGGGTGAAAAGCATGAATAGTGATGACCCAGAACAATTCAATTCATGTGTAATGGAATTGGAAGATATGTTGTTAGGATATATTGAGAAAAATATGGAGGTAGAGGGAAATGGATAGATTATTTGTTCTTGAATTACTTGAACATGAAAACGAAAGTGGGATATATGGTGTATTCGTAAATGAAGAGGAAGCAATTGAGAAAGGCAAAGAGTTAATCGCATTACCAGAAAATGATTACTGGTGGTATACAGTTGAGAGTTATCCTTTCTTCGAATGATCCTGAAATAAAACTAAACAAAATAATCCTTTTGTAGATAAGGAGAGATTGAAGTGGAAACATTCGATATGGGATTAAAAAGTAATTGGAGAGCATTTAAAGAATTTGTGGAGAATAAACAAAAAGATTATTTAACTAAGTATTACTTTGTATTTGAAGAATGTGACGGTGGTAATATATCTTACGTTTTCGTACAACATAACGAATTGGACGAATGGTTAGAAAAAGTGTTTTGGGAATGGTTGCGTTATGATACTGATGATTTAACAAATTCAATGAATGATATAAAAGTTTGGAAACTAATATCTGAGGATGAATTTAAAAAATGGAATCCACTTTATAAAGGGTCAAGAAAAACATCTATTGTTATTAATGGTGAAGTGTATTATAGAAAACTAATAAAAATCAACGTAGAGCCGTCTGTAATTGTGTCAACTGATATTCATTAAAATATTTTTTGAAGCGAGGTTGGGAGAATGAAAGGTTTGAAGAAAAGAAAAATTAGAAAAGCGATTGCTCGTCGTGCAAAAGATGTGGAGAAGTATCAAATCAATAAAGCTTGGAGAAATATTTTTGTACAAGCTGGTATTTTAAAGTGAATGCAAACAGAATACAGTCCGGCTAGAAAACTAGAGGACACCAATTCATTAAAGCAGCAATTAAGGCTGTTTTACGAATAGGTGTCCTTTTTATTTTGAAAAGGGAGATGGGGAAATGAAGGTGTTAAAGGATCAGCTACGTGAATGGAAAAAGCAATCCAAGCAAGGAAAGAAGAAAAATAAGAAAAAATCAAAAGAGAAATTAAGTACTCGTGAAATTGAGGATTTAATGGGGATGCATAGACCTTGCTATGAACGAAGACGTGGAGCAATAAGACAAAAGTAATTAAAAATAAAAAGGAGTGGTCTTACATGACTGAACAATTATCATTTTTACCAAAAATCGATAGATCAGCAACGCAGAAAAAATTAGAAGGTGTTCTCGAAAAAGTACGTTTATATAGACAGTTTGGAATGATGCGTGAAGAAATGAAAGTCACTCCTTCTTATGAAATTAGATATCATGGGCCTACAAATGATGTAGGAAATCCATTAGAAGATGTAGCGATGGCTAATATACAGCAAAGTGAACATGAAAAGTGGCTGAAGTTAATGTCATTCCGTATTGATCAGTTTTTGAGTCGTTTAGGTAATGGCAATGCAGGAAGAATTCAGAGGGATATTATTAGTAAACGTTATTTAGAAGAAGAAGACGTATGTGACTATATGATTTATAACGAGATTGGAATGACTGAACGTACGTATCGTCGCTGGAAGTCCAGAGCATTTTATAATTTAGCTTTTGCTCTTAGATTAGAAGTTTATGAGACAGAAGAAACTGGAGGTAATGAATAATGAATTTTGTTCAGCCGATACGTGATCCAGAGCAAATACAACAGCTAAAAGATTATTTTAAGGAAAAGAGCTTACGTAATTACATTCTCTTCATTATGGGAATCAATACAGGCCTGAGAATCTCGGACATTTTGAAATTGAAGGTAGTGGATGTCAAAGGCAGTCATATATCTATGAGGGAAAAGAAAACAGGGAAACAGAAACGAATACAAATTACTGCAGCACTGAAAAGAGAACTTAAATGGTTTATTGAAGAAAGAGAAGACAATGAGTATTTATTACAAAGTAGACAAGGTAGGAATCGTCCGATTGGTCGTAGCATGGCATATAAGATATTAAGTGGTGCAGCGGAAGAGTTCGGATTAGATGAAATAGGCACACATACGCTTAGAAAGACGTACGGGTATCATATGTACATGCAAACTAAAAACATAGCATTACTCATGGAGATATTCAATCACTCGTCAGAGAAGGTCACATTACGTTATATAGGGGTAAATCAAGATGCAATGGATAAAGCAATGACTAGGTTTAAAATCTAAGCATTGCTTTTTCTTTTTAAAACCATACAGTTACTCATAAATTTCGTACTGTGTAACTCAAAAGGGAAAGTTTAATTAAGTCAGTGATATCAAGGGATTTGGCGAAGGGGTCAGTTACACACAATATAAGATATGGGTAAGTCTTACTAGTAATCAATGGGCTTTTTTAGTAGAGTAAAGAAAGAGAAATTCACAATATAGTGATATTCGTTTTTTATAATGAAGGGGAGGCGCTTTTTTTTGCAAATTGATCAATATTTTTTAGATACTGAAGCATTTATTGAAGGGAATACGGCTCTGAGAGTCCCGCAAAGAAGGGCACATATGAAATTACAGCAAGAATTTGAAAATAAACCAGAAGTACATAAAATGATTGTTCTACCAACTGGTACAGGTAAAACTGGTGTAATTGGACTTTCTCCATACAGAATAAGTAAAGGGAGAGTACTTGTCATTACACCAAGTTTAATTATTAGAGAAGGCATCTCTGATGATTTTGATACTAGAAGTCAATTTAATTTTTGGACAAAGAGAAATGTTATTTTAGATGATAACCACTTGCCGAAAGTATACAGATACGCAGGATACAACACGGGTGCGGATAAAAAAAGGATTCTTAATCTATTAGATGAATCAAATGTAATAATTGCAAATATTCATAAGGTGTATAATACAAAGTCTAAAAAAGCGTTGGTTAATATATTACCATCTGATTTTTTTGATATGATTATTATAGATGAAGCACACCATTCTGCCGCAGACTCATGGCAGAGAACTTTGGAACATTTTGATGCTAGTAAGATAATAAAGCTAACGGCGACGCCCTTTCGAGCAGATAATAAAGAATTAGATGGCGAGATTGTATTTGAATTCTCTCTTGCCGATGCAATAAAAGATGGGTATGTGAAAAATGTTGTTGCAGAGGACTATACTAATCAAAAGTTAGAATTTGTAGTAGATGGAAAAACTGTTTCTAAAGAAGAAGCACTTGAGCAGATGGACTCAAATTGGGTTACTAGATCAGTAGCATATTCTCAAGATTGTAGTAAGATGATTGTGGATATGAGTATCAAAAGACTTTATGAGAAAAGAAGTCATGGAAATGCACATCATCAGATTATCGCTGTAGCGTGTAGCATAGATCATGCAAGAGAAATAAAAAAATTATATGAGGACGCTGGTCTGACTGCAGATTTCGTAACTAGTGATCGTCCGGATGAATCTGAGAAAGCGATTGTAGAGTATAAAAAAGGTCAAATAGATGTATTGGTAAACGTAAACATGCTTGGAGAAGGATTTGATCATACTAATATTAGTGTAGCTGCAATATTTAGACCTTTCCGTTCCTTAGCTCCTTATGCTCAATTTATCGGTAGGGCATTAAGGAAAATACAAGAAGATAATCCAATTGATGCCATTGATAATGTGGCTCATGTTGTTTATCATAAAGAATTAGATCTTGATGAATTATGGGATTATTATACTGGTGAAAAAGAAAAAGCCGAGAGAAGAAAAAGAATTGAACTTAATTATACTAATGATGGCCCTATTGAAAAGAATCTTGATATTGGAGAAGTTAGGGCTGAAGGTCACCTAATACAAACTACAAAAGAATTTTTAACAGATGGAATTGGTAGTCAGTATAAGGATGAGATACAAGCTAGTATAGATACTTATAAAAAAGAAATGCAAGAGACCATTTCTAAAATGGAAAAAGCAAATATTCCGAAGGAATATATTGATGAGTTTATTTCAAATAGAAATCGTGAATTAGAAGCAAGTGTTACTAAAAAGCGACAAAAATTAAGAGAAGATTTACTTCGTGAAGAGTTACATGATGCTCATAAAAAACGAGTAGTTGACGGTGTTGAGATATTATTAAGTGAAACAGGATTAAATGATGATGGTACAGAATTACCTAGTAATACTTCAAGTGCGTTTCTAAAGAATTCAGGTTCAAACAGTGCTTATTGTATAAAGTACATTAACTCAAATTTAAAACAGAAACTCAAGCGAGGTATTGATGAATGGGAAACATATGATTTTGAATTAGCTGAAACTATAATACCTACTCTTTTGGACAGATTAAAAGAAAAAATAGAAGGGCTGGAGTAATATGAAAAGAATTATTGAGCAAGCGGCAAAGTTAATAATGTATAAAGGACCAGCAATACATGAACTTATAGCAGAGGCAGTTATGGAAAATAAAGAAGTAGAAATTGATACTAAAGAAAACATAACTATACTTAAAATTAAATTTGTAACTGCATTCGATACAAATGTTACTGATATATATACTTTTAATAAGGATAAAGAGTTAATCAAACAGGAAATACAAATTAATAAAAAGGTGAAAGTGGTCTTTGACAAATATAAAGAGCTCGATAATTTATTAAGGAAAATACCAAGTCAAAGTCTAGCTGCATCTTAAAACAAAAAAGGTTTGCTGAGGGAAATAATCAGTAAACCTTTTTTGTTTTATAAATTATGAATTAATTCAAAAAGGTGGCAGAGTCGTGACCGCTTTTTGGCAGGAAATGTGCCGGTTATTTTGGAATACACGTGTTATATTTGTATTGTGAGAAGTGGCGGAAAACATTTTTCACGTTCCTTTATAATTCAAATGGATCGTTAGGCTATGGGTGATGGTTGAGGATTGAATGAGATGTTGTTTCTTGTTTTCAATTCCAAAGTCAAAATCTGTTGTGTAGACGGGGAAGAGCTTTTGCTCTTCTTCCAGTTACTTAATATTGTTGATGCGTATCAGCGGTTCATCATTAGGTGATTGGAATAAGAATAAAACTTCACGTACCGTAATTAAAGTATAAATAAATAACCAATTTCAAAGCATCCATTCGGGTGCTTTTTATTTTTGAGGAGTGAAAATAAATGAAACTAAACAAACAAGAACAAGCGGTTGTAATTGGTACATTCATTTCAATGTTAGGACAGGACCTTGTAAATGAGCGTATTGATAAACAGAAATTAGAAAGTGCAATTCCAATCTTCAATGAGTTAGAAGATAACACAACACCAAAGCAAAAGAGAGAAGCGATGGTTAGTTTGTTAAATAAAACTATAGATGAATTTATTAAGAGTAAGGAGTGAGGATAGATGCAAGTCTATTGTTCTAGCTGTAATAAAGATTACGACATGCAACCACAAGTTGTACAGCTTCCTAATCGTATTGAGAAGTGTTACTTTATCTGTCCTCATTGTGGCCATGAACATGTTGCTGCATATGTGAACGATAAGATTCGTAAGCATCAAGCGGATATAGCTAAGTATCATGAACGGATTAATAAAAAGAATCTTGCTATCGAGGATGAGATGAAACGGTTGAGGAAGAGAGTGGAGGGAAGTAAATGATGATGATATTAGCCTATCTTATTATTGGTTTACTTTATAGTTCCATTACAATGTATCCAGTTGCGAGGGACGTTGGACAACGAAAGAAACATGATGGTGTATATATAGTAAGTACATTTATTATTTCTATTGTATTTGCTATTTGTCTCGCTCCTTTCTGGATTATTCTTGTTGGGTTTAATGTAGCGAAGTTGTTTTATAAATGGAAGAATAGAAACCAAATGAAGTGTGAATGTTTTAATTGCGGTTATAAATCAACAATAGATATAGTAACAGGTGCTGGTAAACGTTGTTCTAAATGCAATGGTATAACAATACCTAAAGTGTCAGGTAGTACACATGCCAAGTAAACCATTCAAGCCTTGTAAGTCGTTAGGTTGCAATGAACTGACACGGGATAAGTATTGCGCTAAGCATATTGAAAAGGAAAAAGAAACCGTAAGATATTACGACAAACATATTCGAAACAAAAACTCACGTTCATTCTACAACTCAAGACTGTGGAAGGATATGCGTGAGCTTATTTATCGTAGAGATCATGGTCTATGTGTTCAATGTAGAAGTAAGGACATCATTAAGATAGGTGATGTAGTGGATCACATCATACCTATTCGAATAGATTGGTCAAAACGATTAGAACCAACTAACTTACAAACACTCTGTCATGCTTGCCATAACAAGAAAACAAAAGAAGACGAGAAGAAAAACAGAAAATGATTGGAAAGAAAAAATCCAAAAACAACCCCCCGCCATGAAAAAGCAAAAGGCGAATCCCTGGAGACCGCCGCCTAGCTTTCCGTGTAAAAAGTTCGTTTTATTCCATAAAAGGGGGTTCAGCCGAGGGAGGTGGTTCGCATAGGAAGGAAAGCGAAGCCAATTCATTTGCATTTATTAGAAGGTAATACAAATCGATTGACAAAAGATGAAATTGAGCAGCGATTAAAAGCCGAAAAACAGTTACAAGCAAAAAAGGACAAGGTAAAGCCACCAACGTGGTTAGATTCAGTTGCAAAGAAAGAATTTAGGAGAATTGCTGGTGAATTACTGGAGCTAGATGTTATTACAAACATAGATGTGAATGCATTAGCAACGTATTGCGATGCTTATTCTGACTATGTTGAATGCACCAAAATTATCCGAGAAGAAGGACTCCTTGTTGAATATACCAATAAAGCAGCTGAAACTAATAAAGTTCCACATCCGCTACTTACAAAGAAGAAACAGTTGCATGAACAAATGAAGGCTTTGGCTGTTGAGTTTGGCCTTACACCAAGTGCAAGAGCGAAAATTGTTATTCCAAATATAAAACAAGGTCCGAAAACAAATGTAGAAAAGGAGTTTGACGTGTAACATGATCAGACAATGGATGTTGGACTACTGTGATGATGTACTAAATGATGAAGTTGTTGCTTGTCAGAAGCATAAACAGGCTTGCAAACGATTTTTAAAAGATATTGAGCGCGAAGGTTCTGAAGATTTTCCATATGTTTTTAAGGAAGAAAAAGCACTTCGTTTCTTAAAATGGATGTCTCTTTTTAAACATACAAAAGGAAAGTTAGCGGGTCAGAGAATTGAACCGCATTCGATACAAATTTTTGTATTTAGCAATATTTACGGATGGGTTCATCGTAATACGGGATTAAGGCGATTTAAAAAGGCATATTGGCAAGTTGGACGTAAAAACGCAAAGTCCCAGTCTTTAGCGTGTGTAGGCTCTTATGAAGCAATGGCATTTGGTGAAAATATGTCAGAAGTATACATTGGAGCTACGAAAACGGAACAAAGTAAAATTGTTTGGAATGAAATCAAAGCACAAATGAATGGGTGTGATGATTTAAAAGGAAAGTTCAATATTGCGTATGGAAAAATTGAACACCTTAAAACCGATTCTTTTATTTCAGCGCTATCAAAAGATGCTGGGAAATCTGGTGATGGATTGAATGTTCAGTGTGGAATTATTGATGAATATCATGCTCATCCTACTTCTGAAATTTATGATGTTCTGGTTTCAGGTTCGGGTGCGCGTCCAAATCCACTTATGATGATTATAACGACAGCTGGTTTTAATTTGAGTCATCCTTGTTATCGTGTGGAGTATCAATATGTTTCTAAGATTTTGGACCCGAATATTGATATTGAAAACGAAGAATATTTTGTCATGGTTAATGAATTAGATAAAGATGATGAAATTACGAATACAGAAGTGTGGGAGAAAGCAAATCCAATCTTATGTAGTTATGAAGAAGGACGTACTTTCTTAAAAGGAGAACTTCAATCAGCCCTTGATGTACCTGAGAAAATGCGTAATTATCTCACGAAAAACATGAATAGATGGGTGGATATGAAAGAAAATGGCTACATGGATATGCAAAAATGGAAAGATTGCAAAGAAACTGTGGAATTATCCGAATTAAAAGGGTTGGAATGCACAGTAGGTGTCGATTTATCAGCAAAAATTGACTTAACAAGTGTAGATTTTGAATTTAAAAAGGATGATACGTATATCGTAATTAGTCATAGTTTTATGCCGGAAGATACCTTGCATGAGAAAAGAAAGACAGATAAAGTTCCGTATGATCTTTGGATACAGCAAGGGTGGATTACAACAACACCTGGTGCGGTAGTTGATTATGAATATATTAAAAAACATATTAAAACTATGGAAAAAGAGAATAAATTTAAAATAAAAGAGATATGTGCTGACCCTTGGAATGCAACGCAATTTATGCAAGACATGGAAGCGGAAGGGTATACAATGGTGGAAATACGTCAAGGAATGGCGACTTTATCAGGCCCTACAAAGGATTTTCGTGAACAAGTTTATCAGAAAAAAGTCATTCATAATAACAATCCTGTATTAAATTGGGCTGTAAGTAATGCTATAACAAAACAGGATGCTAACGAAAACATCATGTTGGACAAGTCAAAAACAACAGAAAGAATTGATCCGATAGCGGCTGTTATTAACTCACATGTTCGATGCATGCTCAATTCTGGTGAGATGGACTTAAATTCCTATATTTTAAGTCAAGATTTCTCATTTTAGGAGGAATCACATGCGATTCTTATTATTTTTTATAAGTATTTTAGAAGATCTTCTATTCATTTCAGGGTTGTCCATTATTGTAGGGACGACTTTTTTTGTTAATCCGATTTATGGATGGTATCTGTTAGGGATTATTCTCACAATGCTGGGGGTGATCATGATAAGAAGATAGAAAGGAGGTGAAACATTTGATTTTTCGGCAATTATTTAGAAATCAGGATGCGACAGATTTAAAAAACCCTTCACCTTGGTTTAAAAGTTTATTTGGATATCAAGCCGCAAGCGGTGAAAAGGTAACAGTTGAATCATCTTTAGGTGTTCCAACAGTTTATCGATGTATTAATATCCTAGCCAATAGTGTTGCCATGCTCCCTTTTCAAACATTTAAAAAGACAGCAAAGGGAAGAGAACGCGATAAGGCACATCAAGTGTCCTTTGTTTTAGAAAGAAGACCAAATCCATATCAAAGTCCATTTAAATTCAAACATTTAATCGAAACCCACCGTAATACATGGGGGAATGCATATATCAATATCCATTGGGGTGTGGATGGAAGACCAAAAGAGTTATGGGTATTAAATCCGGCTGTTACAACCCCCACGGTGGACTTAAAGACAAATAAATTATGGTATTTTACGAGTTTACCAGATGGTACACCTGTAAAAATACCTGATGATGACATAATTCATCTTACTACATTGTCCACTGATGGTTTGAAAGGGAAACCACCTATTCAGATCGCAAGAGAGTCTATAGGTAGCTCGCAGGCGGCACAAAAATTTAAAGGTAAATTCTTTACGAATGGTGCAGCGCATAGTGGGATATTGAAAACTCAACAAGCCCTTGGAAAAGAAGCAAAGGATGTACTTCGTGATGCTTGGGAAGAGGCGAATACAGGGTTAAATAACGCTCAAAGGATTGCAATTTTAGATGCTGGTTTAGAGTTTGAAAAGGTTGGAATGCCTTTGAAAGACGCTCAATTTATTGAAGGTATGAAATTTGATAAAGGCGAGATTGCAAATATCTTTAATATTCCGTTGCACATGATTAATGAGCTGGATCGTGCTACTTTCTCCAATATTGAGCAACAAGCGTTGGATTTTATTCAAAATACATTGAGTCCAATTCTTATTCAGTATGAAGAAGAGTTTTCTTATAAAGCATTTTCATTTAATGAGCAAAAACGATATTACTTAAAGTTTAATCTAACAAGTTTACTCCGCGCTGATTCTAAATCAAGAGCGGAATTCTATAAAATTATGTTGGACGCTGGTGCTTTCTCAATTAATAAAGTACTAGAACTAGAAGATATGGATGGAATCGGAGAACACGGTGACAAACATCGTGTAGATTTAAACCATGTATCCATTGAAATTGCAGACGAATACCAATTAGCAAAAGCTAATGGGAATTTACCGCGGAAAGGGGGTGAGGACAATTAAAGACGTGTTTACTATTAAAAATCAAACAGATTCTTCAGCTGATCTATTCATTTATGGCGACATCATAAATAATACCGGATGGAAATGGGACGATTCTGATGTTATGCCTGATGATGTGAAAAATATTCTAGGTCAGTTGGATGATAAAAGTAACTTAAATATCTATGTAAATAGTGGTGGTGGTTCTGTATTTGCTGGTTTAGCCATTTATAACATGCTAAAGCGCAATAAAGCACAAAAAACTGTTTATGTGGATGGTGTTGCAGCTTCTATTGCTTCTGTAATCGCCCTAGCTGGTGATCGTGTTGTTGTTCCTTCTAATGCATTCTTAATGATTCATAAGCCTTGGACATATGCAGCTGGAAATGCAATTGATTTCCGAAAAGCAGCAGAAGACCTTGATAACATCGAATCAGGAATCATGAACGTATACAAAGAGAACTTAAAAGAGGGCGTTGAAATTGAAGAAATTCAACAATTAGTAGATGCTGAGACTTGGTTAAGTGGTGAAGAAGCTGAAAAATACTTCAATATAGAAGTTGTGGAAGCAAAAGAAGTTGCAGCGTGTAGCAGTGATTACTTTGATAAATATCAAAAAACACCTAATAAAGTAGTAGCAAAAGCTCCTTCTATTCTGAAAAAAGATGATAAGGATAATAATGAACAAATAAAAATTCAAAATGCACTAGACCTGTTAGAACTATAGGTCTATTTTTTGTGCCAAAACAAGGGGGAAATATTGAATGGATAAGCATGAACAAGAGTTACGTCAAAAAGTTGCCGACTTAAAAGCTAAGGCAGAGGAATTTAATAACAGTGGTAAATATGAAGATGCAAAGGCAAAAATCGAGGAAGCGAAAAATGCAAAAAATGAACTAGATAACTATCTAGCGATGAAGCAAATTCAAGTTCCTGAACCTGTAAACTCGCAAACGGGTGCATTAGTTCCAGACTCAATTAAAAATGAAGATGCTTCATATAAAGAAGTATTTATGAAAGCTATCCGTGGTCAAAACTTAACTCATGAAGAAGCAAGTATCATGCAAGAATATAAAGCAGCACTATCAGAAAATAAAGGTGAAGATGGCGGATACATTGTTCCAGAAGATATCACAACTACAATTAATCAGTTAAAACTAACAACTGATAGCTTAGAACAATATGTAAATGTACAACCAGTTTCAACAAATAAAGGCGCTCGTACATTAGAAAAACGTGCAGCATCTACACCATTTGCTCCATTATCTGAGTATGGAAACCCAAATGCGATGAAAGAAATTGCTTCTCCACAATTTGACCGTATACCTTATGCAATTGATGATTACGCTGGATTCTTACCTGTACCAAATGATTTATTAAGCGATACAGATCAAGCTTTAGAAAATTATTTACGTCAATGGATTGCTAAAAAGTCTGTTGCAACTCGAAATTATCTAATTTTACAAGAAATCAACAAACTTACAAAGGTTGACTTAAAGGATTATAACGGGTTAAAAACAACACTAAACGTTACACTTGATCCAATCTTTGCAGCATCAGCTAACATTATTACAAACCAAGATGGATTCAATTACTTAGATCAACTAGAAGATAAAAATGGTCGTCCGCTTCTACAACCGGATCCAACAAACCCAACTCGCAAATTATTCGCAGGTAAGCCTGTTGTTGTCTTATCAAATAAAACAGTCGCAACAGATGGCGCGGGGAAAGCACCATTCATTGTTGGTGATTTAAAAGAAGCGATTGTACTTTGGGATAGACAACAATTGTCTATTGATATGACTAAAGAGGGTGGAAACGCTTGGAGAAGTAATACAACTGAGTTTCGAGCTATTGAGCGTGAAGACGTTACGTTATGGGATTCAGAAGCAGTTGTATATGGACAAATTACAGTTGTACCTAAAGCTGGAGCTTAATAAGGTAGGAGGTGTCCTTCTTGGTACTAACATTAGAGGAAGCAAAAAAGTATCTTCGTGTGGATGGTGATGAGGAGGACGATCTCATTGCATCTTTCATAACAGCAAGTGAAATATATATTAAAAATGCAACAAGTAAAACTGTAGATTTAAAAAGCGAGCTTGCTAAATTAGCAGCTCGTATTTTAATTGCTCATTGGTATGAAAACCGTGAAGCAGTTGGGAAAGCTGAACAATTAGCATTTAGTTTACAGTCGATACTAGTTCAATTGCAATATTGTGTAGGTGATTCCACATGAATCCAGGTAAATTAGATAAACGTCTTACGTTTCAAGTAATAGACGAGGATGCAAAGAGTCCAGACGGTGATCCGATAGAAGGATATAAAGATTCTTTTACTATATGGGGCTCTTTTATTTTTTTAAAAGGAAGGAAATATTTTGAAGCAGCCGCAGCTAATAGTGAAGTTCAGGGGGAAACAGAAATCCGATTTCGCACAGATGTGAATGCTGACATGAAAATTAAGTATAAGAATACGATTTATGACATTGTTTCGGTTATTCCAACTGAAAAACACACGTTATCAATCATGTGGAAGCGTGGTGGAATGAATGGCTGATGGTTTAGATTTATTAGGTTTTGATCGTTTAATTTCTGAATTAGAGCAAATGGGACTACGTGGGGAAAAGATTGAAGATAGAGCTCTTGCGGCAGGCGGAGAACCTATTCGAAAAGCTATTTCTGAAATAGCCCCAAGAAGTGATAGCCCTAAAAAAGCAACAAAAAGTGAACCATGGCGCACAGGACAACATTTAGCCGATAATATCCGTGTGACAAAAGCGAAAATGGAGGGCGGCATAAAAACTATCAAAATCGGTATAGATAAAGCGGATCGTTCCCCATATTTCTATGGGAAGTTCGTAGAATGGGGAACCTCTAAAATGCCAGCTCAACCTTTTATAGAACCAGGATTTAATTCTTCAAAACAAGCAGCAATCCGCGCTATGACGGACATTTTAAAGAATGAAATGAGGCTGAATTTATGATAAATTTACGCCCTGAAATTGTACAAGCTCTTGAAAATAACCAGGAGCTTGTTTCTTTATTAGGTGGAAAACGCGTTTATTATCGTAAAGCCAAAAACGCTGAAGAGTTTCCGCGTATTACGTTTTTCGAATTAGACAATAGGCCAGATGGATTTTCAGATAATGATGAAAGCGAAAGTGAAATCACATTCCAAATCGATATTTGGTCAAAAGGTAGTACAACAGCAATTCATAAAAAAGTGAATGAAATCATGAAAAGTATTGGCTTCTCACGTTATAAGGTTGCTGATTTATATGAAGATGATACAAAAATTTTTCATTACGCGATGCGATTCGCGAAAGGAGTGGAATTATAGATGGCTGGAGAAATCATTACAATTAGTTCGACTGTCGGTGTAGATAGTCTTGTTTATGCAAAGCTAGTGAAAGACGATGCGGCTGGGGTTTCATATTCAGAAGTAAAGAAAATGGAAGGTGCTGTAAAGGTTAAAACATCTAAAAAAGTAGCTTCTGAGATTATGTGGAGCGATAACAAGAAATCGGAAATCGCTGAGTCTGATGGTGAAGTTGAAGTTGAAATTGAAGTTCGAGGCCTTTCATTATCTACGAAAGCAGACATTGAAGGATATCCAGAAGTTAAAGACGGTGTATTAGATGAGAAACGTGAGGGAGAAAAGCCATATTTAGCAATTGGATATCGCTTTTTAAAAGCTAACGGTAAATATCGTTATGTTTGGTTACTCAAAGGAAAGCTTTCTCAAGAAGAAGAAGAGGCTGAAACGAAAAAAGACAAGCCGAACTTCCAAACTACAAAACTTAAAGGTTCATTCATTGAACGTGATTTTGATGATAGACCAAAATTTACAGCTGATGCTGATGAACCTACATTTACAAAAACGGTAGGAGATACTTGGTTTAATAAAGTATATGAAAAAACAGCGACACCACTAGCAGGAAAGTAAGAGGGAGCAAAAGCTCTCTCTTTTTTATTAAATTTAGGAGGAAAAAACTATGAAATTAACATTGAAAATCAATAAAGAAAATAAAACTTTTAATTTACCGGACTTCATTCCAGCTCGTTTAATCCGTCAAGCGCCTGAGCTTGCTGAAATCCCGAACAATCCTGGTCCAGAAGATATGGATAAAATGGTTCAATTCGTAGTGAAAGTGTATGACGGTCAATTTACATTAGATCAGTATTGGGATGGTGTGGATGCCCGTAAGTTCTTATCTACAACTTCAGATGTAATCAATGCAATTATTAATGAAACTGTAGAAGCAGCTGGTGGTAATCCTGGATCTGGAGAAGAAGAAAACCCAAACGCGTAGAGGGAGGAGGGCTGACGTTCAGTGAATTTATGGACGAGCTTTACCTCTCTTTATTACGTCAGGGATATAAACACCATCATATCGATAACGAAATGGATATTTGGCATTATTTAAGGTTGAATCAGAAAAGTCGTGAACAAGGTAATTCAAATGATGGAAGGCAAAATTCAAACGAGATTGAAGTGCCAGCAGAAAATATTATCTAGCAAGGGGGTGAGACATTGGCGAATGAAATGAATAATTTAGTAGTTAGACTTTCGCTTGATAATGTTAACTTTCGTCAAGGTATTGCGAATTCCGGGCGTGCAGTAAGGACATTGCAGAATGAATTGAAATCTGTAAGTACAGGTATGGGCGGTTTCGCTAGCGCTAGCCAACAAACACAAGCAAAAATGGATACTCTAAGCAGGCTCATTGACGCGCAAAAAGAGAAAGTTAAAGCGTTACGGCAAGCTTATGATCAGAATAAGGCTAAATTAGGTGAAAATGATGCAGCAACCCAACGATACGCTTCACAAGTTAATAAAGCAGTTGCTGATTTAAATAGATTTGAAAATGAATTAAAACAAGTAAATAAACAAGCTGAACAAAAGGGAATTGATAAGTTAAACAATTCTTTAAAGTCTCTACAAGCTGAATTCCAGTCCATTACATCTGGTATGGGTGGTTTTTCTAATGCAACAGAACAAACCCGAGCGAAAATTGATGTTCTCACTCGCATGGTGGATAAACAAAAAGAGAAAATCAGGGAACTTCAACAAGCGTATAATCGCGCCAAAACAGAAGAAGGCGAAGCGAGTCAATCAGCACAACGATACGCTGAACAAATTCATCGAGCAACAGCTGAACTTAATCGCTTTGAAACTGGATTACAACAGTCAAACCGAGAATTAGAGCAGCAAGGTAATCGTCTATTGAACTTTGGTAATCGTATGGAAAGCTTAGGAAATCATTTGCAAAATGCCGGAATGCAGATTGGCATGGTATTTGGTGGGATGACTTATGCAATTGGTCGTGGTCTAAAATCAGCTGTGGAAGAATCCATGAACTTTGAACAACAGATGGCTAACATAAAAGCGGTATCTGGTGCAACAGGACAAGAAATGAGTAAATTATCCGAATTAGCTGTTAAGTACGGGGAAGATACGAAATATTCTTCTGTAGAAGCCGGAAAAGGGATTGAAGAACTAATAAAAGCCGGTGTTGGTTTAACTGATATTATCAATGGTGGATTAGAAGGAGCGCTAAACCTAGCGGCCGCTGGAGAATTAGAGTTGGGTGAAGCAGCAGAAATCGCTTCGACCGCCTTAAATGCGTTTAAAAAGGATAATTTAAGTGTTACAGATGCCGCTAATTTACTTGCAGGTGCAGCTAATGCATCAGCGACTGATGTACATGAATTAAAATATGGTCTATCAGCTTCCGCAGCGGTCGCGGCTGGAGCAGGCATGACATTTAAAGATACATCAACAGCTTTGGCAGTATTCGCTCAAAATGGTTTAAAAGGTTCGGATGCAGGCACTTCTTTGAAAACTATGCTTATGAGGTTAAATCCATCAACTAAGGAAGCATACAACAAAATGAAGGATTTGGGTTTAATTACATACAATGCACAAGCTGGTTTTGATTTCTTGGTTAAAAACGGCATCCAACCAGCTTCCAGAAATGTAGGGGATATAGAAGTTGCTTTAGAAAAATATGTAATGAAAACAGAAGGTGTAACGAAATGGAATGATAAATGTGATACTACATTCCGTGAGTTAGCAACTAGTTCAGCTTTCTTATCATCAAAATTTTACGATCAACAAGGGAAAATCCAAAGTTTAGAGAATATATCAGGAATTCTTCATGAATCCATGAAAGATTTAACAGATCAACAACGAAGCATGGCTTTAGAAACGTTATTCGGTTCGGATGCAGTTCGCGGTGCGACAATTTTGTTTAATGAAAGCGCACAAGGTGTAAATAAAATGTATAGTGAGATGTCTAAAGTAACTGCTTTAGAGACCGCTAATACAAAAATGAACACTTTGAAAGGTCGTATTGAACAATTGAGTGGAGCATTCGATACAATGAAAAAGACAATTGGTGACGCACTCGCCCCTGTGGTTAGTGCTTTTGTTGCTGGATTACAGAAACTTGTGGATGGCTTTAATGCGTTACCTGGTCCAGTACAAAAGGCAATTGCAATTACAGGTGGTATCGTTCTTGCTATAACGGCTATTGTAACAGCTATAGGAATATTTCTTGGAGCAGTTGGAATGGTTGTTTCAGGAATCGGCGCTTTATCTTTAGCATTGGCGCCGATTGGTGGGATAGCTGGAGCGGCAGCTGGAGCAGTTGGCTTCTTGGGGAGTGCCCTGGCTGTTTTGACAGGTCCTGTTGGTCTAGTAGCAGCAGCACTTATTGGAACTGGAGTTGTTGCATATAAAGCATATCAAAAAGCAACTGAAGACAGTATCGCTTCAGTAGATCGTTTTGCTACAAATACAGAAGGGAAAGTGAGTTCCTCCACAAAGAAAGTTCTTAGTGAGTATTTCAAACTGTCTGATGGTATTAGACAAAAGTTAACTGAGATTAGATTGAATCATGAAGTAATAACAGAAGAACAGTCACAGAAGTTAATTGGTCAATATGACAAGTTAGGTAACACGATTATAGAAAAAACAAATGCAAGACAACAAAAAGAAGTTGAGGGACTTAAAAAGTTCTTTGCAGATTCATATGTGTTAACCGCGGAAGAAGAAAATAAGCGAATAGAACAAATGAATCAGCACTATGAACAGGAAAAGTTAAAAACGCAAGAAAAGGAAAATAAGATTAAAGAAATCTTACAAACAGCAGCTAGGGAAAACAGAGAATTAACAACATCCGAGCGTATCTCTTTGCAAGCATTACAAGATGAAATGGACAGAGTTGCAGTTGAACATATGTCTAAAAACCAAATGGAACAAAAGGTGATTCTTGAAAATATGCGTGTGCAGGCTAGTGAAATTTCAGCTAGACAAGCAGCAGAAGTTGTTAAGAATAGTGCTGATACTAGAGATAAGGTTATAGCAGATGCCAAGAAAACTCGTGATGATAAAATTGCAGAAGCGATTCGACAAAGAGACGAGAATAAAACTATTAATGGTGAAGAAGCCAACGCAATTATAGCTGAAGCAAAACGTCAGTATGATAGCACAGTTTCAACAGCAAAAGATAAGCATCGGGAAATCGTAAGCGAAGCAAAAGCGCAAGCGGGAGAACATGCAAATCAGGTAGATTGGGAAACTGGTCAGGTAAAGTCAAAATATCAAACCATGAAAGATGATGTTGTTCGAAAAATGAAAGAAATGGGTTCGGATATTTCCAACAAATATGACGAAATGAAAAATGCAGCCAGCAATAAAGTAGAAGAAATAAAAAATACAGTTTCAAGGAAATTTGAAGAGCAGAAAAAAGCTGTTAAAGATAAAATGAACGAGATAAAAAGTGATATCGAAGAGAAGTGGAACACAGTTGAAAAATTCTTCAGTACCATAAATTTACGTTCAATTGGAAAATCGATTATAGAAGGTCTTGGCAAAGGGATAGATGATGCCTCAGGAGGTTTATTTAGTAAAGCGGCAGGTATTGCAAACGATATTAAAAAGACTATCTCTGGAGCACTTGAAGTAAATAGCCCGTCGAAGGTCATGATTCCTATAGGTAGCGCAGTTCCAGAAGGTGTTGGCGTTGGGATGGATAAGGGAAAACGGTTTGTTGTGGATGCAGCAAAAAATGTAGTTGGAACTGTTAAGAAACAAATGGGGAACATGCCGTCTGTTTTTGATTTCGGATTCCAAACGAATCAATATAGTATCCCACGTAGTACATTGGGCGATTTCAACGGATATGCGCAACCGCAATTATCTAATAACAATTCACCTACGGCAAAAACAATATTCCCAAATAGACCAGGCGGAGAACAAGAACTGAATTTAACCGTAAACATGACCAATGTTTTAGATGGAAAAGAGCTTGCAAACGGAAGTTACACCTATACTACAAAGCTTCAAGATCGTGAACAAAAAAGAAGAATGGAATTTTAAGGGTGGTGAGCACGTTGGGGAAACTTAGTTTTACTTTTAATAATATTAGAAAAGATTATATTCAAATGCTCGTTGGAAGAAAACGTCCTTCATGGGCTCCAGTAAAAAGAAGATTAGTAAGAGTCCCTCATCGCGCAGGGGCTTTTTTACTTAATACAGAAACGGAGGAACGTCGTATTGACGTTCCGCTTGTTATTAAAGCGAAAAAAGATATGGCGGATTTACAAAAGTTAAAAGAAGATTTAGCGGATTGGTTATATACAGAGCAACCCGCTGAACTTATTTTTGATGATGAGTTAGACAGGACTTATTTAGCATTAATTGATGGTTCTGTCGATTTGGACGAAATAGTCAATAGAGGCAGGGGTGTTATTACTTTTGTTTGTCCAATGCCGTATAAATTAGGGAAAACAAATATTCACAAATTTACGCAAGAGTGGTCTACAGAAACAACTTCTTATTTTACTAATAAAGGAAGTGTAGAAGCTCCAGCATTAATTGAAATGACTGTAAAAAAACCAAGTACTTTTTTAGATGTATGGTTTGGAGAGTATCCGCATAATCGTGATTATTTCAGAATAGGCTACCCTCTGACTGTGGAAGAAACCACGGTACAAGAACGAGAAAGAGTCATGTGGGATGAAATGGCTACTCCTATAGGTTGGACACCTGTTACTGGACAATTCGATGATATGAAAGGGACAGGTAGTTTTAAATCGCGGGGTGGTTATGCACTATATTGCGAAGATTACGGAAAAGAGGTAGGATTCTACGGTGCTATAGCCAAGAAAAACATTCCGGGCGGCCCATTACAAGACTTTGAAATGGAGGCATGGATGACTTTAAAGTCCAAAAATATAGGTGAAATGGGGCGTGTTGAAGTTCTTCTTCTAGATGAGGCTAGTAATGTGGTAGCCCGCATCAATATGAATGATCTATATGCGACTGCCGAAATTACAAGGGCACATATGAAAATTGGAAATAGCGGAACACCGAATAGTTTTCGAAAATTAGTTGATACAAGTGGGTATTATTCGACTACATTTAACCAATTTCGAGGGCGTTTGCGTATCGCTAGGCGGGGGAATGTGTGGTCTGTATATGTGGCTAAGTTTATAGATGGTACAGAAAAAGATGGTGCTTCGCTTGTAGAACGTTGGATTGATGAAACGGGAAATCCAATGACAGAACGTAAAATTGCACAAGTTATGATTGCGATTTGCAAGTGGGATAATCACCAGCCTGTTAACGAAATACAAATTGATGATTTAAAATTTTGGAAGGTAAACAAAGTTCCATCTAATGCACAACCATATATCTTTGATACTGGAGATAAAATTGTTATCGATACTGAGAAAAGTCTTGTCACAATCAACGGGAAGAATGCAATCAATATAAAAGAAATCTTTAGTAATTTTCCTGTCATAATACGTGGTGACAATCGTATCGATATTATGCCGCCAGATGTAAACGCAACAATCAGTTATAGGGAGAGATATAGATGAGAACACCAAGCGGGATTTTGCATGTTGTGGATTTTAAAACGGATCAAATCGTCGCAGCTATCCAGCCAGAGGACTATTGGGATGACAAACGGCATTGGGAACTTAAAAATAATGTTGACATGTTGGATTTCACCGCTTTTGATGGAACAGACCATGCAGTTACGTTACAACAACAGAATCTTGTTTTGAAAGAAGTTCGCGATGGAAGAATCGTACCATATGTTATTACAGAGACTGAAAAAAATTCCGATACACGATCTATTACCACATATGCTTCAGGAGCTTGGATTCAAATTGCTAAATCAGGGATTATAAAACCACAACGGATAGAGAGTAAGACGGTTAATGAGTTTATGGATTTAGCACTCTTAGGTATGAAGTGGCAACGCGGAATTACTGAATATGCTGGATTTCATACAATGACCATCGATGAATATATTGACCCACTCACTTTTTTAAAGAAGATTGCATCTTTATTTAAACTGGAAATTCGATATCGTGTTGAGATTAAAGGTTCAAGAATCATCGGTTGGTATGTAGATATGATTCAAAAAAGTGGGCATGATACAGGCAAAGAAATAGAATTAGGAAAAGATTTAGTCGGTGTTACGCGTATTGAACATACACGTAATATTTGCACTGCTTTAGTTGGATTTGTAAAAGGTGAAGGTGACAAAGTAATCACTATTGAAAGCATTAATAAAGGTCTACCCTATATCGTAGATGCTGATGCGTTTCAAAGATGGAATGAACACGGGCAACATAAATTCGGTTTTTATACACCAGAAACAGAAGAATTAGACATGACCCCAAAACGTTTATTGACGCTTATGGAAATAGAATTGAAAAAGCGTGTCAATTCCTCAACCTCTTATGAAGTGGAAGCACAATCGATTGGTCGTATTTTCGGCCTAGAACATGAATTAATTAACGAAGGCGACACGATCAAAATTAAAGATACAGGGTTTATACCAGCATTATATCTTGAAGCGCGAGTAATAGCTGGAGATGAATCTTTTACAGATCCAACGCAAGATAAATATGAATTCGGAGATTATCGTGAGATAGTTAATCAAAATGAGGAATTAAGAAAGATTTACAACCGTATCCTTAGTTCACTTGGTAATAAACAAGAAATGATAGATCAGCTAGATAAACTAGTGAACGAAGCTAACGAAACCGCTAGTAATGCAAAGAAGGAGTCAGAAGCAGCAAAAGCACTAGCTGAAAAAGTACAAGAGAATATTAAAAATAATACCGTTGAAATTATAGAATCCAAGAATCCACCAACAACAGGACTTAAACCTTATAAAACGCTCTGGCGTGATATTAGTAACGGAAAGCCCGGCATATTAAAAATATGGACAGGTACAGCTTGGGAATCGGTTGTACCCGATGTAGAGTCCGTTAAACAAGAAACGTTAGAGCAGGTTAATAAAGATATCGAGTCCACAAAAACAGAGTTGAATAAGAAAGTTCAAGAAGCGCAAAATCAAGCAACAGGACAATTCAACGAAGTACAGGAAGGTTTACAAGGTGTCAGCCGTACAATTTCTAATATCGAAAATAAACAAGGTGAAATTGATAAGAAAGTAACTAAATTTGAACAAGATTCTAGTGGATTTAAAACTTCTATTGAATCGTTAACGAAAAAAGATGGTGAGATTAGTAATAAATTAAATACGGTTGAATCAACTGTGGAAGGTACAAAAAAGACAATTTCCGATGTACAGCAAACAGCTAGTGAGCTTAAGCAAACAACAACTGAAATTAAAGAGGAAGCTGGGAAAATCTCAACAAAGTTAGAACAGGTGGATGCTCGTACTGTAGGCGGTGAAAACTGGATTATTGACACTGGAAAGAATCAAAGACCTAAAACAATAGGTATGACTGGCGGCGCCGTGGTTAATAAAGCGGGTAGTGCGTTTAGTGAGGATTATTTAATTGTAGAGTGTACAGATCAAACCGACTCTTTTTATCAATTCCATTTAGATAATACGAAAATGGGAGATTATGAAAAAGGGAAAGATATGACATTCAGTATTGATTTGCAAAACGACGTTCCTATTGATCTAATTGTATTCCAGTTTATTAATGGAGTATGGACAGAAAATTTATACAGTAGGTTCCCTGTCGCTAATTGGTCTAGAAGATCATTTACATTTAAGATTGATTTGCGAGCAACTGGATGGGGATTGCGATTAAGATTTGAAAGAAATGAAAATTCAAAGAGTAAGAAATTCCGTTTCAAGAAAGCTAAACTGGAAAAAGGTTCTGTTCCAACAGACTTTAGCAAATCAACATATGAGCTGGAGCAAAGTGTGGATGGCGTAAAAACTACTGTAACAAATGTTCAAAACAATCAAGCTGGATTTGAAAAGCGCATGACTACATTTGAACAAACGGCAAGCGGATTGTCCTCCACAGTTAGTAATTTAAACAATGTAGTATCAGATCAAGGAAAGAAGCTTACTGAAGCAAATACAAAACTCGAACAACAGGCAACGGCAATCGGAGCAAAAGTTGAACTTAAACAAGTAGAGGATTATGTTGCTGGGTTTAAGATACCTGAGTTGAAACAAACAGTTGATAAAAATAAACAAGATTTATTGGGCGAATTAGCTAATAAACTTGCAACTGAGCAATTTAATCAAAAAATGACTCTAATCGATAACCGCTTTACTATCAATGAACAGGGGATTAATGCAGCGGCAAAAAAGACAGAGGTATATACGAGGACGCAAGCAGATGGACAATTTGCTACAGATTCTTATGTAAGAGATATGGAGTCGCGCCTTCAGATAACAGAAAAGGGCGTTAGCATATCTGTAAAAGAAAATGATGTGATAGCAGCCATTAACATGAGTAAAGAAAACATTAAGTTAAATGCTGCACGAATAGATTTAATTGGTAAAGTTAATGCTGAGTGGATTAAAGCGGGAATGCTAAGTGGTTGCCAAATTCGAACATCAAATACAGATAACTACGTAAGCTTAGATGACCAATTTATACGTCTCTACGAAAAAGGGGTTGCTAGATCATTTCTAGGACATTACAGAAGAACAGATGGTTCAGTACAACCAACTTTTATTTTAGGATCAGATGAAAAGACTAGTGCTCCAGCAGGCGCTTTATTTATGTCTCAAGCAGGCGCAGGATGGTCAGGGGCTTATGCGAGCATTGGTATTAGCGATGGCATAGTTGATGGCGCAGTCCAAAAATCTGTGTATTGGGAGTTACAAAGAAACGGATTAAGTGTTCTAAATGCGAATGATTACCATGTTTTTTATGCTGGGAATGGAAGTTGGTATTTCAGAAGAGGAAAAACTGGATTATATCAAACTTCGTTAGTCGTTGAAGATAATAGTACAGATTCTGATTTAAGACTACCTAATATCACTTTACGTAATAGCCGTGCAGCAGGATATACAGGTATCATCCAAGTCAAGTCACCTGTTACTCAGAATGGATGGGGATCTGTTCAAGGTAATTTCATGAGTCCTTCACTACGGGAATATAAATCTAACATTCGTGATGTTTCTTTTTCCGCCTTAGAAAAAATCAGGGATGTACGAGTGAGACAATTTAACTATAAGAATGCGATAAACGAGCTTTACAAAATGAGAGCAGAGAAAGATCCTAATGATCCACCATTGACAACAGAAGATATTAAAACATACTACGGAGCAATTGTAGATGAATGTGATGAAGCGTTTGTGGATGAAAGCGGGAAAGGAATTCACTTGTATTCATATGCGTCACTTACAATCAAAGCTTTACAGGAAGTTGATGTAACAGTACAGGAACAGAAGGTAGAAATAACAAATATAAAATCACAAGTAGCTAGTCAAGAAAATCGGATAGTCCAATTAGAAGAGTTATTACAACAATTAATTGATAAGAAACCAGAGCAGCCATAAGCTGGTCTTTTTTATTTTGCACAAAATATGGCTTTGAGTAAATTCAATTCATAGATCAAGAGGAGTGATTTCGCTTCTCTTTTTATTTTGAGGAGATGATCAGTGTGAAACGAATAGTAGACCAAGTAATTTATGAAAAGCATGTTAGCCAAGAAAATAAAAACCTAGTCAAAGATTTTCTAATCGAAAAGAAAGCACAAGGAAAAGCGGCAAGCACTTTACAGCAATATCATTGGGATTTACGAATTATTTTGTTTCTAATACATGAACACTTCGAAAATAAAAATCTTATTGAACTAACACGTAAAGACATTCGAAATTTATCTATTATCTTTCAAGAGATGGAAATGTCTAATGCTCGTGTCAACGGATTAATGAGTGCATTAAGGTCCGCATTAGAATTTTGTGCGGAGGATGACGACTATGAATATGAATTTAATGTAGGTTCACGGGTTCGTGGTTTACCTAAGAATCCAGTTAGAGAAATTACTTTTATAACAGAAGAACAAATTGAGTGGTTAATCGATGAGCTAATAGCACAAGAAAAATATATGTTAGCTACATATTTAGCACTTTCTTATTACAGTGCCGCTAGAAAAAATGAAGTTTACCAAGTTCAAAAAGAAGGACTGACAGAACAATATTATACAAATGTGGTTCGAGGGAAACGCGGTAAGAAGTTTAGATTATATTACAATCCCCGAGTGCAGAAATGCATTCGTTTATATATAAATCAACGAGGTAAAGATACTATTCCAGATTTGTTTGTAAGAGTATATAAGAATGGTGAGCGAAAAACGTTAAATAAAAGCGTGTTTAACTACTGGTGTAAGATATTTTCTAAGATGTTGAACGAAAAGGAAAGTAAGGATTTCAAAATTAATCCGCACTGTTTCCGTCATAGCAGATTAGATAATTTAAAAGTGCAAGGTGTACCACTAGAAAAATTAAAATCGCTTGCGAATCATTCGGATATATCAACAACACAATCTTATTTAAAGGATAGAAGTGAAGAAGATATTGCAGACATCTTTGGAATGGATCCAAGTTGTTTTGCAGCTTAAAAGGAGATGAAAAGATGGATCGTATTGATGTATTATTAAAAGGTTTTATTGCCACCTTCGGTGGCTTTTGTGGGTACTTCTTGGGAGGATGGGATGCAACATTGAAGGTTTTAGTTACAATGGCAATCATTGACTACCTAACGGGGGTGATTGCAGCAGGATTCAATGGAGAATTAAAAAGTAAAGTAGGTTTTAAAGGCATCGCCAAAAAGGTGGTGCTTTTTCTTTTGGTTGCAGCAGCCACTCAAGTTGATGTGATTATGGGGACAAATAGTGCAGTTCGTGAAGCGACAATCTTTTTATTCATTGGAAATGAGTTGTTGTCTCTTTTAGAAAACGCAGGACGTATGGGGATTACTTTACCTTCAGCATTAACGAATGCAGTGGAAATTTTAGGCGGCAAACAAAAACAAGAAATTAAAAAGGGAGATGTTGAATAATGGCTAGATATAGTTTACATGGTGGTCATACTGAATTTGTACAAGGGGCTAACTGGGGAAATAGAAAAGAACATGTCATGGATCGACAGGTTAAAAATGCGGTTGCAGCTAAATTACGCGAGCTAGGTCATACGGTATACGATGACACTGATGAGGTAGGGAAAACACAAGCACAAAACCTATCAAATATTGTTCGTAACTGTAATTCACATTATGTAGACCTTGTTATCTCGTTTCATTTAAATGCTTATAACGGATTAGCTAACGGTGTGGAAGTTTGCTATTATGATCAGCAAGCTTTAGCAGCTAAAGTATCAGCGCAACTTTCAAAAGATATTGGTTGGTCAAATCGTGGAGCGAAGCAACGTACTGACCTTTATGTGTTGAATGACACAAAAGCGCCAGCAATTCTAATCGAACTTGGATTTATTGACAATGAAGCAGACATGGCTAAATGGCATGTAGATAATATTGCTAACTCAATTGTATATGCTTTAACTGGACAAATCGCTAGCAATTCAAGTGGTAGTATTACTGAAACACCAAAAACTAATTCGGTTCAAACAGGAGCATTTAGCCCTTACGAAGCAACTGATGCATCGTTAGCTTTAACTTCTTTAAAAATGACAGGTAAGTTTATTCTAGAATCTTCTGGGTTAGTTTACATTGTAACGGATGGTACTTCTAACGTTCAACGTAAGGCGTTCACTGAATGGCTAGATAAAAAAGGTTGGTGGTATGAAGTGAAATAAAACAAAAGAATAGTTTGATGAGCAAAAAAAGAGCCGTCGTTTGACGGCTCTTTTTTATTGCTCAATTACTGTTGCACTAATTTTAGGCATTCCTGTTTTATCTTTTTCATCGTAGGCGCCATAAATCGTTACTGTTGCACCTTTAGATATTTTTAGTCCGCTTTTGAGTGTTATTTCATTTTCGTTTGATTGCACACCACTTTGTGCAATTTGAATAGTGTACATACCTTTTCCGTCATTTTCATTTGTACTTATGACAAAAGAAGGTAACACTGAAGATTTAAGTAATAAATCTACCGTTCCTGTAGCTTTAAGCCTTTTTCCTTTTTCGTATTGATCTCCATTTGCTTTAACAAAACTAACTTCTTCAGCATCTTGCTTTATCTTCTTATTTAATTCATCCTGAGATGTTAAATCTTTTTTAATTTCTTGTTGAGATGTGATGTTTGTTTTTTCGCTTGATTCATTTTGTTTGGAAGAATCACAAGCTGTTAGACCTAACAATAGGGTACTTCCGACGCAAAGACTTATAAGTTTTTTATACATTTTCATTATCCTCCTCTATATCCTCTATCCAAATTTCTTCCATGTGCAATTTTAATTCTTTTGCAATTTTGTAAGCTGTAAGAAAACTAGGGAGCGTCGTGTTATTAACAAGTGAGCTCATTGTAGTTTGACTAATTCCAATAAGTTTTGAAAATTCCTTTTGACGTATTTCTCTTTCAGCAAAAATAATACGAAGTTTACATTTTAATCGCACAATATCACCTCTTTAATTATATACAATTCGCATATGGAAATGTGTCCTCCTTTAATTTAATCAACGAACATTTAGAAAAGTTTAAATGGACAGGCAATATAGCTCCTTCTAAGTCATATACCTATATCAAGACCACGAGGAACACCAAGTGGAACTAAAGACATCGTGAGAGGAGATGGTTACATGCGTTGGCAGTATAATCACTTGAACACAACTCAATATTTACATCCTTCAAAAGAATTAAGAGATATGTACAATGAATCAAGATCAAGAGCAGAAACCGAATCTATTCTAAATCACATGAAAAATCATGAAGTTTATGATCGAAAAGAATATAAGAGGTATTTCAGCTTGTCACAGGTATTAGAAGAAGATCTATATGGAGAGGAAGAAGATGTTTTAGACTGGGGAATTTTAATGGATTGTTATGATGTCATCCTTACGAGAAAAGGTATTTCATTTCGTGAAAAGGAAGAGGAGGAATAATCATGACACTAGCAGGGGAAGCAATAATAATTTGGACGGCAACAGGTTTGTCAGTAGTTGCAATGAGGGCAGCAGAAAAAATGGGGAAGAGTGTTCCTCATTGGCTTCCACGAATAACCTTGTACACAACGCTCACAGGCTCGTTCTTATATCTTCTAGGTTATGTTCTCATTTTGTTTCTATGAGAGAATACCAAGTGGAATTTAATCATCGTGCAGAACCTAAGGTTTTTAGCTTGTACGTTCGTATTCCTTGAAACAGGGATATATACCCTCTATAAGAGGGATATAGGGAGTGGTTTTATGTTGGAATTATTATCGGTACCGTTGGCGGCAATAATTTTCGCTATATTCGGTGATAAGCTCAAAAATAAAGAGGATGACCGGAAAAAGATACAAGTATTTTTTGAAGTAAGTGGAATTGCAATTAGGAGTAATGAAAAATTACAGTATCCAGTTTTTATTGAGCAAAAAGATGATGATCGTAGTACGACTTATGTGTATCGATTGCCAGTAGGGATGCCGTCAAAAATCATTCAAAAGGTAGAGGATGTTGTAAGTGAAGGATTAAATAAGCCTGTACGAATCCAATATGATAATTACAAATTGAATATTCGTGTGTTTTATAAAGATGTTCCAGATAAATGGGACTGGGAAGTTGGTTTGATAAAGAAAGGAAAATGGCAGGTTCCTATGGGACAAAGTTTAGAAAGATTAATATATCATGACTTTGATAAAACACCACATATGGCATTAGGCGGACTTACGCGAATGGGTAAAACAGTATTTTTAAAGAATGTATTTACTTCGCTTACTTTAGCGCAACCAGAGCATATTCGCTTATACATTATTGATTTAAAAGGTGGTTTAGAGTTCGGGCCATATAAGAATTTAAAACAAGTGGATTCCGTTGCAGAGAAGCCTATAGAAGCTTTTATGGTATTAAACAATATTCTTAGGAAGATGGAAGAGACAATGCTGTATATGAAAGCCAGACATTATACAAATGTTGTAGAAACGAATATGAAAGAGCGATATTTCATCATAGTAGACGAAGGTGCGGAACTTTGCCCTGATAAAAGTATGAAAAAAGAACAGCAAAAACTATTAGGAGCGTGTCAGCAAATGCTCTCTCATATTGCTCGTATAGGTGGAGCGTTAGGGTTTAGATTGATTTTCTGTACACAGTATCCGACAGGAGATACATTGCCACGACAAGTAAAACAGAATAGTGATGCGAAATTGGGCTTCAGATTACCGACTCAAACAGCTTCTGGTGTTGTGATAGATGAATCAGGATTAGAATCGATAAAAAGTATTCCTGGACGTGCAATTTTTAAAACAGACAGGTTAACTGAAATTCAAGTGCCTTACATTAGTAATGAAATAATGTGGAACCATTTAAAACAATATGAGGTGAAAAAACATGAGGATGCAAACACACATGAAAATCAATCGTCAAATGGCGATACTTGCGACGATTAGAAAATTACAATTTGCAACAAGAAGGCATTTAATGTGTGTTCATGAAATGGGAGGGATAAGGAACGCAAATAGGATTATGAATGATTTATCTACTTACACAAGTAAAGTGATTCACAACAAAGAGTATGTTTATTATTTAAATCAATCAGGACATAAGTTGTTTGGCGAAGGTAAAGTGGTTCATCATAGTAAAATGTCACATGCTATATTGCGCAATGAAGCTTGGCTACATTTGTTTTGCCCAGATGACTGGCAAGTAGAAACAGAAATTAGATATATAAAAGATAATAAAAAGAAGAAGATAATTCCTGATGTGAAATTTCGTGACGAGGACAGAATACTTCATGCTGTAGAAATAGATCGTACCCAAAAGATGGTGGTCAATGACGAGAAATTAAAATGTTACGAGGAGCTTACTAAAATATATAAACAAAAATATAACGGAAAAGTGCCAGTTATCCATTTCTTTACCATAACCAAATATAGAGAAAAGAAATTGGAACAACTGGTAGCAAAATATGATGTGTTTGTAAAAGTATATGTAATTCAAGAAATTTAATTCTGTAGGAGTTAACGGAGATAGTAAATGGGAATATATATAAGAAGAGAGTGATCGCAAACGACCACTCTCTTTTGACCACGCAGACCACATTGACCACAACCTGTACCACATTTATTATTTACTTTATGTCCATTTTGTCTAAAATAGAAAATATAGCTGGACAAGAATACACGTTTTATCACATAATGGACACAATGCATCTTTAGAGGTGTAAAGAAAAAACATTGACAAATATAAAATGGCTAGCTATAATTTTGTTTGTTGCCTTGAGGTGATATGATATGAAATGGTCCATCCATCAATTGAATAAATTGAGAAATAAAGGATTGACATTGGATGAGATGGTAGATGTAAGTGAGCTACAAGAGGTCGAGAAAGATATTCGTGAAATTAATCCTGCTCATGTAACAGGAAGAGTTGATTTTGGCTCCGGTAAGTTTACGTTCCATCTACATATAACTGGAAGCATGGTTTTACCATGTTCTCGCTCTTTAGTAGATGTGACATTACCATTTGACATTAAAACAACTGAGGTGTTCCAAACTTCACAAGAAGAATTTGAAACTGAAGCTGAAATTCATTGTTTAGAAGGAGAAGTACTTGACTTACTGCCCGTAATCAAGGAAAATATACTTTTGGAGATTCCAATGCAAATTTTCAGTGATGATGTTTCTGGTGGAGCACCGATGCAAGGTCAAGACTGGCAAGTGATTTCGGAAGAAAACAAAGAAAAGACTGTTGATCCACGATTAGCAGGACTTGCAAAGTTTTTTGACAAATAATCGGAAGACTGGTTTAGGCCTTCATATGAAAATAACTATTTCTTTTAAGGAGGTGGGAAGAATGGCTGTACCTTTTAGAAGAACTTCTAAAACAGTAAAAAGAAAGCGTCGTACGCATTTCAAATTATCAGTACCTGGTATGGTAGAGTGCCCAAGCTGTGGTGAAGCGAAATTAGCTCACCGTGTATGTAAAGCATGCGGTACTTACAAAGGTAAAGAAGTAATCAGCAAGTAATTGCGGGAAAATAAACGTAGAAGATATCTTCTGCGTTTATTTTTTTTGTCTTATTCTTTATTTGTTGTATTCTATCTTTTCTAGTAACTGCATATGCTTAATAAAAAATGCATAGGGAGGACTAGAGAGATGGCGACAACAAGACAAGATGCTTGGACTGATGATGAAGATTTGCTTCTGGCAGAAGTAGTACTCCGGCATATTCGAGAAGGTGGAACGCAATTATCTGCCTTTAAAGAAGTGGGAAGACATTTATCTCGTACACCAGCAGCATGTGGCTTTAGATGGAATTCTTACGTTAGAAAGCAATACAAAGAACGTATTGAAGAAGCGAAGCAACTACGTAAAGTAGAAAATTATGAAGTAAAAGAGACAAAGGTAGTAGAGCCTACGTCAATTACATTGAATGATGTTATTGATTTCTTGCAAAATTATAAAGATGAAAACTCTTTAATGGTGTTGCAACAGCAAATTGAATCGTTACAAACAGAGAGAGAGAGTCTTTTGGAGCGATTATCAGTATATGAGGAAGAGTATAGAACATTGCTTGATTATATCGATCAAAAAAGAAGTGTAATGGTAGCGGAAAGAAATAGCGCTCGTTCGAATGGGAAATTAGAAAAGTTAAAGAAATAAAAAAACAGCTGCTATGTAGCTGTTTTTTTATTTCTTATGCAGACTCTTCGTTTGTAACCGTATTCAAATTTGTTTCTGGGTTCCAAACATAAAAATCACCATCAGGTACTGATACAGGCTGGAAATTTAATTTATCCCAAAAACCAGCTGAATGGATACGTGCGATCGTTTTAATTGGGAACTGTAGCCCCTTCGCATAATTTACAAGCATTTCTCCGAATCCTTGTTTTTGGAAAGTTGGTAACACTTCAAGTTTATAGAGTTCTAGGTAAGTACCTGTAATTTCGAATGGTTCTCCGCCGTTCCTTTTCATATATAGACTCATACGTGCAATTAGTGATCCGCCATAATAAATACCGTAAAATGGAGATTCACTATCGTTTTCAATAATGTTTGCCTGTAATTCTTCTAACATGGATAGTTCTTGAGCTCCGCAACCTTTAAATTTTTTAAATTCGTCTAATGTTTTATAATTGATGAGCAAGCGCTCAACTTTTGGGAATCCCATAACATCACATCCTTTTCTTGTCTCGTTGAATGCAGAAAAGTAAAAATATTTACAATAATATTATAACTCATTTTTTTATTTTTATGAAGAAGATAGTATATTTCTTTTATTATTTTTTTGAGGATTTGCTAAACTAAGAGTAGAAACATATTAATAGGTAGTATATACATATTGAAAGTAGAGGTTGCATTTGTTTGTTAAAGAGTAATGAAATTGTAAACTATGTTCATGGAATTGAGAAAGGTAAAGTGAAACTGTAATCAGTGGGATTTGTTCACCTTTAGTTAATTATGATTCCGCACCAATCAGGCGTTTGCGGGATAAAAAGGGGGAGGGAAAAGGGACTTGTGTAACGTATTTATATGAGTTCCTTGTGTGAAAATGAAAATCGGAGTTGTGGGACCAGGAGCTATCGGTCTGTTATATGCATTTTATTTACAAAAAAGTAATCAAGATGTTACGTTGTTTACAAGGACAGCTAAACAGGCTGAGGAATTGAATAGAACGGGTGTAACTTGTATGAGGGAGGAAAAACGTGAAACCGTATTCCCACCTGCTTTACCAATAGAAAGTATGCTAGACCAGAAGCTAGACTATATATTTATTGCTGTTAAGCAATATCATATAACTGACATACTACCTTTTGTGCGAGGGGAATCCTCATTAATCTTTTTGCAAAACGGAATGTCGCACCTTCATGCTATGCAGCAAATAAGGAATGAAAATATTGCGGTTGGGATTGTAGAGCATGGTGCAAAAAAAGAAGAAAGACATATCGTTTATCATACGGGGATAGGTGTAACGAAGTTTGGAATCGTGCACGGCCAGTCTATACATTTTGAAAAAATATTTAATTGCTTTCCATTTCCTCATTTTCCGATTCAAATAGAAGATGATTGGAAGGATGTCATGCACAAAAAATTAGTAGTTAATGTATGTATCAATCCATTGACAGCATTATTACAAGTCCAGAACGGAGAGTTGATTACGAACCCGTTTTTTTATCGATTGATGGAGCAAGTTTTTCAGGAAGTCGTTTTTCTTGTTAAAGAAGAAAAAGAAATGGTATGGAAAATGGTACGTCACGTATGTGAAAGAACGTCTCGTAATACATCATCTATGCTGGCAGATGTAAGGGCAAATAGACAAACGGAAATCGGTGCGATTGTTGGATATGTATTAGAAGAAGCTAAGAAACAGCAACGATCTGTTCCGACACTGCAATTTTTGTTCGATGCAATAAAAGGATTAGAAGTAAAAGAATAAGTGTAATTCTTTGCTTTTACGTGCAACATTGACTACAATGTGGATTGGTGAGAGAACAGGATACGAAAGGAAGAATTATATGGAGATAAAAGAAATCTCTGTTCCGCAACAAGGTGTTGTAGCGGACTATATGAACGGTAAAAAAGAGATACAGTCGTGTTTTGACTATATGTTAACAGAAGATGCTTTTAAACAGCGTGTACATGATTTGCGTGAGAGGGAGTTTTTCCGCCAAGGTTTAGTAGCGCATTTATTAGAATATAATACAAAATTACAAGCGGGAGAAGCTACGATTCAAAATGTAAAAGCGCTTGGAGATGAAAATACATATGTTGTTATAGCTGGACAACAAGCTGGGTTATTAACTGGACCACTTTATACAATTCATAAAATTATTTCAGTTTTACAGCTTGCGAGGGAAAAGGAAGAAAGTTTAGGTGTTAAAGTCGTTCCTGTTTTCTGGATTGCTGGTGAAGACCATGATATGGATGAAATTAATCATACTTTTGTAACGAAGAATAAAAAAATAAAAAAGACTATTTTTCATGACCGTAATCCGAAAGTGGCGAGTGCTTCAGAGTCCGAGCTTTCTTTGGAAGACTGTAGAAAGTGGATTGAAGAAATTTTCAAAACATACCCTGAAACGAATTTTACAAAGGATGTACTGCAATTTATTGATGATTCTTTGGGGAAATCGAATACGTATGTAGATTTCTTTGCCCATCTTATTATGAAAATGTTCGTTAATTCTGGTTTAATTCTTGTTGATTCGCATCATCCTGAATTAAGAAAATTAGAAGTGCCGTTTTTTAAGCAAATTATAGGTAAGTATAAAGAAGTGCAAGAGGGGCTTCATAACCAACAGGAAATAATTAAAGAATTAGGATATAAACCGATTATTGAAACAAAGTATAATGCAGTACATATATTCATGGAAATTGATAATGAGCGAGTATTACTTGAAGACGATCAAGGGAAGTTTGTAGGGAAGGATGGAGCGTATTCCTTTTCATATGAGGAATTGATGGAAGAGATGGAAAGAAGTCCGGAACGCTTTAGTAATAATGTTGTAACGCGCCCTCTTATGCAAGAGTATCTATTTCCTACGCTCGCGTTTATTGGAGGACCAGGGGAATTAGCTTACTGGAGTGAATTGCAACAAGTTTTCCATACGATTGGTTTCCAAATGCCGCCTGTCGTTCCGCGTATTACAATCACTTATGTAGAGAGGGATATAGCGACAGATTTATACGATTTGCAATTGCAAGACAGTGATCCTTTTTTAAATAACGTAGATAAGTTGCGTGAAAACTGGTTATCTAATCAAATAGAGGAACCGATAGATGATCGATTTGTAGAGGCGAAAAAAGAAATAATTGATATCCATACGTCATTACAACAGTTTGTGAAGAAAATAGATCCTGGATTAAGTGCGTTTGCAGGGAAAAATGAATTCAAAATTAATGAACAAATTGAACTGTTGGAAAGAATGTTGAAAAGAAATGTTGAGAAAAAACATGAAGTACAGCTAAATAAATTCCGTCGTATACAATTTGCACTTCGTCCATTAGGGGCGCCGCAAGAGCGTGTGTGGAATGTATGTTACTATTTAAATCAGTTTGGTTTGGATTTCGTTGATCGTGTAATGGAAAAATCGTTTTCTTGGGACGGAAAACATCATGTTATAAAACTATAGAATCTTGCTCTTAGGAGCAGGATTTTATTTTTGTCTTGTTGAATTTACTGTGAAGTGAAATTTTTCTGAATTATCAATTTTAAAAAAGTGAATATCGTAATTATGCAGGATACTTAAATATATGACAAAATAGCACAAAATGTAAACGTATTATCATCTTTTTCGACAGTTTTTTATTTAAATTCCCGCAAAAGATGATAAAATTTAGTATATAATAAAAGAAAATAGCGATTTGTATAGTATGCTGCTTTTGTAGGCAAGTTAAATGAGTCGTTCTTTCATAGTATTTCGTTCTCTAATCGTGAAATATGCGTTTGGAGGAGGAGATGCATTCAACATAATTAATTGGAAAAAGAGTAGGTGCAACAATGTTTAAACACGTAACAGTGCTTTTGAAGGAAACAGTAGACGGCTTAGATATAAAGCCAGGTGGTACATATGTAGATTGTACACTGGGGGGAGGAGGACATAGTTCTTATTTATTATCCCAATTAACTGAAGGTGGAAGATTAATCGCGTTTGATCAAGATGAGATAGCGATTCAAAATGCGAAAGAAAGATTCTCTTCATACGGTGAGCAGTTCATAACAGTAAAGAGTAATTTCCGTTATTTATCTGAAAAACTACAGGAATTAGGTATAACAGAAGTAGATGGTATTTTATTTGATTTAGGTGTTTCATCCCCACAATTAGATACACCAGAGCGTGGCTTTAGTTATCATCATGATGCACCGTTAGATATGCGGATGGATCAAGATGCCCCATTAACAGCATATGATGTTGTAAATAGCTGGTCATATGAGCAACTTGTAAGAATTTTCTTCCAGTATGGTGAAGAGAAATTTTCAAAACAAATAGTAAGGAAAATTGAAGCGTATCGTGAGAATAAAGCTATTGAAACGACAGGAGAATTAGTAGAACTAATTAAAGAGGGTATTCCAGCTCCTGCTCGTAGAACGGGTGGACACCCTGCGAAGCGAGTGTTCCAAGCAATCCGTATTGCGGTAAATGATGAATTGAAAGTATTTGAAGAAGCGTTGGAATCTGCAATTGAGATGGTCAAGCCGGGCGGAAGAGTTAGTGTTATAACATTCCATTCTTTAGAAGACCGTATTTGTAAAACGACGTTTAAACGAAATAGCACAACGCCACAATTGCCACCAGGATTACCGATTATTCCTGATGAATTTAAGCCAAAATTAAAGCTTATTACGAGAAAACCGATTTTACCTTCTGATATAGAGTTAGAAGAAAATAATCGAGCGCGTTCTGCGAAATTGAGAATCGCTGAAAAACGATAAAAAGGGGAGAGAGGTATGAGTAACTTAGCTGTAAAGTACAAACAACAAGCGCAAGAAGAGATACAGATTCAAACGCCCCCACAGCAGATGGTTCAGCCAAAAGCTAAAGCGAAGATTACAAGAATCGAAAAACTGTTGTATGTAGCATTTATTGGCTTTTTATTGTATGCCTGTGTAGCGTTTATTGGAAATAAAGCAGGCCTTTATCAAGTTAATGTAGAAGCAGCGACGATAGAACAAAAAATTGTACAGAAGCAAAAAGAAAATCAAGAGTTACAGGCTGAAGTAGAGAAGTTAAGTCGCTATGAACGAATCGCTGAAGTTGCAAAAAAACACGGGCTAGAAATTAATGCGAATAATGTGAAGGGCCTCAAATAAGGCAATAGGTGTGAAGGGAAAATGAAGAGAAATATGACTAAATTTCATACCAATAAGGGAGCAGGGTATTTTATGATTTTATTCCTCCTGCTCTTTTTGCTATTATTAGCCCGATTTTTTTACATACAAGCAACAGGAACAGTGCATAATCAAGATTTGGATAAACTCGCTCAGCAAAAACATAGTAAAGCAGGAGTTCTCGAAGCAAATCGAGGAACGATTTATGACCAAAATGGTCATGTATTAGCGCAAGATGCAAACTCTTATAAACTTGTAGCGGAATTAAAAGGTGCGAAGCCGGTTGAGAATAAAGAGGACACTGCAAAGAAAATTGCAGGAGTACTTGGAAAAGGCGAAGAGGATATTTTAGCTGCGTTAAATAAAGATAAAAGTCAAGTGGAATTCGGGAAATTAGGTAAGGGCTTGACGAAAGAACAGAAAGATCAAATAGAAGCATTAAAATTGCCAGGTATATCTTTTATTACTGAAAATGCCAGAGTATATCCAAACGGTGATTTCGCATCTTATGTCGTAGGTCATGCGAGACCTGATGATAAGGGGATTGCTATAGGACAATTTGGTTTAGAAAAGAGTTTGGATAAGTATTTAGGAGCTTCTAACGGAGAAGTAGCTTATACAGGCGATCGTAGAGGCGTATCTCTTGACGGCGGAAAAGTGAATGTAAAGGCACCTAAAAATGGAGATAATGTATATTTAACGCTTGACCAGCGTATTCAAAGTTTTTTAGAAGACGCAATGAAAGAAGCGAGTAAACATTATGAACCAGAAAGCTTAATAGGGATTGTTGCGGATCCAAAAACAGGGAAAATATTAGGAATGTCTACTAAACCTAGTTATGATCCGAACCGAGAGGATATTAAATATTTTTATAATGACGCAATTGCAAATGCATTTGAACCTGGATCAACAATGAAAATTTTCACGCTAGCAGCAGCTATTAATGAAGGTGTGTACAAAGGACAAGATTATTATCAGTCTGGTACATATCAAGTCGGAAACCGAAAAATAAAAGATCATAACGGTGGCGCTGGATGGGGATCTATCACATTTGATGAAGGGGTAGAGCGCTCTTCCAACGTAGCGTTTGCAATTTTAGGGGATCAAAAACTTGGACCAGAACGATTCCGAAAATATATTCATAGTTTTGGATTAGATGAAAAAACGAAGATTGATTTACCTGGTGAAGGTTCAAATACAATTATATTCGATCAGCAAATACAGCAAGTAACAACAGCTTTTGGACAAGGTTCTACTGTAACACCAATTCAGCTTGTGCAAGCTGCAACTGCTATTGCAAATGACGGAAAAATGATGAAGCCTTATACAGTTGATAAAATTGTAAATCCAATAACAGGGGAAGTAAAATTAGAACATAAGCCAGAAGAAGTGGGAAAACCTGTTACAAAAGAAACAGCAGCGCAAGTAAGACAGTTATTAGAACGTGTTGTTACATCGCCGAAAGGAACAGGAACCGCTTATAAAGTCGATGGTTATTCAGTTGGTGGTAAAACAGGAACAGCCCAAATTCCGGATGGAAAAGGTGGCTATATGACAGGGAGAGAGAATTATATATTCTCGTTCTTAGGTATGGCACCTATGGATGATCCGCAACTTGTTGTATATGTAGCTGTTAAACAACCGAAATTGAAAGATGATGAGAGTGGCGCACAACCTTTAGCTGATATTTTTAAATATGTAACGAAGAATAGTTTAGAGTATTTAAAGATTAAGCCTAATGAAGTGAAAGATCCGAAGAAATATGTGAAAGAGCAGCAAACTGCTGTTCCAGATGTAACCGGAAAAACGATGGAAGAAGCGAAAAAAGCTATTGATAAAGCAAAACTTCGTCCAATCGTATTAGGTGAAGGGAAAGTACAGCAGCAAGTACCGAAAGCGACTGAACAAACATTGAAGGGTGACCGAGTCTTCTTAGTGGGAGATAAACCTACAATGCCAAATATACAAGGCTGGGCGCTTCGTGATGTTATGAATTTAGCAAAAACATTAAAGCTTAACCTAAAACCTACTGGTACCGGATACGTAACCGAACAAAGTGTGGCAGAAGGAACATTGTTACAACCTGGTACAGAGTTAGGTGTAACGCTTGTACCGCCACTTGAACCACAACAAGAAGCAGAAGAACAGTAATGGTAAAAGAGAAGAAGTTCTAATTAAATAAGTACAAGCATATATTGGAACAAGCTAGGCGTAAGGGAGGCTTGTTCCAATATGCGTGTATCAAATGTAACGGTTAGAAAACGACTTATTTTTATACTCATATCAGGTATACTTATTTTCACTATCATCGATATTCGTCTTGGATATGTGCAATTTTTTCTTGGCAATATGTTAACGGATCGTGCGAAGGATTCATGGAGTCGAAATATTACTTTTGAACCTGAACGTGGGAAAATTTTAGACCGGAATGGTGTGGAACTTGCTACGAATAAAAGTGCCCCAACTGTCTTTGTTGTACCGAGGCAAATTGAAAAACCAGCAGAGACTGCAGAGAAGTTAGCTGCAGTATTAGGTGTGGAAAAAGATGAGATTTATAAGAGAATTACAAAAAAAGAATCAATTGTAAGGTTAGATAAAGGCGGAAGGAAAATATCACATGATAAAGCGAAAGAGGTACGAGGATTAAGTTTGAAAGGTGTTTATATCGCAGAGGACTCTATCCGGTACTATCCATTTGGCAACTTTTTATCACACGTATTAGGGTTTGCAGGTAGTGATAACCAAGGTCTTATGGGACTGGAAAAATATTATGATAAAGAGCTAAATGGTGATGAAGGTCATGTGCGTTTTTTTGCAGATGCAAAAGGACAAAGGATGCCTAATGTTGGCGATGATTTCAAAAAACCAGAAGCTGGTTTGAATTTAGGTTTAACAATTGATGCACGTATTAATAGAATTATGGAAAGAGAAATGAATATTGCAGAGTCGACATATAATCCAGATGGTATGATTGCGATTGCAATGAATCCGAAAAATGGTGAAATTTTAGGTATGTCGAGTCGGCCGAGTTTTGATCCAGCAGATTTTCAAAGTGTTTCTCCAGAAGTGTATAATAGAAATTTACCAGTATGGAGTACGTATGAGCCTGGTTCAACATTTAAGATCATTACGTTAGCAGCAGCCTTGAATGAAAATTTAGTAGACTTAGAGAAAGATACGTTTTATGATGATGGAGCAGCTGAAGTGGGTGGAGCTAGATTGAAATGCTGGAAAGCGGGAGGCCATGGTAGCCAAACGTTTTTAGAAGTAGTTCAAAACTCATGTAACCCAGGATTTATTGAACTTGGTGATCGTCTTGGTAAAGACCGATTGTTTAAATACATTCGTAATTTTGGCTTTGGACAGAAAACCGGAATTGATTTGCAAGGTGAAGGTAGTGGGATTTTATTTAATTTAGATAAAGTCGGTCCAGTCGAGCAAGCAACTACTTCATTTGGTCAAGGAGTTTCTGTAACACCAATTCAACAAGTAGCAGCAGTAGCAGCGGCTGTAAATGGTGGGACATTGTATCAACCGTATATAGCTAAGGAATTTATTGATCCGAAAAATAATCAAGTTGTAAGTAAAAAGACACCTGTGGAAAAAAGAAAAGTTATTTCCAAGGAAACTTCAGAAAAAGTTCGGTATGCATTAGAGAATGTTGTAGCAAAGGGATCTGGTAAAGGTGCTTTCATTGATGGGTATCGTGTAGGTGGAAAAACAGGTACGGCTCAAAAGGTGAAAGATGGTAAATATTTAGAGAATAATTATATAGTATCTTTTATCGGTTTTGCTCCAGCGGATGATCCGGAAATTGTTGTCTATGTTGCTGTTGATAATCCGAAAGGTGTAACGCAATTTGGTGGAGTAGTAGCAGCTCCAATTGTTGGGAATATTCTTCGGGATGCACTTCCTGTTATGGGAGTGAAACCGAGAAAAGAACAAGTTGAGAGAGAATATAAATGGGGCGATACACCAACTGTGGAAGTTCCGAATTTAATTGGTATGAAAAAGAAAGACTTACAGACACAACTCGTCGATTTGAAGCTTGATATAAGTGGAGACGGAGAGAAAGTAATTAAACAATCCCCAGAAGCAGGAGCTAAAGTGAAAGAAGGCTCAAAAATTAGAATTTACTTCGGGAATTAAAGGTAACCTAGTACGTTTTATGGTACAATTGGTGGAAGTGAGTTCTTTATAGAAGAGTTACTTAATTTGAGGCTGTAAGAGCCCCAATTATAAATAAGTCTATTTATTAGACACAGTAGCACTTACCTCCTATTTTACATATTTAGGAGGTAACGTGTTGCTTATTAAAAAAGAGATAAATACACAATGTAGAGAGGGTTTAGTGAAATGAAGTTGCATACACTTTTATCATGTTTGCATGATTTTCCAGTTGTTCCAAAAGAAAATCCAGAAATCACATCTATAGAAGCTGATTCACGTAAAGTGAAAGAGGGAAGCTTATTTGTATGTATGAAAGGATATACGGTTGATAGCCATGATTTTGCTAAGCAAGCAGCGGCACAAGGAGCGGCTGCTATTGTTGCGGAAAGACCAATTGATGTTGACGTTCCAGTTGTACTTGTGAAAAACACTTTTCGTTCGTTAGCGGTTTTAGCTGATTATTTTTATGGTCAACCAACACACAAGTTACATTTAATCGGAATTACAGGTACAAATGGAAAGACAACAACATCGCATATTATGGATGAGATTATGCGCGCACATGGTCATAAAACGGGGCTAATTGGAACGATTAATATGAAAATCGGTGATGAAACATTTGAGGTGAAAAATACAACACCAGATGCACTAACACTTCAACAGACATTTTTAAAAATGGTTGAGCACGGTGTAGATAGTACAGTAATGGAAGTTTCGTCACATGCTTTAGATCTTGGTCGTGTACACGGATGTGATTACGATGTAGCAGTGTTTACAAATTTAACACAAGATCATTTAGACTATCATAAAACGATGGAAGAATATAAACATGCAAAAGGGTTGCTATTTGCACAACTTGGCAATAGTTATAACCATGATCGTGAAAAGTACGCGGTACTGAATAACGATGATGCTGTAACTGCGGAATATATGAGAAGTACTGCGGCAACTGTTGTAACGTATGGAATTGATACAACAAGTGATATTATGGCCAAAGATATCGTTATGACGAGTGCTGGAACTACATTTACGCTTGTAACACCGTATGAAAGTGTAAATGTTACGATGAAATTGATTGGGAAATTTAATGTATATAACGTACTAGCGGCAACAGCGGCAGGACTTGTTTCTGGTGTAAGTTTAGAAACGGTTATTGATGTAATAAAGCAACTAGCTGGAGTTCCAGGACGTTTTGAAGTAGTTGATGGTGGACAAAATTATACAGTTATTGTTGATTATGCACATACACCAGATAGCTTAGAGAATGTATTAAAAACAGCAAAACAGTTTGCAAAAGGCGATGTATATTGCATCGTCGGTTGTGGTGGAGATAGAGATCGAACAAAGAGACCAATCATGGCAAGTGTTGCAACAAAATATGCAACTCATGCAATTTACACTTCAGATAATCCAAGAAGTGAAGAGCCAGGGGCTATTTTAGATGATATGGTGCAGGGTGCAAATGGGAATAATTATGAAGTAATTATTGATAGAAAAGAAGCGATATACCATGCAATTGCTAACGCGAAAGCTGAAGATATCATCATTATTGCTGGTAAGGGTCATGAAACGTATCAAATTATTGGTAAAGACGTTCATCATTTTGACGATCGTGAAGTCGCTAAAGAAGCAATTACAGAGCGTTTAAACAACGAAGAGTAACAACATGAGAGGAGGACTACATGTGCTTGAGCAAGGTTTATTAGTAACGGCTGGGGTAGCATTCTTAATTTCTGTTGCCCTTTCGCCATTGTTTATTCCATTTTTAAGGAAATTAAAGTTCGGACAGAGTATTCGTGATGAGGGACCAAAGTCACATCAAAAAAAATCAGGGACACCTACAATGGGTGGTATTGTCATATATGTATCTATGATGGTAACTTCACTTATTATGGCGATTAAGTTTAATCATTTAGGTGCAGAGGTTTCGTTATTATTATTAGTGACATTTGGCTACGGATTAATTGGATTTTTAGATGACTACATAAAGGTAGTTAAGAAGAGAAATCTTGGTTTAACATCAAAACAAAAATTAGTAGGTCAGCTTGTTATTGCTATTGCGTTCTTTTTAATTGGAAAAGGGCAAGCGCTCCACACATACATCATGATTCCGGGAACAGATGTTAAGTTTGAACTAGGTTGGGCGTATTTTGTACTTGTATTATTTATGCTTATTGGTGGATCAAATGCAGTTAACTTAACTGACGGTTTAGATGGTTTATTATCAGGAACAGCTGCTATTGCATTTGGAGCTTTTAGTATTATTGCAGTAGCGCAAGAGCAATTTGGAGTAGCGATATTCTGTATGGCAGTTGTAGGAGCTGTACTTGGATTTTTAGTATTCAATGCAAATCCAGCGAAAGTGTTTATGGGAGATACAGGTTCCTTAGCTTTAGGTGGAGCCATTGCAGCTGTAGCGATTTTATTAAAACAAGAATTACTACTTGTAATCATTGGTGGAGTATTCGTAATGGAAACTTTATCTGTTATTATTCAGGTCATTTCTTTTAAAACAACAGGAAAACGTGTCTTTAAAATGAGTCCATTACACCATCATTATGAATTATGTGGTTGGTCAGAGTGGCGTGTTGTTGTGACATTTTGGTCTGTAGGATTTTTATTAGCTGTGTTAGGAATTTATATCGGGGTGTGGATGTAATTGAAAACTGTAACTGAATTTCAAAATAAAAATATTCTTGTATTAGGCATTGCAAAAAGTGGTTATGCAGCAGCTACGTTGTTACAAAAATTAGGGGCAAATGTTATTGTAAATGACGGAAAGCCTTTAGCAGATAATGTACTTGCTGCAGAATTACAAGCAAAAGGAATGGACGTTGTATGCGGTGGTCATCCTTTAGAATTGTTAGAGAGAAATATTTCTCTTGTAGTAAAAAATCCAGGAATCCCGTATTCTAATCCAATATTAGTTGCTGCGAAAGAAAAGCAAATCCCAATTGTTACGGAAGTTGAATTAGCATATCGTATTTCAGAAGCGCCATTTGTTGGGATTACGGGGTCTAACGGTAAAACGACGACGACAATGCTTGCATTTGAAATGCTAAAAGAAGGACAAAAGCATCCTATAATTGCAGGGAACATAGGAACTGTAGCGTGTGAAGTAGCACAGGATGCAAAAGAAAATGAAGTTGTAGTTACAGAGCTTTCATCGTTCCAACTGATGGGAGTAGAATTGTTCCAACCTAAAATTGCTGCGTTTTTAAATTTATTTGAGGCCCACTTAGATTATCACGGGACGAAGAAGGAATATGGTTTAGCAAAAGCAAATATTTTTAAAAACCAAACAGAAAATGATTATAGTGTAATAAATGCAGATGATGCAGATGTGATGGCTTTATCTGCTTATAGTAAAGGGCAAAAAGTACTATTCTCGACAAAGAAAGAAATTGAAGATGGTGCGTGTATAAAAGAGAATGCTCTTTGTTTTAAAGGTGAAAAAGTTGTTGAAGTAGGCGATATCGTTTTACCTGGTCAACATAATTTAGAAAATATTTTAGCAGCGATGAGTATCGGAAAATTATTGGGTGTTTCTAATGAAGCGATTACGGTGGTATTAAAACGTTTTACAGGTGTAAAACATCGTTTAGAATATGTAACAACTATTAACAATCGTAAGGTTTATAATGACTCAAAAGCAACGAATATGTTAGCGACTGAGAAAGCTTTATCTGCGTTTACACAACCGATTGTGTTATTAGCAGGTGGGCTTGATCGTGGAAATGAATTCGATGATTTAATTCCATATTTCAAAAATGTAAAAGCAATTGTAACATTTGGACAAACAGCTCCAAAACTAGTAAGAGCTGCAGAAAAAGCGGGATTAGATACAATTGAAAGTGTCGATACTTTAGATGAAGCGGTAGTGAAAGCTTATGCTCATTCTACAGATGGCGATGTAATTCTTCTTTCTCCAGCATGTGCAAGCTGGGATCAATTTAAAACATTTGAAGAAAGAGGAGACATTTTTATACAAGCTGTGCATAAACTTATATAAAGTAAATCAAAACATCAGTAGGCTAACACCTACTGATGTTTTGTTACATAGGGCAAAAGTTTCTGCCTAAAGAGGTGGTGTTTATGGGTAATGAAGAAAACGCCTGATTTTATTCTCATCATCGTTACACTTGCGTTGTTAACAATCGGAATGGTTATGGTGTATAGTGCGAGTGCGGTTTGGGCCTCTTATAAAATGGGGGACTCATTCTTTTTTGCAAAAAGGCAATTGCTATTTGCAAGTATTGGTGTAGTGGCTATGTTTTTAATTATGAAAATTGATTATTGGGTGTGGCGTACGTATTCAAAAGTAATTTTGCTAGTTTGCTTCATTCTTCTTATTCTTGTTCTTATTCCTGGGGTAGGACTTGTTCGAGGAGGTGCGCGAAGTTGGATTGGAATCGGGGCATTTTCCATTCAACCGTCAGAATTTATGAAGTTTGCGATGATTATTTTCTTAGCAAAATTTTTAGCGGAACGACAAAAATTAATTACCTCTTTTAAACGTGGTTTACTACCAGCTCTTAGTTTTGTATTTCTTGCTTTTGGGATGATTATGTTACAGCCAGATCTTGGCACAGGAACTGTAATGGTTGGAACATGTATTATTATGATATTTATCTCGGGAGCAAGGGTATTTCACTTTGCAATGTTTGGTTTGCTTGGTGTAGCAGGATTTGTAGGGCTAATTGCATCAGCACCGTATCGAATGAAACGTATTACATCATATTTAGATCCGTGGTCAGATCCGCTTGGAAGTGGATTTCAAATTATTCAATCGTTACTCGCAATTGGACCTGGTGGATTATTCGGGCTTGGACTTGGACAAAGTAGACAAAAGTTTCTTTATTTACCTGAACCGCAAACAGACTTTATATTTGCGATCTTATCGGAGGAATTAGGTTTTATTGGTGGTTCATTTGTGTTATTATTATTTAGTCTATTATTATGGCGTGGGATTCGTATAGCTTTAGGAGCGCCAGATTTATATGGTACGTTTTTAGCAGTAGGTATTGTGGCGATGATTGCGATTCAAGTAATGATTAATGTTGGTGTTGTAACAGGATTGATGCCTGTTACAGGTATTACTTTGCCGTTTTTAAGTTATGGTGGATCAAGTTTGACATTAATGTTAATGGCAGTAGGTGTATTATTAAATATAAGTCGCCATTCTCGCTACTAAACCCTGTTTTATAAGACAGGGTTTTTCGTATGTGCGCGAAGAAACATGATGTATATAGAAATAAATACGACTGAAATAAGAAAAGAGAAGCGGAGGAGTTAGTAGTGCGTGTATTAGTAAGTGGTGGGGGCACTGGAGGTCATATTTATCCGGCTCTTGCTCTAATAAGAGAAATAAAAAAATTAAATCCGGAAGCAAGGTTTTTATATATTGGTACGGAGAGTGGATTAGAGAGCACGATCGTTCCAAAAGCAGGCATACCGTTTCAATCTATTGTTATAAGTGGATTTAAGCGTAAAATATCGTTAGATAACGTGAAAACGGTGATGCGTTTCCTAAAGGGTGTACAAGATAGTAAACGATATATTCGTCGTTTTAATCCAGATATTGTGATTGGAACGGGTGGATATGTATGTGGACCAGTTGTATATGCTGCAGCAAAATTAGGTATTCCAACCATTGTACATGAACAAAATAGTGTACCTGGTGTAACGAATAAATTTTTAAGCCGCTATGTTGATAAAGTTGCGGTTTGTTTTGAAGCGGCTGCAGAACATTTTCCACAGTCAAAAGTGGTGATGACAGGAAATCCAAGAGCATCAGAAGTAATGGATCAGAATGGAATGAAAGGAAAACGTTCAGTAGGTTTATCTCTTCCTAAAAAATCGGTACTTATTTTTGGTGGAAGTCGTGGGGCTAGACCGATTAACGATGCTTTCGTAGAGGCAATTGAACAGTTTGGAAATAAAAGTTACGAAATATTGTATGTAACAGGTGAAGTTCATTATGACAAAGTGATGGAAGCAGTGAAGCAAAAAGGGAATCCGAATAATGTTATTATTAAACCTTTCATTCATAATATGCCAGAGGTACTTACAGGTGTAGATCTTGTTGTTTCAAGAGCGGGGGCAACAACACTTGCAGAATTAACCGCGTTAGGTAAGCCAAGTGTGTTAATACCGAGTCCTTACGTAACAAATAACCATCAGGAAAAGAATGCACGTTCCGTTGTCGATAAAGGAGCAGCAAAAATGTTGCTTGAAAAAGATTTAACAGCAGAAACGCTTATTCGTGATATTGATGAGATTTTATTGGATGCACAAACATTACAAAATATGAAGCTGGCTGCGGGGCAATTAGGTATTCCAGATGCAGCAAATAAGCTGTATGAAGTAATGAATAAGCTTGTAAAAAAATAACGTTAGGTGAACGCCCTGCATACTACTGTAATAAGGATACTTAGTATGGGGGAGATTGTTTATGGAGCAATTAGTAAATGAGCTTATAGAAGCAAATGTTGGTCGCGTGTTAGTGAATGAAGCGTTAGCGTGTTATACCACTATGAAAATAGGTGGACCAGCTGATATTTTAATTGTGCCAAAGCATGTTGCCAGTATTGAAAAAACGTTGCAGTTAGTAAAAAAATATAAAACAAAGTGGACTGTAATTGGTCGAGGTTCGAACCTTCTTGTATCTGATCTAGGTATAGAAGGTGTCGTTATTCGTTTAGGAGAAGGATTAGACCACTTAGAAGTCGAAAAACATAGAGTAAGAGTTGGTGGTGGGTATCCCCTTATTAAATTATCAACTTTACTTAGTCGTCAAGGGTTATCTGGCCTGGAATTTGCCAGTGGTATTCCAGGAAGTGTTGGTGGTGCAGTGTATATGAATGCAGGAGCACATAAATCGGATATATCAAACATATTATCAAAAGCTCTTATTTTGTTTGAAAACGGAACAATTGATTGGTTAACACATGAAGAAATGGAGTTTTCCTATCGTACTTCTGTATTGCAAACGAAACGTCCTGGTATTGTTTTGGAAGCTGAGTTTCAATTGCAGGTAGGGGAGCGTGAGGGAATCGTAAGCGTCATGCAAAAGAATAAAGACTACCGTCGTGAAACACAGCCGTGGAATCATCCTTGTGCAGGAAGCATATTTCGGAATCCAATCCCATACTTTGCAGGAGACTTAATAGAAAAGGCGGGGCTTCGTGGTTATCAAATAGGCGGAGCTCAAATTTCTGAAATGCATGGGAATTTTATTATTAACACTGGGGGAGCCAGTGCGCAAGATGTCTTATCTTTAATTGCATTAATAAAACAAACAATCGAGGATAAATTTGGCGTAGAAATGCATACAGAAGTAGAAATCATTGGAAGATAACGGTTATTCGTTCCGCTCATTATCATTTATGTTATAATAAGAAGATAAGAACGGCATGAGGAACATGCCGTTTTTTATGTTACGTAGGGGGATCGTACATGAAAAATAGTAAAGTGATTAAACTACAGGATCGTGTACCAAAGTTAAAAAATCAACAGAAGAAAAACAAGAAAAATGTTAATCATCGGTTGATTTTATACATATCAATTTTATTTTTATTAGTGCTCTTTTTAATTTATTTTCGGTCTCCGCTAAGCAATATCAAAAAGATAAGTGTGTTTGGAAATCATTATATGACAGATGAACAAGTGATGAAGGAATCAGGTGTGACGTATGATACAAGTTATTTCCGAGTGACAGCACATAAAGCAGAAGAAAACCTAACGAAACGAAAAGAAATTAAAGCAGTAAATGTAAAAAAACGTTTTCCAAATAAAATTGATGTTCATATTGAAGAATATTTAACGATTGGTTATATAAACAAAGATGGGAAATTACAACCGTTACTAGAGAACGGGAAAACACTTGATGTACTTCCGAACGGAAAACTTCCTGTTGCAGCACCAATTTTTGAACCTTTTAAAGAGGAAAAAATGAAGGAGTTAATTGCTGAGCTTGAAAAATTAACACCAACTATTTTAAGGTCTATTTCTGAAATTCGTTATTCACCGACGAATGCGAATGAAGATCATCTTACTTTATATATGAACGAAGGGTACGAAGTGAGCACTACGATTCAAAATTTCGCAAAGCGTATGGAAGCTTATCCGCTTATCTTAAAAACAATTGAGCCGGGTAAAAAGGTATTAATTGATTTAGAAGTAGGGGCATATACGAAAGAATTAGGAGCGGAAGAAAAAAAAGAATAGAACGATAGTTTTTACTACGTTCCTGTAGAAAAAACGAAACGAACGTTCTATTGAATGCATCTGAATTTACAAGAATGGTTCATTTGATGAAAAAGATGTAAAAATTCTTAGATTCATACTAGGATTGGTACAAGTTTCACTTTTCTATGAGTACATCTTAGTGTAGACTTATACTTGGCGGTAATCTTTACACTTGAAATAGAATTATTTCAAGATAAGCAGTTATTCAAAGTTTACTGCGATATTCTTAAATGAATGTTAAATAAAAATAAGAAAAATATAGGGTTAAAAAAGGGAAACGTATAAAGACGTTGAATATTTTTCTTATAAATAGTAAAGTTGCGATTGTTGTTCCATATATTGAGTTGTATGGTATAAATAAAGAAGGAGGTGCCAAAGAATGAACAGCAATGAAATATATGTTAGTCTTGACATCGGTACATCCAATGTTAAAGTCATCATTGGTGAAATGGTTAATGACAGCTTAAACATTATTGGTGTTGGAAATGTAAAATCAAATGGTTTAAAGAAGGGATCGATAGTTGATATAGACGAGACTGTTCGATCAATTAAAAAAGCAATTGAACAAGCTGAGCGCATGGTGGGAATCCACATTGAGCAAGTTGTAGTAGGTGTCAATGCAAACCAGGTACAGCTACTTCCTTGTCACGGAGTAGTCGCTGTTTCAAATGAAGATCGTGAAATCGGGAATGAAGATGTCTTACGCGTTCTAGATGCAGCACAAGTTGTGTCAATTGCTCCAGAGCGTGAGTTTATTGATGTGGTACCTCGACAGTTCATCGTAGACGGTCTTGACGAGATTAACGATCCACGCGGGATGATCGGTGTAAGATTAGAAATGGAAGGTACACTTATAACAGGCTCGAGGACTTTACTACATAACCTACTTCGTTGTGTAGAAAAAGCAGGTCTTGAAATAGTTGATATTTGTCTTCAACCTTTAGCGGCTGCAACAGTTGCTATATCTTCAGATGAAAAAAATAGAGGAGTAGCCCTTGTTGATATGGGGGGAGGATCTACAACTTTATCTATTTTTAAAGATGGAGAGTTACAAGCGACGAGCGTATTACCGTTAGGTGGAGACCATATAACGAAGGATATTGCGATTGGGTTGAAAACTTCAACAGACAATGCAGATCAAATAAAGTTGAAATATGGACATGCTTTTTATGATACAGCATCTGAAGAAGAGATGTTTACGGTTCCTATTATGGGAAGCGATCAAACAGAACAATATTCTCAGTTGGAATTATCGGATATAATAGAGGCTCGTGTAGAGGAAATTTTAATGTTTGTTCAAGATGAAGTGCGTAAGTTAGGAGTAAAGCAAGTAGCTTCTGGCTATGTACTAACTGGTGGAATTGCTTCTATGCCGGGTGTTCTTGATCTTGCATATGATATTTTACATGAAAATGTTCGTATAGCGACTCCTGATTATATTGGTGTGCGTGAGCCCCAATATACAAGTGGAGTAGGATTAATTAAACATTCTTATCAAAAAGCTAAATTACGTGGAAAAAATGTGCAGGAAAAGCAAGAACATTTTGAACCAGTACCAGCACCAGCACCAACGCCGGTACAACAGCAACCTGCGAAACAAAAAACTCGTAATCAAAACAATAATAATCAAAATGATGAACGTATGATGTCAAAAGTAAAACGTGTATTCCGTTATTTATGGGATTAAAATTGGACACGAAAAATGAGGTTCTAGGGGGATTTCGACATGTTAGAGTTTGATACTACTCAAGATCAATTAGCAAATATAAAAGTTATCGGTGTCGGCGGTGGCGGAAACAATGCTGTAAACCGTATGATTGAACACGGTGTACAAGGTGTAGACTTTATCGCTGTGAATACTGATGCACAAGCATTAAATCTATCAAAAGCTGAAACAAAAATGCAAATTGGTGGAAAATTAACACGTGGACTTGGTGCAGGTGCAAACCCTGAAGTAGGGAAAAAAGCTGCAGAAGAAAGTAAAGAACAGATCCAAGAAGCACTTCGTGGTGCGGATATGGTCTTCGTAACTGCTGGTATGGGCGGCGGAACTGGAACTGGTGCAGCTCCAGTTGTTGCTCAAGTTGCAAAAGAATTAGGTGCATTAACAGTTGGTGTTGTGACACGTCCATTTACATTTGAAGGACGTAAACGTGCAACGCAAGCAGCATCTGGTATTGCGTCATTTAAAGAAAATGTAGATACACTTATTGTAATTCCAAACGATCGCTTATTAGAGATTGTTGATAAAAATACGCCGATGTTAGAAGCATTCCGTGAAGCAGATAACGTATTACGTCAAGGTGTTCAAGGTATTTCTGATTTAATTGCAACACCAGGTTTAATTAACTTAGACTTCGCAGACGTAAAGACAATTATGTCTAATAGAGGTTCTGCTTTAATGGGTATTGGTTCTGGTAATGGAGAAAATCGTGCTGCTGAAGCTGCGAAAAAAGCGATTTCTAGTCCATTATTAGAAACATCTATTGATGGAGCTCAAGGTGTTATCATGAACATTACGGGTGGAGCTAACTTAAGCTTATATGAAGTACAAGAAGCGGCAGACATTGTAGCTTCAGCTTCAGATCCAGAAGTAAATATGATCTTCGGTTCTGTTATTAATGAAGGATTAAAAGATGATATCGTTGTAACTGTAATTGCAACTGGTTTTGATGATAGTGCTTCGACGCAGCCACCAAAACCAATTATCCGTCCGACTGCGAATCACACGCAACAACAGCAACAGCAAGTAGCTCAACCTTCAAAACAACGTGAAGTTAAGCGTGAAATGAAACGTGAAGAGCCGGTTGTGCATGAGCGTCATACAGATTCAGATGACATCGATATTCCAGCATTCTTACGTAACCGTCGTAGACGATAAAAGAAAAGGAGCTTTTATGCTCCTTTTTTGTTTTATACAGGGAAAAGATCTGCTAAGCAGGTCTTTTTTTATTTTATATATTTCGATTTAGCCCGCTATTTGCTGGGCAGCCTGATTGGTGCGGGGTGATTAAAGTTTCACTTAATATATAAGTAAAAAGATATAGTATTCTATGAAACATATACTTTTATTTTTTACCGACAGATTTTGTCTAGAAAGCACAAAATAACAAAAAAACACCTCCGCAAATTGACACACTTTCCTATTGGATATGCATTATACTAGTCTCAACTTAAAAAAAGAGGTGAATTGTTTGGTTGTTTACGCCGACGTTGTTTGGTTGTTAAACGCCTGCATTGATTTTCTTTTACTTTTATTAACAGCAACCGTGTTAAAAAAGAAGATCAAAAGATGGAGGCTTGTGTTAGGGGCATTTATAGGTTCAACCATTGTTATTTTTGCCTTTACTCCTTTTGCTTCTATGATGACACATCCAATTATGAAACTACTGTACTCGTTACTTATTGTGTATACAGCATTTGGGTTTACAACGTTTAGAAACTATGCACAAACTGTTTTTACTTTTTACTTTGTAACCTTTATGGTTGGCGGAGGGTTAATTGGGACTCATTTCTTTTTGCAAACGAATGAAATGGTAAATGGATTGGTTCAATCTCAATCAATTTCTTACGGTGATCCAATTAGCTGGCTGTTTGTTGTTTTTGGTTTTCCAGTAATTTATTATTTTTCTAAAAAGCGTATTGAAAGCGTAGAGGTTACAAAAATACACTATGACCAAATTGTGAAATTGAAAATTCAATTAGCTGAAGAGGAACTAGAACTCGCAGGTTTAATTGATAGTGGGAACCAACTTTACGACCCGTTAACAAAAACACCCGTTATGATTATGCATATTTCATCATTAGAGCATTGCTTGCCAGCTTGGTTAACAGAACAAATTTATTCCAAAACAGAGATTCCTCAAATACCAGAAAATGATTCTGGCTGGGCGACAAAATTACGCTTAATTCCTTTCAGAGCAGTAGGAGTAGAGAATCAATTTTTATGGGCAATTAAGCCAGACAGTGTGCAAATTTATCATGAAGGTAGTTCTATTGTAGTCAGCAAAGTATTGATTGGATTAAATACACAACAGTTGTCAACCAATGGAGAGTATCAATGTATTGTGCATCCGAAAATGTTAATTTCGCAAAAAATGGTAATTGCTTAATAATGGGAGGCGGGATAATATGATGAAATTAAAATTTTATTTAGTATACCTTTGGTATAAAGTATTGTTGAAATTAGGAATTAAGACCGATGAAATTTATTATATCGGTGGAAGTGAAGCGTTGCCACCACCGTTAACGAAAGAAGAAGAGGAAGTTCTTTTGAATAAATTGCCAAAAGGAGATCAGGCAGCAAGATCGTTACTGATTGAACGCAACTTACGGTTAGTTGTATATATAGCAAGAAAGTTTGAAAATACAGGGATAAATATTGAAGATTTGATTAGTATAGGAACAATCGGCCTTATTAAAGCAGTGAATACATTTAATCCGGAAAAGAAAATAAAATTAGCGACATATGCCTCACGTTGTATAGAAAATGAAATTTTAATGCATTTGCGTCGGAATAATAAAAATCGTTCAGAAGTTTCTTTTGACGAACCGCTTAACATCGATTGGGATGGGAATGAACTTTTGTTATCAGATGTATTAGGTACAGATGATGATATTATTACAAAAGATTTAGAAGCTACTGTAGATCGTCATCTTCTAATGAAAGCATTGCATCAATTAAATGATCGTGAAAAACAAATTATGGAACTTCGGTTTGGGCTTGCTGGAGAAGAGGAAAAGACGCAAAAAGATGTGGCGGATATGCTTGGGATTTCACAGTCATACATTTCGCGTTTAGAAAAAAGAATCATAAAAAGATTACGAAAAGAATTTAATAAAATGGTGTAAAGAATAAGACCAGCCGTTATCTAGGCTGGTCTTATTCTCTTTCGTTGTATGAGAAGAGACAACGAAAATGAAAAATGAAGAGAAAACCGCATGCATAAAATCCCCTTCAAAGGAAATACTTTACACTGTACAGCAACTCCCGATAGGAGGGAACACTTTGACGAGAAACAAAGTAGAAATTTGCGGTGTTGATACAGCTAAACTTCCCGTACTAAAAAATGATGAAATGCGTAAATTATTTCGTGAAATGCAAAGTGGAGAGATAAGCGCAAGAGAGAAATTAGTGAATGGAAACTTACGTCTTGTACTGAGCGTCATCCAAAGATTTAATAACAGAGGAGAATATGTTGACGATTTATTTCAAGTTGGTTGCATCGGACTTATGAAATCCATTGATAACTTTGATTTAGGCCAAAATGTAAAATTTTCAACGTATGCTGTGCCGATGATTATTGGGGAAATACGCAGATATTTGCGTGATAATAATCCGATTCGCGTATCTCGATCATTACGAGATATTGCGTATAAAGCGTTACAAGTAAGAGAGAAATTGATTGCAGAAAATTCAAAAGAACCGACAGCAATGGATATTGCAAAAGTGCTTGAAGTGACTCATGAAGAAATTGTTTTTGCATTAGATGCGATTCAAGATCCAGTTTCATTATTTGAACCGATTTATAACGATGGGGGAGATCCTATCTTTGTTATGGATCAGTTAAGTGATGAAAAACAAAAGGACGAGCAGTGGGTTGAAGAGTTAGCACTGAAAGAAGGGATGAAGCGTTTAAATGATCGTGAGAAAATGATTATTCGAAAACGTTTCTTTCAAGGAAAGACACAAATGGAAGTTGCAGAAGAAATTGGGATTTCTCAAGCACAAGTGTCACGTTTAGAGAAATCAGCTATTAAACAAATGAATAAGACGATTCAAGGATAAGGTTTCACCATTTATGGTGAAACCTTTTTATATGTAATATAGTTTGTCTTCGCTCATAGTAGGGAAGCTGTGTTCATATAATGAAAATAATATGGGATTAGTAGAGGGTGCTTCCTGTTAATTTGAGAAACAGTGTTTTTTCAATTCGTCATATATAAGGGAGAGGATGAAAATGATAAGAATTTCGGAGTTGCAGATGAAAGAGATAATAAATGTTTCAGATGGAAAAAGGCTTGGGAATATTGGAGATATTGAAATTGATATGAACACAGGGAAGATCGGGTCTATTATTATTTCCAAACAGGCACGTATGTTAGGGATCTTTGGGAAGGATGTAGAAATTGTAATTCCTTGGGAGGAAATTATGAAAATTGGGGAAGATGTCATACTTGTTAGAGTAAATCCTGTTAATTCTGTAACAGAATCAATACAAACACCGACAATTTCATAAAGAATATTACAAATTCCTCTTTTTTTTCTGTTGGCATTATGAAAAAATAAAAGTATGGTAAAATAGACAGGAAGTACCATGCTTTTTTATGTTATTTTAATTAAAAGGAGTCACTTTATGAGACAACCATTTAAATATGTGGACGGTATACTGTATTTACAAGCGTGGAAAGAACTTGGAAACATTACTGCTGGATTTACGACAAAAGATGGTGGGGTAAGTACGGGCTCCTTTCATGCGATGAATTTAGGATTACATGTGAATGATATCGTGGAGAACGTTCATGAAAACAGACGCATTTTAGCAAATAAGTTACAAAAACCATTAGAAAACTGGATTTGCTCTGAACAAGTTCATGATCATCATGTTGAAAAAGTAGGACAACAGGAAAAAGGAAGTGGCGTCTATTCATATGAAGACGGCATTTCAAAAACAGATGGCATTTATACGACTAATAATGATGTTCTTCTAACATCATGTTACGCGGATTGTGTTCCACTCTATTTTTATGCACCATCACATGGTATGATAGGACTTGCGCATGCTGGATGGAAAGGGACTGTAAAAGAGATTGCAAAGGAAATGATTCAAAAATGGAATGCAGAAGGGATTTCAAGTGATGAAATTCATGTTGCAATTGGACCAGCAATTGGATCTTGTTGTTACGTTGTTGATGATCGAGTGTTAACAGCAGCAGAGCAAGTAGTAAACGGCTCTGTCCCTTATAAAAAAATTTCTGATGGGCAGTACGCAATTAATTTAAAAGAAATTAATCGTATATTATGTGTACAATCAGGCATAAAAGAAGAGAATATTGTAATGTCATCTCTTTGTACAAGCTGTGAAGAACAACTATTTTTCTCTCATCGTCGTGATCAAGGTAAGACAGGAAGAATGTTGAGTTTCATAGGTTTTAAGGAGGAAGAAAACAAGTGACAGTACAAAAAAATTTAACAACTGTAAATGAAGCAATTAAACAATCTTGCGTACGAGCGGGACGTTCGTTGCAAGATATTAAACTCGTTGCGGTTACAAAAACGGTAGGAATTGAAAAAACAAACGAAGTAATTGAAGCTGGAATTATCGATTTAGGTGAAAATAGAAATGGAAGTTTCTTACAGAAGTACGAACATTTCGGTTCAAAAGTGAATTGGCATTTTATTGGATCATTACAAACGAGAAAAGTAAAAGAAATCATTAATGAAATTGATTATTTACATTCGTTAGATCGTCTTTCACTTGCAAAAGAAATTCAAAAACGTGCTGATAAGAAAGTGAAATGTTTTATTCAAGTGAAAACATCATCTGAAGAATCAAAGCAAGGATTGGCAATAGAAGAAACCGTTTCTTTTATTCAAAGTTTGCAAGAATTGGATAAGATTGAAGTGGTGGGACTAATGACAATGGCTCCGTTTACAGAAGAAGAGGAAGAAATCAGACGCTGTTTTAAGGAGTTGTGTATGCTACAAACAGAGGTGCAGGAGCTAGAATTATTACATGCGCCATGTAAAGAATTATCAATGGGAATGTCTAATGATTACACGATTGCAATTGAAGAAGGTGCTACATATATTCGTTTGGGGACGATTTTAGTAGGAAAAGCGTAAAAGGAAGGAGAATCTTATTATGAGTTGGTCAAAAGTAAAATACTTCTTTTTTGATACACCGGAAGAAAAAGAAGCAGCTCAATATAGTTATGAAAAGGAGCAAACAGACATGAAGAAGCAGCAAGATCCGCCAGAACAACAAGATGTTGCGTTTCCAAAAGCGCAACCGAAACAAAATGTTGTGAGCATTGAAACGGCAAAGCAATCTTCAAAAGTTGTTTTATTAGAACCACGCACATATTCGGAAGCACAAGGGATTTCGGACCATTTAAAAGGTAGACGAGCTGTTGTGATTAATTTACAACGAATGTCTACTGATCAAGCTGTACGTATCGTTGACTTTTTAAGTGGTACTGTATACGCTATAGGCGGGGACATTCAAAAAATAGGACCGAAAACATTTATGTGTACCCCTGAAAATGTAGATATTGTTGGTGCAATTTCAGAGTTATTCGGTGAAGAAGAAGACACAAATATAAAGAGGTGGTAATACGCCATGGTAACAGTTTTAAACGTTTTAATTACTGCTATCGAGATCTACTCGTGGGCACTTATTATTTACATTCTTCTATCATGGTTCCCTGGTGCAAAGGAATCAACTTTTGGAGAAATTCTTGCGCGTATTTGTGAACCGTATTTAGAACCATTTCGCAGATTTATTCCGCCGCTTGGTATGATTGATATCTCTCCACTCGTTGCGATTTTCACGTTAAAGCTTGCTACGAATGGTTTAATAAGTATATTCAACTATTTCTTATAGTAAGAGGTTAAATACATGAGCATCTATGAACATTTCAGACCCGATGAAGAGGTCTTTGTGGATAAGGTGTTAGAGTGGAAGCGAGCAGCGGAGTACCATCAAGTGAAGTTAACAGACTTCCTTGATCCAAGACAACAACAAATTGTCACTATGGTAATAGGACAAGGGGATGTTGCTGTACAGTTTGATGGTGCAATGCCTCATGCAGAGCGTAAGAGAGCACTCATTTATCCGGACTATCTAGTAGTGAATGAAGAGGAATTTCAAGTAGAAGTATTGGAAATTGACTACCCTTCCAAGTTTTATACGCTAGAACATAGGCAAATATTAGGTACATTTATGTCTCTTGGTTTAACGAGAGAAAAATGTGGTGATATTTTGCTTCAAGAAGATCGTGCCCAAATTGTAGTCGCGAAAGAAGTTGTATCTTATATTGAGATGAACTTACAATCTATAGGGAAAGTGAAAGTCTCCTTATCACCAGTGCAAGGAGAAAAAATTCTACAGATGCAAGAAACGTGGGGAGAGAAATCTGGAACGGTTTCTTCACTTCGTTTAGATGTTATGTTAGCTGAAATGTTACATATATCCAGACAAAAAGTACAACCTTTCATAAAAAATGGTTTAGTAAAAGTTAATTGGAAAACAGTGGAGCAAACTTCTTATGAATGTTATCCAGGAGATGTTTTTTCAGTGAGAGGATATGGACGAAGTAAATTGTTTTCTGTAGAAGGTAGAACAAAGCGCGACAAATGGAGAATTTTGTATGGTATACTAAAATGATTGGTTTTTTAGAAGGAAATCCTCCTATTTTGTCGAAGAAAAGATATAATTGAAATAGGAAATTTAGATAACTACTTGGAGGTGGCGTTGTGCCGTTAACACCATTAGATATTCATAACAAAGAATTTGGTCGCGGATTCCGTGGCTATGATGAAGATCAAGTAAATGAGTTTCTTGATCAAATTATCAAAGATTATGAATTAGTCATTCGTGAGAAAAAAGCTCTAGAAGAAAAAGTTGCGCAATTAGAAGGGAAGTTAGATCATTTCTCTAATATTGAAGATACGTTAAACAAATCTATCATCGTTGCACAAGAAGCAGCGGAAGAAGTAAAACGTAATGCGCAAAAAGAAGCAAAATTAATCGTACGTGAAGCTGAAAAGAATGCAGACCGTATTATTAACGAAGCGTTAGTAAAATCAAGAAAAGTTGCCTTTGATATTGAAGAGCTAAAGAAACAAGCGAAAGTATTCCGCACTCGTTTCCGTATGTTATTAGAAACACAGCTTGAAATGTTAAACAACGATGATTGGGATAAACTAATTGAGTTAGAAGACGAAGTAGATGAACTGTTGAAAAAAGAAGAAACAGTGTAAGCTTGACGTTTTTCTCATTATTACATATAATTTTAAACAACATATTTATTAAGAAAAACGAAGATAGGGATAAGTACCTTTTTCATACCTTATATAGCGAACTGAGGATGGTGTAAGCTCAGGATAAGGAGATAATGGGAATATCACCCTGGAGTTCCGCGCTGAACAAATAGAGTAAGCGTAGGCGTATATTCGCGTTAAGAATATAAAGAGGATTGTATACATACGTATAGGATCTACTAGGGTGGTACCGCGGGAGACTTTCTCGTCCCTTTTTGGGATGAGAAGGTCTCTTTTTTATTCCGTTTTTTAAGTGTTTCTTTTATACATGTAAGGAGGAATTGAGCATGGAGTACAAAAATACATTACTAATGCCAAAAACAGAGTTCCCAATGCGTGGGAATTTACCAAAACGTGAGCCTGCAATGCAAGAACAGTGGGCTGAAATGAATATTTATGAAAAGGTACAAGAACATACGAAAGGTCGTCCTTTATTTGTACTGCATGATGGACCTCCATATGCGAATGGTGACATTCATATGGGACATGCATTAAATAAAGTGTTAAAAGACTTTATTGTTCGTTATAAATCAATGACTGGTTACTGCGCACCATATGTACCGGGTTGGGATACACACGGTTTACCAATTGAGCAAGCTTTAACAAATAAAGGTGTAAAGCGTAAAGAAATGACAGTTGCTGAGTTTCGTAAGTTATGTGCAGAGTATGCATATGAACAAGTAGAACGTCAACGTGAACAATTTAAGCGTTTAGGTGTACGTGCAGATTGGGATAACCCATATATTACTTTAGAGCCGGCTTATGAAGCGCAACAAATTAAAGTGTTCGGTGATATGGCGAAAAAAGGTTATATCTATAAAGGGCAGAAACCAGTTTACTGGTCTCCAACGAGTGAATCAGCTTTAGCAGAAGCTGAAATTGAATACCAAGATAAAAAATCAGCATCTATTTACGTAGCATTCCCTGTAAAAGACGGAAAGAACGTATTAGAAGGTGATGAGAAATTCATTATCTGGACAACAACACCTTGGACGTTACCTGCAAACTTAGGTATTTCTGTTCACCCAGAACTTGAATACGCTATTGTAAAATTAAATGCTGAAAAATATATTATTGCTTCTGAACTATTTGAGACAGTTGCAAAAACGTTAGAGTGGGAAAATGCTGAAGTTGTGAAAACGGTAAAAGGTAGCGAACTTGAGTATACAGTTGCAAAACATCCATTCTACGATCGTGATTCATTAGTTATGCTAGGAGATCACGTAACAACAGATGCAGGTACAGGTTGTGTTCATACAGCACCAGGACACGGGGAAGATGACTTCGTTGTTGGTAAAAAGTATGGATTAGAAGTACTTTGCCCAGTTGATGATAAAGGTGTATTAACAAATGAAGCACCTGGATTTGAAGGCTTATTCTATGATAAAGCTAACAAGCCAATTACAGAAAAATTAGAAGAAGTAGGCGCGTTACTGAAGCTAACATTCATTACGCATTCATACCCACATGATTGGAGAACGAAAAAACCAATTATTTTCCGTGCGACAGCACAGTGGTTTGCATCTATTGAAGCGTTCCGTAAAGAATTATTAGAAGCTGTTGCGGAAACAAAATGGGTACCAGCATGGGGAGAAACTCGTCTTCATAATATGGTTCGTGACCGTGGTGACTGGTGTATTTCTCGTCAGCGTGCATGGGGTGTGCCAATCCCTGTATTCTATGCAGAGAATGGTGATCCAATTATTACAGATGAAACAATTAACCATGTAGCAGATTTATTCCGTGAGCACGGTTCTAACGTATGGTTTGAGCGTGAAGCGAAAGATCTATTACCAGAAGGATTTACACATACAGGTAGCCCAAATGGTGAATTCCGTAAAGAAACAGACATCATGGATGTATGGTTCGATTCAGGTTCTTCTCACCAAGCAGTATTAGAAGAGCGCGAAGACTTACAACGTCCAGCTGATTTATATTTAGAAGGATCTGACCAGTATCGTGGTTGGTTTAACTCTTCATTATCAACAGCAGTTGCTGTAACAGGTAAAGCTCCATATAAAGGCGTACTAAGCCATGGTTTCGTATTAGATGGTGAAGGTCGTAAAATGAGTAAGTCGATTGGAAACATCGTCGTACCGAAGAAAATTATGGATCAATTAGGTGGAGATATTTTACGCTTATGGGTATCTTCTGTTGACTATCAATCTGATGTACGTATTTCAGATGATATTTTAAAACAAGTAGCAGAAGTGTATCGTAAAATCCGTAACACATTCCGTTTCTTATTAGGAAACTTAGATGACTTTAAGCCAAGTGAAAATACAGTAGCTGTAGCTGAACTTCGTGAAGTAGATCGTTACATGTTAGTGAAATTAAATGACTTAATTACAAAAGTAAAAGAAGCATATGAAACATACGACTTCGCTGCTGTGTATCATGCAATTCATAACTTCTGTACAATTGATTTAAGTTCATTCTACTTAGACTTTGCAAAAGACATTTTATACATTGAAGGTGCAAACCATGAAGATCGTCGTGCAATTCAAACTGTATTATATGATGTTCTTGTTGCATTGACGAAACTTGTAACACCAATCTTACCGCATACAGCTGATGAAGTATGGCCATACATTCCGGGTGTAACAGAAGAAAGTGTACAATTAACTAATATGCCAGAAGCTGTACAATTAGATGGTGCGGAAGCATTAAAAACAAAATGGGATGCATTTATGACGCTGCGTGATGACGTATTAAAAGCGTTAGAAGTAGCACGTAATGAGAAAGTAATCGGTAAGTCATTAAATGCAAGTATTACGCTATATCCGACTGTAGAAATGAAAACTATGTTAGAGTCTATTAGCGAAGACTTAAAGCAATTATTCATCGTTTCTGAGTATAAACTTGGTGGTATGATGGAAGAAGCGCCAGCAGATGCGCCGAAGTATGAGCATACAGCGGTTGTTGTTGCTCAAGCAACTGGTGAAACATGTGAACGTTGTTGGGTAGTTTCAGAAACAATTGGTAAAGACGCTGAACATGAAACGTTATGTGAGCGTTGTGCAACAGTTGTTAAAGAAAACTATGTAAAATAATAAAAAAACTGACTGTGCGTAAGTACAGTCAGTTTTTTTGTTGATGATATATTAAAATAACTTTCACTCTCTTTCCTATGAAGGAAAAATGTGTGTGAGGTAAGCATAGAAATTTCGGACACACTAATCGTACATTGCAGCTGGGAGGAATGTACACGTGAATGAAATGTATATGGAAATCAAAGAAGAATTGCAATTGATGCGAAAAGAGTTACAAGAGAGGCTAGCTAAAGAGGTCATGCACAAATATGATACAGAGTTTAGCGAAGAGCTTGGATATGAAATTAAGGAAGAGATAAAGAAAAAACTCCTATTACATGATATAAAAGAGGACTTAAAAGATGTAGAACGTGCATTATTTAAAATGGAAATAGATATGTATGGTATTTGTGAAGAAACGGGGAGAGCCATTTCGGTAAAACAAATGAAGACGATGCCGACTGCCCGTACCATTCATGAATTTTTCTATGAAAAAGTAAATGTATGAATGCGCACAACGATATTATATTACCTTTTTTTAATTTATTTTATTCTTCTATAAAGGTTCATTGTGAAAAGGTTGCAGCTATGCTAAAATTTTGAGGTACACTGTCTTTGTGGGGGAAATGAAAATGATATATTATGTAATAGCGTTATTTGTCATTGCCATCGATCAAATATCGAAATGGCTAATTGTAAAGAACATGGAATTGGGTACGAGCATTCCGATTATCGATAATGTATTATACATAACATCACATCGAAATAGAGGAGCTGCCTGGGGGATTTTAGAAAATAAAATGTGGTTTTTCTACATTATTACAGTCGTTTTTGTAGTATTTATCGTAATTTATATGCAAAAATATGCGAAAACAGACAAACTTCTAGGGATTTCATTAGGTCTAATATTAGGCGGAGCAATTGGTAATTTCATTGATCGTGTATTTAGACAAGAAGTAGTGGATTTCATTCACGTGTATATTTTCTCGTACAACTATCCAGTATTCAATATAGCTGATTCAGCATTATGTATTGGTGTTGTATTAATTATTATTCAAACATTATTAGAAGGCAAGAAAACGAAGGAGTAATTGAATGAGTGAAGTAGTACAAGTAACAGTTGCAGAAGAACAAAAAAGTGAGCGAATTGATAAATTCGTTGCAGAAATAAACAGTGAATGGTCACGTTCACAAGTACAACAATGGATTAAAGATGATGTCGTTACAGTTAATGGAAAATCGGTAAAAGTGAATTATAAAGTTAAAGAAAACGATGAAATTACAGTAACGATTCCTGATCCAGAAGAGTTAGATATCCAAGCAGAAGATATGGGCTTAGAAATTTATTATGAAGATGCAGATGTACTCGTTGTAAATAAGCCACGTGGTATGGTTGTACATCCAGCTCCAGGGCATACAAGCGGTACGCTTGTAAACGGACTTATGCACCATTGTACAGACCTGTCAGGTATTAACGGTGTAATGCGTCCTGGTATTGTGCATCGTATTGATAAAGATACATCTGGACTATTAATGGTTGCTAAAAATGATGTGGCGCATGAGTCACTTGTAAATCAACTTGTAGCAAAAACAGTAACAAGACGTTACAAAGCGATTGTACACGGTGTGATTCCGCATGATAAAGGAACGATCGATGCGCCAATTGGTCGCGATAAGAAAGAACGTCAAAGCATGACAGTTGATGAAAATGGTAAGAATGCTGTTACACACTTCCAGGTGTTAGAACGCTTTAAAGATTTTACACTTGTAGAATGTCGCTTAGAAACGGGACGTACGCACCAAATTCGTGTTCATATGAAATATATTGGCTATCCACTTGCAGGAGATCCGAAGTATGGTCCGAAGAAAACATTAGACATGAATGGACAAGCACTTCACGCAGGTATTTTAGGGTTTGACCATCCTCGTACTGGTGAATATATTCAGTTTGAGGCACCGATTCCAGAAGTGTTTGAAGACGCATTAAATATTTTACGGAAATAGTATTGACAAATCATAAGAAAACTGAGATACTGACAACAGTTAAATAATGATCCTTTAACACAGCCCCGTGAGGTTGAGAAGGTAACGGTTTGAAATATATAGGGTATGCTGTACCCTTTTTTCAAAAGTCCTCTCGCACACGCTGAGAGGACTTTTTTTATACCATTACTCTCACGCAAGAAAAAAGCTTGGAGGTGTAGAGCATGCAAGAGAAAGCTGTCGTTTTAGATGACCAAATGATTCGCCGCGCTTTAACACGAATTAGTCATGAAATCGTGGAACGAAATAAAGGTGTCGATAATTGTGTTCTTGTCGGAATTAAAACTCGTGGAATTTTTATTGCACAACGTTTGGCAGAACGAATTGGTCAAATTGAAGGAAAAGAAATGGAAGTTGGAGAGCTAGATATTACGTTATATCGTGATGATCTAACACTACAATCGAAAAATGAAGAACCACTTGTAAAAGGTTCTGATATCCCTGTAGATATTACGAAGAAAAAAGTTATCCTTGTGGATGATGTATTATATACAGGAAGAACAGTTCGAGCAGCAATGGATGCTCTTATGGATTTAGGTAGACCATCACAAATCCAACTGGCGGTTCTTGTTGATAGAGGTCATCGTGAACTACCAATTCGCGCTGATTATGTAGGAAAGAACATTCCAACATCAAGTGAAGAGCGTATCGAAGTTGATTTGCAAGAGACAGATCAACAAGATCGAGTAAGCATATACGATAAGTAAAGCCCTTTTAAATGTAGTCCTGTGAGGCTGCCAAAGGGTCTTGGCTTTCATATGTCAAATTTGGCATACGAAAGTGTAGGACTCTTTGTGCACAGGCACAAAGAGTTTTTTTATTGCAAAGATTTAAACTGAAGGAGGATGTAACAATGGAACAAAAGCCAGTGTTAGACGTTAATGAAGTACCGAAACCGGGAAAATGGTTATTTTTAAGTATACAACATTTGTTCGCGATGTTTGGATCAACAGTGCTTGTTCCGTTTTTAACAGGATTGAATCCGTCAGTAGCATTAATATCAAGTGGATTAGGAACGCTAGCGTTTCTTCTTATAACGAAAGGTCAAGTACCTGCCTATCTAGGATCATCATTCGCCTTTATCGCACCGATTATAACAGCGAAAACAGCAGGTGGACCTGGAGCAGCAATGCTTGGTGGTTTGTTTGCAGGACTTGTGTACATCTTAATCTCACTCGGAATTAAGAAGTCAGGATCAGAGTGGATTATGAAATTACTTCCGCCAATCGTAGTTGGTCCAGTCGTAATGGTAATCGGTCTAGCTTTAGCACATACAGCAGTTAACATGGCGATGAACGGTGCGGATGGCAAATATAGCTTTACACACTTTTCAGTAGCATTAGTAACATTAGCAATTACAATTATCTGCTCTATATTCGGAAGAGGGTTTTTCAGTATCATACCAGTGTTACTGGGCATTATCGGCGGATATATCTTTGCTTACTTCCAAGGGCTAGTAAACTTAAAGCCGGTAGCTGAGGCAAAATGGTTTGTTGTACCAGATTTCACAGTACCATTTGTAACATATACTCCGGAGTTTTCGTGGAAGATTGTACTCTTGATGGTACCAGTAGCATTAGTAACAATTTCAGAACATATCGGACATCAAATTGTACTAGGAAATGTTATTAAAAGAGATTTAATTGAAAAACCAGGTTTACATCGCTCAATCTTCGGTGATGGAATAGCAACATTGATTGCATCACTAATAGGTGGACCACCGAATACAACGTATGGTGAAAACATCGGTGTGTTAGCAATTACGAGAGCATACAGTGTATACTTATTCATCGGCTCAGCAGTGTTTGCAATCATGTTCGGATTTATCGGTAAGATTTCTGCACTGATTCATTCGATCCCAACACCAGTTATGGGTGGTGTATCAATCTTACTATTCGGTGTAATTGCATCAAGCGGATTACGCATGATGGTAGATGATAAAACAGACCTAAGTGACAAACGAAACTTAATGATTGCATCAGTAATACTAGTAATCGGTATTGGTGGAGCGGTACTCCACGTAGGAGAATCGTTCCAAGTAGAAGGAATGGCACTAGCAGCAATTGTGGGTGTACTATTAAATCTACTACTACCAGAAACGAAACAAATAAAACAATCTAAGCAGATTGCTTCATAATAATAACCTTTTAATTCAGTCCTGTGAGACCGGAAAGGGTGGCTTCTTCCTTGCACCCTAGTCTCAAATGACTAGGGTATTTTTATACAAAAGTTGTTATAAAAATACAAAAGTGGTAACATAAAAATCAGAAAGATGAGGGATGACGATGAGCCATTTGTTAACGATGAGTGAATTATCGGAAGTAGAAATTTCAGAAATCCTAAAAGACGCAGAAGATTTCGCGAATGGAAAAGAGAGCAAAACGACAGAGCAAACTTTTGTTGCGAACTTGTTCTTTGAGAATAGTACGAGAACGAGATTTAGCTTTGAAGTTGCTGAGAAGAGATTAGGACTTGAAGTTTTAAACTTTTCAGCGGATGCATCAAGCGTACAAAAAGGAGAAACTTTATACGATACGATAAGAACACTGGAATCAATCGGAACAAAAGCGGTGATCGTCCGCCATGAGCAAGATCGCTACTTCGATGAACTAAAAGAACAGGTAAATATCCCAATCTTAAACGCTGGAGATGGATGTGGAAACCATCCAACGCAGTGCCTACTCGATCTTCTTACAATTAAACAAGAGTTTGGAAGATTTGAAGGATTAAAGATTGCGATAGTAGGAGATATTCGTCATAGCCGAGTAGCACGTTCTAATGCAGAAGCATTAACGAAACTGGGTGCAACAATTTACTTTGCAAGTCCAGAAGAGTGGAAAGATGAAGACAGCACGTTTGGAACATACAAACCATTAGATGAACTTGTTCCAGAAGTGGATGTAATGATGTTACTTCGTGTACAACATGAGCGTCATGATCATTATGAAACAGACATTATGAAAGAGTATCATGAGAAACACGGATTAACAGTGGAAAGAGAAAAGCGTATGAAAGAAGGAAGCATTATTATGCATCCAGCTCCTGTAAACCGTGATGTTGAAATTGCAAGTGAACTTGTTGAGTGTGAGCGTTCACGCATATTTAAACAAATGGAAAATGGAGTTTACGTAAGAATGGCTGTACTAAAACGCGCCTTACCAAATGTATTAGGAGGAATGAAACATGAATTACTTGTTTAAAAATGGTCGTTATATGAATGAAGAAGGAAAAATCGTAGCAACAGATCTTCTCGTACAAGACGGTAAAATCGCTAAGGTAGCAGAAAATATTACGGCAGATAATGCTGAAGTAATCGATGTGAACGGAAAGTTAATCGCACCTGGATTAGTAGATGTACACGTACACCTTCGTGAACCAGGTGGTGAACATAAAGAAACAATTGAAACAGGTACACTAGCAGCGGCAAAAGGTGGATTCACTACAATTTGTGCAATGCCAAATACACGCCCAGTACCAGATTGCAGAGAACATATGGAAGACTTGCAAAATCGTATTAAAGAAAAAGCGCATGTCAACGTACTACCATACGGAGCAATTACAGTACGCCAAGCTGGTTCTGAAATGACAGATTTCGAAACATTAAAAGAACTTGGAGCATTTGCTTTCACTGATGACGGTGTAGGCGTACAAGATGCTAGCATGATGTTAGCTGCTATGAAGCGTGCAGCGAAATTAAATATGGCAGTAGTTGCGCATTGTGAAGAGAATACTCTTATTAATAAAGGTTGTGTACATGAAGGGAAGTTTTCTGAGAAACACGGATTAAACGGTATCCCATCAGTATGTGAATCTGTACATATTGCAAGGGATATACTGCTTGCTGAAGCGGCAGATTGTCACTATCACGTATGTCACGTAAGTACGAAAGGTTCAGTACGCGTAATTCGAGATGCGAAACGCGCTGGAATTAAAGTAACAGCAGAAGTAACACCTCATCACTTAGTGTTATGTGAAGATGATATCCCATCAGCTGATCCTAACTTTAAAATGAACCCGCCGCTTCGTGGAAAAGAAGATCACGCAGCACTAATTGAAGGTTTATTAGATGGAACAATTGATATGATCGCAACTGATCATGCACCGCATACAGCGGAAGAGAAAGCGCAAGGAATTGAAAGAGCACCATTCGGAATTACTGGTTTTGAAACAGCATTCCCACTTCTATACACAAACCTTGTGAAAAAAGGAATTATTACATTAGAGCAGTTAATTCAATTCTTAACAGAAAAACCAGCTGATACATTCGGCTTAGAAGCAGGTCGCCTGAAAGAAGGTAGAACAGCTGATATTACAATCATTGATTTAGAACAAGAAGAAGAGATTGACCCAACAACATTCTTATCAAAAGGAAAAAATACACCATTCGCAGGTTGGAAATGCCAAGGATGGCCGGTAATGACAATCGTTGGTGGTAAGATCGCATGGCAAAAGGAGAGTGCATTAGTATGAAAAGACAACTTATCTTAGAAGATGGAACAGTATTAATTGGAAAAGGTTTCGGAGGAGAAATCGAAAAGTCAGGTGAGGTTGTATTTACAACAGGAATGACTGGATATCAAGAAACATTATCTGATCCATCATATTGCGGTCAAATCGTAACATTCACGTACCCATTAATCGGAAACTACGGCATCAACCGTGACGATTTTGAATCAATTCACCCATCTGTAAATGGTTTAATCGTAAACGAAATTTGTGATCATCCATCAAACTTCCGTAATGAAATTTCGTTAAATGATTACTTAAAAGAAAGAAATATCCCAGGGTTAGCAGGAATTGATACAAGAAAATTAACGAGAAAAATTCGTCAATACGGTACATTACGTGGACGTCTATGTAACATGGATGCAGATGTGGAATACATCGTGAGCCAATTAAAAGCGACAGTCTTTACAGATCACGTGAAACGCGTATCAACGAAAGATCCATACCCAAGCCCAGGCCGTGGACACCGAGTTGTACTTGTAGACTTCGGAATGAAACATGGTATTTTACGAGAATTAAATAAACGTGACTGTGATGTAATTGTAGTACCTTACAATACAACAGCAGAAGAAATTTTACGTCTTAGCCCAGATGGAATTATGTTAAGTAACGGACCTGGAGATCCAAAAGATGTACCAGAAGCAATTGAAATGTTAAAAGACATTATCGGTAAAGTTCCTTTATTCGGAATTTGCTTAGGACATCAACTATTCGCTCTAGCATCTGGTGCGAATACAAGTAAGTTAAAATTCGGTCACCGTGGTTTAAACCATCCGGTAAAACATCTTGCAACTGGAAAAGTAGCAATTACATCTCAAAATCATGGTTACGCAGTAGAAGATGAATCAGTTAAAAATACAGAACTTGAAATTACACATGTTGCTTTAAATGATGGAACAGTAGAAGGTCTTCGTCATACGAAGTTCCCAGCATTTACAGTACAATACCATCCAGAAGCTTCTGCAGGACCAGAAGATGCAAACGATTTGTTCGAAGATTTCTTAGCAATGATTGAAAACTTCAAGAAAGAAGGGGAAGAGTTATGCCAAAACGCCTAGACATTAACACAATTTTAGTAATCGGATCAGGACCAATTGTAATTGGGCAAGCAGCAGAGTTTGACTACTCTGGTACACAAGCTTGTCAATCTCTTAGAGAAGAAGGTTACAAAGTAATCCTTGTTAACTCTAACCCAGCAACAATTATGACAGATACTGCAACGGCAGATAAAGTATATATAGAACCATTAACACTAGAATTCGTAAGCCGTATCATTCGTAAAGAACGTCCAGATGCAATCTTACCAACATTAGGTGGTCAAACAGGCCTGAATATGGCTGTTGAACTTGCGAAATCAGGCATACTTGAAGAGTGCGGAGTTGAAATTTTAGGAACAAAATTATCAGCAATCGAGCAAGCGGAGGATCGTGATTTATTCCGTACCTTAATGCAGGAATTAAATGAACCAATTCCATCTAGTACCATTATTCATACGCTAGAAGAAGCACATGAATTTGTAAAAGAAATTGGATATCCAGTTATTGTTCGCCCAGCATTTACAATGGGGGGAACAGGTGGCGGAATCTGTAGTAATGAAGAAGAACTAATTGAAATCGTATCAGGTGGATTAAAACATAGTCCGGTAACACAATGTTTATTAGAAAAGAGCATTGCTGGTTGTAAGGAAATTGAATATGAAGTAATGCGTGATTCAAATGATAACGCGATTGTAGTATGTAACATGGAAAATATCGATCCAGTTGGGGTTCACACAGGTGATTCTATCGTTGTAGCACCGAGCCAAACATTAAGTGACCGTGAATATCAAATGTTACGAAACACTTCATTACGAATTATTCGTGCATTAGGAATTGAAGGTGGATGTAACGTTCAGCTTGCACTTGATCCACATAGCTTCCAATATTATGTAATCGAAGTAAACCCGCGTGTAAGTCGTTCATCTGCACTAGCATCTAAAGCAACTGGATATCCAATTGCGAAGCTAGCGGCAAAAATTGCAGTCGGTTTAACATTAGATGAAATTATAAATCCAGTAACACAAAAAACATATGCTTGTTTCGAACCAGCATTAGACTATGTTGTTTCAAAAATTCCACGCTGGCCATTTGATAAGTTTGAATCAGCAAACAGAACACTGGGTACACAAATGAAGGCAACTGGTGAAGTTATGTCAATCGGACGTAACTTAGAGCAATCATTATTAAAAGCGATTCGTTCTTTAGAACTTGGTGTTTATCACTTAGAGTTAGAGCATTTAAAAGAGCTTGATAAAGAGACAATGAAAAAACGCATTATAAAAGCTGATGATGAGCGACTGTTTATTGTAGCAGAAGCAATTCGTCAAGGTGTAACGAAAGAAGAAATCAACAATTGGTGTGAAATGGACTTCTTCTTCTTACAAAAAGTTGAAAATATCGTAAACATGGAACGCGAAGTAAAAGCAAATGTAGGAAATATGGAAGTATTACAATCAGCGAAGGAAATGGGCTTCAGTGACCATTACATCGCCAATGCTTGGAACAAAACAGAGCGTGAAATTTACGATATGCGTAAAGAAAGCAACATAACTCCTGTTTATAAAATGGTAGATACTTGTGCGGCAGAGTTTGAATCTGCAACACCATACTACTACAGCACATATGGTGACGAGAATGAATCAGTTAGAACAGATCGTAAGAGTGTAGTAGTTCTAGGATCTGGTCCAATCCGTATCGGTCAAGGTGTTGAGTTTGACTATGCAACAGTTCACTCTGTATGGGCAATTAAAGAAGCGGGATATGAGGCAATCATTGTTAATAACAATCCAGAAACAGTTTCAACAGACTTCAGTATTTCTGACAAATTATACTTTGAACCATTAACAATCGAAGATGTAATGCACATTATCGATTTAGAAAAACCAGAAGGTGTTATCGTCCAATTCGGTGGACAAACGGCAATTAACTTAGCTGCTAAATTAGAGGCTCACGGTGTGAAAATCTTAGGAACATCACTTGAAGATTTAGACCGTGCAGAAGATCGTGATAAGTTTGAAGCAGCTCTAACACAACTTGGTATTCCGCAACCAGTTGGTAAAACAGCAACGACTGTAGAGCAAGCGGTAGCAATCGCTGAAAAAATTGGTTACCCAGTATTAGTAAGACCATCTTACGTACTAGGTGGACGCGCGATGGAAATCGTATATCGTCAAGAAGAACTGCTGCACTACATGAAAAATGCGGTTAAAGTTCACGCAGATCACCCAGTATTAATCGATCGTTACATGGTTGGTAAAGAAATTGAAGTAGATGCAATTTCAGACGGTGAGAATGTATTCATTCCAGGTATTATGGAACATATTGAACGCGCTGGAGTTCACTCTGGTGACTCAATCGGAGTATATCCACCGCAAAGCTTATCTGCAAAACTGAAAGAACAAATTATTGAACATACAATTGCACTTGGAAAAGGTTTAAACATTGTTGGATTACTAAACATTCAGTTTGTAGTATTCAAAGATGAAGTGTATGTAATTGAAGTAAATCCACGTGCGAGTCGTACAGTACCATTCTTAAGTAAAATTACAGGCGTACCGATGGCGAATGTTGCAACGAAAGTTATTTTAGGTCAAGATCTTGTAGAACAAGGATATGGAACTGGTTATCACCCAGAAGAGAAAGAAGTGTATGTAAAAGCACCGGTATTCTCATTTGCGAAGCTACGTTCAGTTGATACAACATTAGGACCTGAAATGAAATCAACAGGGGAAGTAATGGGTAAAGACTTAACACTTGAAAAAGCATTATACAAAGGGTTAGTTGCTTCAGGAATTAACATCCCAACGCACGGATCAGTAATCATCACTGTAGCGGATAAAGATAAAGAAGAAGCAATGGAAATTGCAAAACGTTTCCACGAAATCGGCTATAACTTATTAGCAACAGCTGGAACAGCACAATCGTTAGCAGAGCAAAACATTCCAGTGCAAGTTGTAAATAAAATTGATTCTGAAGAATACAACTTACTTGATATTATCCGTCAAGGAAAAGCACAGTTTGTAATCAATACATTAACAAAAGGCAAACAACCAGCGCGTGATGGTTTCCGCATTCGCCGTGAATCAGTAGAAAATGGTGTGGCTTGCTTAACATCACTTGATACAACGAGAGCAATCTTACGAGTACTAGAATCTATGACATTCTCAGCTCATTCAATGAAAGAAATTACGCAAACGAAGCGTCACGAGGTGGTACATGCATGATGCAAAAGCAAAATATGATCGTCGTTAACCAAAAAGAAATCGCAAAAAACATTTACGAATTAGTGCTTCAAGGGGATCTAGTGCAGCAAATGAACGATCCAGGGCAGTTTGTACACATTAAGGTAGCAGAGGGCATTACGCCCCTTCTGCGCCGCCCAATTAGTATTTGTAATGTCGATCAAGACAAGAACGAATTTACAATGCTATATCGTGCGGAAGGACAAGGAACAAAAACATTAGCGAAAAGAAAACAAGGCGAACTTGTAGATGTGTTAGGACCACTTGGACATGGTTTTCCTGTAGAAGAAGCGGAAGCTGGACAAACGGCTCTATTAGTTGGAGGGGGAATTGGTGTACCACCACTATATGAATTGTCACAGCGTCTTGTAGCAAAGGGAGTACGCGTTATTCACATCTTAGGTTTCCAAACGAAAGATGTTGTCTTCTATGAAGAGAAATTCGCAGAGCTTGGTGATACGTATGTTGCAACAGTTGATGGTACGCATGGTACAGAAGGCTTTGTAACAGATGTAATTGATAGCTATGGAATCGACTTTGACATTCTATACTCATGTGGACCTTTAGCGATGCTTCGTGCATTAGAAGGACGCTATAAAGAGAGAAAAGCCTACATTTCATTAGAAGAGCGTATGGGCTGTGGCATTGGAGCATGTTTCGCATGTGTATGCCATTTACAAGCAGATCCGAGTGGACATTCTTACAAGAAGGTGTGTAGCGACGGACCAGTATTTCCAATCGGGGAGGTTGTACTATGAACAGATTGCAAGTTGAATTACCAGGGTTATCATTAAAAAATCCAATCATCCCAGCATCTGGTTGCTTCGGATTTGGTCGTGAGTATGCACAGTTCTATGATTTAAGTGTACTTGGATCAATTATGATTAAAGCGACAACAGAACAGCCTCGTTACGGAAACCCAACGCCTCGTGTTGCGGAAACACCAGGCGGAATGCTAAATGCAATCGGGCTTCAAAATCCTGGATTAGAAAAGGTAATGAATTCTGAATTACCTTTTCTCGAGCAATTTGATCTTCCGATTATTGCGAATGTTGCTGGCTCACAAGCTGAGGATTATGTAGCAGTTGCGAAAGAAATTTCAAAGGCACCTAATGTTCATGCGCTAGAATTAAATATTTCTTGTCCAAACGTAAAAACGGGTGGTATCGCTTTTGGTACGAATCCTGAAATTGCTGCTGATTTAACGAAGCGAGTAAAAGAGGTTTCTGAAGTACCGGTATATGTGAAATTGTCACCGAACGTGGCAAACATTGTGGAGATTGCAAAAGCAATTGAAAATGCGGGTGCGGACGGTTTAACGATGATTAATACATTGCTTGGTATGCGTCTAGATTTAAAAACAGCTAAACCAATTTTAGCAAACCGTACAGGCGGATTATCAGGTCCTGCGATTAAGCCAGTAGCAATTCGTATGGTACATGAAGTAAGTCAAGCGGTTAACATTCCGATTATCGGAATGGGTGGTATTGAAACTGCGGAAGATGTAATTGAATTCTTCTATGCTGGCGCAAGCGCGGTTGCAGTTGGAACAGCGAACTTTATCGATCCGTTCGTATGTCCGACAATTATTGAAGAATTACCAGCATTACTAGATGAATTAGGATTTGATCATATTTCGGAATGTCAAGGAAGGAGCTGGAAACAAACATGTCACAGTCGTTAATCGTTGCACTAGATTTTCCAGGGAAACAAGATGTAGAACAATTCTTACACCACTTTGAAGGGGAAGAGTTATTTGTCAAAGTGGGTATGGAGTTATTTTACAAAGAAGGCCCTGCGATTATTACGTACTTAAAAGAAAAAGGGCATAAGATCTTCCTAGATTTAAAACTTCATGATATTCCGAATACAGTAAAAAGCGCTATGCGTAGCCTAGCTAGTCTAGATGTTGATATGGTAAATGTTCATGCTGCTGGGGGAAGCAGTATGATGAAAGCTGCGATTGAGGGATTAGAGGAAGGTAAGCAAGAAGGAAAAGAGAGACCGATTTGTATTGCAGTTACACAACTAACAAGCACTTCGGAAGCTATGATGAAAAAAGAGATTGGCATTGAGAAAACGTTAGAAGAAGCGGTTGCTCATTATGCAAAACTAACGAAAGAAAGTGGACTTGATGGTGTTGTTTGTTCAACACTTGAAGTTCCGAAATTACGTGAAGTATGCGGAAATGAATTTGTAACAGTAACACCGGGGATTCGTCTTGCAAGCGATGATGTAAATGACCAGGTGCGCGTAGCAACACCGAAACGTGCGAGGGAACTTGGCTCAAGCTACATCGTAGTTGGACGTAGTATTACAAAAGCGGGAAATCCGCTTGAAGCGTATAAAACAGTAAAACAACAGTGGGAAGGTGTAACAGTATGAAAAAAGAAATCGCATCGCATTTATTAGAAATTGGAGCAGTATTTTTACAACCGAATGATCCATTCACTTGGTCTTCAGGTATGAAATCACCAATTTATTGTGATAATCGTTTAACTTTATCTTATCCAAAAGTACGTCAAGCGATTGCAGCTGGATTAGAAGAGTTAATTAAAGAGCACTTCCCAACTGTAGAAGTTATTGCAGGAACAGCAACTGCTGGTATTGCGCACGCTGCATGGGTAAGCGATCGTATGGATTTACCAATGTGCTACGTGCGTAGTAAAGCAAAAGGTCACGGTAAAGGGAACCAAATCGAAGGAAAAGCTGAAAAAGGTCAAAAAGTAGTAGTAGTAGAAGACTTAATTTCAACTGGCGGTAGTGCAATTACATGTGTAGAAGCACTTCGCGAAGCTGGCTGTGAAGTATTAGGAATCGTATCAATCTTCACATACGAGCTTGAGTCAGGAAAAGAGAAACTAGAAGTAGCAAACGTAGCATCATATTCTTTAAGTGATTACAGTGCATTAACTGAAGTTGCAGCAGAAAAAGGTATGATCGGACAAGCTGAAACGAAAAAATTACAAGAGTGGCGTAAAAATCCAGCTAATGAAGCTTGGATCACAGCGTAACACGAAAAAAGACGACCGCGGGGGAACGCGGTCGTCTTTTTATATTATTGTTAAAACTTCATGTAAAGAACAGATAGTAGGAACATCAAACTTGAGTTGCAAGTTATCCCGATTTAACCATATCCCATGCATTCCAGCTGCTGTACTACTAATTGCATCTGTTTCTAATCGATCGCCAATATAATAGCAATCTTTCATTTCAAGATTTGATTGTAATACAGTTCTTTGAAAAATTTTAGGGTCTGGTTTCGATATCCCAATTTCACTAGAAGTAAATATGTATTTGAAATATTGTAGAATGTTTAGAGTAGTTAACTTTTCGACTTGTTGCTCATATTCACCATTACTAATGATACCTAATGAGTGCCCTTTTTCCTGCAAGGTCTGTAATGTATAGTTTACATCTTCAAACGCGGTCCAGTTGTTCTTATATAGTTCTATATATTGATTGAATTTATGCTGAGATTCCTCGGGAGATAAGTTTACTCCATATGCTTTAAATAAATGATACATTCGCATACTTTGTTGTTCTTGAAAAGATAATTCTTTGGATAAAAATTTGTTGAAATATTCTTCTGATAATTCATGCCAGACTTTCGTTGCCTCTAATTCATTGCCTGAAAAAATAGTATTATATATTTGAAAAAAATCTATAATACCATTTCTTTCAGCGGCCTCATAATCAAGTAAAGTTCCATCAATATCAAAGAAAACCATATTCCTGTCTCCTTGCTAACAACTATTTAGCATTTTCCGCAACTTCATATCCTCTTACAAACAATAGCGTCATATAAGAAACAATAAATGAGAAAATGCTATACATGCCAACCCAAAAGAAAAATTTTGGAGTAAAGGCGATAACACCTATTATTAAAAAACTAGCAAACGTTACAATCGGCATTACGTAATACGTTTTCGTCTTGCGCGTTCCAATAACAGAAACGATAAAGATAAGTAATGGACAAATTAATAAGACGAAAATCAATTCATTCATAGTTATGTCCCCTTTTCTAATGGAAGTAATCTGTTTCTCGTAAACGTTTTGGAATAAATACTCTCTTAATATAATTTCGCTAACATATACATAACTCCTTTTGAAAGCCAGTAATTCATGATGAATTTTACAATAAAAAAACATAAGCAAGAGAACACTTGCTTATGTTATAGGATAAACATCGCAACGATTGTGGTGACAATTAAGCCAATCACAACCGGTAAAAAATTTCGTCTTGCAAGTTCAAATGGATCCACTTTACAAATGGCAGCGGCAGGAATAAGCGCCCAAGGAATTAAAGTCCCGCCTCCGGTCCAGATTGCAGCAATTTGCCCGAGTGCTGTTAATGTAGCTGTTCCATGCCCAAGTGCTGTTCCGAAAAGATTGGCAATTGAACCAGCAAGTGATATACCGGAAAAACCAGACCCATCTAAGCCTGTTATGACACCAACGATAGTTAATGTTCCCGCCGATACATATTGGTTTAAAGGAACAGTTTGAGATAAGGCGATCCCTAAGTCGTTAATGATTCCATGTGAACCTTTCGGTAAATAGTCTCCGATAATTTTTACAAAACCGCTATCTCCTAAATAAAAGAGTGCAGCAATTGGAATAACTGGGCCGAAAATTTTAAATCCAAATTGGAGCCCTTCTATAAAATAATCGGTCGTTTTATTCAGTCCATTTCCTTTGTAAGCGATGAGGGAAATAATGATAATCATAATAACAGTCGTCCCGCCGATAAGTGCAGTTGCGTCGCTTCCTTGTAGTTTAAATTGAATCATGCAAAGGATATCGATGGCATATACGATCGGAATACAAATAGCGAGCCATTTTTTTGTCCGAGGAGATAATGAAGTGAGCGTTTTAGAAGACTCAGTTGATGGGATAGATTCTTGTATAGATAAGCCTGTATGGAATTCTTTTCGTAAGAAGAAAAATGCGACGGAAGTTGTCACAATACCCATAACGATAACGAGGGGAACACTGGCAGAAACAACGCTGGAAACAGGAAAACCAGCAGCATCCGCTGTTAATTTCGGTGCACCTTGAATAACGAAGTCACCAGATAAGGCGATGCCGTGTCCGAACAAGTTCATAGCAATGGCAACTCCAATTGGTGGAAGGCCGACGCGTACAGCGACGGGTAATAAAATAGCTCCCATTAAAGCGACAGCTGGAGAAGGCCAAAAGAAGAAAGAAATTGTCATCATTAAAAGGCCGATAATCCAGTAGGCGAGGGTAGGGGTACGAATCATCTTTGTAAATGGTGAAATCATCGTATCATTTATGCCAGTATGAACGAGTAGATTGCTCATTGATACGATAATGGAGATGATTAATATAGTTGGTAATAGTTCAGTAATAGCGTAAATGAAACTTTGAAAAATACCGCTAACGGCAAGAGGGATAGAACTTGTAGCGGTTAATGCTAATAAAAAGATAAAAACGATACAAATAATCGTCGTATCTTTCCGGAGAATAAAAAAAGTAATAATAGTGAGTAAACAAAGAATATAGAGAGCATGCAACAGCGTTAATTCAACTCCCATAACATTCACATCCTTTAGGCATTCGTGTAGTTTATTGTATGAAAGCAGTAAAAGTATGTGAGTATAGGAAAAAGAAAAAAGTGAAATTTCATGTACTGTAATGGTAAGAAGTAGAAATGGATGTTACAATACAATTAATCCTAAAAATGGAATTTAAGGAGGGTTTATGCGCAAAAAAATTGGGTTTTGGGGATTCATCCTTTCTTGTAGTCTATTAATCATTTTGAATCTGTTTACAAGTAATGAATGGATCAGTATTATACCTGTTTTCGGGTTTGTATTTATACTTTTATATAACTGGGAAGATATGAAACAATATAGTAAGAAAAGTATCGGAATGATGATAGGTATCATTGTTATTTGCTCATTTTTCGTAGGGTTTATTTTAATAGAAGGGCAGAAGCAAATGGAGAAAATGTCTATTTTTCAAGAATGGATGTCTTCTGCAAAAGGTCTTTATCTTGTAATTGTCGTTGTTGTTTTTCTAAGAATTGTTATAAGCGTAGTAAGTTACATATTAAAGGAGAAGTAGAATGGGGGAGTACGAATGAGAGAGAAAATAGGTTATTATGGTGTGCTCGTTTGTTTACTATTATCAGTTGTTTCAGGGCATATGTATAGGAGTATTGATTTTTGCACCTATGTATCGCTGGAAAGAATGGAAGGCATATAGCCGAAAAAAGAAAATTGTTTTCAGCATCGAGTTTGTCATTGTAATAAGCACGATTCCATTTTTGTTATTGAAAGGAAATGAGATAATAGATGGAATTGTAATGTTTCAAGGCTGGTTATTTATTGCGAAATCGATATATTTAATATGCATTTTAATGTTGGTAGCGGTAGTCGCTAAAAAAGTAAATGAAAAGCTATTCGCTAATGAATAAAAGAAAATGCCACCTTATTCGGTGGCATTTTTTTCTATGATTTCAACAAGGGATAACAATTAGTTCCCGATTTGATTTTGTAATAACTTCATATCCGTCTTTTGTGATGACAATATCATCTTCAATTCTACAACCGCCCCAGTTTGGTATGTAAATACCAGGTTCAACGGTAACAACCATACCTTCTTCTAAAGTAGCCTTACTTTCTTGGGATAGACGAAGAGGTTCATGTATTTCTAATCCAAGACCATGACCAGTAGAGTGTCCAAAATATTGACCGTATCCATGTTCTGTAATGTAATCTCTCGTTATATCATCGATACTTTTCGCAGTTTCTCCAGGCTTAATTGCTTCAGTCCCACGTTTTAACGCTTCTCGTACAACATTGTATATCTTTTTGAATTCTTCGGATGGTTCTCCGATTGCTACAGTACGAGTTATATCGGAACAATATCCATCGTAAAGTGCACCGAAATCTAATGTAACAACGTCGCCTCGTTCGATTATTTTATTTGATGCAACTCCATGAGGAAGTGAAGAACGAACGCCAGAAGCTACAATGATTTGGAATGAAGAGGATGTAGCTCCTTTTTTTCTCATGAAAAATTCTAACTCATCTCGTACATCATTTTCACTTATTCCTGGTTTTAGAAACGTAAGGATGTGGTGAAATGCTTCGTCAGCAATATTAGCTGCGATTTTCATTGTTTCTATTTCAGGCATGTCTTTAATAATACGAATATTTTCGATGATTTCGCACACTTGAACCATTTCTACATGTACGTATTTTTGTAAGTTTTTATATTGTTGCAATGTCATGTTGTTCTCTTCAATTCCGAGTTTTTGAATGTTTAATTTTGATACTTGATTTGCAATTTCTTTTTCTAAATTTCCTTTATGCATAATAATTTCAGCATCTTTTATTTGTGATTTTGCTTGATCTACATAGCGAAAATCAGTTATAAAAACAGCTTTATCCGCAGAGATTAAGACGACGCCAGCACTACCTGTAAAGCCTGTTGCATATTGGCGATTTTCTTTTTTTGTAATAAGCAATCCGTCAATTTCATAATTTTGTAGTTGATTTTGGATTTTATTAATTTTTAAAGTCATGTTAATTCCCCCTATTCACAGTATTGAATAAAGCAAATAGCGTGCCAAAAAATATTGTTAGAGAAAAGATAACAGAAATTGCATATCTTTTAGGTAGGGAATTTATCCCGCTTTAATGGGCAGTAAGACCCACACCTCAAAATTCAGCGAAAGCAAAGGAGTTAGGTGGGGGATGAAGAAAACCCCCACTGATTAAAGTTTCACTTTATCCCGCTATTTATGGGTGGTGGGCTGCTCGTGAAATACAGATTATTTCAATTATCAGTGGGAGAATGAGAAAAATATCGATCACAATTTCAGTTTCTTTACAAGGTGTCAAAAATTTTATACAAATTCGAAAGAGCGCTGTCAATTTTTTTGACAATATGGAAGAAAAGGATAAGAGGTTTTTAGTATATATTTTGAAAGTATGTCCTTTGTTTCGTTCTGATATAAAATTTAATATATAAATAAACAACTGTTATTGATATAATAGGTAATTGTTGGATTTCTCTCGGAAATAGGGAAACGTAACGAATATGAAGGAATAAGGATTGTGAGTACATGAAGAAATTAAGTAAAGTAATATCATTTTGCTTGGCTGCTAGTATGCTAGTTGTAACAGGTTGTGAAAAAGGTGAAAACAAAGTTCAAGTAAATGAAACGATTGAACAGCTTGATGAAGCGCCAGAAGTGAAAGAAAAAGAAGCGAAAAAGATTGTAAGAAAGAGTGTAGATGCAATAGCAAATGCATTTAGTGAGATGGAAAAAGAAAATGGATGGAGCCGAAATAATCCTGGAGATTTAGCTACAGCTAAAAAAGGCGTTGAGGGGCTAGTTTCAGATAAGTTTGTGGAGAAGGAGCTTCCAGGATTGCTTGATACATTTAATAGATCAAGGGAAACAGATATGTTACCATTTCCGATTCATATTGAGCCGGACGTGAGGACAACTTATTCACAGAAAAATGATGTCTTAAAGATTGAGACGCTTACTCTTGCAAATGATATGGGTAATGAAGCGGAGATGTGGGAATTTGTCTTAGTGTATACCGATGGAAAATGGTTAATGGATAGATGGTCATCAAATACGTCAGTAGATTTAAAGTTAACTAAAGAAGAAGCTAAAGAACTTCTTAGAGTACAAGGTTTCAAGAATGTCTCTTTCGTTAGAGAAGAGAATAGTGGAAATAAAAAATATATTTTTAAAGAAAGTAACGGAGTAGTTGCTGTCGACGCAAAAAACTCGGTTATTACTCACAATGTAGATGATGAAGAGCAAGAAAAGGTAACGAAAAAAGATTTTGTTCAAGAGCAAGAAACAGTTAAGGGGAATGATTCTAGTACGTCTACTAGTTCAAAAAAAGAAACTTCGTCAGCGGTGGGGAAAACTAAGGTTTTAAATGAGTTAGCAGCTCTAGAAAACCAAGAAAAACATACAAATGTTATGTCAACAAATGACATAGTAAATGAAATAGAAGGAAATTATCAACTGTGGGATAATAAACTAAATGAAATTTACAGCACATTAAAAAATACGATGTCAGCTGATGCGTTTCAGTCGTTGAAAAAGAAACAAGTTGCATGGGTTAAAGAAAAGGAAAGTAAGGTTAAAGCAATTGCTATGGATGAAAATAATGGAACGATGAAATATATTGAAGCAGCAGATGAAAAATACAAGATGACAAAAGAAAGATGTTATGAATTAGTGAATGGGTATATGAACTAGTGTGAACGAATGTAAAAAATGCGTTGCTTATAAGCAACGCATTTTTTATTTACGCTTTTAATTTCATTACAGTATCAGCATCAGGTGTTACATATACGGTTTGCTGATTGTCGTACGTAACAAAACCAAGTTTTGCACCACTCGGTTTTTTGACATGGCGTATTTTGGTGAAATCTACAGGAACAGAACTAGAATCTTTTGCTTTACTGAAATAGGCAGCGATTTTAGCAGCTTCTAACACGGTTTCTTCGGTAGGTTCAAGAGAACGAATGACAACATGAGACCCAGGGATATCTTTCGTATGTAACCAAATTTCATCACGACGGGCAAACTTCGTTGTTAAATAATCATTTTGCTTGTTGTTTTTACCGACGAAAATTTCTGTTCCGTCACTAGCTAAATATTTGTCTAATACCGGTTTAGTTGGTTTCTTCTTAGCATTTTTTGCTTTACGATTGCGCATATAACCTTCTTCAGCTAATTCCTCGCGAATTTCTTCAATATCTTTTGAAGAAGCAGCTTCCATTTGTTGAAGTAAGCTATCAAAATAAATAATTTCTTCATTTGTTTTTTCGATTTGTTCTTCTACAACAACAACTGAATTTTTCGCTTTTTGGTACTTTTGGAAATAGCGTTGCGCATTGTCAGATGGTGTTTTTAAAGGATCTAATGTAATTTTTACAGTTCCGCCATTTTCGTCGTAATAGTTAACGACTTCAATATCTTTATCACCTTTTTTCAAAGCGTACATATTGGCTGTAAGTAGTTCTCCGAATAGTTGATATTTATCTGCTTTTCCGGCATCTTGTAATGTTTTTTCTAGTTTAATGAGTTTCTTCTCATTTTTATTTTTTTCGTTTTGCATAAAGCGCTCTAAATCATAAGCTTGTTGTTTTACACGGTCGCGCTCTGCTTTTCCGAAAAAGAAACGGTCTAGCAATTCACTAACAGATGAGAATGTCTTGTCTTCTCCTTGCAAGTGTGCAAGAGGGAAAAGATAAAAGAATTCTTTCCCATTTGAAGTAGTCATTGTTGGTGAATATGTATGAGTTAGTAATGGTTTTTGTATGGAGAAAAATGCGTCCGCTAATGCTTTTTCATTTACCATACCTGCTTTTTTCACTACTTCTTTTGCGAATAACGGCGAAATTCCCGTGAAGGTGCCGACAAGCTGTTTATCCATATTTCCAGATAGAAAGTCTAGCGGTCTAATAAATTCATCATTTGTTTCAATCTGGAGTGGGTTAATTTTATGTTGTGCTGGTGGTGCAATGTACTCCGCTCCAGCATATACAGTCCGATGTCTGTTTACCGCTAAAGAAACGTGTTTTAAGCTATCTAAAATATTGTTTGTTTTTGTGTCTACTAAAATGATGTTACTATGTCGTCCCATTATTTCAATTACTAATGTTTTTAGCGATTCGTCACCAATTTCATTTCTGCTACGAACGGTAATTTGAATAATGCGCTCTAAATCAATTTGTTCAATTTTTTCAATGAACCCACCTTCTAAATGCTTACGAAGAAGCATACAAAACATTGGCGGAAGTGCAGGTGAATCGTAATTTTGATTTGTTAAGTGTAAACGTGCATATGTCGGATGAGCGGAAAGAATTAGTTTTTGATTTTTTCCGTTTGCTCGAATATGTAATAAAATCTCGTATTTTGAAGGTTGATATATTTTGGAAATTCTTCCTGTGTAAAGAGAATTTGCAATTTCATGTGTAATTGCTCTTGTAAATAATCCATCGAATGCCATAAATGAACACTCCTTTCTAACTAAAAGTTAATTATAGCATTTTTTTGGACGAGGCTGAATAAGCTTTCAATAGAGTATGTCTGGAATCAGGAGGTCGATAGTGGGATGAACTGGTATGGAATGCGCGCACACGAAGTGGAAGAAAGAACGAATACGAATGTGAAGGTTGGGCTTACAGAGAAGGAAGCAGAAGGGCGAATAAAAAAATTTGGTACAAATGAATTAGATGAAGCCAAAAGGCCTTCTGCACTGATGGTATTTTTGGCGCAGTTTAAAGATTTTATGGTACTTGTTTTATTTGGTGCAACAATAGTTTCAGCTTTTTTAGGTGAATACATTGATGCTATTGCGATTGTTGCGATTGTTATTATCAATGGTATTCTTGGCTTTTTTCAAGAAAGAAAGGCTGAAAAGTCACTGGAAGCTTTAAAAGAGCTAGCCGCCCCGCAAGTTACTGTAATGCGGAATGGAAATTGGGTAAAAGCACCGTCTAAAGCACTTGTTTTAGGTGATATCATTAAATTTTCTAGTGGTGATCGTATTGGGGCGGATGTACGTCTTGTTGAGGCATCAAGTTTATATATCGAAGAATCAGCTTTGACAGGAGAGTCAGTACCGGTGCAGAAGAAGGTAGAAGCTCTGCAGGGGCAAGATGTTTCAATTGGTGATCAAAAAAATATGGCTTTTATGGGTACGATGATTACACGAGGAGCTGGAACAGGGGTCGTTGTAGCAACTGGTATGAATACAGCGATGGGCCAAATTGCAAATATGTTACAAAATGCAGAGCAAATGGAAACACCACTGCAAAGAAGATTAGAGCAACTCGGGAAAATATTAATTATTGTGGCTCTTATTTTGACAGCGCTTGTCGTATTAGCCGGTGTGTATCAAGGGAATGAAGTGTATCATATGTTTTTAGCAGGCGTGTCGCTAGCTGTTGCTGCTATTCCTGAAGGATTACCAGCAATTGTTACAGTAGCTTTATCGCTTGGTGTACAGCGTATGATTAAAAAGAGAGCAATTGTAAGGAAGTTACCAGCGGTAGAAACGTTAGGATGCGCTTCTGTTATATGCTCTGATAAAACAGGAACAATGACGCAAAACAAAATGATGGTAACACATATGTGGTCAGGTGGGGAATTATGGAAAGTTACGGGTCAAGGATATGAACCTAATGGCTCTTTTTTGAAAGGTGAAAAAGAATGCGATCCAGCTAAAACAAAAGCACTGTATCAACTACTAACATTTGGTTCACTTTGTAATAACGCAAATATTATTCAAAAGAAAAAGGCGTATGTATTAGATGGAGATCCAACTGAGGGAGCACTTGTAGCTGCAGCAATGAAAGCGGGGATAACACGTGAGGCACTGAAAGGGAAATTTGAAATTATTCGTGAATTTCCATTCGATTCAACTCGAAAAATGATGAGTGTTATTGTGCGAGATAGAGAGGGGAAAAAGTTTCTTGTTACGAAGGGAGCACCAGATGTCCTCCTGCAAATGAGTCAAACGATTTTATGGGGGGATAAGCAACAACCGTTAAGTGAGTTGTATAGAAAAGAAGTACAGGCGGCTATTCATAGTTTAGGTAGTCAAGCGCTCCGAACAATTGCAGTTGCATTTAAGCCATTAAAAGTAACAGATTCTATTGAACATGAAAGAGACGTTGAAAAAGATTTTATGTTGGTCGGGATACAGGGAATGATTGATCCGCCAAGACCAGAGGTAGAACAGGCTGTAAAAGAGTGCAGAGAAGCTGGTATTCGAACAGTGATGATTACAGGAGATCATAAAGTGACAGCAATGGCAATTGCGGAACAATTAGGGGTTTTACCACCTGGTGGACGTGTTGTTGAAGGAGTAGAACTCGCGAATATGGATGTAGAGGAACTAGAAAGTGTTGTAGAAGATACGTATGTATTTGCTCGAGTATCACCTGAACATAAATTGAAGATTGTTAAGGCGTTGCAAAATAAAGGGCATATAGTAGCGATGACAGGTGATGGAGTAAACGATGCTCCGGCTATAAAAACAGCGGATATTGGGATAGCGATGGGAATTACAGGGACAGATGTTGCGAAAGAAGCTTCTTCTCTTGTTTTGCTAGATGATAATTTTGCTACGATTAAATCAGCAATTAAAGAAGGTAGAAATATATACGAGAATATACGTAAGTTTATTCGTTATTTATTAGCATCGAACGTAGGAGAAATTTTAGTCATGTTATTTGCAATGTTACTTGCATTACCGCTGCCGATGGTTCCCATTCAAATTTTATGGGTGAACTTAGTGACTGACGGATTACCGGCGATGGCATTAGGATTGGATAAGGCGGAAGGAGACGTTATGAAGAGAACGCCGCGTCATCCGAAAGAAGGGGTATTTGCTAGAGGGCTTGCCTGGAAAATTATAAGCCGTGGCTTTCTAATTGGAGCAGTGACGTTAGTGGCGTTTATTATTGCATATAATCAACATCCAAATGAACTGAAATATGCACAAACTGTGGCGTTTGCGACGTTGGTACTTGCACAACTTATTCATGTATTTGATTGCCGGAGTGAACATTCTATCTTCCACCGTAATCCGTTTGGGAACGTGTATTTAGTAGGAGCGGTTATTATTTCTTTACTGTTAATGTTAGTGGTTATATATTACCCACCGCTACAACCGATCTTTAGTACAATGCCAATACAAGCGAGAGATTGGTTGTTAATTGGAGGTTTGTCATCAATTCCGACCTTCTTGTTAGTAGGTTCTTTATTAACAGGGAAAAAGGGGAAGAAGGAAAAGCCAGTATTATATAAGAAGGGATTAAACTTGAAATAGTCAATGATATGAAAATGTGATATAATTTACAGAAGGTAGTAGAGCCTTGTCTCTATTACCTTTTTCATTGAGTTATTTCATGGCTTGGATGTGATAAAAATGATTTGTAGTATGACAGGATTTGGAAGATCGAAAGTAGAAAATGATACTTTTCAAATTACAGTAGAAATGAAATCGGTGAACCACCGTTTCCTAGAGATGAGTATTCGACTTCCGAAGCAAATGATGATATTTGAAGAAAAAATTCGTAAAATAATTGCAGAACAAGTTCGGCGTGGACGCATTGAAGTGTCTATTAGTATAACGGGTGAAGGGCTTGTTGAAAGAAAATTAAGTGTGAATTGGTCGCTTCTTGAGCAGTACCAATCGATTATGGAAGATATAAAAGGAAAATTTCAATTACAAGATTCTATTACACTTCAGCAATTAATGGAAATGCCAGAAGTAACAGCGATTGAAGAAGTAGAAAATGTAAATGAACAATTTGAGGACGGTTTATATGAGGCTGTTCGCCAAGCTGCTCATATGTTAAAAACGATGAGAGATGGCGAAGGAGAACGATTACATAAAGATATAGCGTATCGTTTACAAGAGATTCACAATTGTGTAAATGCAATTATTCCGCATGTACCGATTGTTACACAAAAATATCGTGAACGATTAGAAAATCGCTTAAAAGAATTACATAATCAAGATCTAGATGAACAAAGATTGTTAACAGAAGTCGCAATCTTTGCAGAGCGTTGTGATATTCACGAAGAGTTAGTTCGTTTGCAAAGTCATTTAGAGCAATTTCGTGAAACACTGCAGATTGAAGAGCCTGTTGGAAGGAAAATGGATTTCATCGTGCAAGAGATGCATAGAGAAATTAATACGATTGGTTCTAAGGCAAATGACTTAACAATTTCAAAATATGTTGTAGAAATGAAAAATAACCTTGAAAAAATTCGTGAACAAGTACAAAATATTGAGTAGCTTTCAAAAAATATATAAAGTTATACGTGGTGGAGAAATCGGATAGACTTACTAGGAGGCGCAAACTATGGCCATGCGGTTTTTAAATATTGGATACGGAAATATTGTATCTGCTCATCGAATTATTGCTATTGTAAGTCCGGAGTCAGCTCCTATTAAACGAACAGTACAGGAAGCACGCGAACATAATGCTTTGCTTGATGCTACGTATGGGAGAAAAACAAGGGCGGTTATTGTTATGGATGATGGGCATGTGGTATTAAGTCCAATTCAGCCAGAGACGATTGCACATCGTTTGAATAATAAAGAAGATTTAAGTGAGGAAGGGTAGGTTTTACATATTTATGAGAAGTAGAAGAGGATTGCTCATCGTTCTTTCAGGACCTTCTGGGGTTGGTAAAGGAACGGTTCGAAAAGAGCTGTTTAGTCATGAGGATACACGTTTTCAGTACTCCATTTCAGTAACGACACGTAAGCCACGTGAAGGTGAAGTAGATGGTGTGGATTATTTCTTTAAAGAGAGAGAAGAATTTGAGGAAATGATTCGTAATGAAAAATTACTTGAGTGGGCTGAGTTTGTAGGTAATTATTACGGAACACCGATTGACTATGTTGAAAAAACATTACAAGAAGGAAAAGATGTATTCTTAGAAATTGAAGTGCAAGGAGCAATTCAAGTTAAGAAAGCTTTCCCAGAAGGTGTATTTATTTTCTTAGCACCTCCAAGTTTATCTGAACTAAAGAACCGTATTGTCGGCCGTGGTACAGAAACTGAAGATGTTATTGAAAATCGTTTAACGGTAGCGAAAGAAGAAATCGAAATGATGGACGCTTACGACTATGTTGTAGAAAACGATCAAGTTGAATTAGCTTGTGAAAGAATTAAAGCAATTGTGGTTGGTGAACATTGCCGCCGCGAAAGAGTAGCAAAATATTATAAAGAAATGACGGAGGGTCTATAATTATGTTAAATCCATCAATTGATTCATTATTAACAAAAATCGATTCTAAATATACACTTGTAACAGTAGCTGCAAAACGTGCGCGTGAAATGCAACTTGCTGATAACTGTGTTATCGAGCAACCTGTTTCTCATAAATGTGTAGGTAAATCATTAGAAGAAATCGATGCAGAAGTATTAAAATATGTACCAAGCGAAGGCAAAATCATCGATTAAGACATTCTTTTCGACAAATTAAAACATAGACTTTATAATTTTCTATGTAACGGTAACAACCTATTTACAAGTAGGTTGTTATTTTTTTACGATAGGGAAGAAATATTGGTACTGATGAGCTGGGAATTCTGTTTCAGTATTATAAGTTTGAAAAAGAAAGAGGACGAGCCATATGCTAAAAGGGAAAAAGATACTTCTATGTGTAACAGGAGGCATTGCGGTCTTTAAAGCGGCTGCGTTAACTAGTAAATTGACACAAGCTGGTGCTATTGTAAAAGTAATGATGAGTGGGTCGGCAATGAAGTTTGTTACGCCTCTTACATTTCAAGCACTTTCTCGCCATGATGTATATACAGATACATTCGATGAGAAAGACTCGGCTGTTATTGCACATATCGATTTAGCAGATTGGGCAGATGTAGTACTTGTTGCACCTGCTACTGCCAATTGTATTGGGAAGTTAGCTAGTGGTATTGCAGACGATATGATTACAACTACTTTGTTAGCTACTACAGCCCCAGTGTGGATTGCACCTGCTATGAATGTGCATATGTATGAAAACAAAATTGTACAAAAAAATATGATGACGTTGAAAACGTTAGGATATACATTTATTGAGCCTGGAGAAGGTTTTTTAGCGTGTGGTTATGTTGCGAAGGGAAGACTAGAAGAACCGGAAGCAATTATTGCACGGTTAGAAGAGGCTTTTTCCGAACAAAAACCGTTGCAAGGAAAAAAAATATTAATAACTGCTGGCCCAACTCGTGAAAAGATTGATCCAGTGCGTTTTATGACCAATTTTTCTTCTGGGAAAATGGGATATGCAATTGCGGAAGTGGCAGCGAACTTAGGTGCTGATGTCATACTTGTTTCGGGACCGACAGCATTAAACCCACCATTACATGTAAATACGGTACAAGTGGAATCTGCACAAGATATGTTAGAAGTAGTTCTGCAACAGTATCAAAACGTAGATGTTGTCATTAAAACAGCAGCAGTTGCAGATTATCGCCCGAAATATGTTCATGATAATAAAATGAAAAAGAAAAATGGAGATGCTGTAATCGAACTCGAGAGAACAGTAGATATTTTAAAAACGTTAGGTGAGATGAAGGATCAACAGTTACTTATCGGTTTTGCGGCTGAAACGACAAAGGTAGAAGAATACGCAACAAAAAAATTACGTGAGAAAAATGCGAATATGATTGTTGCGAACGATGTAAAGGCACAAGGAGCTGGATTTGGTACAGATACAAACATTGTAACAATGTATAGAAAAGATGGAGAAGTCATCGAGTTACCACTTTTAACGAAGAAAGAGGTTGCTCGTGAAATATTAAAGCAAATTGAAATGATGTTAGAAGATGATCGTCTATGAAATTTGCAAGTGTAATTGTTGATGTACCTGCACGTCAGACAGATCGACCATTTGATTATATTATCCCTAAAAAGTGGGAAGATATTGTCCAGACAGGCATGCGTGTAGTAGTTCCATTTGGCCCAAGGAAATTGCAAGGCTTTATTATTGGGATCAAAGATTCGGCTGAAGTAGAAAGTAAGAAGCTAAAGACAATCCATGAAATATTAGATGTAACACCAGTTTTAAACGAGGAATTATTAAAGCTTGGATATTGGCTTACAAGCGAAACGTTATGTTATATGATTTCAGCCTTTCAAGTCATGCTTCCAACGGCGATAAAAGCTACGTATAAAAAGCGTCTACAACTTCGTAAACAAGAAGTAGTAGCACCTGAACTACTGTTTTTATTTCAGGACAAAGAAGCGATAGATTGGGAAGCTATTGAGACGCAGCCGCATCTATACCGCACGATTCAACAAGAAATTAAAAATGGCACGATTGAAGTTGTTTATCAGGTAAAAGATAAAGTGCAAAAGAAGAAACAAAGAGTCGTTCAACCGGAGTTGTCAGAAGATAAATTGGAATTAGCAGCATTTGAACTGAAAAGTAAAAAACAACAAGATGTACTCTATTATTTTGTGGAAAATTATAAAAGTGTGCCGTTGAAAGTGATAACAGAAGAGTTGCAAATAACAGACGCTCCGATTAAAGCACTTGTTAAAAAGGGGCTAATTTCAGAAAAGTATGTGGAAGTGTACCGAAATCCGTATGACGATGATGATTTTGAACAAACGAAACCATTCCCACTTACGGAGGAACAAAAGCAAGTTATTGCACCGATTTTATCATCAATTACAAATGAAACTTACAATCCATTTTTACTATATGGTGTTACAGGAAGCGGAAAAACAGAAGTATATTTACAATCTATAGCAGCAGTGCTCGCGAAAGGGAAAGAAGCTATTGTACTTGTTCCTGAAATTGCACTAACGCCTCAAATGGTAGATCGTTTTAAAGGCAGATTTGGCTCGCAAGTTGCGGTTCTTCATAGTGCGCTGTCTGTTGGAGAAAAATATGATGAATGGCGTAAGATTTTAAGAAAAGAAGTGAAAGTTGTAGTTGGTGCACGTTCAGCTGTATTTGCTCCTTTTGAAAATTTAGGGATTATTATTATTGATGAGGAGCATGAATCGAGCTATAAGCAAGAAGATAATCCGAGGTATCATGCAAGGGATGTAGCTGTCTGGAGGGGGCAATATCATAAATGTCCTATCGTTCTTGGTAGTGCAACACCGACACTTGAATCGTTTGCAAGAGCGAAAAAAGGTGTGTATGAATTACTAACGATGGAAAAACGTATGAATAAACAAGCGTTACCAACAGTAGAGATTGTTGATATGCGTGAGGAACTTCGTGACGGGAATCGTTCCATGTTTTCGAAGGCATTGCATGAAAAAATAGCAGATCGATTAGAAAAGAAAGAACAGATGGTGCTCTTTTTAAATAGAAGAGGTCATTCTACATTTGTTATGTGCCGTGATTGTGGGTATGTTGTACAATGTCCGCATTGTGATATCTCGCTGACATATCATAAAATGAACCATCGTTTAAAATGTCATTACTGCAGTCACGAAGAGAATATGCCGACTGCGTGTCCTGCTTGTCAAAGTACATATATTCGTTTCTTTGGTACAGGTACACAAAAGGTAGAAGAAGAAATTACAAAACTATTTCCAGAGGCACGAGTTATTCGAATGGATGTAGATACGACAAGTCGCAAAGGAATGCATGAAAAATTATTAAAGGCGTTCGGGGAAGAAAAAGCAGATATACTACTTGGAACACAAATGATTGCGAAAGGATTAGATTTTCCTAAAGTAACGCTTGTCGGGGTTTTAACTGCAGATACGATGCTTCACTTGCCTGATTTTCGAGCGAGTGAAAAGACGTATCAGTTATTGACGCAAGTAAGTGGAAGAGCAGGCAGACATGAATTGCCAGGGGAAGTTATAATTCAAACGTATACGCCAGAACATTATAGTATAGAGTTAGCAAAGAACCAACAATATGATGTGTTTTTTGATCAAGAAATGCAAATGAGACGAACAAGACAATATCCACCTTATTACTATGTTGTACTTGTAACAGTATCTCATCCAGAATTATTAAAGGCAGTGCAAGTGACGGAAAAAATTGTCGGTCATTTACGGGCGCACTGCACAGAGCAAACGATGGTGTTAGGACCGGTTGCTTCAGCAATTCCAAGGATAAAAGATAGATATCGTTATCAATGCATGATAAAATACAAACGGGAACCAAACTTAAAGAACGTGCTCAAAATGGTAAATGAACATTATCAGGCAGAAATGCAAAAAGAGCTACAAATCTCAATTGATTTTAATCCAACAATGTTAATGTAGCGGAGGGAAATATGGCAGTTTTAGAAATAGTAAAGCATCCAAATGAAGTGTTAGAAACACCATGCGAAAGAGTAATTAACTTTGATAAAAAGTTAGTGAAATTGTTGAAAGATATGCATGAAACAATGTTAATTGCGGACGGAGTCGGTTTAGCTGCGCCTCAAGTAGGTGTAAGCTTGCAAGTTGCGGTAGTTGATATCGGTGATGATACGGGGAAAATCGAGTTAATCAATCCATCGATACTAGAAAAACGTGGTGAACAAGTAGGTCCCGAAGGCTGTCTAAGCTTCCCGGGACTTTATGGTGAAGTGGAACGTGCGGATTATATTAAAGTACGTGCTCAAAATCGCCGAGGTAAAGTATTTTTACTAGAAGCAGAAGGATTTTTAGCACGTGCAATTCAACATGAAATCGATCATTTACACGGTGTGTTATTTACATCGAAAGTGACAAGATATTATGAGGAAAACGAATTAGAATAGGTATTAAAAGGAGCGGTTTTTGAATGATAAAAGTAGTATTTATGGGAACACCGGACTTTTCAGTGCCGGTGCTTCGTCGTCTTATCGAAGATGGCTATGATGTAATAGGTGTTGTGACGCAGCCTGATCGTCCGGTAGGTAGAAAAAAAGTATTAACACCTACGCCTGTTAAAGTTGAAGCAGAAAAACATGGTATTCCGGTGTTACAACCGTTAAGAATTCGTGAAAAAGACGAATATGAACAAGTCTTGGCATTAGAGCCTGATTTAATTGTAACAGCTGCTTTCGGTCAGATTGTACCAAATGAAATTTTAGAAGCACCGAAGTATGGATGTATTAACGTCCACGCGTCTTTACTACCTGAACTTCGTGGTGGTGCACCAATCCATTATGCAATTATGGAAGGTAAAGAAAAAACGGGTATTACAATTATGTATATGGTAGAGAAATTGGATGCTGGTGATATCTTAACACAAGTAGAAGTCGAGATTGAAGAGCGTGAAACGACAGGCTCTTTATTCGATAAGTTAAGTGAAGCAGGGGCACACCTTCTATCTAAAACAGTACCTTTATTAATTCAAGGTAAGTTAGAACCAATTAAACAAAACGAAGAAGAAGTAACGTTTGCATATAATATAAAACGTGAGCAAGAGAAAATTGATTGGACAAAAACAGGTGAAGAAGTATACAATCACATTCGCGGATTGAATCCATGGCCAGTCGCTTATACGACTTTGGCAGGACAAGTTATTAAAGTATGGTGGGGAGAGAAGGTCTCTATTACAGAGAAAGCTGAACCAGGTACAATAGTAGCTCTTGAAGAAGATGGATTTGTTGTTGCAACAGGGAATGAGACAGGTGTTAAAATCACTGAATTGCAACCTTCTGGTAAAAAACGTATGAGTTGTTCGCAATTTTTACGTGGCACAAAACCTGAAATTGGAACGAAGTTAGGAGAAAATGCATGAGACAAAATGTTCGTGAGTTAGCTCTTGATGGCTTAATTCAAGTAGAAAAAAGTGGTGCATACAGTAACTTACTTTTAAATAATCTAATTGAAAAAAATGCAATTGATAGAAAAGATATTGGTTTGTTAACTGAAATTGTATATGGAACGATTCAACGTCGTGACACATTAGATTATTATTTACAGCCTTTTTTAAAAAAGAAGGTTGAGGCGTGGGTAAGAGTATTACTTCGCTTATCTTTATATCAAATGATTTATTTAGACCGAGTGCCAGAAAGAGCGGCTATTCATGAAGCAGTTGAAATTGCAAAGCGTCGCGGGCATAAAGGGATTGCTGGTATGGTAAACGGGGTATTACGTTCGATTCAGAGAGAAGGGGTACCTTCTGTAGATGAAATCAAGGATCCAATAGAACGTTTGGCAATTGCAACAAGTCATCCAATGTGGCTTGTGCAAGACTGGGCTTCTGAATATGGTTTAGAGACAGCAGAGAAAATGTGTGAAGTGAACATGTTACCCCCGGTACCAACAGCGCGTGTAAATGTTGATAAAATAACAGTAGAAGAAGCAATAGAGTTGTTGGCTGGTGAAGGTATAGAAGCGAAGCGCGGCGATTTATCAGAGGATGCAATTCAAATTGAAAGAGGGAATGTAGCGCATACAGATGCGTTCAAAAAAGGTTTTCTTTCTATTCAAGATGAAAGTTCTATGCTTGTAGCACGCGCTTTAGAACCGAATGAGGGAGATGAAGTTCTTGATAGTTGTGCTGCTCCGGGCGGAAAGACAACGCACATTGCAGAGCGATTAAAAGGAACAGGTCAAGTTATGTCTCTTGATTTACATGCACACAAAGTACGTTTAATTAAACAACAAGCGGAGAGACTTGGTCTAGAAAATGTCGAAACAAAAGCACTAGATGCTAGAAAAGTGCAAGAACACTTTGCGAATGAAACATTTGATAAAATATTAGTAGATGCACCATGTTCTGGATTTGGTGTGATTAGACGTAAACCTGATATTAAGTTAGGTAAAAATAAAGGCGATAGTGAAAGATTATCGACGATTCAACTTGCAATACTAGAAAAAATAGCACCGTTATTAAAACAAGGTGGTCGCCTTGTTTATAGTACGTGCACAATAGAAAAAATAGAAAATGAACAAGTAATAAAGCAATTTTTACAAGAGCATCCTGAATTTGAATGGGATACTACGATAAAAGATCGCATGCCAGAAAAGTTAAATCCGTATATTGATGAAGGTCAAGTGCGAATTTTACCGCATTATTTTGCAACAGATGGCTTTTATATTGCTTGTTTAAGGAAGAAGGTGTAGCATCGTGGAAACGACTGTGAGAAAACAAAAGAAAAATCTAGAAACGAAGAAACCATCAATTTATTCTTTACAACTTCATGAAATGCAAGATTGGTTAAAGGAACAAGGAGAACCTAAATTCCGTGCAGGACAAATCTTTGATTGGCTATATAAAAAACGTGTAAAAAATTATGACGACATGTCGAATCTTTCTAAAGGATTACGCGATAAATTGTCGAATTCCTTTGATATTACTACTTTAAATACATTAGTAAAACAAACATCTTCTGATGGAACAATTAAATTTTTATTCCAATTATATGATGGTTATTCTATTGAAACAGTGTTAATGCGACACGAATATGGAAATTCTATTTGTGTAACAACACAGGTTGGATGCCGTATTGGTTGTACGTTCTGTGCATCTACACTTGGTGGGTTAAAACGAAACTTAGAGGCTGGAGAGATTGTAGCGCAAGTAGTAGAAGTGCAACGTGCACTTGATGAAACAGAAGAACGTGTAAGTTCGCTTGTTGTTATGGGAATTGGAGAGCCGTTTGATAATTACGACAACTTAATGTCATTCTTACGCATTGTAAACCATGAAAAAGGAATTCATATTGGTGCAAGACATATGACAGTTTCAACAAGTGGAATTGTTCCAAAAATTTATAAGTTCGCTGAAGAAGATATGCAAATTAATTTTGCGATTTCATTGCATTCTGCAAATACAGAGTTACGTTCAAAATTAATGCCGATTAACCGTGCTTATAAGCTACCAGACTTAATGGAAGCTGTTAAATACTATGTAAATAGAACAGGGCGTCGTATTACGTTTGAATATGGCTTATTTGGAGGAGAAAATGACCAAGTTGAGCAAGCTGAAGAACTTGCTGCGCTTTTAAAAGGTGTAAAATGTCATGTAAACTTAATTCCGGTAAACTACGTACCTGAACGTGATTATGTACGTACGCCACGTGAACAAATTTTCTTATTTGAAAAAACGTTAAAAGATCGTGGAGTGAATGTAACAATTCGCCGTGAACAAGGTCATGATATTGATGCAGCCTGCGGTCAGTTACGTGCGAAGGAGCGTAAAGAAGAGACGAGGTGACGAGATGAAAGCCGTGTTTCTATCAGATAAAGGAAAAGTTCGTCAACATAATGAAGATAGTGCGGGAGTTTTTCACAATTTAGATGGAAATATTTTAGCGGTAGTAGCAGATGGAATGGGAGGTCATCGAGCTGGTGATGTAGCTAGCTCGATGACCATTCAATTATTTCATGATTATTGGAAGCAAACGCATAATATGAATGAACCAAAAAAAGTAGAAGAGTGGTTACATACGAGTGTTGGGATTATTAATGAGCGTATATATGAGTACTCTAAGCAACATGTAGAATGTAATGGTATGGGAACAACACTTATAATAGCGATTTGTACGCCAAACTTTGTGACAATAGGTCATATAGGAGATAGTCGTTGTTATATGGTATCAGAGGGAGAAATCTCGCTTGTAACGGAAGATCACTCACTTGTAAATGAACTTGTAAGACATGGTGAAATTTCAAAAGAAGACGCAGAATATCACCCGAAAAAGAATGTTTTGTTAAGGGCATTAGGAACAGAAGAAAAAGTCGGATTAGATGTTAAAACATTGGTGCTTGAGGAAGATGATCAGTTACTTCTTTGCTCGGATGGGTTATCTAACAAAGTTTCTATTGCTGATATGCAACAAATTTTACAGTTAAATGAACAGCTTGAAACTAAGGGACAACGTCTCATTCAATTGGCGAATGATCGTGGCGGGGAAGATAATATCACCCTTGTTCTTATTGATTATGCGGGTTCGACAAACGAAAGTAGGTGAGTGCAACGTGCTGATTGGAAAACGCTTAAATGACCGTTATAAGCTGCTGAAAATGATTGGTGGTGGTGGAATGGCCAATGTGTATTTAGCTCATGATGATATACTTGGCCGAGATGTAGCGGTAAAAATATTAAGACTCGACTATTCAAATAATGAAGAGTTTATTAAACGTTTCCATCGAGAAGCGCAGTCTGTTACAACGTTGTCGCATCCAAATATTGTGAATATGTATGATGTCGGAGAAGAAGATGGTATATATTATCTTGTAATGGAGTATGTACCAGGACAAACATTGAAGCAATACATAATTGAGCGAGGGATGTTACCTATAGGAGAAGCTCTTGATATTATGGAGCAGTTAACATCCGCCATGGCACATGCCCATCATTTTGAAATTGTGCACCGTGATATTAAACCGCACAATATTTTAATTCGAGCTGATGGAGTAATAAAAGTAACAGATTTTGGAATTGCGACAGCTACAAGTGCAACAACAATTACACATACAAATTCGGTACTCGGTTCGGTACATTACTTATCACCAGAACAAGCACGCGGCGGGATAGCAAATAAACAATCAGATATTTATTCCCTAGGAATCGTTATGTTTGAGTTGTTAACAGGAAGACAACCGTTTTCAGGCGAATCTGCTGTTGCTATAGCTTTAAAACATTTACAAAGTGAAATTCCGTCTCCAAAGAGATGGAATGAAAATATTCCGCAAAGTGTTGAAAATATTATATTAAAGGCAACTGCGAAAGATCCGTTTCACCGATATCAATCTGCCAATGCGATGAAACGAGATATTGAAACTGCGCTATATCCAGAGAGGATAAATGAGCAGCCATTTTACATACCGGAAGATATGGAAGCGACAAAAGCGATTCCGATTATTCAACAAGAACAATTATTCGAAAATGTAACTGATGAAACAATTGTTTTAAAAGGAAGTAAAGTGGATGAACAGAAAAGAAAAGAAGAAACGGAATTATATAAGAAGAAAAAACGAAGTAATAAATGGATTAAAGTTTTAATTACTACATTTTTACTTTTAGCAATTGGAATAACGTTAGCGCTTACTGTTATTCCGGGATTCTTTATTCCAAAAGATGTAAAAGTCCCTGATGTGGCTGGTATGAAGTATACGACAGCAGTAAATACATTAGTTGAAAAGGGTTTTGAGGTTACGGAACCTAATATTGTATATACAGATGATGTTGAAACCGGTGATGTGATAAAAACAGACCCTGTGGCAGGTAGAGTCGTGAAAGAAAACTCTAAAATTACTATCTATCAATCAGGTGGAAAAAAGAAAAGTAAGATGAGTGATCTCACAGGAAAAGATTTTGAGAGTATAAGGAATGAATTAGAAGAAAAATATAAGCAAGTTACAATAAATTATATTGAAAATGATAGGCCAAAAGGTGAAATCGTAGAGCAAATTCCGACGCCTGATCAAATGGTAGTAGAGGCGGAACAAGAACTGAAAATTTGGGTAAGTAAAGGTCCTTATCAAATTAGACCAGGTGATTTTTCAGGATGGACTGAAAATAGCGTAAATGGTTATTTGAATGAGAGAAAACTAACTCCAGATATAAAACGAGAGTATTCCGATACTGTTGATAAAGGACTTGTAATTTCGCAATCTCCAAAACCAGGAACGCCGTTAAAAGAAGGAGATAAAGTGACGATTATCATCTCAGAGGGGCCTAAGCCGAAAGTAACGAAAACAGTGAAAGTGGATAATATTTCTATTCCGTATGAGTCTTCTATAATTGGTGAGAAAAAACCGCAAACAATAGAAATTTATAAAGAAGATATGCAACAAAAAATGGATAGACCAATTGAAACTAGAACAATTTCAGAGTCGGCAACTATTTCTTTAGAATTTGTAATTCAAGAAGGTACAAAAGGACACTATAAAATTGTACGAGATGGTGTAACAATTATCGACAAAGAAGTACCATACCCAACTCAATAATAATGACTTCCATTTTCTTTCTAGAGGGGATGGAATGTATTACTCTTGCCTGTTATGCTGTCTACATATAGTGGACTGTATAACAGGCAAAAATATATGATTCAAAAAGCTATAAAAGTGATACTGTTATAAATAATATTTTAAATTTGATGGTAGATTAAATATATTAACTTGTATATATGACGGGTTTTGAAATAAGTATTTAAAGAATTTTAAACCATTTAATATTAATGACAGCTTCACTTTATACAAAATAAAGGAGAATTATATGCCAGAAGGAAAAATTGTAAAAGCTCTAAGTGGATTTTATTATGTGCAGCATGAAGAAGGGATTACACAATGCCGTGGGCGTGGTGTGTTCAGAAAAAATAAAATTACGCCACTGGTAGGAGACCAAGTTGTCTTTCAAGCAGATAATCCAACTGAAGGATATGTGCTTGAAGTATTTGATCGGAAAAATGAACTTGTTAGGCCTCCTATTGCTAATGTTGATCAAGCGATTCTCGTTTTCTCTGCAGTAGAACCAGATTTTAATCCGGGACTATTAGATCGATTTTTAGTGCTGATTGAATATCATAACATTAAGCCGATTATTTGCATTAGTAAGATGGATTTAGTGGATGAAAAAATGAGAGAGACTGTTGAATCTTATGCAAATGACTATCGTGAGATGGGATATGATGTATTATTTACTTCTATAAATACATCGGAAAGTATTGATATTTTAAAACCATTCTTAGAAGGGTGTATTTCTGTCGTTGCAGGGCAATCTGGTGTTGGGAAATCTTCTATGCTTAACGTTTTACGTCCAGAGTTAGAACTGAAAACGAATGATATTTCCTCGCATTTAGGACGCGGGAAACATACGACAAGACACGTGGAATTAATTGCGGTTGGAAGCGGACTAGTTGCAGATACACCTGGTTTTAGTTCACTGGATTTCATAGATATAGAGGTAGAAGATCTTACATATTGTTTTCCAGAGTTGAAAGAAGCGAGCCAATACTGTAAATTTAGAGGGTGTACACATCTTTCTGAACCGAAATGTGCTGTGAAGACAGCAGTTGAAGAAGGGAAGATTACAGAATATCGTTATAAAAATTACAAACAATTCGTAGAAGAAATTAGAGAGAGAAAGCCGAGGTATTAGTTATGATTAAAATTGCACCATCGATCTTATCAGCAGATTTTTCAAAATTAGGGGAAGAGATTAAAGATGTAGAAAAAGGTGGAGCGGATTACATTCACGTCGATGTAATGGATGGACATTTCGTACCAAATATTACGATTGGACCATTAATTGTAGAAGCTATCCGTCCAATTACATCTTTACCATTAGATGTACATTTAATGATTGAAAATCCTGATAACTATATCCCGACTTTCGCAAAAGCGGGAGCAGATATTATTACTGTTCATGTAGAGGCGTGCCCTCATTTGCATCGTACAATTCAGCTAATTAAGTCTCATGGCATTAAAGCGGGAGTTGTATTAAATCCGCATACGCCAGTTTCGACGATTGAGCATGTATTAGAAGATATCGATATGGTATTGCTTATGACAGTAAACCCTGGATTTGGTGGACAGAAATTTATCCATTCTGTATTACCGAAAATTAAACAAGTGGCAGAAATGGTTAAAGAGCGCAATCTAGAAGTAGAAATTGAAGTTGATGGTGGTGTAAACACTGAAACAGCACGACTTTGTGCTGAAGCAGGAGCAAATGTACTTGTAGCTGGATCAGCAGTATACAATCAAAAAGACCGTGGTGAAGCAATTCGTGTCATTCGTGGATAATGAATGAACGAGTCTTTATCCTAGTGAAACTGCTAGTGTAGTAAGTTTTCACTATTTATAAAGGATAGAGAAAAAATATGTAAAAAGGCAATCTACCGAATGGCAGATTGCCTTTTTACAATAGAAGGGGAAGGAAACATGATTATTCATATTTTAGCGGGTGGACCTGCGGAATATTGTGCAGATTTTTCTCGATATGAAAATGAGAAAGTAGTGTGGGCGGCAGTTGATAGAGGAGTATATCGTCTATTAAAAGGAGGGATTACTCCAGCTGTTGCATTTGGAGATTACGATTCAGTTACTGAAGAGGAATTAGTATGGATGGGCCAGCAAACAAATGACTTACATATTGTTCCTCGTGAAAAAGATCAAACAGATTTAGAAATTGCGATTAACTGGGCGTTAGAACAAAATCCGACATTGATTCGTATTTTTGGTGCCACCGGTGGAAGGCTGGATCACGGTTTAGCAAATATACAGATGCTTTTAAGAGGGTTAGAAGTAGGGATAGAAATGTGTATTGTAGACAATAAAAATGAAATAAGCGTGAAAAAAGTGGGTACACATATAATTGAAGAAAATAAAAATTTCCCTTATGTATCTTTTGTGCCGGTTACTGAAATAGTAGAAGGGATTACATTACTTGGTTTTAAGTATCCTCTAACTAATAAAACAATAGAATGGGGATCAACACTTTGTATTAGTAATGAACTCGTTGAGGAAAAAGGTACTTTTTCATTTACTTCTGGCATATTAATGGTGATAAGAAGCACTGATTAAAGAAACAATTTTGCTCCTTACATCATATAGTGAACAAGTGGAGTAATGGGGATTAGGAGGGAAACCATGAGATTTTATACAATTAAGTTACCTAAATTTCTTGGTGGAATTGTTCGTGCCATGTTAAATACCTTCAAAAAAGATTAAAAAAAGCACCTATTACCGGTGCTTTTTCCAATGTCATAGTAAAAAAAGAGCCTAGCGGCTCTTTTTTTTATTATTAAACACGTTCGATTTTGCCAGATTTTAATGCTCTAGCAGAAACGTAAACACGTTGAACTTTTCCGTCGATGCGTACGCGAACTTTTTGAAGGTTAGCGCCCCATTTACGTTTTGTAGCGTTCATTGCGTGAGAACGAGAGTTACCAGAACGAGCTTTTCTTCCAGTGATAGCACAAACACGAGCCATTTATATTTCCCTCCCTTGATACCTTACCATACGTAATTTTTCAATGTTAGTCTTTTTTGCGATGCTAAAAACACTACTATAATTTAACACAACTAAAAAGAGAATGCAACACCGTAGAAAAAAGAAATCAAGAAAAATTACTTGACACCATATGTCGATGATGAAAAGTTGAAATCAAGAAAAATTGCTTGACATATTATAGTGGTACATGTTGTATAATAACAATGGACTATTTTGCTCATCATAAAAAATGTGATTTAAAACATAAAATATGAGAGTGAAAAGAAAGAACGATGGAATTTTCTTTAAAAAGATTATATGATAGTAACTAAAGTAGTCTAGCTCACTTTCACCATTTATGAAGGGGGAAACGAGATGTCAATTGAAATTAAAACGAAGTATGGTCAAATTGATATTAGTACAGATGTAATTGCAACAATTGCTGGAGGTGCCGCAGTAGATTGCTACGGTATCGTAGGTATGGCATCAAAAAATCAGTTAAAAGATGGTTTAACAGACATTTTACGAAAAGAAAACTTCACTAGAGGTGTTATTGTTCGTAAAGATGAAGATGAAGTACATATTGATATGTATATTATTGTGAGCTATGGTACGAAAATTTCAGAAGTAGCACATAACGTGCAGACGAAAGTGAAATATACATTAGATCAAACTGTAGGACTAGCAGTAGATTCTGTAAACATCTACGTACAAGGAGTTAAAGTAATAAACTTGTAATGTGCATTAAGGAGGAAAATCTGTGTCAATTCAAAAAATTGATGGGAAACGTTTATCACAAATGATCATGCAAGGAGCGAATAATTTAACAAATAATGTTCAGCTTGTTGATGCATTAAACGTATTTCCGGTTCCAGATGGCGATACCGGTACAAACATGAACTTATCAATGACTTCAGGCGCACGTGAAGTGAAAGCAAATCCTTCACAGCATGCTGGTAAAGTCGGCGTAAGTTTAGCCAAAGGATTATTAATGGGAGCACGTGGTAACTCTGGAGTTATTTTATCTCAGTTGTTCCGTGGTTTCTCTAAATCCATTGAACAAAAAGAAGAATTAACAACAGTTGATTTTGCTGCAGCTTTAGATGCTGGGGTAGAAGCGGCTTACAAAGCGGTTATGAAACCGATTGAAGGAACGATTTTAACGGTTGCAAGAGAAACGGGTAAATATGCAGTGACAGTTGCGAAAAAACAGCGCGACTTTGTTTTGTTTATGGAAGACGTTGTGAAAGAAGCGAATGCATCGTTAAATCGTACGCCGGATTTATTACCTGTATTAAAACAAGTTGGCGTTGTAGATAGCGGTGGTAAAGGTCTTGTTGTTGTATACGAAGGATTTTTAGCTGACTTAAAAGGAGAAACGATTTCTTCTAATGTGTCTGCCCAACCATCTATGAATGACATGGTACGCGCAGAACATCACCGTAGTGTACAAAGCCAATTGAGTACAGAAGATATTAAGTATGGATATTGTACGGAATTCATGGTGAAATTAGAGCCTGAAAAAATGAAAGAACATAATTTCTCTGAACAAAAATTCCGTGAAGATATTAGTGTGTACGGAGATTCACTACTTGTTGTATCAGATGATGAGGTTGTTAAGGTTCATATTCATGCGGAACATCCTGGAGATCCTATGAATTATGGACAACGCTATGGTAGTTTAATTAAGATTAAAGTAGAAAATATGCGTGAACAGCATACTGCTTTATTAGATGAGCCTACTATGATGCCTGAGCCAACTAGCCAGTCTAAAGAGAAACAACCGTACGGTATCGTAACTGTTGCTATGGGATCTGGTATCAAAACTTTATTTGAGAGCATTGGCGCGACGAAAGTTATCGAAGGTGGCCAAACGATGAATCCAAGTACGGAGGATATTGTGAAGGCGATTGAAGAAGCGAATGCTGAAAAAATCATTATTTTACCGAACAACGGAAATATCGTGATGGCAGCAGAACAAGCAGCGTCAGTTGTGGATCAAGAAGTGATTGTAATTCGTTCAAAAACAGTTCCTCAAGGTATGGCTGCAATGTTAGCATTTAATCCAGTTGGAACGTTAGAAGAGAACGAAGAAAACATGAAAGAAGCTTTATCTCATGTGAAAACCGGTCAAATTACGTATGCTGTACGTGATACGGAAATTGATGGTGTAGCGATTCAAAAAGATGATTTCATGTGTATTGCAGATGGAAAAATTGTATCAACAAATGCTGCAAAAGTAGGAGCTGCAAAGCAATTACTAGAAGCACTTATTGATGAAGATTCTGAAATTGTAACGATTCTACAAGGTGAAGATGCAACTGACGAAGAAGTAGCTGAGTTAGTTGCATTTGTAGAAGAGAATTTTGAAGATGCAGAAGTAGAAGTACATGCTGGAAACCAACCGGTGTATTCGTTCATCTTCTCTGTAGAATAAGAAGAAATTCGTTTTGAAAATAAATGGATTACTTACTTGCTAATGGGTAAGAAGTAGTAATATGAAGTTTATTACTAGTTTTTATTCAAAAGGCTAGCATATTGAAGATAAAAAAGAGCCTTGCTGCTAATAGTGAGGCTCTTTTCTTTCGTATTGTTTATGAGGGATTTGAGTAGTTTCTCTAAGAATGCCTATGATAGAATATATAGGGTGAAAGAGAGCGATTACAGATGTCAATAGTATGAATGAATCAAAGAAAATAATGTGACGGAGCGTGAGAATCTTGAATGAAGTTGTACAAGTTCCTGTTACGGATGTAAAGGGAATCGGAGGAGAAACATCTGAATTACTACACGAGATGGGGATTTATACAGTTTCTCATCTATTAGAACATTTTCCGTACCGTTATGAAGATTATGCGATGAAAGATCTTGCTGAAGTAAAGCACGATGAACGTGTAACAGTTGAGGGAAAGGTTCATAGTGCTCCTTTACTGCAATATTATGGGAAGAAGAAGTCGCGTCTTACGGTTCGTGTCCTCGTCGGTCGTTATTTAATTACAGCTGTATGCTTTAATAGGCCGTACTATAAGCAGAAGTTAAATTTAAATGAAACAGTAACGATTACTGGTAAATGGGATCAGCACCGTCAAACTATTGCGGTATCAGAGCTTCATTTTGGACCAGTTGTACGTCAACAAGAAGTAGAGCCTGTATACTCAGTGAAAGGGAAACTTACAGTAAAACAGATGCGCCGTTTTATTGCCCAAGCGTTCAAGGAGTATGGAGAATCTATAGTTGAAGTGTTACCTGATGGATTGCTAAGTCGATATAAATTATTGCCGCGTTATGAAGCGCTTCGGGCGTTGCATTTTCCAGCAGGACAGGAAGATTTAAAACAAGCACGTCGCCGTTTTGTATATGAGGAGTTTTTCTTATTTCAGCTAAAAATGCAAACATTACGGAAAATGGAGAGGGAAAATTCGAAAGGGACGAAAAAAGAAATTCCTTCAGCAGAATTGCAAGAGTTTATTGATGCACTTCCGTTTCCATTAACTGGTGCACAGCGTCGGGTAGTAGATGAAATTATGAAAGATATGACATCTCCTTATCGGATGAATCGTCTGTTGCAAGGTGATGTAGGTTCTGGGAAAACAGTCGTTGCAGCGATTGGCCTTTATGCAGCGAAGTTAGCACATTATCAAGGTGCTTTAATGGTTCCTACAGAAATTTTAGCAGAGCAACATTATCAATCGCTTGCAGAGACGTTCTCGCACTTTGGTATGAATGTTGAATTGTTAACCAGTTCTGTTAAAGGTGTAAGGCGTCGAGAGATTTTGGCAAAATTAGAACAAGGAGAAATAGATATCCTTGTTGGAACACATGCTTTAATTCAAGATGAAGTTATCTTTCATAGGTTAGGTCTCGTTATTACTGATGAACAACATCGATTTGGTGTAGCGCAGCGACGAGTTTTAAGGGAGAAAGGTGAAAGTCCGGATGTTTTATTTATGACGGCGACGCCAATTCCGCGTACGTTAGCAATTACTGCATTTGGAGAGATGGATGTTTCTATAATCGATGAGATGCCAGCTGGTAGAAAGGTAATTGAAACATACTGGGCAAAACATGATATGTTAGATCGAGTTCTCGGTTTTGTGGAGAAGGAGATAAAAAAAGGAAGACAAGCATATGTTATTTGTCCCCTTATTGAAGAATCTGAGAAACTTGATGTACAAAATGCGATTGACTTACATAGTATGCTGACTCATCATTATCAAGGGAAATGTCAAGTCGGATTAATGCATGGCAGACTCTCATCTCAAGAAAAAGAAGACATAATGGGACAATTTAGTGAAAATAAAGTGCAAATTCTTGTGTCGACAACAGTTGTTGAAGTAGGTGTGAACGTACCGAATGCGACTGTAATGGTTATTTATGATGCAGAGCGTTTCGGTTTATCGCAGCTCCATCAGCTCAGGGGACGTGTTGGGCGTGGTAGTGAACAATCATATTGTTTATTAATCGCGGATCCAAAATCGGAAACGGGAAAAGAGCGAATGCGTATTATGACCGAAACGAATGATGGATTTGTATTGTCAGAAAAAGATTTAGAGTTAAGAGGTCCTGGAGATTTCTTTGGAAGTAAGCAAAGTGGTTTACCAGAATTCAAGGTTGCTGATATGGTACATGATTATCGAGCGTTAGAAACAGCTAGACAAGATGCGGCGTTACTAGTAGAATCAGAAGCGTTTTGGCATAATGATCAGTATGCTTCGCTGCGTACTTATCTTGACGGGACAGGTGTGTTCCAAGGAGAGAAGCTCGATTAAAGGGAGGCAACGAAAGTTTTTGTTGCATTCTACTTTTAATGATTATATACTACTGTTAGTACCTAGTCATAAAAATGGATGGTGCGGTATGAAAAAAAGAAGAAGTAAAAAAGAAAGACAACAATTATTACAACAAACAATAGAAACGAATCCTTTTATTACGGATGAAGATTTAGCAGAAAAATTTCAAGTGAGTATACAAACCGTACGTCTTGACCGTATGGAATTATCTATTCCTGAATTAAGAGAAAGAATTAAACATGTAGCTACAAAGCAACATGAAGAAGATGTGAAATCTTTACCGTTAGAAGAGGTTGTCGGAGAAATTATCGATATAGAATTAGATAGACATGCGATTTCTATCTTTGAAGTGAAGGTAGAACACGTATTTAAAAGAAATCAGATTGCCCGTGGGCATCATTTGTTTGCACAAGCAAACTCACTAGCTGTTGCGGTTATTGATGAAGAATTAGCTTTAACTGCAAAGTCTACCATTCGATACATTCGTCCTGTAAAATTAGGAGAGCGTGTTGTTGCAAAAGCGCGCGTTGAAGATGTAGAGAATGATAAAGGACGGACCGTTGTCAAAGTGCGTAGCTTTGTTGGAGAAGAACTTGTTTTTACAGGCACTTTTGAAATGTATCGATCTAGTAATTATAGTGAGGAAGGTAACAACTTATGAAAATCGCAATAGATGCAATGGGCGGCGATCATGCTCCAAAGGCTGTCGTATTAGGAGCAATGAAAGCTATTAAGGAATATTCTGATTTACATATTACGTTAGTAGGGAAAGAAGAGGAAATTCGTCAATACTTAACGAGTGAAGAACGAATTACTATACTTCATACAGATGAAAAAATAGAATCGACAGATGAACCAGTAAGAGCCGTTCGTCGAAAAAAACAAGCCTCAATGGTACTAGCAGCGCAGCAAGTGAAAGACGGCGTAGCGGATGCTTGTATATCAGCTGGTAGTACAGGAGCTTTAATGGCGGCTGGATTGTTCGTTGTAGGTCGTATGGAAGGAATTGAGCGACCAGCTTTATCCCCTACAATGCCGACGGTTGATGGAGAAGGTTTTGTTATGTTAGATGTTGGAGCGAACGTTGATGCAAAACCAATTCATTTATATCAATATGCAGTAATGGGATCTGTATACGCTGAGAAAGTAAGAGGAATTAAAAATCCTCGCGTTGGACTTTTGAACGTTGGAACAGAGGATGGCAAAGGGAACGAGCTTTCAAAACAAGTCTTTGCAATGCTTAAGGATGCCCCAATTAATTTCGTTGGGAACGTTGAATCAAGAGATTTATTGCAAGGTGTAGCAGATGTTGTTGTATGTGATGGTTTTACAGGGAATGTAGCGCTAAAATCATTAGAAGGAACAGCACTTGCGTTATTTTCTATGTTAAAAGAGCAGTTAATGAGTTCGTTTACGAGCAAATTAGCAGCAGCGGTATTAAAGCCAAAACTTATGGTATTAAAAGATAAAATGGATTATTCGGAGTATGGAGGAGCGGCATTATTTGGATTGAAAGCTCCAGTCATTAAGGCTCACGGTTCTTCCAATGACCAATCAATATTTAGTGCGATTCGTCAAACGAGAGAAATGGTAGCGAAAGAAGTTATTCCTACTATTTCAAGCGTAATGGAGAAAGAGCCACTCCAATAAGAGGAGGATTTGAAATGGGAAAACTAGCATTTCTTTTTCCGGGCCAAGGTTCACAGGCAGTTGGAATGGGTAAACAGTTAGCGGAGAATAATAAAGAGGTTGCAAATGTGTTTGCGAAAGCAGATGAGGTGTTGCAAGATTCACTTTCAGAAGTGATTTTTGAAGGGCCGCAGGAAAAGCTTACGTTAACGACAAATGCGCAGCCGGCCTTATTAACAACGAGTTTTGCTATTTTGACAGCTTTGAAAGAGTATGATATTACACCAGACTTTGTTGCAGGGCATAGTTTAGGTGAATATAGCGCTCTTGTAGCAGCGGGTGCAATAACTTTTGAAGACGCTGTATATGCTGTAAGAAAACGTGGGGAATATATGGAAGAAGCTGTTCCTGGTGGAGAAGGTGCAATGGCGGCTATTTTAGGTGCTGATCCACATATGCTGAAACAAGTTACAGAAGAAGTAACAAGTGAAGGATATGCAGTGCAAATCGCTAATATGAATAGTACGAAGCAAATTGTGATTTCTGGAACAAAGCAAGGAGTTGAGATTGCTTCTCAAAGAGCGAAAGAAAATGGTGCAAAGAGAGCAATTCCGCTTAAGGTAAGTGGACCGTTCCACTCTTCGCTTATGAAGCCAGCAGCGGAGAAGTTCCAAAGTGTCTTAAAAGAAATTACAATTCAAGATACGAATATTCCTGTTATCGCAAATGTAACAGCAGACGTTATTACAAGTGGTGCACTTATTCAAGAAAAGCTAATTGAACAGCTCTATTCGCCTGTCTTATGGTACCCGTCCATTGAAAACATGGTGAATCAAGGGGTAGATACATTTATTGAGATTGGACCTGGGAAAGTACTTGCTGGGCTTATGAAGTCAATTGATTCATCAGTAAAAGCATATGCGATATACGATGAAGAGACATTAAAAGATACCATTTCAAATTTGAGAGGAGAAAACTGATGTTAAAAGGGAAAGTAGCATTAGTAACTGGCGCTTCACGTGGAATTGGTCGTGCGATTGCGATTGATTTAGCGAAACAAGGGGCAAATGTTGTAGTAAATTATGCTGGTAATGAGCAAAAGGCGAATGAAGTAGTTGATGAAATAAAGAAATTAGGTTCGGATGCAATTGCAGTAAGAGCAGATGTTGCAAATGCTGAAGACGTTACAAATATGGTGAAACAAACTGTAGATACATTTGGACAAGTTGATATTCTTGTAAATAATGCAGGTGTAACAAAAGATAATTTATTAATGCGTATGAAAGAAGAAGAATGGGATACAGTTATTAATACAAACCTAAAAGGTGTATTCTTATGTACGAAGGCAGTATCTCGATACATGATGCGCCAGCGTCATGGACGTATTATTAATATCGCTTCTGTTGTTGGAGTGACAGGTAATCCAGGACAAGCAAACTATGTTGCTGCTAAAGCGGGTGTAATTGGATTAACAAAAACATCAGCAAAAGAATTAGCGAGCCGTAATATTACTGTAAATGCAATTGCTCCAGGTTTTATTGCGACTGATATGACGGATATATTAAATGAAAATATAAAAGCCGAAATGTTAAAGTTAATTCCTGCAGCTCAGTTTGGTGAAGCGCAAGATATCGCAAATACTGTAACGTTTTTTGCTTCTGATCAAAGCAAATATATTACAGGGCAAACGTTAAATGTTGATGGCGGAATGGTAATGTAATAAAAGAATTGATTTCAACTAGTTTTTTTGGCCAATATTTAATATAATATTTGAGGGGAGGTGAATGGAATGGCAGATGTTTTAGAGCGTGTAACAAAAATCATCGTTGATCGTTTAGGTGTAGAAGAAACTGAAGTAGTACCAGCTGCGAGCTTTAAAGAAGATTTAGGCGCAGACTCCCTAGATGTAGTAGAACTTGTAATGCAATTGGAAGATGAATTCGAAATGGAAATTTCTGATGAAGATGCTGAAAAGATTGCTACTGTTGGCGATGCTGTGACTTACATAGAGAGTCATCTATAATGCTTAAGTGAAGTCCCGTTTTTTAGCGGGGCTTCTCGGCTTATATCTGGAGGGACTTATGCCGTACCGAAAACATAGAGAAAAAAAATACGAAACAAAATATCGTGAAGCGTTTAAAGTATTTCAAGAAGAGATAGGTATTACGTTTTCAGATGAAAAATTATTGATTCAAGCATTTACGCATTCATCGTATGTGAATGAGCATCGAAAAAAACCGCATGAAGACAATGAGCGTCTCGAATTCCTTGGAGATGCAGTATTGGAACTTACTGTGTCACAGTATCTGTTTCAAAAATATCCGACAATGAGCGAAGGAGAGTTAACGAAACTACGTGCAGCTATTGTATGTGAACCATCTCTTGTTCGTTTTGCAAACGAGTTGTCATTTGGTAGCCTTGTTTTATTAGGAAAAGGTGAGGAAATGACAGGTGGACGTGAACGACCAGCTTTATTAGCGGATGTCTTTGAAGCGTTTATTGGTGCCCTTTATCTTGATCAAGGGTTAGAAACAGTATGGGGCTTCTTAAAAGAAATTGTATACCCTAAAATTAATGAAGGTGCTTTTTCTCATGTGATGGATTATAAGAGTCAATTACAAGAGTTGATTCAGCGTGATGGTAGTGGCAATATTGAGTATCAAATTTTGCAGGAAAAAGGACCGGCCCACAATCGAGAATTTGTGTCACGTGTTACGTTAAATAACGTGGCTTTAGGTCTTGGTAGTGGCAAGTCGAAAAAAGAAGCAGAGCAACAAGCTGCTGCAGAAGCATTGAAAAAATTAAAAGAACAACTATAAGGAATCCCCCTTTGAATGAGGGGGATTCCTTATGCATAGAATGAAACTTTCTTTTTGTTTGTGAATAAAGGGAAGGGAAATCCGTATAATAGCTTGTTTTTGTATAGACAACAGTTATAACAACGGAGAATAGGAGGAAGGCCTTTCGTGTTTTTAAAAAGATTAGAAATAGCAGGGTTTAAGTCTTTTGCTGAGCGTGTATCTGTTGATTTTGTCCCAGGTGTAACTTCCGTAGTAGGACCTAATGGAAGTGGGAAAAGTAATATTACTGATGCGATTCGCTGGGTACTTGGTGAACAATCTGCAAAATCATTACGTGGTGCAAAGATGGAGGATATTATTTTTGCAGGCAGTGATACGAGAAGAGCAGTTAATGTTGCTGAAGTAACATTAACTTTAAATAATGAAGATCAACGTTTACCGATTGAATATAATGAGGTGTGTGTAACGCGTCGTGTATCTCGTTCTGGTGATAGTGATTTTTATATTAATAAACAATCATGTAGATTGAAAGATATTATCGATTTATTTATGGACTCTGGTATGGGAAGAGAAGCTTTTTCGATTATTAGCCAGGGGAAAGTTGAAGAGATTTTAAGTAGTAAATCAGAAGAACGTCGTGGTGTATTTGAAGAAGCTGCGGGAGTGCTGAAATACAAACTTCGTAAAAAGAAAGCTGAAGTGAAATTAGCAGACACACAAGAAAACTTAAATCGTGTACAAGATATCATTCACGAATTAAGTAGTCAAGTAGAACCTTTAGAAAGACAAGCTTCTATTGCGAAAGATTATCTCGAGAAAAAAGAAGAATTAGAGAAAGTAGAAGCGGCGCTTATTGTACATGAAATTGAAGAATTACATGAGAAATGGGAAGCGCTTCGAAATCAGTTTGGGCATAATAAAAACGAAGAAGCTAAAATGTCAACGCATTTACAAAAAGGTGAAGAAGAGCTTGAGGAATTACGAGGACAATTACAAGCAGTAGATGAGTCTGTAGATTCCTTACAAGAAGTGCTGCTTCTTTCTAGTAAAGAGCTAGAAAAGTTAGAAGGACAGCGTGAGTTATTAAAAGAGAGAAAACAAAATGCAACGACGCATTGTGCACAACTCGAACAGTTAATTGTTGAATTAACAGAGAAAGCTACAAGTTATGATGGTGAAATTGAATCCAGTACAGAAGTGTTGATGCAATTTGTAAATCAAGTAAAAGAGTTGGAGACGAAATTGCATGATAATGAGCTACTGCTTGCAACTTTTGCTGACAATTTAGAGGAACAAATTGAGAATTTAAAAGGTGACTATATTGAACTTTTAAATCAACAAGCTAGTCATCGTAATGAGTTATCTATGATTGAAGAACAATCTAAACAACAAAACTCAAAAAATGAACGCCTCGATGAAGAAAATGCGAAATATGTAGAAATACGCATGGAAATTACAGCGAAAAAGACGAAACTTGTGGAAAGTTATGAACAAGTGAAAGAAAAAGTAGCTGGTATCCTTTCGAATATACAAAAGACAGAAGCGGCACTTGGGAAATGCAAGACGCAGTATAGTGAAAATGAAACAAAACTGTATCAAGCGTATCAATTTGTACAACAGGCACGTTCTCGAAAAGAAATGCTAGAAGAGATGCAAGAGGATTACTCTGGTTTCTATCAAGGGGTACGTGAAGTATTAAAAGCTAGAGAAGATAGGTTGCAAGGTATCGAGGGTGCTGTTGCAGAACTGCTAACGGTACCGAAAGAATATGAAATTGCAATGGAAATTGCTCTAGGTGCAGCGATGCAGCATATTGTCGTACAAAAAGAAGAACATGCTCGTAATGCAATTACGTTTTTAAAACAAAATAAACATGGACGAGCAACGTTTTTACCACAAGCTGTTATTAAAAGTAGATCGTTATCATTTGAACAATTACGTATTGTAAATCAACACCCATCGTTTGTAGGTGTGGCGGCAGAACTTGTGCAATATAACAATAAATATGAAAATGTAGTTTCAAATTTATTAGGTACTGTTATTGTTGCGAAAGATTTACGTGGGGCGAATGAGTTGGCGAAACAATTGCAATACCGTTATCGCATTGTAACAATCGAAGGTGATGTAGTGAACCCTGGTGGTTCTATGACTGGTGGAGCGGTAAAACAGGCGAAATCTTCTTTATTAGGACGTCAACGTGAGCTAGAAGAGTGGACGAACAAGTTAACTGATATGGAAGAAAAAACGACAAAGTTAGAAAACTTTGTTAAAGCAGTAAAGCAAGAGATTCAAGAAAAAGAAGTGAAAATACGGGAACTAAGGCAAAGTGTAGAAGCAGAGCGTGTAGATGAACAGAAATTAAGAGAAGAAATTAGTCGCTTAGAATTAGAAGAACATCGTATTAATGATCGTTTATCTATTTACGATTTAGAGATTGAAGGATTCTTACAAGATCAAGTGAAAATACAAGGACGTAAAGAAGAGCTAGAAAAGATTTTAGCAACGCTTCAAGCGGAGATTACGGAATTAGATAGCAAAATTGTCGCTTTAACAAAACAAAAAAGTGAGCAGCATTCTTCGAAGGAAAAAGTGCAAAAAGAAATGACTGAGTTAAAAGTGTTGGCGGCTGAAAAGCAACAACGCTTATCTAATCAAAAAGAAAAAGTTGAACGATTGACGAAGGAAAAAGAAGAAACGGATGCAACGCTTGTCAAAACGAAAGAGGATTTAGCATTCTTAAAACAAGAAATGACATCTAATTCAAGTGGTGAAGAACAGATTACGAATATGATTGAGAAGAAAGCATATGATCGTAATCAAACTTCAGAGTTAATTCGCTCTCGTCGTGAACAACGCGTATCGTTACAAGAGAGAGTAGAACATTTAGAACGTAATCTGAAAGAAACAACAGGTAAACATAAATACATTCTTGAGATGCTGAAAAATCAAGAAGTAAAAATAAACCGACTTGATGTAGAGTTAGAAAATAGATTACAACATTTACGTGAAACATATACGATTTCATTTGAAGCAGCAAAACTGAAGTATACAATGATGATGCCTGCAGAGGATGCACGTAAAAAGGTGAAACTAATTAAATTATCCATCGAAGAGCTAGGCACAGTGAACTTAGGGGCAATTGAAGAGTATGAGCGTGTAGCAGAGCGTCATACATTCTTACTAGAGCAAAAAGATGACCTAGAAGAAGCGAAAGCGACATTGCACCAACTTATTACCGAAATGGATGAAGAAATGAAAAAACGTTTTTCTACTACGTTTGAAGGAATTCGAATGGAGTTTCAATCGGTATTCTCTGAATTATTTGGAGGCGGTAGAGCGGATTTAGTCATGACGAATCCAGAGGACTTATTAAATACTGGTATTGATATTGTAGCGCAACCGCCAGGGAAGAAACTGCAAAACTTAGGTTTACTTTCTGGTGGGGAGCGTGCTTTAACAGCAATTGCGCTGTTATTCGGTATTTTAAAAGTGCGCCCAGTCCCATTCTGTGTATTAGATGAGGTAGAGGCGGCTCTTGATGAGGCGAATGTTGCCCGTTTTGCGCAGTATTTAAAGAGATTTAGTGATGAGACACAGTTTATTGTTATTACACATAGAAAAGGTACAATGGAAGAGTCTGACGTATTGTACGGTGTAACAATGCAAGAGTCAGGGGTATCTAAACTTGTTTCGGTTCGTTTGGATGATGGAGAAGAACTAGTTGCAAGTAATTAGGAAGGATGGGACAGTATGAGTTTTTTTAAAAAATTAAAAGAAAAAATTTCAAAACAAACAGATACGGTAACAGAGAAATTTAAACATGGATTAGAAAAAACGAGAAATTCGTTTGCAGATAAAGTAAATGATTTAGTTTATCGTTATCGTAAAGTAGATGAAGATTTCTTTGAGGAATTAGAAGAAATTTTAATTGGTGCAGATGTCGGAGTTTCGACGGTAATGGAATTAATTGATCAATTGAAAGAAGAAGTGCAACGTCGTAACATCCAAGATCCAAAAGAAGTACAAGCTGTTATTTCAGAAAAGTTAGTAGGAATTTACAAAGGCGACAGTGAGTTTAGTAACGAAATTAATATGCAAGAGGATCAATTAACAGTTGTTTTATTTGTCGGTGTTAACGGCGTAGGGAAAACGACGACGATTGGTAAACTAGCACATAAATTCAAATCAGAAGGTAAGTCTGTCCTATTGGCGGCAGGAGATACATTCCGCGCAGGAGCGATTGAACAATTAGAAGTATGGGGCGATCGCGTTGGTGTAGAAGTGATTAAACAAGGGTCAGGATCTGATCCAGCGGCGGTTATGTATGACGCTGTACAAGCCGCGAAAGCACGTAAAGTAGACGTATTACTATGTGACACAGCAGGACGCTTACAAAATAAAGTAAACTTAATGAAAGAGTTAGAGAAAGTGAAGCGTGTAATTGAGCGTGAAGTACCGGGGGCTCCTCACGAAGTATTACTTGTTATTGATGCAACAACAGGACAAAACGGTTTAAGTCAAGCGAAGACATTCCGTGAAGCAACGAATGTTACTGGTATTGTTTTAACGAAGTTAGATGGAACTGCTAAAGGTGGTATTGTATTAGCGATTCGTAACGAAATGGATGTACCGGTGAAATTCGTTGGATTAGGAGAGCAAATGGATGACTTGCAGCAGTTTGATCCAGAACAATATGTGTATGGTTTATTTGCGAACTTAGTAGAAACAGAAGAAGTGTAAGTGAAAGAAGCGGTATTTTCCGCTTCTTTTTCTATAAAAATATGTGATGTTAAGAAAAAAACTTGACACTCTTTTGTACTCCATGTAAACTAATTCATGTAAAGGGAAATCACTTAACAAAGGATGATCCAACATGCTCGAGAAAACAACGAGAATGAACTATTTATTTGATTTTTATCAATCGTTGTTAACGCAAAAACAAAGAAGTTATATGTCGCTTTATTATCTAGATGATTTATCTCTTGGTGAAATTGCGGAAGAATTTGATGTAAGTCGCCAAGCCGTGTATGATAACATTAAACGGACTGAAGCGATGCTTGAAGAATATGAAGATAAATTAGTATTACTTCAAAAGTTTCAAGAGCGACAGCGACTTGTTGCAAAGCTAAAACAGCTAATCAGCGAAGAAGAGCATGTGAATGAAGAAATGAAACAAGTTGTTGAAGCTATCGAAAAATTAGATTAGGAGGGCGGCAATATGGCATTTGAAGGATTAGCCGACCGACTTCAACAGACAATGCAAAAAATCCGCGGCAAAGGAAAAGTTTCTGAAGCCGATGTGAAAGAAATGATGAGAGAAGTTCGTCTAGCTCTTTTAGAAGCGGACGTTAACTTTAAAGTAGTAAAAGATTTTGTAAAGCGTGTGTCTGAACGTGCTGTCGGACAAGATGTAATGACAAGTTTGACACCTGGACAACAAGTAATTAAAGTCGTACAGGAAGAACTTACAGAACTTATGGGCGGAGAGCAAAGCAAAATTGCTGTTGCTAATAGGCCACCGACTGTTATAATGATGGTTGGTCTGCAAGGTGCGGGTAAAACAACGACGACAGGTAAGCTTGCGAATTTGCTTCGTAAAAAGCATAATCGTAAACCAATGCTTGTTGCAGCGGATATTTACCGTCCAGCAGCGATTAAACAGCTTGAAACATTAGGGAAGCAATTGGACATGCCTGTATTCTCTTTAGGAGATCAAGTAAGTCCTGTTGAAATTGCGAAACAAGCGATTGCAAAAGCAAAAGAAGATCATCACGATTATGTTTTAATTGATACAGCAGGTCGCCTGCATATTGATGAAGAACTAATGGATGAATTAGCGAAAGTGAAAGAAGTTGCGAAACCGGATGAAATTTTCCTTGTTGTCGATGCGATGACGGGACAAGACGCGGTAAATGTTGCACAAAGTTTCCATGAACAGTTAGGTTTAACAGGTGTTGTATTAACGAAATTAGATGGTGATACGCGCGGTGGTGCGGCATTATCTATTAAGGCGGTAACAAATACACCGATTAAATTTGCTGGTATGGGTGAAAAACTAGATGCGATTGAAGCGTTCCATCCAGAGCGTATGGCATCCCGTATTTTAGGGATGGGAGACGTCTTAACATTAATTGAAAAAGCGCAAGCTACAGTTGATGAAGAGAAAGCAAAAGAACTTGAGCAAAAAATGCGTACGCTTTCGTTTACGCTTGACGATTTCCTAGAACAACTTGGACAAGTGCGTCAACTTGGACCGCTTGATGAATTGTTAGGAATGCTTCCTGGTGCAAATAAAATTAAAGGGCTGAAAAATGCGCAAGTTGATGAAAAACAAATTGGGCATATTGAGGCAATTATTCGTTCTATGACTAAATTAGAGCGAGAACAACCGGAAATAATCAATGCTAGTCGCAAAAAGCGCATTGCCAAAGGTAGCGGTACAACGGTACAAGAAATCAATCGTTTAATCAAGCAATTTGATGATATGAAAAAGATGATGAAAACGATGACGGGAATGCAAAAAGGTAAGAAAAAAGGACTAGGTGGATTGAAGTTTCCATTCATGTAAGGAAAAAAGATGGCTCTGTTAAGAAAAAATACTTTACAAAGCAATAGTCTTTTTGCTAATATAATTATCTGTGTGAAATAAATTCGGAGGTGCTTTATAAATGGCAGTTAAAATTCGTTTAAAACGTATGGGAGCTAAAAAAACTCCTTTCTATCGTGTAGTTGTTGCAGATTCTCGTTCTCCTCGTGACGGACGTTTCATTGAGGAAATCGGTACTTACAATCCGGTTGCTCAACCAGCTGAAGTTAAGATCAACGAAGAAGCAGCATTAAAATGGTTAGGAAATGGTGCTAAACCATCTGATACAGTTCGTAACTTATTCTCTAACCAAGGTATCATGGAGAAATTCCACTTATCTAAACAAGGTAAGTAATTGAGGCAATGACTATGAAGAAGTTAGTCGAGACGATTGTCAAGCCTCTTGTCGATCATCCTGAAGATGTAAAAGTTACACAGGAACTTTACAACGGAGAGATAAAGTATCGATTAACTGTACATCCTGAGGATGTTGGAAAAGTCATTGGAAAGCAAGGGAAAGTTGCGAAAGCAATTCGAATGCTCTTGTATTCAGTGGGACATCATAATGATGAAAAAGTAACACTGGAAATTCAATAAACGTAAAAAGGGCGAGGAGTTATTTCCTCTCCCTTTTTTAACATTTAAAGAGAAGTTGCATGTTCCATATGTGAAATGGAGATGCTTAATTTATATAGAAACCAGGGGTGACATACTATTTATGACAAAATGGTTTAACGTAGGGAAAATTGTAAATACTCATGGCGTAAGAGGAGAAATACGTGTTATTTCTCGTACTGATTTTCCAGAAGAGCGATATAAAGTAGGAAACACGTTATACATAAGTAATGAGAAAAGTACAGACTACCTTCCAGTGAAAGTAACTTCTCATCGTCAACATAAGACATTTGATCTATTAACATTTGAAGGATACAACAATGTAGATGAAGCAGAGAAGTTTAAAGGTTCTTTAATAAAAGTACCAGAAGAGCAGTTAGGTGAACTAGCTGAAGGCGAATACTACTACCATGAAATTATTGGTTGCAGTGTTGTAACGGAAGAAGGAGAAGCGTTAGGAACAATAAAAGAAATTTTATCTCCTGGTGCAAATGATGTTTGGGTAATTAAACGTCCAAAAGGTCAAGATCTATTAATTCCTTATATTGATGATGTTGTACTTCAAGTTAACATTGAGAATAAATTAGTAACCATTCATGTAATGGAAGGGCTATTATAATGAAAATTGACATTTTAACATTGTTTCCAGATATGTTTACGGGTGTGTTTGGATCTTCAATTTTAAAGAAAGCGCAAGAAAAAGAAGCGGTAGAGCTTCGTGTTGTCAATTTCCGCGATTATACAACGAGTAAGCATAATAGCGTAGATGATTATCCGTATGGTGGTGGCGCTGGGATGGTATTAACCCCCCAGCCTATCTTTGATGCAGTGGAAGAGTTAACGAAGGAAACAGACCGTAAACCGAGAGTTGTCCTAATGTGTCCACAAGGAGAGCGTTTTACGCAGAAGAAGGCAGAAGAACTTGCTGAAGAAGAGCATGTTATTTTTGTGTGTGGTCATTATGAAGGGTACGATGAACGAATTCGTGAGCATCTCGTAACGGATGAAATTTCTATCGGTGACTACGTATTAACCGGCGGAGAGTTAGCCTCTATGGTTATTACGGATAGTGTCGTGCGTCTCCTCCCAGGAGTGCTAGGAAATCATGCTTCACAAGTCGAGGATTCGTTTAGTACAGGTTTATTAGAACATCCTCATTATACACGTCCAGCTGATTTTCGTGGTATGAAGGTACCGGATGTACTAATGTCAGGAAATCATAAAAATATTGATGAATGGCGACACAAAGAATCACTACGTCGTACGTACACGCGTAGACCGGATTTACTGGAAGAACGAAAATTATCTAAGCAAGAAGCGAAATGGCTAGAACAAATTAAAGAAGACAAGTAAGGGCTTGATATATTTTCTATTGCAACAGTCCTAGCAATATGCTATTATAACACTTGTGCTACTGAAATCAGTGGCCGTATTAACGATGTTCCGCTGTAATTTATTAAGACTTTATAAGAGCATCTGTTTAAAGGAGAGAATTTAATATGCAACAATTAATCGCAGAAATTACTCAAGGCCAATTAAAAACTGACCTTCCTTCATTCCGTCCTGGAGACACTTTACGTGTACACGTAAAAGTAGTTGAGGGAACTCGTGAAAGAATTCAGCTTTTCGAAGGTGTTGTAATTAAACGTCGTGGTGGCGGAATCAGTGAAACATTCACAGTTCGTAAGATTTCTTACGGTGTAGGTGTTGAGCGTACATTCCCAGTTCACACGCCAAGAATCGCGAAACTTGAAGTACTTCGTCGTGGTAAAGTACGTCGTGCTAAGTTATACTACTTACGTAACCTTCGCGGTAAAAAAGCACGTATTAAAGAAATTCGATAAGACATGTATGGGAGCTTGTAAATACACAAGCTCCCTTTTTCCAATCTATATAAAATTTTGATATAATACGAGCAGCTTACATAATCGTGGAGGGGAAATGCATGAAAAAAGAAAAGAGTTCACTTTGGGAATGGATCAAAGCAATTTTGATTGCTGTTGTATTAGCGGGTGTTATTAGACAGTTTTTCTTTGCTCCAATTCTCGTAGATGGAGTATCGATGGCGTCTACTTTACATGATCGCGATCGAATGATTGTCAATAAAATTGGTTATCACATAGGAGATCCGAAACGATTTGATATTATCGTATTCCGAGCAACGGAAGATAAAGATTATATTAAGCGCATTATCGGCCTGCCAGGCGATGAAATAGAGTATCGTAATGATAAACTATATGTTAACGGAAAGGCTTATGAGGAGCCGTATTTAGACAAGCAAAAAAAACAAATTGCTGACGGACCGCTTACATATGATTTTACTCTTGAAGAAATGACAGGGAAGAAAACTGTTCCAGAAGGTCAATTATTTGTTTTAGGCGATAATCGTCGTTTTAGTAAAGATAGCCGTTCGATTGGTACAATTGCAATGGACCAAGTGATTGGAAAAGCAAATATACTATATTGGCCGTTAAAAGATGCTCGTATTGTGAAATAAAAGAAAAAGAAGGTGGCAACATGGTAATTCAATGGTTCCCGGGACATATGGCAAAGGCTAGACGCCAAGTAACAGAAAAATTAAAGTTAATTGATGTTGTAATTGAGCTTGTAGATGCTCGATTACCTTTATCTTCTCGAAATCCAATGATCGATGAGATTATTACACATAAGCCGAGGCTTGTTGTTTTAAATAAAGCGGATATGGCAGATGATCGTTTAACAAAGCAGTGGATTGCATATTTTAAAGAAAAAGGCCAAATGGCAATTTCAATTAACGCACAAGCTGGACAAGGTATGAAGGAAATTGCAGCGGCTTGTAAAGTGTTGGTGAAAGAAAAATTTGATAAAATGGTTGCAAAAGGTATTAGACCGAGAGCAATTCGTGCATTAATTGTAGGTATACCGAATGTTGGTAAATCTACGTTAATTAATAAGTTGGCGAAGAAAAATATTGCTAAAACAGGAGATCGTCCTGGTGTAACAACAGCTCAACAATGGATTAAAGTTGGGAAGGAAATGGAACTGTTAGATACACCGGGTATTTTATGGCCTAAATTTGAAGATCAATTAGTGGGTCTTCGTTTAGCGACAACAGGCGCAATTAAAGATTCAATTTTAAATTTACAAGATGTTGCTGTTTACGCTTTACGTTTTATGGAAAAACATTATCCAGAACGTTTGAAAGATCGATATAATTTAAATGAAATTCCAGAAGATATTGTGGAGTTATTCGATGCAATTGGAAAAAATAGAGGCTGTTTAATGGGCGGCGGAATGATTGATTATGATAAAACATCTGAGCTTATACTTCGTGAGCTTCGTGGTGGGAAACTTGGGAAAATGACGTTTGAAACACCAGAAGAGTTTGCGGAGCAAGTAGAAGGTGTTGAAAAAGTAGAAGAAGTATAAGACGTGCGTTTGTACGTCTTTTCTTTTTTGTATATAAAAGGAGTGTGCGTGAATGCAAAAAGTGACTATTCAAGAAGCGGAACATTTACTGCAAAAAATTATGAGTGAAGAGGACGACCGCTTTCAAATATTAATGAAAGATGAGCGAAAAGGGGTACAAAAGCTCATTTTGAAGTGGCATAAACAAAAAGAGTTAGCGCAGAAAGAAAAAGAAAAGTTTTTCGAAATGTCCAAGTATGAGATTGCATTACGTGAAAAAGGGCTCACATTTATTGCAGGTATAGATGAAGTAGGGCGTGGGCCGCTAGCTGGGCCTGTCGTGACGGCAGCTGTTGTCCTTCCGGAAGATTTTTATATTCCAGGGTTAAATGACTCGAAAAAGCTGAGTGAGGCGAAGCGAGAGCGTTTTTATGATGAAATTAAAGCACAAGCAATTGCAATTGGAGTTGGAATTGTATCACCACAAGTTATTGATGAGATAAATATTTATCAAGCGACGAAACAAGCGATGTTAGATGCTGTTGCGAATTTATCTTGTGCACCAGAACATTTATTAATTGATGCGATGAAACTTCCTACACCAATTCCGCAAACATCCATTATTAAAGGTGATGCGAAAAGTATTTCTATTTCAGCTGCATCCATTATTGCGAAAGTAACGAGAGATCGTATGATGAAAGAGCTTGGAGAAAAGTATCCTGCATATGGATTTGAACAACATATGGGATATGGCACAAAACAACATTTAGAAGCGATTGAAGCGCATGGAGTATTAGAAGAACATCGCAAATCGTTTGCACCAATTAAAGATACGATTCACAAATAAGCTGCGAATATGCAGCTTATTTTTTTATTTTGGTATATGAACATTATTATTTTTAAAAAAGAATAAAGCGATTTCAGTTTTCTGACACTTTATTGTAGACAGCGTGCCAATCATCTTATACAATGGCAATGTAATGTTTTTTAAACATTTAAAAACTTTTCGAGTAAAACAGGAAAACAGGGGAGGATGGGACCATGAATATCCATGAGTACCAAGGTAAGGCAGTCCTTAAAAGCTATGGGGTTAGCGTTCCGAACGGGAAGGTTGCATTTACAGTAGAAGAAGCTGTAGAAGCAGCGAAAGAATTAGGAACGGATGTATGTGTAGTAAAAGCACAAATTCACGCTGGTGGACGCGGCAAAGCTGGCGGAGTAAAAGTTGCAAAAAATTTAGAAGAAGTTCGTACATATGCAGAGAGCATTTTAGGAACTACACTTGTGACACATCAAACAGGTCCTGAAGGTAAGGAAGTAAAACGCTTACTTATCGAAGAAGGTTGCGATATTAAAAAAGAATATTATGTTGGTCTAGTTTTAGATCGTGCAACTTCTCAAGTTGTTTTAATGGCATCTGAAGAAGGTGGAACAGAAATTGAAGAAGTAGCAGAGCAAACACCTGAAAAGATCTTTAAAGAATATATTGATCCAGCAGTAGGCTTACAAGGCTTCCAAGCGCGCCGAATCGCGTTTAACATCAATATTCCAAAAGAGCTTGTAGGACAAGCTGTGAAGTTTATGATGGGCTTATACCGTGCGTTTATCGAAAAAGATTGCTCTATCGCGGAGATCAATCCACTTGTTACAACAGGTGACGGTAAAGTTATGGCATTAGATGCGAAATTAAACTTTGATTCTAATGCTTTATATCGCAATAAAGACATTTTAGAACTTCGTGATCTTGATGAAGAAGATTCAAAAGAAATTGAAGCTTCTAAATATGACCTAAACTACATTCCTTTAGATGGAAATATCGGTTGTATGGTTAATGGTGCAGGTTTAGCGATGGCTACAATGGATATCATTAAACATTACCATGGCGATCCAGCTAACTTCTTAGATGTTGGTGGCGGTGCAACAGCTGAAAAAGTTACAGAAGCATTCAAAATTATCCTTTCTGACAAAAATGTAAAAGGTATCTTCGTTAACATTTTTGGTGGCATTATGAAGTGTGATGTTATCGCAGAAGGTGTTATTGAAGCGACGAAACAAGTAGGTCTTGAATTGCCTTTAGTTGTACGTCTTGAAGGTACAAACGTAGAGTTAGGTAAGAAAATTTTAAATGAGTCTGGCTTAAATATTGTTGCAGCAGAATCTATGGCAGACGGTGCACAAAAAATTGTTTCACTAGTGGGCTAATAGAAAGCGGGGGAGAAAAATGAGCGTATTAGTTAATAAAGATACAAAAGTTATTGTTCAAGGTATTACAGGTTCTCAAGGTTTATTCCACACAAAACAAATGATTGAATACGGTACGAAAATTGTCGGTGGTGTAACGCCAGGTAAAGGTGGCACTGATATTGAAGGTGTACCAGTATTTGATACTGTAGAAGATGCAGTGAAAGCAACAGGCGCAAACGCTTCAGTTGTATACGTTCCACCCGCTTTTGCGGCTGATGCAATTATGGAAGCAGTTGATGCAGAAATCGATTTAGTAGTATGTATTACTGAAGGTATTCCTGTATTAGATATGGTAAATGTAAAGAGATATATGGCAGGTAAACATACACGTTTACTTGGACCAAACTGTCCTGGTGTTATTACGCCTGATGAATGTAAAATTGGTATTATGCCAGGGTACATTCATAAAAAAGGCCATGTAGGTATCGTATCTCGCTCTGGTACATTAACGTATGAGGCTGTACATCAGTTAACACAAGAAGGTATTGGCCAATCTACTGCTGTAGGTATCGGCGGGGACCCAGTTAACGGTACGGACTTTATAGATGCGTTAAAAGCATTTAATGAAGATGAAGAAACACATGCTGTAATTATGATTGGTGAAATTGGTGGTACAGCGGAAGAAGAGGCGGCTGAATGGGTGAAAGCTAATATGACAAAACCTGTTGTAGGCTTCATTGGTGGCCAAACAGCGCCTGCTGGCAAACGTATGGGCCATGCTGGTGCAATCATTTCTGGTGGTAAAGGAACTGCTGCAGAAAAGATTAAAACGATGGAAGCTTGTGGTATTAAAGTAGCGGAAACTCCAGCGGTTATGGGCGAAACGCTAATCTCTGTCTTAAAAGAAAAAGGGCTATTTGAGACTTGTAAAAACTACTAATCTGTTGAAAGACACCTTCTTGCTTGAAGGTGTCTTTTTACGCAATTCTTGTTTACATAATAAAAATTATGGGTAAGGAGAATTAAGATGAAAAGAGAACGATTATTACATCTTCATTATTTTTTAGCAGATCATTGGAAGGCGATGGAAAGACTACTATATGTCGATCCTGAATTGAAGGGAATATACACTTTTAATACGAAACAAATGGAATACTACACTGGAATATCCTCGAAAAAATCTTCAGAATTAGTAAATTTTCTTCAAAGTTCAAATCTCTCGCAATATATATCTTATTTAGAGAAAAATCGAATTTTTTATATGACTATATGGGATGAAGATTATCCACAATTATTACGTGAAATACAAGATCCCCCATTTGTATTATATGGAAAAGGAGAGAAGTATTTTCTCAATAAATCGAATAAATTGGCGGTTATTGGAACTAGAGAACCGACTTTATATGGACATGAGAGTTTAAAATTTATTTTACACCCATTATTAGAAAGGGAATGGCTTATTGTCAGTGGGTTTGCAAGAGGGATAGATACAATGTCTCATGAAATTACAGTAAGACGGCATTGCCCGACTATTGCAATACTAGGACATGGATTATCGTATATGTATCCAAAAGAGAATAGACATTTATATGAAACGTGGAATGAATATATATTGTTATTAACAGAGTATCCGCCGCACTATGCACCGAAAAAATGGTATTTTCCAAAAAGGAACCGGATTATTAGTGGTATAAGTAAGGGTGTTTTAGTTGTAGAAGCGAAATCAAGAAGTGGAACACTTATTACTGCGGACCTTGCTTTAGAGCAAAATAGAGAGGTATTTGCACTTCCTGGACCTATATTTATAGATAGTGCATCAGGAACGAATCATCTGATTCAACAAGGAGCAAAACTAGTAAGAAATGCAGAAGATATCTTGGAAGAAGTTTTAAATTAACTTTATATTTTTATGTTTTTATTAAACAATTATTGACAAATGGTAGATAGGCACTGTATGGTATATTCATTCTTGATTGACAAAAACAAGAGAAATCAATAAGATTGATGAAGACTTGAATCCACCTCTTAAGGAGGCACTAGCATGTCAGATTACCTCGTAATCGTGGAGTCGCCTTCTAAGGCGAAGACCATTGAGAAATATTTAGGGAAAAAATACAAAGTTGTCGCGTCTATGGGACACGTTCGCGATTTACCTAAAAGCCAAATGGGGATAGAAGTAAAGAACAACTTCACCCCGAAGTATATTACCATTCGTGGTAAAGGTCCCGTCTTAAAAGATTTAAAATCAGCGGCCAAAAAAGCAAAGAAAGTCTATCTCGCGGCCGATCCAGACCGCGAAGGGGAAGCGATTGCTTGGCATTTAGCCAATACGTTAAATGTGGACGTTGAATCAGATTGCCGAGTTGTGTTTAATGAGATTACAAAAGATGCAATAAAAGAATCATTTAAACATCCTCGTGCGATTAATATGGATTTAGTAGATGCACAGCAAGCAAGGCGTATACTAGATCGTCTTGTTGGTTACAATATTAGTCCTTTATTATGGAAGAAAGTAAAAAAAGGATTAAGTGCAGGACGCGTACAATCTGTAGCAGTTCGTTTAATTATCGAACGTGAAAAAGAAATTCAAATCTTTGAGCCTGAAGAATTCTGGACAATTAAGACAGAATTTGTGAAAGGGAAAGACACATTTGAAGCAAGTTTTTACGGTGTAGATGGTGAAAAAGTTCAATTAACGAATGAAACGCAAGTGAATGAAATAATTGAACAGATGAAAGATAATGCGTTTTCAGTTGAAAATGTAACGCGAAAAGAGCGAAAACGTAATCCTGCATTACCGTTTACAACATCTTCCTTGCAACAAGAGGCAGCTCGTAAGTTAAACATGCGAGCAAAGAAAACAATGATGCTCGCGCAGCAATTGTATGAAGGGATAGATCTTGGAAAGCAAGGGACTGTAGGTCTTATTACGTATATGAGAACTGACTCAACACGTATCTCAGAAACAGCTCAAACAGAGGCGCGTACTTACATTACTGAGGCGTTTGGTGCGGAATACATAGGGACAGAAAAGAAGAAAGAAACGAAAAAGTCGAACGCGCAAGATGCGCATGAGGCAATTCGTCCTACTTCGGTAATGAGAAGGCCAGAGGAACTAAAGAGTTTCTTAAGTCGTGATCAACTTCGGTTGTATAAACTGATTTGGGAGCGATTTGTTGCAAGTCAAATGGCGTCTGCTATAATGGATACTGTGACAGCTAGACTCATTAATAACAATGTTCAGTTCCGTGCAAGTGGATCGGTTGTAAAGTTTCCAGGATTTATGAAAGTGTATGTAGAGTCGAAAGATGACGGGGCTGAAGAAAAGGATAAAATGTTGCCACCTTTAGAAGTAGGGGAAACGGTATTTTCGAAGGATTTAGAACCGAAGCAACACTTTACACAACCTCCGCCGCGCTATACAGAGGCTCGTCTAGTAAGAACACTTGAAGAGCTTGGAATTGGAAGACCGTCGACTTACGTACCGACACTTGAAACGATTCAAAAACGTGGATACGTAGGTTTGGATAATAAACGCTTCGTTCCAACTGAACTTGGTGAAATAGTAATTGAACTTATTTTAGAGTTTTTCCCAGAAATTATTAACATTGAATTTACTGCTAACATGGAGCAAAGTCTTGATGAAGTAGAAGAAGGAAATGCGAATTGGGTAAAAATTGTTGATGATTTCTACGTAGGCTTTGAACCGCGTTTAGAAAAAGCGGAAAAAGAAATGCGTGAAGTGGAAATTAAAGATGAACCAGCTGGGGAAGACTGTGAATTGTGTGATCACCCAATGGTCTTTAAAATGGGTAAATACGGGAAATTTATGGCTTGTTCGAATTTCCCAGATTGTCGTAATACAAAACCGATTGTGAAAGAAATCGGTGTTACTTGTCCGAAGTGTGATAAAGGTCAAATTATTGAACGCCGTAGTAATAAAAAGAAACGTCTTTTCTATGGATGCGGTACGTATCCAGAGTGTGACTTTGTATCTTGGGATAAACCAATTGGTCGTAAATGTCCGAAGTGCGAAGGTATGCTTGTAGAGAAGAAGTTGAAAAAAGGCGTGCAAGTACAATGTATTTCGTGTGATTATGAAGAAGAACAACAAATGTGAGCGTAACTGCTCACATTTTTTTCGGGAAGAAAAGGAAAGGTGATAAATATGACAACACAAGTAGTAAACGTCATTGGCGCAGGTCTTGCAGGAAGTGAAGCAGCTTACCAAATTGCAAAACGTGGTGTCCAAGTGAAATTATATGAAATGAGACCAGTAAGGCAAACGCCAGCTCATCACACAGATAAATTTGCAGAGTTAGTATGCAGTAACTCGCTTCGCGCAAACACATTAACAAACGCTGTTGGTGTTATTAAAGAAGAAATGCGTTTAATGGACTCTGTTATTATTCGTGCAGCTGATGAGTGCTCTGTACCAGCAGGAGGAGCTTTAGCTGTAGATCGTCATGAATTTGCGGCAAAGGTAACAGAGTATGTGAAAAAACATCCGAACGTAACTGTGATGAATGAAGAAATTACTGAAATTCCAGAAGGGCCTACTGTTATCGCGACAGGTCCACTTACGTCTCCTGATCTTGCTGCACAATTAAAAGAATTAACAGGTGAAGATTATTTTTATTTCTATGATGCTGCAGCACCGATTGTTGAGAAAGATAGCATTGATATGAATAAAGTATATTTAAAGTCTCGTTACGATAAAGGGGAAGCTGCATATTTAAACTGCCCAATGACGGAAGAGGAATTTGACCGTTTTTACGAGGCATTAATTGCTGCTGAAACAGTACCTTTAAAAGAATTTGAAAAAGAAATTTTCTTTGAAGGTTGTATGCCGGTAGAAGTTATGGCAAGTAGAGGAAGACAGACGCTAGTATTTGGACCGATGAAACCTGTTGGATTAGAAGATCCGAAAACAGGAAAAACGCCATATGCTGTTGTTCAGTTACGTCAAGATGATGCAGCAGGAACGTTATACAATATCGTAGGTTTCCAAACGCATTTAAAGTGGGGACCACAAAAAGAAGTGTTACAGTTGATTCCAGGACTGGAAAATGCAGAGATTGTACGTTATGGTGTAATGCATCGTAATACGTTTATTAATTCACCTAACTTGCTTCGTCCAACATATCAATATAAACAACGTGATGATTTATTCTTCGCTGGCCAAATGACTGGAGTAGAGGGATATGTTGAATCGGCGGCATCAGGATTACTAGCGGGTATTAACGCTGCTCGACTTGTGAAAGGTGAAGAGCCGGTTGTATTACCGCCTGTAACTGCAATGGGAAGTATGGCGAATTATATTACTGCGACAAACGCGAAAAACTTCCAGCCAATGAATGCAAACTTCGGTTTGTTTGCACCGTTAGAGAAGAAAATTAAGAGGAAAGCAGAACGAAATGAAGCATATGCAACACGCGCTTTAGAAACAATTCAAAATTTTGTAAATATTTAGTTAAATTTCTTGCAAAGGCTACTAAGTTGTGATACGATTTAGTAGCCTTTATTGAGGTGAATTGTGTGAATGTGAAGAAATTGTTACAATTATTCGTTGGATATTTACAAATTGAAAGAAATTATTCAAAATATACAATTGCAAGTTATCAAAATGATTTAGAACATTTTGTGCAATTTATGGAGCGAGAAGGCATATCCTCTTTTTTAGATGTTACATACGCGGATGTTCGTTTGTACTTAACGACGTTGCACGATGAAAAGTTAGCCCGTAAATCTGTCGCAAGAAAAGTATCAAGCTTACGAAGTTTATATCGTTTTTTGATGCGTGAAGGTTATCGGAAAGATAATCCGTTTGCACTTGCGTCACTCCCCAAAAAAGAATTGTCAATCCCAAAGTTTTTATATGCTGAAGAATTAGAGGAATTATTTGAAGTTGCTGATACGGAAACACCGCTAGGTCAAAGGAATCAAGCTTTATTAGAGTTGATGTATGCGACTGGAATCCGTGTGAGTGAATGTGTCAATTTACAACTTACCGATATTGACTTCGCGGTGGGAACAATTTTAGTAATGGGAAAAGGAAAAAAACAAAGGTATATTCCGTTCGGAAGCTATGCGCAAGATGCTTTAATTACTTATATAGAGAACGGGAGAAAACAGTTGGCTCACAAAACTGAAGAACACTCTCATATGGTATTTTTAAATGCGAAAGGCACGCCGCTAACAAGTCGAGGGGTACGCTATGTATTAAACGAACTCATTAAGAAGGCTTCACTGACAATGCGGATAAGTCCCCATATGTTAAGGCATACATTTGCTACACATATGTTAGATGAAGGGGCAGATTTACGTACTGTACAGGAGCTACTCGGTCATGAGAATTTGTCGACGACACAAATTTATACGCATGTCTCTAAAGAAAGATTGCGTTCGGTCTACATGAAGCATCACCCGCGGGCATAAATTGCTTTTAAAGCTATAAAAACATATAAAGGAGTTTTTTCTATGGGAAATTTCCACGCTACAACGATATTTGCAGTTCATCATAATGGAGAATGTGCAATGGCTGGAGATGGTCAGGTGACAATGGGAAATGCAGTTGTAATGAAACATACAGCTCGTAAAGTCCGTAAACTTTTCCAAGGGAAAGTTTTAGCTGGCTTTGCAGGTTCCGTTGCTGACGCATTTACTCTTTTTGAAATGTTTGAAGGGAAATTAGAAGAGTACAATGGGAACTTGCAGCGTGCTGCAGTTGAGATGGCAAAACAATGGCGTGGCGACAAAATGTTACGTCAGCTAGAAGCGATGCTCATTGTCATGGATAAAACAACTATGCTTCTTGTTTCAGGTACAGGAGAAGTGATTGAACCAGATGATGGGATTTTAGCGATTGGATCTGGTGGGAATTATGCGCTTTCTGCAGGTCGTGCTTTAAAGCAATATGCAAGTGAACATTTAACAGCGAAGCAAATTGCGAAAGCGAGTTTAGACATTGCTGGCGATATTTGTGTTTATACAAACCACAATATAATTGTGGAAGAATTGTAGAATCGTAAGGGAGGCATTTTATATGCATTTACATTTTACTCCGCGTCAAATTGTGGAAAAATTAGATCAATACATTATCGGTCAAAAAGATGCGAAGAAAGCGGTTGCTGTAGCTTTAAGAAATCGATATCGTCGAAGTAAATTAGCTGAAAATCTACGTGATGAAATTGCGCCTAAAAATATTTTAATGATTGGACCGACAGGTGTTGGTAAAACAGAGGTAGCACGACGAATGGCGAAACTCGTTGGAGCACCTTTTATTAAGGTTGAAGCTACCAAGTTTACAGAAGTTGGATATGTAGGTAGAGATGTAGAATCGATGGTACGTGACCTTGTGGAAACGTCAGTTCGTATCGTGAAAGAAGAAATGGTAATTAAAGTACAAGACAAAGCAGAAGAACAAGCGAACCAACGTCTTGTTGAAATTTTAGTGCCGAGTCCGGAGAAACAATCTGGATTTAAAAACCCATTAGAAATGCTATTTGGCGGTGCTCAAAATTCGAATCAAACATCTGATGCACAGGAAGATGGTGAAATCGAAAAGAAACGTCAAGATGTGGAAAGAAAGCTTGCTGCAGGACTTCTTGAAGATGAAATTGTATCGATTGAAGTGACTGAGCAACAGTCTTCCATGTTCGATATGTTACAAGGAACTGGTATGGAACAAATGGGAATGAATTTCCAGGATGCATTAGGAAGTTTTATGCCGAAAAAAACAAAAAAACGTAAACTTTCTGTGAAAGAAGCAAGAAAACTCTTGACAAATGAGGAAGCACAGCGCTTAATTGATATGGATGAAGTTACACAAGAGGCTGTTTATCGTGCTGAACAGCTCGGGATTATTTTTATCGATGAAATTGACAAAATTGCTGGTAAGCAGTCGAATAGCGTAGATGTATCACGTGAAGGTGTGCAACGTGACATTTTACCAATTGTAGAAGGATCGAATGTTGCGACAAAATACGGATCAGTAAAAACGGATTATATTTTATTCGTTGCAGCTGGAGCGTTTCATATGTCTAAACCGTCGGATTTAATTCCGGAACTGCAAGGGAGATTTCCGATTCGAGTAGAATTAACAAAATTATCGACAGATGATTTTGTTAAAATATTAATCGAGCCTGACAATGCGTTAATTAAACAATATATGGCTTTATTAGCGACTGAAGGTATAGAAATTGAATTTTCAGACGAAGCTATTCGTAAGATTGCTGAGATTGCTTATCAAGTTAATCAGGATACAGATAATATTGGAGCAAGAAGACTTCATACGATTATGGAGAAACTCCTTGAAGATTTATCGTTTGAAGCATCTGAAATTACGTTAGAGAAAATAACGATAACACCTCAATACGTTGAGGAGAAATTAGCAACGATTGCTAAAAATAAAGATGTGAGCCAGTTTATTTTGTAATAGTGTCATCAGGTGACTCGCCCTAGTTTCCAAGTGATGAAAAAATATGTAAGTAACATGTAGGAGGAACTTTTGAAATGGAATTATTAGCAAAAACAAGAAAATTAAATGCGTTATTACAGAGCGCAGCAGGAAAGCCTGTAAACTTTAGAGAAATGTCTGACACAATGTGTGAAGTAATTGAAGCGAACGTATTCGTAGTAAGTCGTCGTGGTAAATTACTAGGTTATGCAATTCACCAACAAATTGAGAATGAGCGTATGAAACAAATGCTTGCAGAGCGTCAATTCCCGGAAGAGTACACGCAAAGCTTATTCAACATTACAGAAACATCTTCAAACTTAGATGTAAACAGTGCTTACACAGCATTCCCAGTAGAAAATAGAGAATTATTCGGTCAAGGTTTAACTACAATCGTACCAATCGTTGGTGGTGGTGAGCGTCTAGGCACATTAGTGTTAGCTCGTCTTGGTCAAGAGTTCTTAGACGATGATTTAATCCTTGCTGAATACAGTTCAACTGTAGTAGGTATGGAAATCTTACGTGAAAAAGCAGAAGAAATCGAAGAGGAAGCACGTAGTAAAGCTGTTGTTCAAATGGCGATTAGCTCATTATCTTACAGTGAGTTAGAAGCAATCGAGCATATCTTCGAAGAATTAAATGGAACAGAAGGTTTACTTGTTGCAAGTAAAATTGCTGATCGCGTAGGAATTACTCGCTCTGTAATCGTAAATGCACTACGTAAATTAGAAAGTGCTGGTGTTATTGAGTCTCGCTCTTTAGGTATGAAAGGAACATACATTAAAGTGCTAAACGACAAGTTTCTACAGGAACTTGCTAAATTAAAAACAAACTAATTTATAAAACTCTCCTCGTTTTTTGAGGAGAGTTTTTTGTGTGTAAAAGATTAATGGTGTCTGTAAAAAGCGTCATAATCGTGTTCTTTGGAAAAGCTATGAGTTGAATTTCACTTTTTTGCTTAAAAGAAATGCAGGTTGGTAATACTAGAATTCGAGTGTGAACAAAGAAAGTTTTACATTGTTCGCATTTTCGACTTGATTGTAATATTTCAGTATGATATAGTAAGCAGTGGTGTCAGTACAAAGTACACACGTTTGCTGATTTAAGTGTTGGTGCTACGTTTGTAGTTTCGCTTAGAGATGAAGTAAACGGAGGATATCAAAAACCATTTAGGAGGAACTATATTATGTCAGTAATTTCTATGAAGCAATTGCTTGAAGCTGGTGTTCATTTCGGACATCAAACTCGTCGTTGGAACCCAAAAATGAAGCGTTACATTTTCACAGAGCGTAACGGTATCTACATCATCGACTTACAAAAAACTGTGAAAAAAGTTGAGGAAGCTTACAGAACGATGCGCGACATCGCTGCTGAAGGTGGAGACATTTTATTCGTAGGTACTAAAAAACAAGCACAAGAAGCTATTAAAGAAGAAGCAACTCGTGCTGGTATGTACTTCGTTAACCAACGTTGGTTAGGTGGAACTTTAACAAACTTCCAAACAATCCAAAAGCGTATCAAGCGTCTTAAAGACATCGAAAGAATGCAAGAAGATGGTACTTTCGAAGTACTTCCTAAGAAAGAAGTTGTTCAACTTAAAAAAGAGTTAGAGCGTCTTGAGAAATTCTTAGGCGGTATTAAAGATATGAAAGGTCTTCCAAGTGCATTATTCATAGTAGACCCTCGTAAAGAGCGTATTGCAGTTGCTGAAGCACGCAAATTACACATTCCAATCATCGGTATCGTTGATACAAACTGTGATCCAGACGAAATCGATCACGTTATCCCAGCAAACGATGATGCAATTCGTGCTGTAAAACTTCTTACATCTAAAATGGCAGACGCGATCCTTGAAGCAAAACAAGGTGAAGAAACTGTTACTGCGTAACAAATTTGGAAAGGTGATAAGGGGTTCGGCCTTTTATCACCTTTTTTAAGGTATAAACACCTTTATAAAAGGTATAAATACATATTTTAGGAGGATGAAAAATATGGCAATCACTGCACAAATGGTAAAAGAACTTCGTGAAAAAACAGGCGCAGGTATGATGGACTGCAAAAAAGCTTTAACTGAGACTAATGGCGACATGGAGAAAGCAATTGACTTCTTACGTGAAAAAGGTATTGCAAAAGCTGCTAAAAAAGCAGACCGCATCGCTGCTGAAGGCTTAACTTTCATCGAAACAAACGGTAACGAAGGTTTAATCTTAGAATTAAACTCTGAAACTGATTTCGTTGCGAAAAACGAAGGTTTCCAAGCATTAATTAAAGAATTAGCTGCACACTTATTAACTAACAAACCAGCTAACATTGAAGAAGCTATGGCTCAAACAATCGAAGGCGGCAAAACAGTAGAAGAGCACATCAACGAAGCAATCGCTAAAATTGGTGAAAAACTTACACTTCGTCGTTTCGAAATCGTATCAAAAACTGATGCTGATGCATTCGGCGCTTACCTACACATGGGTGGACGTATTGGTGTATTAACAGTTCTTGAAGGTTCTACTGACGAAGCTGCTGCTAAAGATGTAGCAATGCACATCGCAGCAGTTAACCCTAAATACATCGACCGCGATGCTGTAACAGCTGAAGAAGTTGAGCATGAGCGTCAAGTATTGACACAACAAGCTTTAAACGAAGGCAAGCCTGAAAAAATCGTTGCAAAAATGGTTGAAGGCCGTCTAGGCAAATTCTTCGAAGAAATTTGCTTACTTGACCAAGCATTCGTTAAAAACCCTGATATGAAAGTTCGCCAGTTCGTTGAGTCTAAAGGCGGAACATTAAAAGGATTCGTTCGCTACGCTGTTGGTGAAGGTATCGAAAAACGCGAAGACAACTTTGCTGAAGAAGTAATGAACCAAGTAAAAGGTAGCAACTAATAAAGATTAGGGAACACATTGTGTTCCCTTTTTTAAAATAAAGATGTAAGCAATTGGAGGTTCATTATGAGTAAACCGAAATATAATCGTGTCGTATTAAAGCTAAGCGGAGAAGCGTTAGCTGGCGAACAAGGATTTGGAATTAACCCGTCTGTTATTAAATCAGTTGCGGAACAAGTGAAAGAAATTGCAGAACTTGATGTAGAGGTTGCTGTTGTTGTTGGTGGCGGAAACATTTGGCGTGGAAAAATCGGAAGTGAAATGGGAATGGATCGTGCTGGAGCAGATTACATGGGTATGTTAGCAACAGTTATGAACTCATTAGCTCTTCAAGATAGCCTAGAGAACATTGGAATTCAAACTCGTGTTCAAACTTCAATCGAAATGCGTCAAGTAGCAGAGCCTTACATTCGTCGTAAAGCAATTCGTCATCTAGAGAAAAAACGTGTTGTGATCTTTGCAGCAGGTACAGGTAACCCATATTTCTCTACAGATACAACGGCAGCACTACGTGCAGCGGAAATCGAAGCAGACGTTATCTTAATGGCGAAAAACAATGTAGATGGCGTATATAATGCAGATCCATCTCTTGACCCAACAGCTACGAAATACGAAACACTTACTTACTTAGATGTATTAAAAGAAGGTTTAGGTGTAATGGATTCAACAGCTTCTTCTTTATGTATGGACAATGATATTCCATTAATTGTATTCTCGGTTATGGAAAAAGGTAACATTAAACGTGCCGTTTTAGGCGAAAATATCGGAACAGTTGTAAGGGGGAAATAAATATGGGACAACAAGTATTGAAGTCTTCAAATGAAAAAATGGAAAAAGCAGTTGCTGCTTACTCTCGTGAATTGGCAACAGTTCGCGCAGGTCGTGCAAGCTCGTCTGTATTAGATAAGGTACAAGTTGATTACTATGGTGCACCAACACCTGTTGTGCAATTAGCGAACATTACAGTTCCAGAAGCACGTTTACTTGTAATTCAACCTTATGATAAAACTTCTATCGGTGATATTGAAAAAGCAATCTTAAAAGCAGATTTAGGCTTAAATCCTTCTAATGATGGAACTGTAATTCGTATTGCATTCCCTGCATTAACAGAAGAGCGTCGTCGCGATCTTGTAAAAGTTGTGAAAAAATATGCTGAAGAAGCAAAAGTTGCTGTTCGTAACGTACGTCGTGACAGTAACGATGATCTTAAGAAGCTTGAAAAAGCTGGCGATATTACAGAAGATGATTTAAGAGGATATACTGAAGATATCCAAAAAGAAACAGATAAATATATTGCAAAAGTTGACGAAATCGCAAAAAACAAAGAAAAAGAAATCATGGAAGTGTAATAGCGATACCTTCGCAAATATGACCCTCTTCTTAAGGGGGTCTTTTTACACTTTTAGGCATACGTCTGCTTGCTGGAGGGTATGAATGATGTTTAAAAACTTTCCTTTTTTTAAAAGTAAAAAGGTCGCATCGTTTGATCATCTCGTTGAAAAAGTGAAAAAAGGATACATCCCAGAACATATTGCCATCATTATGGATGGTAATGGAAGATGGGCAAAGAGGAGAGCGATGCCTCGTATTGCGGGACATCATGAAGGCATGCAAGTTGTAAAGAAAATCACAAAATTTGCAAGCAAACTTAATGTGAAAGTGTTAACTCTTTATGCTTTTTCAACTGAGAACTGGAAAAGACCGAAAAAGGAAGTTGACTATTTAATGAGGCTTCCAGAAGAATTTCTAGGTACATTTTTACCAGAATTGATTGAAGAGAACGTACAAGTCCGAGTGATAGGACAACAAGATCGTCTTCCTACGCATACACGCAGAGCGATGGAAAAGGCCATGGAAGATACGAAAGAGAATACGGGATTAATTCTTAATTTCGCGTTAAACTATGGAAGTCGAGATGAGATCGTTTCTGCTGTGCAACATATGGTGAAAGATAGTGAGGAAGGAAAAATTCGTGTTGAAGATGTAAGTGAAGAAATGCTTTCTTCCTACTTAATGACGAGTTCTTTACCTGATCCAGAGTTGTTAATTCGTACGAGCGGAGAGCTACGTATTAGTAATTTCATGTTATGGCAAATTGCATATTCGGAGTTTTGGTTTACAGATGTGTATTGGCCAGATTTTACCGAGGAACATTTGCTAAATGCGATTACAGACTTTCAACATAGAGGGCGCAGATTCGGAGGCGTGTAGAAAGAGAGGGTTTGGTAGTGAAACAGAGAATTATTACTGGAGTGGTTGCTGCCGCGCTATTCATTCCCATCGTAATTTACGGTGGCGTGCCTTTTACGGTTTTAGTGTATGCACTTGCTTCTATAGGTTTATATGAATTAATTCGTATGAATAAGCTTACGCTTATTTCAATACCAACAGTTTTAGCTGCAGTATTATTATGGGTTATTTTAATTCCAAGCAGTGCATCAGAACTGTTTACTTGGATTGGATTAGGTAAATTAGAAATCACATTTGTGATTGTTTTATTACTTTTATCATATACAGTCCTTTCTAAGAATACATTTACTTTTGACCATGCTTCCTTTTTACTAATGGCAACAACATATGTTGCAATGGGATTCTTATATTTGAATGAAACGAGAATTTTAGGAATTAAATATGTGTTTTGCGCATTATTTGTTATATGGGCTACCGATTCAGGCGCATATTTCGTAGGGAAAGCATTAGGAAAAAGAAAATTATGGCCAGAAATTAGTCCGAATAAAACGATTGAAGGTTCATTAGGCGGCATCGTTTGTGGGATTGTTGTGGCACTTGTTTACAATATGTTCTTCCCAGTTGAGGCTAATGTAGGGATTTTAATTGTGTTGACAATTATCATTTCTATTTTTGGACAAATTGGTGATTTAGTACAATCTGCATTTAAACGTCATTATGGCGTAAAAGATTCAGGTACAATTTTACCTGGACATGGTGGTATATTAGATCGAACAGATAGTTGGTTATTTGTTTTACCAATTCTCTACTTCTTATTACAATACAATTAATAAATGAACGAGGGGTTGGAGTCATGAAAAACATTAGTTTATTAGGTGCAAGCGGATCAATTGGTACACAAACTTTAGATGTATTACGCTCGCACCCAGACCAATTCCGTCTCGTTGCTTTTTCTGTAGGGAAAAATATTGACTACGCAGTAAAGGTAATTCAAGAATTTTCTCCGCAAATTGTCTCTGTGCAAAGAGAGGAAGATGTTTTAAAATTACAAGCTGTCTCTGGTAATACAAAAATTGTATATGGTAGTGAAGGGCTTTTAGAAGTAGCATTACATCCAGATGCAGAGATTGTAGTAAATGCTGTTGTAGGTAGCGTAGGGTTGTTACCAACACTTCGTGCAATTGAGGCGAAAAAAACAATCGGAATTGCAAACAAAGAAACGTTAGTAACCGCAGGGCATCTTGTAATGGAAGCAGCACGAAAACATAATGTTTCGTTACTTCCAGTAGACAGTGAACATTCAGCTATTTTTCAATGCTTGAATGGTGAAAATGAAAAAAGAATTTCTCGACTAATTATTACGGCTTCTGGTGGAAGTTTCCGTGATAAAACGAGAGATGAATTGCATCATGTGACCGTAGAAGATGCGCTTCGACATCCAAACTGGTCAATGGGTTCGAAAATTACAATTGATTCTGCTACAATGATGAATAAGGGGCTAGAAGTAATTGAAGCACATTGGCTTTTTGGTATCCCTTATGAGCAAATCGATGTTGTTTTACATAAAGAAAGTATTATTCATTCTATGGTTGAATTTGAAGATCGTAGTGTGATGGCACAGCTTGGTTCACCTGATATGCGAGTACCAATTCAATACGCACTTACATATCCTGATCGATTACCTCTTTCAGACACAAAGCAGTTAAATTTATGGGAAATGGGAACATTGCATTTTGAGAAAATGAACCAAGAACGTTTCCGTTGTTTGCGTTTTGCGTATGAAGCTGGAAAAACAGGTGGAAGTATGCCAGCTGTAATGAATGCAGCGAATGAAGTAGCTGTTGAAGCGTTTTTACAAAAGAGAATTGGTTTCTTAACAGTGGAAGACCTCATTGAAAAAGCAATGAACCATCACAATGTCATTGCACGTCCGAGCTTAGAGGAAATTCTGGAAATTGATGCAACCACAAGACGGTTTGTGATGGAACAAATTTAGCAAAGGTGGTATGGAATTGAATACAGCGATTGCCTTTATATTAATTTTCGGTGCACTCGTATTTTTCCATGAGCTAGGGCATCTATATTTCGCAAAAAGAGCAGGTATTTTATGCCGTGAGTTTGCGATTGGTTTTGGTCCGAAAATATTCTCATTTGAAAAGAATGAAACGGTGTATACGATTCGATTACTGCCCCTTGGTGGCTATGTAAGAATGGCTGGCGAGGATGCAGACACAGTTGAGTTAAAGCCTGGAAAAAAGGTTGGCCTTGTATTAAATGAAAAAGACGAAGTTGCGAAATTAGTTTTTGATGGATATGAAAAGTATCCAAATGTTCGTGTCATTGAAGTCGAACAAGCTGATTTAGAGCATAATTTAACAATTTCGGGCTATGAAGAGTACGAGGAAGAGCTTCAAACATTCCGAGTGAATGAAAAGGCTCGTATTATTACTGCTGGTGAAGAAATACAAATTGCTCCGTATAATAGGCAATTCGGCTCCAAGAAATTGGGTCAACGTGCCTTAACAATCTTTGCAGGTCCTGCAATGAACTTCATTTTAGCATTTGTTATTTTTGTGATTCTTGGATTTGTACAAGGTGTTCCTGTTGACAAGCCAATGGTCGGAAAAGTAATGGAGAATAGTGCAGCCGAGCAAGCCGGATTAAAAGAAAATGATACAATTCAAGCAATCGATGGGAAAAACACAAGTACATGGAAAGATGTTGTTACCATTGTACGTGGAAACCCAAATAAAGAAATTACGTTACAAGTAAAGCGTGATAATGAACAGTTTAATGTAAAAGTAACGCCAACACTCGATAAAGAAGGAAAAGACGAAGTAGGTAGAATTGGTGTTTACTCTCCAGTAGAGAAAACAGTAATGGGTTCTATTAAATCAGGATTTGAACAAACATACCAATGGACAAAACTAATTTTTGATTCACTTGTGAAATTAGTAACTGGTCAATTCTCTATTAATGAGTTGTCAGGTCCAGTAGGAATTTATAATCTAACAGATCAAGTCGTAGATTATGGATTTACGCGTGTATTAAGTTTAGCAGCAGTTTTAAGTATTAACCTTGGTTTATTTAATTTACTACCAGTCCCTGCTTTAGACGGTGGACGTTTGTTCTTCTTCTTAATTGAAGCGTTACGAGGGAAACCAATTGACCGCCAAAAAGAAGGAATGGTTCACTTTATTGGTTTTGCATTATTAATGTTACTTATGTTAGTTGTAACTTGGAATGACATTCGTAAGTTTTTCTTGTAAAATAAAGTGAAACTTATAATGAAATAGAGCTCGTAGAATAAAATCCCTCACCTAACTCGAGGTGAGGGGTTTTACTGCGTGTAAGAGTAAAATGAAGAGGTGCGAATAAATGAAACAAAGTATGGTATTCAGTCCTACATTACGTGAAGTTCCAGCTGATGCGGAGATTAAGAGTCATCAGTTATTACTTCGTGCAGGTTTTATGCGTCAAAATGCTTCTGGTATTTATAGTTTTCTACCATTTGGATTAAAAGTACTACACAAAGTAGAACGTATCGTTCGAGAAGAAATGGAGCGCGCAGGAGCTGTAGAATTATTAATGCCAGCGATGCAAGCTGCAGAATTATGGCAAGAATCAGGCCGTTGGTATTCTTACGGATCTGAATTAATGCGTATGAAAGATCGTAACGCTCGTGAATTCGCATTAGGAGCGACACATGAAGAAGTAATTACGGATCTTGTACGTGATGAAGTGAAATCATATAAAAAATTACCGTTAACATTGTACCAAATTCAAACGAAATTCCGTGATGAACAAAGACCTCGTTTCGGTTTATTACGTGGAAGAGAGTTTCTAATGAAAGATGCATACTCTTTCCATGCTACACAAGAGAGTTTAGATGAAGTATACGATCGCTTATACAAAGCATACTCTAACATTTTTGCTCGTTGTGGCTTGAATTTCCGTGCAGTTATTGCTGACTCTGGAGCAATGGGCGGAAAAGATACGCATGAATTTATGGTATTATCTGAAGTTGGTGAAGATACAATTGCATACTCTGATACATCTAATTATGCAGCAAACATCGAAATGGCTCCTGTGGTAGCTACGTATACGAAGAGTGATGAAGCAGAAAAGGCACTTGAAAAAGTAGCAACATCAGATCAAAAAGCAATTGAAGAAGTATCTGCATTCTTAAACATTGAAGCTGACAAGTGCATTAAGTCTATGGTATTTAAAGTAGATGAGAAATTAGTAGTTGTACTTGTTCGTGGTGATCATGAAGTAAACGATGTAAAAGTGAAAAATGTATACGGCGCTTCAGTTGTTGAGCTTGCTTCTCATGAAGAAGTGAAAGAGTTATTAAACTGTGAAGTTGGTTCTTTAGGACCGATTGGTGTAACAGGTGATATCGAAATTATCGCAGACCATGCTGTAGCATCAATTGTTAACGGATGTTCAGGAGCGAACGAAGAAGGGTTCCATTATGTAAATGTAAATCCAGAACGTGACTTTAAAGTAAGTCAATATACAGATTTACGCTTTATTCAAGAAGGAGACCAGTCTCCAGATGGAAATGGAACAATTCTTTTCGCACGCGGAATTGAAGTTGGCCATGTATTCAAATTAGGAACTCGTTATAGTGAAGCAATGAACGCAACATTCCTAGATGAAAACGGAAAAACACAACCACTTATTATGGGTTGTTACGGTATCGGTGTATCTCGTACAGTGGCAGCAATCGCAGAGCAGTTTAATGATGAGAACGGTTTAGTTTGGCCAAAAGCTGTTGCACCGTTCCATGTGCATGTAATTCCAGTAAATATGAAATCTGATGCGCAACGTGAAATGGGTGAAAACATCTACAACTCATTACAAGAGCAAGGGTACGAAGTATTACTAGATGATCGTGCAGAACGTGCAGGTGTTAAATTTGCAGATGCAGATTTATTCGGCCTTCCAGTTCGCGTGACAGTTGGTAAAAAAGCAGACGAAGGTATTGTAGAAGTGAAAGTACGTGCTACAGGCGAGTCTGAAGAAGTGAAAGTAGAAGAACTTCAAACATATATTGCAAATATTTTAAAATAAGAAGAGGTACCTCGTAATGAGGTACCTTCTCTTTCTTTGTAAACGTATTTTGTAAAAGAAGAAGGGAGAAATCTTTCTTTGTAGTACGTTTCAATTTATAATAGCAAATGGAAGGAGAGTGCTTATGTCTTTAACAAATGAACAACAAGAGCGATTTCAAATTTTGCTCCAGCAGTTGCAAATACCAGACGACCTTATAAATCAATATTTACAAGGTGGTGGCATTGAAAGGCTCGTTATTGATAAAACGAATAAAAGTTGGCATTTTGATTTACAAGTGCCACGAATTTTGCCTACAGAATTATATGAATTGCTAGAAACAAAGCTTAAGCAATCATTTTCTCATACTGCAAGAACAACATTTGCATTAGAAACAGAGAATAAACAATTTACAGAAGAAGAAGTGAGGGCGTATTGGCCACTTTGTACGGAACGAATTACATTTTCACCTATGTTTGCTTACTTAAAAAAGCAGCTTCCGCAGGTGAATGGAGTGAAGTTGCTAATAAATGTGAATAATGAGCTGGAATCTACTGCTTTAAAGAAAAACGTTGCGAAACCAGTAGGGGATCAATACGAAACTTTTGGATTCCCGCGTTTTCAGTTAGACACACATATACAGCAAAATACAGAAGAAATGCAAAAGTTTCGTGAGCAAACGCAGCAAGAAGATCGTGAACGTGTTATACAAGCTATGGAAGAGATGGCAAAGAAGCAAGCTGAAGAAAGTAGCGTTGTGCATGAAGGACCGGTTGTACTCGGATATCTTATTAAGCCGGATGAAGAGATTACACCGATGCGAGAAATTCAAGATGAAGAAAGAAGAAAAACAGTTCAAGGGTATGTCTTCCATGTAGAAACGAAAGAGCTACGTAGTGGCCGTACGTTATTAACTTTAAAAATAACAGACTATACGGATTCAATTATGATCAAAATGTTCTCGCGTGACAAAGAAGATATTCCAATGCTGCAATCCTTGAAAAAAGGAATGTGGGTGAAAGCGCGTGGTTCTGTTCAAAATGATACATTCGTTCGAGATTTAGTAATGATTGCAAATGATATAAATGAAATAACAGGACCGTCTCGTAAAGATAAAGCGCCAGAAGGTGAAAAACGTGTAGAGCTGCATCTTCACACACCGATGAGCCAAATGGACGCTGTTACTCCTGTTTCTAGACTTGTTGCCCAAGCAGGTAAATGGGGACATGAGGCAATCGCTGTTACAGACCATGCTGTTGCGCAGTCTTTCCCAGAGGCATATTCTGCGGGTAAAAAGGCTGGGGTTAAAGTTATATATGGTGTAGAGGCGAATTTAGTTAATGATGGTGTACCGATTGCATATAACGAAGCGCATCGTTTACTTGCAGAGGAAACTTATGTTGTTTTCGACGTTGAGACGACAGGTTTATCAGCTGTATATGATACTGTTATCGAGTTAGCGGCTGTAAAAGTAAAAGGTGGCGAAATTATTGACCGCTTTGAATCTTTCGCAAATCCACATCAACCATTATCTGCGACGATTATTGAATTAACAGGTATTACAGATGATATGTTAACGGATGCACCAGAAGTGGACGAAGTGTTTAAAAAGTTTGAAGAATGGATGGGCGACCATACACTTGTTGCTCATAACGCAAGTTTTGATATGGGCTTTATTAACGTAGGTTTTAAAAAGGCTGGACTAGAAAAAACGAATAATCCTGTTATTGATACGTTAGAACTTGCAAGATTCTTATTCCCGGAAATGAAAAACCATCGATTAAATACGATGTGTAAAAAGCTTGATATTGAATTAACGCAACATCACCGTGCGATTTATGATACAGAAGCAACAGGGTACTTACTTGTGAAAATGTTAAAAGATGTGATTGAAAAGGGATTTGAATATCACGATCAATTAAATGATAGCATGGGGCAAGGGGATGCGTATAAGCGTGGACGTCCAAGTCATATGACGTTACTTGCGACATCAGATGTAGGGTTGAAAAATTTATATAAACTTGTTTCCTATTCTCACCTAAATTACTTTTACCGTGTACCACGAGTACCAAGGTCACTATTAAAAAAATATCGTGAAGGAATTTTAGTAGGAACGGCTTGTGATAAAGGTGAAGTGTTTGAGGCGATGATGCAAAAAGCTCCTGAAGAGGTAGAAGAAATTGCGCAGTTCTATGATTACATTGAAGTAATGCCTCCAGAGGTGTTACGTCATTTAGTAGAGCGTGAACTTGTTCGAGATGAGGGACAATTAAAAACAATTATTTCTAACTTAGTAAAACTAGGTGAGACGTTAGATAAACCAGTTGTTGCTACAGGAAACGTGCATTATATAGATCCAGAGGATGCAATGTATCGCAAGATTTTAGTCAGTTCGCAGGGCGGAGCCAATCCGTTAAACCGACATTCATTACCACCTGTACATTTCCGTACAACGGATGAAATGTTAGAGTGTTTTTCATTCTTAGGTGAAGACGTAGCGAAAGAAATTGTTGTAACGAATACACAAAAGATTGCATCATTAATTGGTGATGTTCATCCAGTGAAAGATGATCTATATACACCGAAAATTGAAGGTGCAGATGATGAGACGCGTGATATGAGTTATAAAATGGCGCGTAGCATTTATGGTGAAGAGTTACCTGAAATTGTAGAAGCGCGTTTAGAAAAAGAATTAAAAAGTATTATTGGGCATGGATTTGCCGTAATTTATTTAATTTCACATAAGCTTGTGAAAAAATCGTTAGTAGACGGATATTTAGTAGGTTCGCGTGGATCGGTAGGTTCATCATTCGTTGCAACGATGATGGAAATTACAGAAGTAAACCCATTACCACCACACTATGTATGTCCGAAGTGTAAGCAATCAGAATTCTTTAATGATGGTTCTGTAGGTTCTGGTTTTGACTTGCCGGATAAAGAATGTCCTGCATGTAATGTTCCATACGTGAAAGATGGACATGATATTCCGTTCGAAACGTTCCTTGGATTTAAAGGAGATAAGGTACCCGATATCGATCTGAACTTCTCCGGGGAATACCAACCACGTGCCCATAACTATACGAAAGTACTGTTCGGTGAAGATTATGTATACCGTGCGGGTACAATAGGTACAGTTGCGGAAAAAACGGCTTATGGATATGTAAAAGGTTATGCAAATGATCATAATTTAACGATTCGAAATGCAGAGATTGACCGCTTAGTAGCAGGATGTACGGGCGTAAAACGTACAACCGGACAGCATCCAGGTGGTATTATCGTTGTGCCAGATTACATGGATATCTTTGATTTCTCACCAATTCAGTTTCCGGCAGATTCAATAGGGGCTGAGTGGAGAACGACACACTTTGATTTCCACTCCATTCATGATAATTTATTGAAACTTGATATACTAGGACACGATGATCCTACTGTTATTCGTATGTTACAAGATTTAAGTGGTATTGATCCGAAAACAATCCCAACAGACGATCCGGAAGTAATGAAAATTTTCTCAGGCCCGGAATCGTTAGGGGTAACGGAAGAACAAATTAACTGTAAAACAGGTACACTTGGTATACCAGAGTTTGGTACGAAATTCGTAAGGCAGATGTTAGAAGAGACGAAACCTACGACATTCTCTGAGTTAGTCCAAATCTCTGGACTATCGCATGGTACAGACGTATGGCTTGGTAATGCAAACGAGTTAATTTATAACGGTACATGTACGCTGAGTGAAGTTATCGGTTGTCGTGATGACATCATGGTATATTTAATCTATCAAGGTTTAGACCCATCATTAGCCTTCAAAATCATGGAGTCAGTTCGTAAAGGTAAAGGTGTACCGGAAGAATGGGAAGATGACATGAAAAGTAATAATGTACCAGGTTGGTATATTGATTCATGTAAGAAAATAAAGTACATGTTCCCTAAAGCCCATGCGGCTGCTTACGTACTTATGGCTGTACGTATTGCATACTTTAAAGTACATTTCGCGCTTCTATTCTATGCGGCATACTTTACAGTTCGTGCAGATGACTTTGATGTAGAGGCGATGGCGAAAGGTTCAGCATCTATACGTGTAAGAATTGATGAAATTGCGCAAAAAGGTTTGGATGCAGCGCCGAAAGAGAAAAGTTTATTAACAGTACTAGAAATGACACTTGAAATGTGTGAGCGTGGATACTCATTCCAAAAGGTTGATTTATACCGTTCGCATGCAACAGAATTTATTATTGATGGGGATACTTTAATTCCTCCATTTAATGCAGTGCCTGGACTTGGTACAAATGCAGCTTTAAGTATTGTAGAAGCACGCAAAAATGGAGATTTCTTATCAAAAGAAGATTTACAGCAGCGCAGTAAGGTTTCGAAAACAATTATTGAGTATTTAGATAGTCAAGGTTGCTTAGGCGATCTACCTGATCAAAACCAGTTATCACTGTTCTAATAGGTAGGAAAATTCTTTGCAAATCAACATTTGCTATGGTATACTATTAACCGAGATAACCATGTCATGTATATTGTGTAAAAAAAAGAGTGGGGAAACCCACTCTTTCGTGTTACTATCTACGTTTTATTGATGTGGAGAGGTAAGAAATTTCTGTCGTATATACATATTTTGTTACAAGTTTTACTTCTTAAATTTGGTAATACTAAGACAGATATTCCCTGCTTAACGGCAGGGGCTTTTGTTAGCTAACGAGAAAGAATAAGATGGACCGTTTTTATGGACGGGGTCTTTTCTTGTAAATGGTACATGGCGGCAGGAAGGAGGCTGTTTATGGATAAGAAAGTCACAGAAGTTGTAGAAGCATTTGCGCAGCCAATCGTTGAAGAGTTAAATCTTGAACTTGTAGATGTAGAGTATGTGCAAGAAGGACAAGACTGGTTCTTACGCGTATTCATCGATTCTGAAAAGGGAGTCGACATTGAAGAATGCGGTGCGGTAAGTGAACGTTTAAGCGAAGCTTTAGATAAAGAGGATCCAATTCCTCATCTTTACTTTTTGGATGTATCATCTCCTGGAGCGGAACGCCCATTAAAGAAAGAGAAAGACTTCCAGCAAGCGGTAGGAAAACAAGTGGCAATTAAAACATATGAGCCGATTGATGGTGAAAAAATGTTTGAAGGAAAGCTACTTTCCTACGATGGTACTACAATTACATTATTATTAACAATTAAAACACGTAAAAAAGAAATCCAAATTTCAATGGATAAAGTTGCAAATGCGCGACTTGCTGTTACGTTTTAGTTAGAAGGGGGATCTTCATGAGCACTGAGTTGTTAGATGCCTTGCTCGTATTAGAGTCAGAAAAAGGAATTAGCAAAGATATTATTATTGATGCGATTGAAGCAGCGTTAATCTCTGCTTATAAACGCAATTTTAACCAAGCACAAAACGTTCGTGTGAGCTTTAACCCAGAAGTGGGAACAATTCAAGTTTTAGCACGTAAAGACGTTGTTGATAATGTGTTTGATCCACGTCTTGAAATTTCTGTTGAAGAAGCAAGACAAATTAATCCAAACTATCAAGATGGTGACGTACTAGAGATTGAAGTAACACCAAAAGATTTCGGTCGTATTGCAGCACAAACTGCAAAACAGGTTGTAACACAACGAGTGCGCGAAGCAGAGCGTGGTGTTATTTACTCTGAGTTTAGTGACCGTGAAGAAGATATCATGGTGGGTATCGTACAACGTCAAGATGCTCGTTTCATCTATGTAAGCTTAGGGAAAGTAGAAGCTTTACTACCTGTAAGTGAGCAAATGCCAAACGAACAGTACAAACCACATGATCGTATTCGCGTATTCATTACGAAAGTAGAAAAAACAACGAAAGGACCACAAATTTACGTATCACGTACACATCCTGGTCTTTTAAAACGTTTATTCGAAATGGAAGTTCCTGAAATTTATGATGGAACTGTTGAAATTCGTTCTGTAGCACGCGAAGCAGGCGATCGCTCTAAAATTTCTGTACATGCAGAGAACATTGATGTTGATCCAGTAGGTTCTTGTGTAGGACCGAAAGGACAACGTGTACAACGCATTGTAGACGAACTAAAAGGCGAAAAGATTGACATCGTTCGCTGGTCAAATGATCCAGTAGAATATGTTGCAAATGCTTTAAGCCCATCACAAGTTGTTAAAGTGCTTGTAGATGAAGAAGAAAAAGCAACAACAGTTGTTGTTCCAGACCACCAACTGTCATTAGCTATTGGTAAGCGTGGACAAAATGCACGTCTTGCAGCTAAATTAACAGGTTGGAAAATTGATATTAAGAGTGAGTCTGATGCGAAACAACTTGGTATTGTAACAGAAGAAGATAGCGTAATCGCATTCGGATTCGATTCAGTTGAAGACGAAATCGAATAGAGGTGATGAGTATGAGCAATCGAAAAGTTCCGTTACGAAAATGTGTTGCAACGCAAGAAATGAAATCAAAACGAGAGCTCGTTCGCATTGTTCGTTCCAAAGAGGGAGAAGTGTCCATTGATTTAACTGGAAAGAAATCAGGACGAGGTGCTTATTTATCAAAAGATAAAGAAAGTATTCTTCAAGCCCAAAAGAAAAATGTTTTGGAACATCATCTAAAAGCGAAAATCGACGGTTCTCTATACGAAGAGCTTCTTGAGCTTGTTGAGAAGGAGTCGAAATAAGTGTCCGATTGGAAATCGTTTTTAGGACTAGCAAACCGGGCTCGGAAAATTATTTCGGGTGAAGAACTTGTTTTAAAAGAAGTACGAAGTGGCAAAGCAAAACTTGTATTGCTATCTGAAGATGCGTCAGCAAATACTACAAAACGTATCACGGATAAAGCGACGTATTACAACGTACCAATGAGAAAGGTCGAAAATCGACAACAATTAGGGCATGCGATTGGGAGAGACGAGCGAGTCGTTGTAGCTGTGTTAGATGAGGGCTTTGCGAAAAAGCTGCGTAGCATGCTCGATACAAATTACCGGGGGTGAAGGTATGAGTAAAATTCGAGTGCATGAATATGCAAAACAACATAATATCTCAAGTAAAGATCTTATGACAAAACTAAAAGAAATGAATATCGAGGTTTCGAATCATATGACAATGTTAGAAGATGAAGTAGTAAATAAATTAGATAATGCGTATCAAACTGAAAAACCTTCTGTTGCAGATGAGTTTGAAGTAGAAGAAAAAGTTGTTCGTAGTAAAAAGAACAGCAATAAGAAAAAGAAAAAAGGCAAAGGAAATGAAGACAAACGTCAAGATAACTTTGCTGGAAGACAACAAACACAAACTGTAGAAACACCAGATAAAGTTACTTTCTCTGGAAGTCTTACAGTAGGTGAGCTTGCTAAAAAATTAAGCAAAGAGCCATCTGAAATTATTAAGAAGCTCTTTATGCTTGGAATTATGGCAACAATTAACCAAGACTTAGATAAAGATACAATTGAGTTAATTGCTACTGATTATGGTATTGAAGTAGAAGAAGAAGTAGTTGTAAGTGAAACTGAATTTGAAACATTCATCGATGAGCAAGATGATGAAGAGAACTTAAAAGAGCGTCCAGCTGTAGTTACAATTATGGGGCACGTTGACCATGGTAAAACAACTTTACTTGACTCTATCCGTAATTCAAAAGTAACTGCAGGCGAAGCAGGTGGAATTACTCAGCATATTGGTGCATACCAAGTTGAAGTAAATGACAAGAAGATTACATTCTTAGATACGCCTGGTCACGCGGCATTTACAACGATGCGTGCTCGTGGTGCGCAAGTAACGGATATTACAATCCTTGTTGTTGCAGCTGATGACGGTGTTATGCCACAAACAGTTGAAGCAATTAGCCATGCGAAAGCAGCTGGAGTACCAATTATTGTAGCTGTGAATAAAATGGATAAACCAGCGGCAAATCCTGATCGTGTAATGCAAGAATTAACAGAATATGAATTAGTTCCAGAAGCTTGGGGCGGAGATACAATTTTCGTACCAATTTCTGCAATTCAAGGTGAAGGAATTGACAACTTATTAGAAATGATTCTTCTTGTAAGTGAAGTAGAAGAATATAAAGCAAATCCAAACCGCTATGCAACTGGTACTGTAATCGAAGCACAGCTTGATAAAGGTAAAGGAACTATCGCGACATTACTTGTTCAAAACGGTACACTTCGAGTTGGAGATCCAATCGTTGTTGGTACTTCATTCGGACGTGTTCGTGCAATGGTAAGTGATATTGGTCGTCGTGTAAAAGTTGCTGGTCCATCAACTCCTGTTGAAATTACAGGTTTAAACGAAGTACCACAAGCGGGAGATCGTTTCATGGCATTCGCTGATGAGAAGAAAGCTCGTCAAATCGGTGAATCACGTGCACAAGAAGCGTTACTTGCTCAGCGTGGTGAAAAATCTAAATTAAGCCTTGAAGATTTATTCCAACAAATCCAAGAAGGCGATGTAAAAGAAATTAACTTAATTGTGAAAGCAGACGTACAAGGTTCTGTAGAAGCAATGGCAGCGTCACTTCGTAAAATTGATGTTGAAGGTGTTAAAGTTAAAATTATCCATACAGGCGTAGGTGCGATTACAGAATCTGATGTTATTTTAGCTTCTGCATCTAATGCAATTGTAATTGGATTTAACGTACGCCCTGATGTGAATGCGAAGCGTACAGCTGAATTAGAGAATGTTGATGTTCGTTTACACCGTATTATCTATAAAGTAATCGAAGAAATCGAATCAGCAATGCAAGGTATGCTGGATCCAGAATTCGAAGAAAAAGTAATCGGTCAAGCGGAAGTACGCCAAACATTCAAAGTAACAAAAGTTGGAACAATCGCAGGTTGTTACGTAATTGACGGTAAAATTACACGTGATAGTGGCGTGCGTATTATCCGTGATGGCGTAGTAATTTTCGAAGGACAACTTGATACGTTAAAACGTTTCAAAGATGACGTAAAAGAAGTTGCACAAAACTATGAGTGTGGTATTACAATTGAGAGATATAATGATCTTAAAGAAGGGGACATCATTGAAGCGTACATTATGGAAGAAGTGAAGCGATGATTATCGCTTCACTCTCATTCGAGTGTATGATTTACGATGTGCATTCTTTAAAAGAGAAACGAGCAATTTTGCAACGGGTGCTAACTCGTGTGAAGCAGCGTTATAATGTAGCTGTTTCAGAAGTAGGGCATCAAGATGTATGGCAACGTACAGAAATTGCAATTGTTTCTGTATCCTCTAATCGTGTTATTTGTGAAAAAGAAATGAATCGTGTACTCGAGTACATCGATTCATTTCCTGAAATTGAACGTACAATAACACAATTGGAATGGTATTGAATGAGGTGAAGAGTTATGAAATTACGTGCAAACCGTGTAGGCGAGCAAATGAAAAAAGAATTAGGCGACATCATCAGTCGTAAAATTAAAGATCCACGTGTTGGATTTGTTACAGTAACAGATGTACAAGTGAGTGGAGATTTACAAATTGCTACAGTATATATTTCTGTTTTAGGTGATGAGGAACAGAAAGAAAGTACATTAAAAGGTTTAGCGAAGGCAAAAGGTTTCATTCGTTCAGAAATTGGCCAGCGTATTCGTCTTCGTAAAACACCGGAAATTTCCTTTGAGTTTGATGAGTCTATCGGATATGGTCATCGAATTGATACACTTTTACATCAAATTAATAAAGACGGTAAACGTGAAGAATAATGGATAGACATTTGTCTATCCATTTTTTCAATGCAAAATTAATTTTGGATAATTACTATGAAAGAATTATGATGAGGTGAACATATATGGAAGGTGTAGTATTATTACATAAGCCAAAAGGCATGACATCACATGATTGTGTATTTAAATTAAGAAAGATATTGCGTGAGAAACGAATTGGTCATACAGGAACATTAGATCCAGATGTAACAGGAGTATTACCTATTTGTGTAGGACGAGCAACGAAGATTGCACAATTTTTAACAAGTGAGACGAAAACATATGAAGGTGAAGTAACACTTGGATTTTCAACGACAACTGAAGATGCTTCTGGTGAAGTTGTTGAAAGGAAAAATGTAGATCGTGTTATTACTCGTAAGGAAGTAGAAGGGGCTCTTGCTGCATTAACAGGTACGATTGAACAAATGCCTCCGATGTTTTCAGCTGTAAAAGTTAACGGAAAAAAATTATATGAATATGCAAGAGCAGGACAAGAAGTTGAACGTCCAGTTCGTACAATTACAATTCATGAATTTGTATTACTAGATGACCGTGAAGTGTTTGAGGGAGAAAATATTTCATTCCGTTTCCGTGTAACGTGTAGTAAAGGGACATATGTAAGAACGTTAGCAGTAATGATTGGTGAAAAACTTGGTTTCCCATCACATATGTCTCACCTTGTAAGAACAGCTTCTGGTGAGTTTTTATTAGAAGATTGCATATCATTTGAAGAAATTGAAGAAAACGTGCAAAATGGAACAGTAGAGTCTATCTTCATTTCAATTGATGAAGCATTAAGTAAGTTTCCGAAAATGGTTGTAGATGAAAAGCAAGCAGAGAAAATAAAGAATGGTATGTTCTTAAAAAATGAATTGCAAATAACGGCGCCATTTATAACAGTGTTTGATACAAATAATCGTTGCCTTGCAATTTATGAGCACCATCAAAAACACCCTGGTATGCTAAAGCCGATGAAAGTACTTGTGAATAATCAAGAACTAAAGCTATAATGAATTATTGGAAGGATTATTACAGAAAAAGGTGAATTCAAGCGTGAAACTTATTCATTTAACTCATCCACATGAACAAAATAAATTAGAATTACCACCTACTGTAATGGCATTAGGATTTTTTGATGGCATTCATTTAGGACATCAATGTGTGATTCGAACTGCGAAACAAATAGCTGATGAACGAGGATATAAAAGTGCAGTTATGACATTTTATCCGCACCCATCTGTTGTTTTAGGAAAAAAGGAAGCGCATGCGGAGTATATTACACCAATGTGTGATAAAGAAAAAATAGTCGAAAACTTAGGGATCGATATATTATATGTTATTAAATTTGATGAATCGTTTGCAGGCTTATTGCCACAACAATTTGTAGATGATTATATTATTGGTTTGAATGTAAAGCATGTAGTAGCAGGGTTTGATTATTCATATGGACGTTTAGGAAAAGGAAAGATGGAGACTTTACCATTTCATGCAAGAGGGGAGTTTACACAGACTGTGATTGAAAAAGTTGAATTTCAAGAAGAGAAAGTAAGTTCTACAGCATTACGAAAGTTAATTCGAAATGGCGAAATGGAACAAATTCCATCTATTTTAGGTAGAGCATATACAGTAGGGGGAACGGTTGTACACGGTGATAAGCGTGGACGTCAAATTGGTTTTCCCACAGCTAATATAGGTTTAAGTGATGAGTATCTATTACCACCTGTAGGTGTTTATGCAGTGAGATTAAAAGTTCAAGATGAATGGTACGATGGTGTATGTAATATTGGATATAAACCAACTTTTAAAGAAGATGAGCGTCAATTATCTATTGAAGTGCACTTATTTGAATTTAACAAAGACATATATGATCAAAATGTTACAGTAGAGTGGCATATGCGTATAAGAGAAGAAAAGAAATTCAATGGCATCGATGAGTTAGTTGAACAAATTGCAAAAGATAAGAAAATAGCACAAGAATATTTTGCGAACGAAAAGAATATACTTGCTTTTTCAAATGAAAAGTAGTATTCTATGTTATGTACTTTATGACAACCATTGCTTGGCATTGCGACTCACCGACGCTTGCTAGGTAATTGGGGGTTTAATTAATAGGAGGTGAAATAGGATGGCTTTAACACAAGAGCGTAAAAATGAAATCATTGCACAATTTAGAACTCATGAGACTGATACTGGTTCTCCAGAGGTTCAAATTGCTGTCCTAACGGAGCAAATTAACACTCTAAACGAGCACTTACGTACTCACAAGAAAGATCATCATTCACGTCGTGGTCTATTAAAGATGGTTGGTAAACGTCGTAACTTACTAACTTACCTTCGTAATAGCGATATCACACGTTACCGTGAATTAATCACAAAGCTTGGCTTACGTCGATAGTCAAAGAAGCGGGAATATTCCCGCTTTTTTGTTAGGTAAAAATATATCTTCTACCCTTTATAGCTTACTTCATTTTCGGTAATACTAGAGGTAGAATATTGTGATATACTATCCATTTACATAGAAGAATTGAATACTTTAAATTGAGAGGGGTACTTAAATGAGTCAAGAAAAGCAAGTCTTCTCGATAGATTTAGCTGGTCGTCAGCTAACAGTTGAAACAAGTCAGCTTGCGAAGCAAGCGAACGGAGCAGTATTAGTAAGATATGGCGATACAGCGGTTCTATCTACAGCAACTGCATCAAAAGAACCAAAAAATGTAGATTTCTTCCCACTTACAGTAAATTATGAAGAGCGTTTATATGCAGTCGGAAAAATTCCTGGCGGTTTCATTAAACGTGAAGGTCGTCCGAGTGAAAAAGCAATTTTGGCAAGTCGTTTAATCGACCGTCCAATTCGTCCGCTTTTCGCAGATGGTTTCCGTAACGAAGTACAAGTTGTCAGCATAGTAATGAGTGTTGATCAAGATTGTTCTTCTGAAATGGCAGCTATGCTTGGTTCTTCATTAGCGTTATCGATTTCAGATATTCCATTTGAAGGCCCAATCGCGGGTGCAACAGTTGGTCGTATTAACGGCGAATTCGTTATTAATCCAACAGTAGAACAGCAAGAACAAAGTGATATTCACCTTGTTGTAGCTGGTACGAAAGATGCAATTAACATGGTTGAAGCAGGAGCAGATCAAGTGCCTGAAGAAACAATGTTAGAAGCAATTATGTTTGGACATGACGAAATTAAACGTCTAATTGCATTCCAAGAAGAGATTGTACAAGCTGTAGGTAAAGAGAAATCAGAAGTAAAACTTTATGAAGTTGACGCTGATCTTAATCAAGCTGTACGTGAAATGTCTGAGAAGGATATGCATTCTGCAATTCAAGTACATGAGAAACATGCACGTGAAGATGCAATTAACGAAGTGAAAAAGCGTGTAATTGAGCATTACGAAGCGCAGGAAGCTGACGCTGATACATTAGGACAAGTAAGTGAGATTTTATATAAAATTGTAAAAGAAGAAGTACGTCGTCTTATTACAGTTGAAAAAATCCGCCCAGATGGCCGTAAAGGTGACGAAATCCGTCCATTAGCATCAGAGGTTGGTATTTTATCTCGTACACACGGTTCTGGTTTATTCACACGTGGACAAACACAAGCATTAAGTATTTGTACATTAGGTGCATTAGGCGATGTACAAATTTTAGATGGTCTTGGTGTAGAAGAATCAAAACGTTTTATGCACCATTACAATTTCCCATCATTTAGTGTTGGTGAAACAAGACCGATGCGTGGACCAGGTCGTCGTGAAATTGGTCACGGTGCACTAGGAGAACGTGCTCTTGAGCCTGTAATTCCATCTGAAAAAGATTTCCCATATACAGTACGTCTTGTATCTGAAGTTTTAGAATCAAATGGTTCTACTTCACAAGCAAGTATTTGTGGTAGTACTTTAGCAATGATGGATGCTGGTGTTCCGCTTAAAGCTCCAGTTGCAGGTATTGCAATGGGTCTAGTTAAAACTGGTGAGCATTACACAATTTTATCTGATATTCAAGGTATGGAAGATCATTTAGGTGATATGGACTTTAAAGTAGCAGGTACAGCAAAAGGTGTAACTGCACTGCAAATGGACATTAAAATAGATGGTCTATCTCGTGAAATTTTAGAAGAGGCATTACAACAAGCAAAAGTTGGTCGTGTGCACATTCTAAATCATATGTTATCTGTTATTGCAGAGCCACGTACTGAATTATCAGCTTATGCTCCAAAGATTATTACAATGACAATTAACCCAGATAAAATCCGTGACGTTATTGGGCCGAGCGGTAAACAAATCAATAAAATTATTGAAGAAACTGGCGTTAAAATTGACATCGAGCAAGATGGTACAGTATTCATTTCTTCAATAAATCAAGAAATGAATGACAAAGCTAAGAAAATTATCGAAGATATCGTTCGCGAAGTACAAGTAGGTGAAATCTACGAAGGAAAAGTGAAACGTGTTGAGAAATTCGGTGCTTTCGTTGAATTATTCAGCGGTAAAGACGGATTAGTTCACATTTCTGAACTTGCACTTGAGCGTGTAGGTAAAGTAGAAGACGTTGTGAAAATCGGTGATGTAATTACAGTTAAAGTTATCGAGATTGACAAGCAAGGTCGCGTGAATCTATCTAGAAAAGTATTGCTAAAAGAAGAGCAAGAAAAAGAAGCTGCTAAAGAAGAAAACAAACAAGAGCAGCAATAAGTAAAAGCCAGTTAAACTGGCTTTTTTTGTTATATAAAAAATATGATTTACATATATTTTTATGTCAGTATAGGTATAGTTTTCATTATAACGCTCAAATTAACAAAGATAAGAAGAAAAAAGGTTTTTATATAGTTAATGGGAGGGTTTATATGAAAGCTCGTGTATTGGCATACATATGTATATTCTTTTTATATGTCAGTGTAGGCTCTTATTCCGTTTTTGCACAGGATAACTTATATGAAGAAATTCAAAAACATGCAAAACAATATGAGATTGCACCTCAAAATGCGATGATTGATAAGATATGGAAATCAACACCAGGATATAATGGAAGACAAGTTGATATCGAAGCATCCTATAATAATATGAAGAAACTAAAGAAATTTGATCAAAGAAATCTTGAATTCAAGGAAGTATCACCGAGTGTCCACTTAGAAGATTTATCACCAGCCCCAATTTATAGGGGACATCCAAATAAAAAGATGGTGGGATTAACAATAAATGTGGCGTGGGGAAACGAGTATTTGCCTCGTATATTAGAAATATTGAAAAAACATGATGTGAAAGCGACTTTCTTTTTAGAAGGACGTTGGGTGAAGGAAAATTTGCGATTTGCCAAAATGATTGTTGATGCAAATCAAGAAGTCGGAAATCATTCTTACACACACCCTAATATGAAAACGCTATCTTCTGATGAAATCCGAGATCAGTTACAAAAAACAAATCGAATGATCGAAGCAGCTACGAATCAAAAGGTAAGATGGTTTGCTCCGCCGAGTGGAAGTTTTCGGGATGAAGTCGTGAAAATTGCAGATGATTTCCAAATGGGAACGATTATGTGGACTGTAGATACAATTGATTGGAAGCGACCTGAGCCAGAGGTACTATTGCAGAGAGTGATGAGAAAAATACATCCAGGTGCTATCGTATTAATGCATCCAACGTCATCTACAGCAGAAGCATTAGATACAATGATTACAAAATTGAAGGAACAAGGATATAAAGTAGGGAATATAACAGAATTACTGGATGAAAAACGTGTGGATTAAATACATTTGCATGACATTCATCCTTAAACTTGTTATCATTAAATAATAGCACTTATTTAGAGAAACTGGCAGTAGGAGGAAAGTTTTTGATTAAAAAATATACTTGTAAAAATGGTGTAAGAATTGTTATGGAGAATATACCAACTGTAAGATCGGTTGCGATTGGTATTTGGATCCATGCGGGATCAAGAAATGAAAATGAAAAAAATAACGGGGTTTCCCACTTTTTAGAGCATATGTTCTTTAAAGGAACAGAAACACGTAGTGCACGCGAAATTGCAGAATCATTTGATAGCATTGGTGGGCAAGTGAATGCTTTTACTTCAAAAGAATACACTTGTTATTATGCAAAAGTGCTAGATGAGCATGCTAAATATGCTTTAGATGTATTAGCAGATATGTTCTTTAATTCAACATTTGATGAGGAAGAACTGAAAAAAGAGAAGAATGTCGTATGTGAAGAAATTAAAATGTACGAAGATGCTCCAGATGATATTGTGCATGATATGTTAACGAAAGCAACATATGAAACGCATCCGCTTGGATATCCTATTTTAGGAACAGAAGAAACGCTTGATACGTTTACAGGTGATACGCTACGCCAATATATCAAGGATCATTACACACCTGAAAATGTCGTTGTTTCAGTTGCAGGAAATATTGATGAAGCCTTTTTACAAACAGTAGAGCAATATTTCGGTAGTTATGAAGGAACAACAAATCGTGAACAAGTACATAGCCCAATTTTCCATTTTAATAAGGTAGCACGTAAAAAGGAAACAGAACAAGCTCATTTATGTTTAGGATATAAAGGCTTACAAATGGGACACGAAGATATTTATAACTTAATTGTATTAAATAACGTTTTAGGCGGTAGTATGAGTAGCCGTTTATTCCAAGAAGTACGTGAGCAACGCGGGTTAGCCTATTCAGTATTTTCTTACCATTCTTCTTATGAAGATACAGGTATGTTAACGCTGTATGGTGGAACAGGTAGCCAACAATTAGATACACTGTATGAAACAATGCAAGAAACATTAGAAACATTGAAAAATACAGGTATTACAGAAAAAGAGCTTATTAATAGTAAAGAGCAATTAAAAGGAAACTTAATGTTAAGTTTAGAAAGTACGAATAGCCGTATGAGCCGTAATGGTAAAAATGAATTGCTACTTCGTAAGCATCGTTCACTTGATGAGATTATTGAAAGTGTAAACACAGTAACAAAAGAAAATGTTGATGAGTTAATTCGTAACATGTTTACAGATGAATTCTCTGCAGCATTAATTAGTCCAGATGGAAAACTTCCAAAAGGAATAAAACTATAATTGCTTTATATGAAGTATGTAAAAATAACCGTATCTCTTTTAAATGAGATACGGTTATTTTTTTTGGATATACAGAATAGGTACTAATTATAGATAACTTAAATTCATAATTCGGTAGGGGGAGAGTGTATGCGATTAAGTGAATTAAGTGGCAAAGAGATTGTAAATTTAGAAAGAGCAGAAAAAATGGGAGTTTTAGGTTATGTTGATTTAGAGATTGATGAGAAGGATGGCCAAATACAGGCTCTTATCATACCGGCTGGGAAATGGGGAGGTTTTAAAAAGGAACCACAAGAAGTAAGAGTCACGTGGAGCCAAATTAAGAAAGTAGGGCACGATATGATCCTTTGTGATATTACGGATCATTCAAATTCGAAGTGAAAGGTGGCCATTTTGGTCATCTTTTTTTGTTCATTCTCCTCTGAGTAAAAGCTCACATGAATCGAGCGTTTACCGGAAATCAATTTCCCGTATAATGTCCTCTCATATGTCGAATGTTGAGATGGAAGTCTAACTGCATACAAATAGCGGGATAAATCATACGTGCTTTTGTTTTTCAATCACCTAAAACTCGTACATTACATATGATGTGGAGGAAAAAGAAAAAGTAGGCACTTTTCTTATAAATGACAGAAAAAGAAGGTGAATTAGGGAATGTTGACTGAGATGCATATTGCTGTCATAGGAGGAGATGCAAGACAGCTAGAAGTAATTCGCAAGCTAGTTGAATTGGATGCGAAACTTTCATTGATAGGGTTTGATCAGTTAGATCATGGCTTCACAGGGGCAGCAAAAGAAAGTATACAAAATTTAGATTTCACTTCTGTAGATGCAATTATTTTGCCAGTTGCAGGTACAAATGCCAAGGGAGAAGTAGATACTATTTTTTCAAACGAAAAAGTTTCTATAACGAAAGAACAAATTGAAAATACACCAGAACACTTTACTATATATTCAGGTATTGGTACGCCTTACTTGGAAAATCTCGTATCTACTACAAACCGCAAACTTGTTAAATTATTTGATCGTGATGATGTGGCAATCTACAATTCTATACCAACTGTAGAAGGTACATTAATGATGGTAATTCAACATACCGACTATACAATTCATGGTTCCAATGTAATGGTTTTAGGATTTGGTAGAACAGGGATGAGTGTTGCCAGAGCATTTCAATCATTAGGAGCCCATGTCAAAGTTGGAGCAAGACGATCGGAACATATTGCACGTATTACAGAAATGATGTTTTCTCCTTTTCATATGCAAAATATTGAGAAAGAAGTAGGGAATATCGATATTGTCATTAATACAATTCCGCATCTCGTCGTGACAGCGAATGTTATTTCGAAAATGCCGGCTCATACGTTAGTAATTGATTTAGCTTCTAAACCAGGCGGTACCGACTTTAGATATGCGGAAAAAAGAGGAGTCAAAGCGCTGTTAGCACCTGGATTACCAGGTATTGTTGCTCCAAAAACAGCAGGACAAATTTTAGCGAACGTTCTTTCTCAGTTACTAGCAGAAGACGTAATAGCAAGAAAGGAGAATGGGGAATGAATTTAAAAGGGAAAAGAATAGGGTTTGGTTTTACTGGTTCACATTGTACGTACGAAGAAGTAATGCCTCATTTAGAAAAATTAATTGCTGAGGGAGCAGAAGTACGCCCCGTTGTTTCTTACACTGTTCAATCAACAAACACGAGATTTGGAGAAGGAGCAGAGTGGATTAAAAAGATTGAAGAAGTAACAGGATTTAAAGCAATTAATTCAATCGTTGGCGCAGAACCACTAGGACCTAAAATTCCACTAGATTGTATGGTAATTGCACCACTAACAGGAAATTCTATGAGTAAATTTGCAAATGCAATGACAGACTCTCCAGTACTAATGGCAGCGAAAGCGACGTTAAGAAATGGCAAGCCTGTCGTATTGGCTGTTTCGACGAATGATGCTTTAGGGCTGAATGGAGTAAATCTCATGCGCCTAATGGCAACAAAAAACATCTACTTCGTCCCATTCGGTCAAGATGCACCAGAGAAAAAACCAAACTCCATGGTAGCTCGCATGGAGCTGCTGGAAGATACAGTATTAGAAGCGCTGCAAGGGAAGCAATTGCAGCCGGTTGTCGTAGAAAAATTCAGATATATGAATTAAAAAACGAAAAAAAACGGACAATTTTTGATGAAACCATCATTCTTACTGTAGAATATGATAAAATTAACGTTATTAAGATTAGAAGGGGTATTGTATACTCCTTCTAATTCTAAGTTATAGAAGGATTGGTATCTAGAAAGGGGCATAGTGATGGAAAAGCAAAAAACTTTTCATGTCGCTGTAGTTGGAGCAACCGGCGCAGTTGGTGAACAAATGTTAAATACTTTAGAGAAACGAGAATTTCCAATCGGGAAGTTAACGTTACTTTCATCTAAACGATCTGCAGGTAAGAAACTTGTATTTAAAGGCGAAGAATTTACAGTTCAAGAGGCAACTCCTGAAAGTTTTGAAGGAGTAGATATCGCACTATTTAGTGCTGGTGGATCTGTATCAAAACAATTAGCGCCAGAAGCAGCAAAGCGCGGTGCGATTGTTGTTGATAATACAAGTGCATTCCGTATGACAGAAAACGTGCCACTTGTTGTACCTGAAGTAAATGAAAACGACTTAAAAGAACATAATGGTATTATTGCAAATCCAAACTGTTCTACAATTCAAATGGTAGTAGCTCTTGAGCCAGTTCGTCAGCAATATGGTTTAAAACGAGTAATCGTTTCCACATATCAAGCTGTATCAGGTGCTGGTGCGGCAGCGATTGAAGAACTTCATGAACAATCACAAGCAATCTTAAATGGTGAAGAAGTGAAGGCGAATGTTTTACCTGTATCAGGTGATAAGAAACATTTCCAAATTGCTTTCAACGCGATTCCACAGATTGATAAATTCCAAGATAATGGATTTACGTTTGAAGAAATGAAAATGATTAATGAAACGAAAAAAATTATGCATATGCCTGAATTAGAAGTAGCGGCAACATGTGTACGTTTACCAGTTGTATCAGGTCACTCAGAGTCTGTTTACATCGAAGTAGAAAAAGAAGGTGTAACAGTAGAAGAATTCAAGAGCTTACTTGCAAATGCGGAAGGTATCGTTCTGCAAGATAATCCAGAAGAGCAGTTATATCCAATGCCAGCTACTGCAGTAGGTAAAAACGAAGTATTCGTTGGAAGAATCCGTAAAGATTTAAATAACGATAAAGGATTCCATCTTTGGGTCGTATCTGATAACTTATTAAAAGGCGCTGCATGGAATTCTGTTCAAATTGCAGAGCGCTTAGTAAAATTACAATTAGTGTAAACGGCTAAGAGAAGGTGCAAAATATGAAAATTATTGTTCAAAAATTTGGTGGCACATCCGTACGTGATGAAAATGGACGTAAGCATGCGCTTCATCATATAAAAAAATCGCTAGATGCGGGTTATAAAGTAGTTACTGTCGTATCTGCTATGGGCCGTAAAGGTGAACCATATGCAACTGATACTTTGTTAAGTCTTGTAAATCAAGAGGAATCTCGCATTTCTAATCGTGAGCAAGATTTATTATTATCATGCGGAGAATTAATCTCAGCAATCGTCTTCTCTAACATGTTAAATGAGAACGGTATAAAAGCAGCGGCATTAAATGGTGCACAAGCTGGTTTTGTAACAAATGATGATTTTACAAATGCTAAGATTATTGAAATGAACTGCGATCGTATACATGAAGAGCTAGAAAATGTAGATGTAATCGTCGTTACAGGATTCCAAGGACAAACGAAAAAAGGTGATACGACAACACTTGGACGCGGAGGTAGCGATACTTCAGCTTCTGCATTAGGTGTTGCGCTTCATGCTGAATTTATTGATATCTTTACAGATGTAGAAGGTGTTATGACTGCGGATCCTCGCATTGTAAAAGATGCACGTCATCTTCAAACGGTAACATACAATGAAATTTGTAACATGGCATATCAAGGTGCAAAAGTCGTTCATCCACGTGCAGTTGAAATTGCGATGCATGCCAAAGTACCACTTCGTGTACGTTCTACGTATTCTGATAGTGAAGGTACGCTGATTTCAGCGTCGGACGGTGCGACAAAAGGCCGTGATGTAGAAGAACGTCCTGTTACAGGTATCGCTCATGTATCAAATGTGACGCAAATTAAAGTGCTTGCAAAAGAAACAGCATATGATTTGCAACAGCATGTGTTTAAAGAAATGGCGAATGAAGGAATCAGTGTCGATTTAATTAACATTTCACCTACTGGGGTAGCTTATACGGTGAGTGATAATGTATCAAGTCGTGCAGTTGAATTATTAAAAAACCTTGGATATGAGCCAATTGTGACAGAGCATTGTGCAAAAGTATCTATTGTAGGAGCTGGAATGGCAGGGTACCCAGGGGTTACTGCGAAAATCGTTACAGCTTTAGCGGAAAAAGGTATTCAAATTTTGCAATCGGCAGATAGTCATACGACAATTTGGGTTCTTGTAAAAGAAACTGATTTAGTGGAGGCTGTAAATGCATTACATAGTGCGTTTGAGCTTTCAAAAGAAAAGCAACTGGAACAATAAGGAGTGAGACCATGATAGATTTTGGGACAATTGCAACCGCGATGGTAACTCCGTTTGATAAAAACGGAAATATCGATTTTGCGAAGACAACGAAATTGGTAAATTATTTAATAGATAACGGTACAACAGCAATCGTGGTAGGAGGAACGACAGGAGAATCTCCTACATTAACTTCAGAAGAAAAAGTAGCGTTATATCGCCATGTCGTATCTGTTGTCGATAAAAGGGTGCCCGTAATCGCTGGAACAGGTAGTAATAATACGCATGCTTCTATTGACTTAACTAAAAAGGCAACAGAGGTTGGTGTTGATGCAGTAATGCTAGTAGCACCGTATTATAACAAACCGAGTCAAGAAGGAATGTATCAGCACTTTAAAGCAATTGCTGAAAGCACGCCGCTTCCGGTTATGCTATATAACGTTCCAGGACGATCTATTGTACAAATCTCCGTTGATACAGTTGTTCGTTTATCAGAAATAGAAAACATTGTTGCGATTAAAGATGCAGGCGGCGATGTGTTAACAATGACAGAAATCATTGAAAAAACAGCGGACGACTTTGCAGTATACAGCGGTGATGATGGTTTAACGTTACCAGCTATGGCAGTTGGAGCGAAAGGTATCGTTTCTGTAGCATCTCATGTGATTGGAAATGAAATGCAAGAAATGATTGCAGCATTCCAAGCAGGAGAATTTAAAAAGGCGCAAAAATTACATCAATTACTTGTAAGAGTAACGGATTCATTATTTATGGCGCCAAGCCCAACGCCAGTAAAAACAGCGTTACAAATGGTTGGGTTAGATGTAGGTTCTGTACGTTTACCACTTCTTCCATTAACAGAAGAAGAAAGAGTAACGTTACAATCTGTTATGCAATCTATCCCTCGTTAATAAAAAATGACCTAGTGTAGAACTAGGTCATTTTTTTATGGTATGAAAATCTTTGCCGCTCTTTTTTACCTACCATAATACTCCACGTGTTTGATCGCTTTTTCATTATGTATTGCAACATGTACAAGAAAATAATTGTACCCCTTTAAATGAATCAAAAAAACATAGTTATTATAGAATAAACATTTGTATAAACGTAATAAACTATCGATTCTGTTTTTCAGAGGAATTGCCTCAAATGTGACGTGATTCATAAAAAAGCTTCATTTTATAAGCGTTTTTGTTCGATTCTAGAAAAATAAGTCTTGAAAATCCATATAATGAAATAAATTTAGCGTATTTATGGCTATTTCTTCAAAATAATATGGAGTATAAAATCGGAGTAAATATAAAGGAAATACGTTCGATACTTTTGTTGTAATTCCGTTCTTTTACTTTCTCTTTCGCACGATTTAACTTGTGTTCTATTTCTTGTATCAGGTATAATATGGCTAAGTAGCTTAGTACGGGTATGCTTAGCAAAATTGGTAAAAATTATAATTTGATTACATTTTCATATCATATCGAATAAGATATTTGATTTATATAATGAAAGAGAGGTGAAACCTGGTTTAAAAAATAAACAAGGACATGATATCGCATAACGGTAAGGACATTCGTCTTGGACGGTGAATATATGGTGGTTGTAGAGTTTCCCCTGGTGTCTCTGCAATTTTAGTGAAATCAGTGTTTGAAAGATTTTTAAACCAGGCAACAACATGAAGAGAAAAGAGAATGAGTCTGTTAAAGTATTTGCTCTTGGTGGAGTAGGTGAAATCGGGAAAAACATGTACTGTGTTGAAATTGATTCTGAAATCTTTATTGTAGATGCAGGATTAATGTTCCCAGGAGATGAAATGTTTGGAATTGATATCGTTATTCCTGATATTACATATTTAGTGGAAAACCAAGAGCGAGTAAAAGGTTTATTTATTACTCACGGTCATGAAGATCATATTGGTGGAATTGTTTACGTACTTCGTAAATTATCAATTCCAGTGTATGCAACGAAATTAACAGTAGGACTTATACAAGAAAAACTTGGCGAAGCGGGTATGTTAGGCCGTGTAGACTTAAAAACAATCGATTCAAATTCAACAGTAGAGTTTAATACTACAACGGTGTCATTCTTTGGAACGACACATAGTATTCCAGATTCTGTTGGTGTTTGTTTCCATACATCAAAAGGTGCTATCGTATACACGGGAGACTTTAAATTCGATCAAACTCCAATTGGAAATAGTGGAGCAGACCTTGGAAAAATGGCACAAATCGGAAATGAAGGCGTACTGTGCTTATTATCTGATAGTACAAATGCTGAGCGTCCAGGCTATACAGGTTCTGAAAAAGAAGTTGGTGTAGAAATTTCTAAAGTGTTCTACGGCGCAGAAGGACGTATTATCGTTGCTTCATTTGCATCGAATGTACATCGTATTCAACAAGTATTTGATGCAGCTGCTGAAACAGGACGAAAAGTAGCGGTTGTAGGACGTAGTATGGTGAAAGTGGTAGATATCGCAAGACGTCTTGGTTATTTAGATGTTCCAGAAGGTATGGTTATTTCACTACAAGAAGTAGACAATTTCCCAGAGAAAAAGGTAGCTATTTTAACGACAGGTAGCCAAGGTGAACCGATGGCGGCCCTTTCTAGAATGGCGAAGCAAGCTCATAAACAAATTTCAATTCGTAAAGGCGATACGGTTATTATTGCGGCTTCTCCAATTCCGGGTAATGAAATATCTGTATCGAAAATTATTGACTTGTTATTTAGAGCTGGAGCTGATGTTATTTATTACGGTGAAAGAAAAGTTCACGTTTCAGGTCACGGTAGCCAAGAAGAATTAAAGTTAATGTTAAATTTAATGAAACCGAAATATTTTGTACCCGTACATGGTGAGTTCCGTATGCAAAAAGCACATGCATATTTAGCTGAAGATGTAGGTATTGCAAGAGAGAATATCTTTATCGTAGAAAAAGGTGATGTGATTGCTTTTGGTGACGATGACGCAAACTTAGTTGGCAAAGTACAAGCTGGTAATGTGTTAATTGATGGATTAGGTGTAGGTGACGTTGGTAATATCGTTCTTCGAGATAGAAAAATGTTATCTCAAGATGGAATATTAGTAGTTGTTGTAACACTTGGTAAAGATGAAAAGAAAATTATCTCTGGTCCAGAAATCATTTCACGTGGTTTTGTGTATGTTCGTGAATCAGAAGCGTTAATTGACCGCTCTACAGAGATTGTACGTATGATTGTTGAGCAATCGATTAAAGAGTATTCAATTGAATGGTCTATGTTAAAACAAAATATTCGTGAATTATTAGGGCAGTTCTTGTACGAAGAGACAAAGAGAAAACCTATGATTTTACCGATTATTATGGAAGTATAAAAAAGATCACCTTTACGGGTGATCTTTTTTTCTTTTTAAACTCTATCGAATGAAATTTATAACTTAAGAAATAATAGTTATATACGAGTGAAAGGGGATGCGATATGACAGAACGTGATCGTTATACAAATGAAGGGAAAGAGGCTGAGCCGAAAGAAACTGGGAAAGAAGCTTCGATAGTGGAAAAAATTCAACAGCTAGGGCAAACGAATGTACCACAAATGAATGAATCAAGTATTCATTGTTTAACAATCATCGGGCAGGTGGAAGGTCATGTTCAGTTGCCGCCGCAAAATAAAACAACAAAATATGAGCATATTATTCCGCAAATTGTTGCGATAGAACAAAATCCGAAAATTGAAGGTTTGCTTTTAATATTAAACACGGTCGGAGGTGACGTTGAAGCAGGGTTAGCAATTTCTGAGATGGTAGCTTCGCTTTCAAAGCCAACGGTATCACTTGTTCTGGGCGGAGGGCATTCTATCGGTGTACCAATCGCCGTCTCTACGGATTATTCATTTATTGCGGAAACTGCGACGATGACAATTCATCCCATTCGTCTAACAGGTCTTGTTATAGGTGTGCCGCAAACATTTGAGTATTTAGATAAAATGCAAGAAAGAGTCATTCGATTTGTGACGAAGCATTCGAAAGTAACCGAAGATCGTTTTAAAGAACTTATGTTTGCGAAAGGGAATTTGACGCGAGATATTGGGACGAATGTAATTGGTGGCGATGCAGTGAAATATGGTCTTATAGATGATGTCGGTGGTATTGGGAATGCGATTCGAAAACTGAATGAATTAATAGATGCTCGCATGGATAATAGTGCAGAAGGGACAATGTTACAATGATTTTATACACAATTATGCCAGAGCAACTTGTATATCCAGCTGATTATTCGCAATGTGAAAGCCAAAAAGTTGTAAATATAAACGGTGTTGAATTAATGGTTTCTGAAGAAGAACATGGGTGTTATTCTATTGTACGTGTGTTAAGTACGGATCCGCTACACTACTTAGAGTTTGAGCCTGGCCAGAAAATAACCTTTTAGCAAAAAGAAGGATTTTGTTTAGAAGCTATGGTATAATATAAAAAACAAGACGGTTGAGCAGCCATGAGAGGGCTGCTTTCTTCTGTTTATTTAACAATTTACAAGAAGTGTAAAAATAGAAGATATAAGACCTGAAAAAATAGAGAAAACAGACATATAAGTAGTGCTTTTTTAAGGAAGCCCTACTTACATGTAGAACACGAGGTGAAGAAATGGCAAAACAAAAGCAAAGAGGGACGAAGGCAAAAGCAAGACGCACGATAAAGCCAACTTTGTATTATGAAATCGTCGGTTTAACTCTTTTTGCACTTTCAATCATTACGATTTTACAGCTAGGTGTTGTAGGGAAATCGTTTGTGTTATTTTTTCGCTTCTTCTTTGGTGAGTGGTACATAATTGGTGTGTTAGGTGTAATAGCTTTATCGGTTTCGTTTGTTATCAAACGTGGATGGCCGAACCTTTTAAATAAACGGTTAATTGGTTTTTATTTAATAGTATTGGCGATATTAATGTTTAGTCATATTACATTATTTAACCTTCTTACGAAAGATGGAGCAGTGCAAAATACTTCTGTTATTGTGAGTACGAAAGATAACTTCTTTCTTGAAATGAAAAAGGGGCCGGATAGCGTTCATTTAGGCGGTGGTATGTTTGGTGCGCTTATGTTCGCGACGTGTTACTTCTTATTTGACGAAGTAGGAGCTTATATCATTGGCATTATTTTAGTGATTCTCGGCATACTTTGTATAACAAATAAGCATATTGGGGAAGTGCTTGCCCCTGTAGGAAGAATCCTTAGAAGTCAATTTGAAATAATGCAAGGGGATTATAAAGATTGGAGATCCAAAAGGACGGCTGAACAAACAGAAAAGAAAAAAACAACGAGAAGCACAAGGAGTAAACGTGCTGCAGAACAAGAAGAGATTATTGAGCCGATGGAAGAAATCTCAATTGATCCTCCAATTATTTCGAATTTCACTGAGAATTATCCTGTAAATGAAGAAGAGAATAAACGAATTAGCGAAGAACAGGAAGCAGAGTTAATAAATTCACCGTCTATTGAAGAGGCTCCGCCTGTTGAAGAATCTAAGAAAAAGCGTGGAGAAAAGATTGTAGAATCTTTAGAGGTAGAAACAAGTGCCCCGCCAATGCAATTTTCAAATGTAGAAAATAAAGATTACAAGCTTCCTGCACTTGATATATTGAAATTTCCTAAGAATAAGCAAGTTACAAATGAAAATGCAGAAATTTATGAGAATGCTCGTAAATTAGAACGTACATTCCAAAGTTTTGGAGTGAAAGCGAAAGTAACAAAAGTACATAGAGGTCCTGCAGTTACAAAATATGAAGTGTATCCTGATATGGGAGTAAAGGTAAGCAAAATCGTTAGTTTAAGTGATGATTTAGCACTTGCTTTAGCTGCGAAAGACATTCGTATTGAAGCACCTATTCCCGGGAAATCAGCTGTAGGGATTGAAGTTCCGAACTCAGAAGTATCTATGGTAACGCTTAGAGAAGTTCTTGATTCTAAGGCTAATAATCATCCGGAAGAGAAGTTGTTAATTGGTCTTGGACGAGATATTACAGGTGAAGCTGTATTAGCCCGTTTAAATAAAATGCCCCATTTACTAGTAGCTGGTGCGACAGGTAGCGGGAAAAGTGTATGTATTAATGGTATTATTGTTAGTATTTTAATGCGTGCAAAACCACATGAAGTAAAATTAATGATGATTGATCCGAAAATGGTAGAGTTAAATGTATATAACGGTGTTCCGCATTTATTAACACCAGTTGTAACTGATCCGAAAAAAGCATCACAAGCTTTGAAAAAAGTCGTGAGTGAAATGGAACGACGTTATGAATTATTTGCTCATAGTGGCACGCGTAACATTGAAGGATATAATGATCATATTAAAGAACATAATAGTCAATCAGAAGCGAAACAACCGGAATTACCTTATATTGTAGTAATAGTGGACGAGTTAGCCGATTTAATGATGGTTGCTTCATCAGATGTAGAGGATGCGATTATGCGTTTAGCACAAATGGCTCGTGCGGCTGGTATTCATTTAATTATTGCGACGCAGCGTCCATCGGTTGATGTTATTACGGGAGTTATTAAAGCGAATATTCCATCACGTATTGCATTCGCGGTATCTTCTCAAACGGACTCTCGTACAATTCTTGACGGTGGTGGTGCAGAGAAACTGCTAGGTCGTGGAGATATGCTGTTTATACCAATTGGTGCATCGAAGCCTGTACGTGTACAAGGTGCATTTTTATCCGATGATGAAGTTGAGAGAGTTGTAGAGTATGTTATTGGTCAGCAAAAAGCGCAATATCAAGAAGATATGATTCCACAAGATGTTCCTGATACGAAGCAGGAAGTAGAAGATGAATTATATGATGAAGCAGTTCAGCTTGTAGTGGAAATGCAAACAGCATCTGTTTCTATGTTGCAACGTAGGTTTAGAGTAGGTTATACGCGAGCTGCCCGTTTAATTGATGCAATGGAAATGAATGGTGTAGTAGGTCCGTATGAAGGTAGTAAACCACGAGAAGTACTCATTAATGATGTACAAGAAAAAAGTTCATAAAAAAAGCCTAATTGTTTTTACAATTAGGCTTTTTTATATGCTATTTTTGTTATATACTATATTCAGCGATAAAGAAAGGGCTTACATCTAAAGCGATTCTTTAGAATACGAATACTTTGATTATGTTTTTAATGAATGTTCGATATTTAATGTAGAAAAATGTTAAATTTTGTTGACACGTATGGGAGCAAGTGGTAAGATTACTTCGAAAAGAATCACTGCCTCATATAATCTTGGAGATAAGGTCCATAAGTTTCTACCCGGCAACCATGAATTGCTGGACTATGAGGGGAAAAGTGTGTAACAAAGGATGTAAGAGATCTTTGTGCCGAACTTTTTCTCGAAATGAGGAATGTTTATGGTGCGAAGTTTTTTTTATGCAGTAAAGAGTGAAAATTTCATCTTGAAAAATTATTAATATTTATTCGACAATTAAGCTTGTTTTTAGTATTTAGCAATTTTTATTATGTTGTAAGTTGAAAAAAGAGAAAAGAAGTCTTACATCAGAGGTCGAATAATTGAAATGCGGGGGAGTCTTATGTCAGTAAAATCCGATAGTCGTCACCTATATTTACGGGTGATTGATCACATCAAAGAAAAAATTAAAGATGGAGCTTACAAAGAAAGACAGAAGTTACCATCAGAGTTTGATTTAGCGAAAGAACTTGGTGTAAGTAGGGCGACTTTAAGGGAAGCACTGCGTATTTTAGAAGAAGAAAATGTTGTCATTCGTAGACATGGTGTAGGAACATTTGTAAATGCAAAGCCGTTATTTTCTTCTGGGATTGAACAACTTTCTAGTATTACAGATATGATTTCTAGTGTGGGGAAAACACCAGGAACTATCTTTTTATCATCATCTACAACAAGTTTAACAGAAGAAGAAAAAGAGAAGTTTAATAGTGAAGACGGTTTTAATGCCGTAATGATTGAGCGTGTGCGTACAGCAGATGGGGAACCTGTTGTATATTGTATCGATAAACTTGCAAAAGAAATCTTGCCAGATTTATCGGGATACAACGAAGAATCGTTACTTACAGTGATACATAACAATACGCACAAACGTATCACATACGCAGTTGCTCACATTGAGCCAATTGGCTATCATCCGAAAATCTCACCGATTTTAGAATGTGAACCGGAAACGGCACTGCTAGTTTTAAAACAAATGCACTATGATCAAAATGATGAGCCAATCTTATATTCTATCAATTACTTTAGAGCTGATAAGTTTAGCTTCCACGTATTAAGAAAACGTATGTAGGTAAGTTCCATTTTAGGGAGGTGACAGCAAGAAGGTAGGGACAGCAGCGTAAGAATAAAGAGATATATATAATTTTAGGAGGGGTTTCTAGTATGAAGAAAAAAACAGGTCTTTTATTATCATTAACATTAGCAGCAAGCGCGATTTTAGGTGCATGTGGTAACTCGGATAAGGCGAGCAGTGACAAGAAAGAAGATAAAGAATTCAAAGTTGGTATGGTAACGGATGTTGGGGGTGTTGATGATAAATCATTCAACCAATCTTCTTGGGAAGGTTTGAAAAAGTTTGGTAAAGATAATGGATTAAAGGAAAAGACAAATTATCGTTACCTACAGTCTGAAAAAGAAGCAGATTATATTCCAAACTTAAAGAAATTTTCAAAAGATAAGTATGATTTATCTTTCGGAATCGGTTATAAATTAGAAGGTGCAATTAAAGAAGTAGCAAAAGAAGCTCCAAAACAACAATTCGCAATTGTGGATACTGTTGTAGATGCACCGAACGTAACAAGTATCACATTTAAAGATCATGAAGGTTCATTCCTTGTAGGTGCGGTAGCGGCTATGTCAACAAAATCTAATAAAGTAGGATTTGTTGGTGGAATGAAGAGTGATTTAATTAGTAAATTTGAAAATGGATTTAAAGCGGGTGCAAAGGCAGTAAATCCAAATATTGAAATCGTATCTGAATATGCGGAAGCATTTGATAAACCGGAAAAAGGTACAGTTCTTGCATCAGCAATGTATGGTCAAGGTGTAGATGTAATTTATCATGCTGCTGGTGGTACAGGTAACGGCGTGTTCACTGAAGCGAAAAACCGTAAGAAAAAAGGTGAAAATGTTTGGGTAATCGGTGTGGACCGTGACCAAAACCAAGAAGGTATGCCTGAAAACGTAACATTAACTTCAATGGTAAAACGTGTAGATATCGCTGTTGAAAAAGTAGCACAAGAAGCGAAAGATGGTAAATTAAAAGGCGGTAAAATAGAAGCATTTGGCTTAAAAGATGACGGTGTTGGTATTGCAAAAACAACTGACAACGTGAAAAAAGTTAACCCTGAAATTTTAACAAAAGTAGAAGAGTTTGAAAAGAAAATTACAGATGGTGAAATTAAAGTACCAGCTACAGATAAAGAGTATAAAGAATATGAAGCTTCTCTAAAAAAATAAATAGAGAAATAGCAAAGGTTAGTTCATAGAACTAACCTTTGTATGTATAAAACTTCCAAATTGCTTAATAAGTTAATAGTGTAATAGGGGAATGTTCCCTGTTAAAAGGAGGAACGAAATGGAATACGTAATTGAGATGAATAACATTACGAAAGTATTCCCAGGCATTGTAGCGAATGATGATATTACGCTGCAAGTAAAGCAAGGAGAAATACATGCTTTACTTGGAGAAAATGGTGCAGGGAAATCCACATTGATGAATGTACTATTTGGTTTGTATCAACCAGAACAAGGTGAAATTAAAATTAAAGGAAAGTCTGTAAACATTACCAATCCGAATGTGGCAAATGACCTTGGTATTGGAATGGTTCATCAGCACTTTATGCTTGTTCATAATTTTACAGTTACAGAGAATATTATTCTCGGAAATGAACCGAAGAAAAACGGGAAAATTGCTGTTGAGGAAGCTGCTAAAGAAATTCAAAAACTGTCTGAACAATACGGATTAGCTGTAGATCCATATGCGAAAATACAGGATATTTCAGTTGGTATGCAGCAGCGTGTTGAGATTTTAAAAACACTTTACCGTGGGGCAGAAATTTTAATATTTGATGAACCGACAGCTGTGTTAACACCGCAAGAAATTCATGAGCTAATTCAAATTATGAAAAAGCTTGTACAAGAAGGAAAATCTATTGTTCTTATTACACATAAGTTGAAAGAAATTATGGAAGTTTGCGATCGTTGTACGATTATTCGTAAAGGAAAAGGGATTGGAACGGTTGACGTTGCAAATACGGATGAAAATAAACTTGCAGAATTAATGGTCGGACGTCAAGTGAATTTTAAAACAGAAAAAATAGACGCGAAGCCACAAGAAGAGGTACTTTCAATTGCAAATCTTGTTGCTCACGATGCACGTCAACTACCTGCTGTAAAAGGCCTTGACTTAACTGTTCGTGCGGGGGAAATTGTTGGAATTGCAGGGATTGATGGAAACGGACAAAGTGAATTGATAGAAGCAATTACTGGTTTACGAAAAGTTGAGTCAGGTTCTATTGCAATTAAAGGAAAAGAAATAACAAATTGGCCTGTTAGAAGGATAACAGAAGAAGGAATTGGTCATATTCCAGAAGATCGTCATAAACACGGCCTTGTTCTTGATTTTTCTGTTAGAGATAATATAGTTCTGCAAACGTACTATAAAAATCCGTTTTCAAAGAAAGGGATTTTAAATTTTAGTAAAATTACAGAAAAAGCAAAGGCACTTATTGAACAGTTTGATGTACGTACACCTAGTGAGCAAACGTTAGCGCGCGCTTTATCTGGGGGGAATCAACAAAAAGCAATTATTGCACGTGAAGTAGACCGTGATCCAGATTTATTAATCGCGGCACAGCCAACACGTGGTTTAGATGTAGGAGCAATTGAATTTATTCATAAGAGATTAATAGAGCAAAGGGATAAAGGAAAAGGTGTATTACTTTTATCTTTAGAGTTAGATGAAATCTTAAATGTTAGTGACCGAATTGCTGTTATTTATGAAGGGAAAATTGTAGCAATTGTTGATGCGAAAGAAACGAATGAACAACAGCTTGGATTGTTAATGGCTGGAGGAACAAAGAAGGAGCAGGTGGGTACAAATGGCTAAAAAACTTTTAACAGAACGAACGATAAATATTTTAGTCCCAGTACTATCCGTTATTTTTGGCTTACTTGTCGGAGCAATTGTAATGCTAGTTAGTGGCTATGATCCAATTGTTGGTTATAGTGCACTTTGGACAGGAATGTTCGGTAGCCCAAGTGCAATAGGTGAAACGCTTCGTACAATGATCCCGCTTATTCTTGCCGGCTTATCAGTGGCGTTTGCATTTCGTACAGGTTTATTTAATATCGGGGTAGAGGGGCAATTACTAGTTGGTTGGCTTGCAGCAGTTTGGTTCGGTTATGCAGTTTCGCTACCAGCTGTTCTTCACATTCCGTTATCTATTTTATTTGCAGCATTGGTAGGTGGAATTTGGGGTTTCATCCCTGGATATTTAAAGGGGAAATTTCAAGTTAATGAAGTTATTGTAACGATTATGATGAACTACATTGCGTTATACGTAACATATGACATTATTAAGCGTTTCTTGCACGAGGGTAATGATAAAACGTACGACATCAAAGCGAGTGCGTCATTATCTTCAGACTGGCTTGCTGCCATCACTGACGGTTCGCGCCTTCACTGGGGAATTGTTGTAGCAATTTTAATCGCTATTTTAATGTGGTTCTTATTAGATCGAACAACTTTAGGGTATGAATTAAAGTCGGTAGGATTTAATCAACATGCCTCCCAATATGCTGGTATGAAGGTTTCTCGCAATGTAGTATTCTCTATGACAATTGCTGGTGCATTTGCAGGGATTGGTGGTGCGATGGAAGGGTTAGGAACATTCCAAAGTATGACAGCAATGTCTTCGTTTACAGGAGTAGGATTTGACGGGATTGCCGTAGCTTTACTTGGGGGGAATAATCCGTTTGGTATTATCCTTTCAGCTTTATTATTTGGTGGTTTGAAAAGTGCTTCCCCTCAAATGAACTTTGAGGCAGATGTACCATCAGAGCTTATTAATGTGATTATTGCATGTATCATCTTCTTTGTTGCATGTAGTTATGTGTTAAGATGGGCGCTTACACGCATGAGCAAGGAGGGGAAATAAATGAGCTTTTTAGATATATTAGCCATTCTTGTGACGGGTACGTTATATACATCAGCACCTATAATTTTTACAGCACTAGGTGGTGTATTTAGTGAACGATCAGGTGTTGTAAATATTGGATTAGAAGGACTAATGCTATTTGGTGCATTTATTGGAGTTGTTACAAACTTATTAATGGGTGATACATGGGGAACGATGACTCCGTGGATTGCGTTATTATTTGCGGCAATCGGTAGTGGGTTATTTGCATTACTTCATGCGGTAGCATCTATTACATTCCGAGCGGATCAAGTTGTAAGTGGTGTAGCGATTAACTTCTTATCTCTTGGATTAACGGTATTTGCAATTAAGAAGATTTTTGATAAAGGACAGACTGACTTTATTCAGTACCGTATTGAAAAGATTGATATTCCAGGCCTTTCGGATATTCCGGTTTTAGGGAAAATATTCTTCTCTAACGTACCGATAACGTCGTATATTGCTATTATTTTAGCATTCGTTGTTTGGTATGTTATTTATAAAACACCGTTCGGTCTTCGTCTTCGTGCGGTTGGTGAGCATCCAATGGCAGCTGATACGATGGGAATTAACGTATATAAAATGCGCTATATTGGTGTTTGTATATCAGGTGTGTTTGCTGGAATTGGTGGAGCAATTTTTGCAATGTCAATTTCTAATAACTTCTCAGGGGCAACTATTACTGGACAAGGTTTCTTAGCGTTAGCTGCCATGATCTTTGGGAAGTGGAATCCATTAGGTGCATTAGGTGCAGCGCTATTCTTTGGTTTTGCACAATCGTTAAGTGTAACAGGTGGAACAATTCCTGTATTAGATCAAATTCCGAGTGTTTTATTAACGATATTACCGTATGTATTCACAATATTAGCACTTGTTGGTTTTGTAGGTCGTTCTGAAGCTCCGAAAGCGTTAGGAACGCCGTATGAAAAAGGAAAACGATAAGTATAAAAAAGCTCGCACATTAGTGCGGGCTTTTTTACATAGAATATATGTAATACGGAATTTTACTATGTTCCTTACATATGAAAGTTTTTAGAAAGAGCCTCATGTAAGTATAGTGAGGAAGAAAAGTTGATTTTTCATTTCTAAAAACTGTATATTGAAGAGGAATATTCCTATATACGTAAAGGAGGGCTATAAATGAAACTAATGGAACAACAGTTACATGAGTTAGGTGGTTTGCGAGTACATATTATTCCGACTGATAAATATAAAACAAATACTTTTGTATTTCGTTTTAAAGCACCTTTAAATGAGGAGACGGTGACAGAGCGTGCCCTATTGCCATACGTATTGCAAAGTGCGACAGAAAAGCTTCCTTCTGTAATTCGTCTTCGTCAATATTTAGAAGAATTATACGGATCTTCTTTGGCAGTAGATGTAAGTAAAAAAGGAGAAGACCATATTATCTCTATTTATGTAGACATTGCAAATGAAGTATATTTACATGATGCACCACCGCTATTTGAAAAAGCGCTTTCTATGTTATCGGATATCGTTTTACATCCAGCAACAGAGGGGAATGGTTTTTTACCTTCTATCGTAGAAAGTGAAAAGAGAGCGCTCTTGCAACGAATTGAAGCTACGTACGATGATAAAATGCGCTATGCAAACGAGCGTTTAATTGAAGAAATGTGCAAAGTAGAACCGTATCGTTTAAGTGCACATGGGAAAAAAGAGATTGTTTCTTCTATTACAAATGAAAGTTTGTATCAATATTATCAAAAAGTGTTAGCAGAAGATGAAATGGATCTATACATTATTGGTGATATTTCAGAAAACGCAGTGGATCTTGTAAGTAAGTATTTTTCTATTTCAGCGCGTCCTGCGAGAGAAAGAAATGTACTTCTTCATAAGAGAAATAATGAAGAAAAAGAAGTTGTTGAAAAACAAGAATTAAAACAAAGTAAATTACACATTGGTTATCGTACGTTTATTACGTATAAAGACGAAGATTATTTTGCGCTACAATTGTTCAATGGATTGTTTGGAGGATTTTCTCATTCGAAGTTATTCGTTAACGTTCGTGAAAAAAATAGTTTAGCGTACTATGCGGCATCCCGCTTTGAAAGTCATAAAGGCTTATTGTTTGTCATGTCAGGGATCGAAGCGAAAAATTATGAAAAAGCTGTTGAGATTATTAAAGAACAAATGTTAGCGATGCAAAATGGTGATTTTTCTGAAGAAGAGATGCATCAAACGAAAAGTGTTATTCAAAATCAAATATTAGAGGCGATTGATACACCACGCGGATTTGTGGAGATGCTGTATCATGGTATTATTTCAGATCGTACGCGTCCGGTTGAAGAATGGCTTACAGGCATTGAAAGTGTGACGAAAGAAGAGATTGTGAAAGTTGCTAAAAATATTGAACTAGATACAATTTACTTTTTACAAGGAACGGAGGGAGAATAAATGGAGAAAATTGTTTATGAGCAATTAAAAGAGACACTCTATTATGAAAAACTTCCTAATGGATTAGATGTATATATTTTACCGAAGCAAGGATTTAATAAAACATTTGCAACGTTTACGACAAAATATGGTTCTATGGATAATACATTCGTACCACTAGGTAAAGAAGAAATGGTTCGTGTGCCTGATGGAATTGCTCATTTTCTTGAACATAAATTATTTGAAAAAGAAGATCACGATGCTTTCCAATTGTTTAGTAAACAAGGAGCATCAGCAAATGCTTTCACATCTTTCACAAGAACAGCTTACCTGTTTTCATGTACATCAAATGTAGAACAAAATTTAAATACATTGTTAAACTTCGTACAAGAGCCTTACTTCTCTGAAAAAACAGTTGAAAAAGAGAAGGGGATTATTGGGCAAGAAATTCAAATGTATCAAGATAATCCAGATTGGCGCTTATACTTTGGATTAATTGATAGCTTGTTTGTAAAGCACCCAATTAAAATTGATATTGCAGGGACAATCGAGTCTATTAGTAAAATTACGAAAGACTTATTATATGAATGTTATGAAACATTTTATCATCCGAGCAATATGTTATTGTTCGTTGTGGGGGCAATTGATCCAGAGAAAACAATGGATTTAGTACGTGAAAATCAAGCGAAAAAAGATTATAAAAACCAGCCAGAAATTGTACGTTCATTTGAAGAAGAACCAGATGAGGTAAATGAAAAGAAGAAAATTATTTCCATGCCTGTACAAACACCGAAATGTTTAGTTGGTATTAAAGCGACAAATTTAAAAGAAAAAGGGAAAGCCCTTTTAAAACAAGAAATTGCGCTTACGTTACTTTTAGATTATTTATTTGGGAAAAGCTCCGTTCATTACGAATCTTTATATAATGAAGGTCTTATTGATGATTCGTTCTCGTATGATTATACGGAAGAGAATAACTTCGGTTTTGCAATGGTTGGCGGCGATACGAAGCAACCTGATGAGCTGGAAGAGCGTTTGAAAAGCATTTTACTAAATACAAATTATGATCAATTAGATGAGGTGGCATTAGAACGAGTAAAGAAAAAGAAAATAGGTGGCTTTTTACGCTCGTTGAATTCGCCGGAATATATTGCAAATCAATTTACACGATATGCGTTTAATGAATCTAGTCTGTTTGAGGCATTGACTGTATTAGAAAGTTTAACTGTTCAAGATTTACAAGAAGTAGCCAAATTATTATTATCAGAAGAGAAAATGAGTGTTTGTCAAGTTTTACCGAAAAAATAAAAGATTTCATAATAATACCCTCATCTTATCATTGATAAATTGTAAGATGAGGGTATTATTTATAAGAGAAAGATTTTGTTGAGATAAGAGAGGAATTGTATGAAAAAGTATGCATTAGTAACTGGAGGAAGCGGAGGGATTGGCTCTGCTATTTCAAAACAATTAATTCAAGATGGATATACAGTATATGTTCATTATAATAACGGTGAAGAGAAAGTGAACGAATTGCAGAAAGAATGGGGTGAAGTGATTCCTGTTCAAGCGAATTTAGCTTCTACTGATGGGGCAGAGCAGTTGTGGGAACAAATTGAACATCCTCTTGATGTTATCGTATATGCAGCTGGGAAGAGTATCTTTGGACTCGTAACAGATGTAACGAACGATGAATTGAATTATATGGTAGAACTTCAAGTGAAGAGTATCTATAAATTATTATCAAGGGCGCTGCCATCTATGATTCAGCGGAGAAGTGGTAATATTGTACTTGTTTCTTCTATATGGGGCCAAATCGGCGCATCATGTGAAGTGCTTTACTCGATGGTAAAAGGTGCACAGAATTCATATGTGAAAGCTTTAGCGAAAGAAGTTTCATTAAGTGGATTAAGGGTTAACGCGGTGGCGCCAGGTGCAATTGAAACGGAAATGTTACAAGTATTTTCAGAAGAGGATAAGAATGAAATTGCTGAAGAGATCCCGTTAGGCAGGTTGGGACTACCAGAAGAGGTAGCGAAAACAGTGTCATTCCTCGTATCACCAGGAGCATCTTACATAACTGGACAAATTATCGGAGTAAATGGTGGTTGGCATTGCTAAAAATTCCTTACATAAAAAATGAAAAACTGTACAAATTAAGCATGATTCTATTACTAAGTAGCGAGGTGCTTACACATGTCAGTTTTAGATAATTTTGATCAATGGAAGAGCTTTTTAGGAGAACGTTTAGAACAGGCATCAGGAAAAGGTCTTGATGGTGGTGCTGTATCAGATATGGCATTTCGTGTTGGAGATTATTTAGCAAATGAAGTAGAAGCGCGCAACGATCAAGAGAAATTATTGTCTGAGCTTTGGAAAGTTGCTGATGAACAAGAGCAACATACAATCGCAAACTTAATGGTGAAGTTTGTACAGCATAAGTAAAAAATAGAGAGGAGATTCTCCTCTCTATTTTTTTTGTATAATAATTGAACGGGATAGATTATACATTTAGCTTCCCTATTAAGGTGAAATCATATAATATAGTACGTAGGTGTAAAGTAAGCAAGGGGAGTGATCTTGGATGATTGAATGGTATTTTGAATATGAAATACATAAAAACCGACCTGGCTTGCTTGGTGACGTTTCTTCGTTAATCGGTATGCTCGGCATTAATATTGTCACAATTAATGGTGTAGATAATGCACGACGTGGATTACTCCTTATGTGTGATAATCAAGAGCAAATCTCTAGACTTGAATCAATTTTAAATACGATGGATAACATAACGGTAACGAAATATCGTCCGCCAAAGCTAAGAGATAAGCTAGCGGTTAGACATGGTAGGTACATACAACGAGATGCAGATGATAAGAAGACATTTCGATTTGTACGTGATGAATTAGGGTTACTTGTAGACTTTATGGCTGAAATAATGAAAAAAGAAGGTCATAAACTAATCGGGATACGAGGAATGCCTCGTGTCGGAAAAACAGAATCCATTGTTGCCGCAAGTGTTTGTGCAAATAAAAGATGGTTATTTGTATCATCTACTCTTATTAAGCAAACTGTTCGTAGTCAATTGATTGAAGATGAGTATAGCGACGACAATATTTTTATCTTAGATGGAATCGTGTCAACAAAGCGTGCTAACGAAAGGCATTGGCAGCTTGTTCGTGAAATTATGAGATTACCTGCAACGAAAGTTGTGGAACATCCTGACGTATTTGTGAGTCAGTCAGAATACACATTGGATGATTTTGATTATATTATCGAGTTGCGTAACGATTATGATGAAGAAATTCAATATAATTTAGTAGATGAAATTGAGCAAGGTACGCAAAATAATTTCTCTATGTTTGACTTTTAAAGAAATATTGAGGTGTTAGTAGTGACAGAATTAGGACAAAAGCTGAAAGAAGCAAGAGGAACGAAGGGCTTGTCTATGGATCAGCTGCATGAGATTACAAAAATTCAAAAACGCCATTTAGTAGCGATTGAGGAAGGCAATTATGATGTATTGCCCGGAGCTTTTTATGCGCGTGCATTCATTAAACAATACGCAGATGCGGTTGGGTTAAATGGAGAGGAACTGCTTGTAGAATATCAGAGTACGATACCACAATCTGAAAAACGCGACGTTCCGCAAGTATCAACAGGACAGAAAACACAAGAAACAATGCAAAAATCTTCATCATGGCCAATTGCAGATCATATGCCGAAAGTTTTAGTTGCGCTATTAGTAATTGCATTTGGAGTGGTAATTTGGTTTGTTTTCCAAGCGTTAACTGGAAAAGGTGATGAGAAAGTTCCGAATGCTCAAAGTGAGAAAATTGAAGTTAAAAAAGCAGAAAACTCTCCGTTAGATACGAAGAAAGATGAAGTGAAAGCGGAAGAGCCGAAAAAAGAGGAACCAAAGAAAGAAGAGCCAAAGAAAGAGGAACAACCAGCACAACCAACGGGACAAGAAGAAGTAAAAGTAGTTGGTACAACTGGTAAAGTATCTACTTTGGAAATTCATAACAATAAAACATTAGAACTGGAAATATCGGGTAAAGGTGCGAGTTATGTAGATGTTAAAGATGATGCGGGGAATGTGATTCTAAACGCTACAGTACAAGAGGGCCAAATAGAAAAACGTGATGTATCAACATTAAAAGAAGTGCGACTTAATATTGGGAATGCAACGAATGTTGAAGTTAAACTGAATGGCCAAGTGGTCGCTTATCCATTGGATCCAGAAAAAGAACTTCACCAAAGATTGGTGATAAAAAACCAAGGGATAGGGCAACCTGCACAATAATAGTCATCGCCTCGATGACTTTTTTCAATGAACAAATGTTTTTGATATGATGGAGGAATAGCTGTGAATTTACCAAATAAAATTACAATATCTAGAATCTTCTTAATTCCAATTTTTATGGTAATTATGTTAGCGCCCTTTGATTGGGGTTCATACACAATTGGTGATGTTGATTTACCAATTCAACATTTAGTAGGGGCACTTATCTTTATTATTGCTTCGGCTACAGATTGGATTGATGGACATTACGCAAGAAAGTATAATCTTGTAACGAATTTAGGGAAGTTTCTTGACCCGTTAGCTGATAAATTACTTGTTTCAGCAGCGCTTATTACATTAGTTGAGATGCAATACGTACCTGCTTGGATCGTTATTGTAATTATCAGCCGTGAGTTTGCAGTAACTGGTTTACGCCTTGTACTTGCTGGAACAGGAGAAGTAGTGGCAGCAAATCAGTTAGGGAAAATTAAGACGTGGACACAAATTATTGCAATTGCGGCGTATTTATTACACGATGTACCTTTAAATTTAATCCATATCCCAGTTGCTGATATTTTCATATGGATTGCATTAATCTTTACTGTTATTTCAGGGTGGGATTATTTCTGGAAAAATAGAGCTGCTTTTGTAAACTCAAAATAGAAGTTTATGGGGGTATTGGGATGAATGCTGAAATTATTGCGGTTGGAACTGAATTATTACTTGGACAAATTGCAAATACAAATGCCCAGTTTTTATCTGAAAAGTTAGCTTCAATCGGAATTAATGTGTACTACCATACTGTAGTTGGAGATAATAACAAGCGATTACAGCAGGCGATTGAAGTTGCGGAAGAACGTGCTGACATACTTATTTTCACAGGTGGATTAGGCCCGACAAAAGATGATTTGACGAAAGAAACGATATCTTCTAGGTTGGGTGAAGAGCTTGTATATGATGAAAAGGCATTAGCATCGATAAGCGAGTACTTTAAGCGTACAGGTCGCGAGTTCACAGAGAATAATAAAAAGCAAGCGCTCGTTTTGAATGGAGCAACTGTATTTGCGAATGATCACGGCATGGCACCTGGTATGGGGCTAAATAAGAACAGGAAAGTTTATATTTTATTACCAGGACCACCGAAAGAGATGAAGCCGATGTATATAAGTTATGTAGAGCCTTTTTTACGTAACTTTACAACAGGAGAAAACATTTATTCTCGTGTGCTTCGCTTTTTCGGGATTGGGGAATCTCAATTAGAAGTGAAAGTTCAAGATTTAATTGATGGACAAACGAACCCGACAATCGCCCCCCTTGCGAATGATGGAGAAGTGACACTACGTTTAACTGCCAAACATCAAAATGCTGATGAAACTGCGAAACGCATTCAGCATATGGAAGATTTGATTTTAGAAAGAGTAGGAAAATTTTTCTACGGGTATGATCAAGAGTTTCTGCATGATAAGGCGATAGAGTTATTGAAGAAAAAAGGATTAACTTTAGCGTGTGCAGAAAGTTTAACCGGTGGTCTCTTTGGCAATCAAGTAACAGAAAGTGCTGGTGTGTCTTCAGTATTTAAAGGCGGTATCATTTGTTATCATAATGATGTGAAGCAACATGTTTTACATGTACCTGCGGAAGTGTTGTCTACTGATGGTGCAGTTAGTAAAGAATGTGCTCGTTATCTTGCTGAAAATGTTAAGGGCTTATTAAAAGCGGATATCGGAATTAGTTTCACTGGGGTAGCAGGACCGGATGCTTCAGAACATAAAGAGCCGGGAACAGTATTCGTTGGATTGGCGATTAAGGATGAACCAACTGTAGTCTTTCCTCTTATTTTAAGTGGAAGTCGTCAACAAATTAGGGAACGTTCGGTGAAATATGGATTTTATCATTTATATAAAAAGCTAGAAGAGATATAAGTTTCTTCTAGCTTTTTTTATGGTTAAACTCATTTTTATTTAATGGAAAATAAAAAAATCGAATAAATGTTCGATTTTGTTGGCAAATTGAATTGAAAATAGGTATAATAAGATTAGCAATTGAGTTAAGGAGGAATTTTGAATGAGTGATCGTCAAGCGGCGTTAGATATGGCGTTAAAACAAATAGAGAAGCAATTCGGTAAAGGTTCAATTATGAAATTAGGAGAACAAGCGGAGCGTAGAATTTCTACAATTTCAAGTGGTTCTTTAGCACTTGATGTGGCATTAGGGGTAGGCGGATACCCACGTGGCCGTATTATCGAAATTTATGGACCAGAAAGTTCAGGTAAAACAACAGTTTCATTACACGCAATCGCGGAAGTACAGCGTCAAGGTGGACAAGCAGCGTTTATTGATGCGGAGCATGCAATGGATCCTGTATATGCACAAAAATTAGGCGTTAACATAGATGAATTACTATTATCACAACCTGATACAGGGGAGCAAGGACTAGAAATCGCAGAAGCACTTGTACGAAGTGGCGCAGTTGATATTATCGTAATTGACTCTGTAGCAGCTCTTGTACCGAAAGCTGAGATTGAAGGAGACATGGGTGACTCACACGTAGGTCTACAAGCTCGTTTAATGTCTCAAGCACTTCGTAAGCTGTCAGGTGCAATCAATAAATCAAAAACAATCGCAATCTTTATTAACCAAATTCGTGAAAAAGTTGGGGTTATGTTCGGGAACCCAGAAACAACTCCAGGTGGTCGTGCGTTGAAATTCTATTCAACAGTTCGTCTTGAAGTGCGTCGTGCGGAGCAATTAAAGCAAGGTAACGACATCGTTGGTAATAAAACAAAAGTAAAAGTAGTTAAAAATAAAGTGGCACCACCATTCCGTGTTGCTGAAGTTGATATTATGTACGGAGAAGGTATTTCAAGAGAAGGTGAAATCTTAGATATGGCTTCTGAACTTGATATCGTTCAAAAGAGTGGTGCTTGGTACTCTTATAATGAAGAGCGTTTAGGGCAAGGTCGTGAAAATTCGAAGCAATTCTTAAAAGAGAATACGGATTTAAGAGAGGAAATTGCCTTCTTTGTTCGTGACCATCACGGAATTGGTGAAGACTCTGGTGCTGAAGAAACGGAAGATTCAAATCTTCAAGATTAAAAAATAAAAGACACGGTTCCGTGTCTTTTTTTTTTAATTATTATGAAAGCGTTGTATATCGTTGGAGATAAAATATTTAATCTGCCTAAAAGGCTATGTATAAAGAGGGATATATGCATGTTTTGTATGCATAAACTGGAATTCACTAAGGTTTTCCAGGATAATATGCTGTCTTCTTTTTAAATTCATATATGAATTAGAGCTGAAGGTAAAGAAAGTAAAAGTAGACAACGCTTGACAATGAAAATTGCGATAGATACAATGAGAATGTATATTTTTTCTTATATACGAAACACTCTTCTCAAGAAGAGAAGTAATATTCGGAGTAAGACTTAAATCTTGCCGAAATAATAATATGACATTTTAATTGTGAAATGAAGAAAGTCCCTTAAAAAAGCGGGACGACGGTCTTTGCTGTATGTTGGTATTCAATGTACATGCCGACAGTCTTTTTTCATTCATAGCAAGGGGAGGTGAAATCATGAGTAGTACAGTTTGGATACTCATCTCCATTTTGCTTGCAACAGTCGGTGCAGTTGTTGGCTTTTTTGTTCGAAAGTCTATTGCTGAAGCGAAGATTAATGGTGCAGCTAACGAAGCGAAACGTATTCTAGACGAAGCGAATCGTGAGGCTGAAGCACTTAAGAAAGAAGCGCTTTTAGAAGCAAAGGATGAAATTCATACACTTCGTACAGAAGCTGAATTAGAAATTCGTGACCGTAGAAGCGAATTACAAAAACAAGAAAATCGTTTAATGCAAAAAGAAGAGAACCTTGATCGTAAAGACGAAACGCTCGATAAACGCGAGCGACAGTTAGAAAAGAAAGAGGAATCTCTTGTAGCGAGACAACAACAGATTGAAGAGTTGGAAAGCAAAGTGGGAGAGTTAGTTCAAAAGCAACAAACAGAATTAGAGCGCATTTCCAATCTGACACGCGAACAAGCGAAAGCAATTATTCTTGGTAAAGTAGAAAGTGAAGTTTCTCATGAAATTGCCGTAATGGTAAAAGAAAGTGAAGTTCGTGCGAAAGAAGAAGCGGATAAGAAAGCAAAAGAGATTTTATCTCTTGCAATGCAAAGATGTGCAGCTGATCATGTTGCTGAAACAACCGTTTCGGTTGTAAATCTTCCAAATGACGAAATGAAGGGACGTATTATCGGACGTGAAGGTCGAAATATTCGTACGTTAGAAACGTTAACAGGTATTGACCTAATTATCGATGATACACCAGAAGCGGTTATCCTTTCTGGATTCGACCCAATTCGTCGTGAAACAGCTCGTATCGCTCTTGATAAACTAGTACAGGACGGACGTATTCACCCAGCGCGTATTGAAGAGATGGTCGAAAAATCAAGACGTGAAGTGGACGAGTATATTCGCGAAGTCGGAGAGCAAACAACGTTTGAAGTGGGTGTTCACGGATTACATCCAGATTTAATTAAGATTTTAGGTCGTTTAAAATACCGTACAAGTTACGGACAAAACGTCTTAAAACACTCTATGGAAGTTGCATATTTAACTGGACTTATGGCAGCGGAGCTTGGTGAGGATGAAAAACTAGCAAGACGTGCTGGTCTATTACATGATATCGGTAAAGCAATTGATCATGAAGTAGAAGGTAGCCACGTTGAAATTGGTGTCGAACTCGCAACGAAGTATAAAGAGCATCCTGTAGTTATAAACAGTATTGCATCTCACCATGGGGACACAGAACCAACTTCTATCATTGCAGTTTTAGTTGCAGCAGCAGATGCATTATCAGCTGCAAGACCTGGAGCTCGTAGTGAAACACTTGAGAACTATATTCGTCGTCTTGAAAAGTTGGAAGAGATTTCAGAGTCTTATGAAGGCGTAGAAAAATCATTCGCAATTCAAGCAGGACGAGAAGTTCGTATTCTGGTAAAACCAGATACAATTGATGATTTAGAAGCTCATCGTTTAGCTCGTGATATTCGAAAACGTATTGAGAATGAACTGGATTACCCAGGACATATTAAAGTAACTGTTATTCGTGAAACACGTGCAGTGGAATACGCAAAATAAAGTGGTGAAACACCACTTTATTTTTTTGTGTTGGAATTGGTTAAAATAAAGGGAATTAGTATACAAGTGAAACAAACTTATAATAAATATATTGTAAGGAAATCACTTGAAGCTATAGTAATAAAAAATGTAGTACATAGGAAGGGTAAGACATATGAGAATATTATTTGTTGGGGATGTAGTAGGATCTCCTGGTAGAGGTATGATTCAACAATACGTACCGGCATTAAAGAAGAAATATACACCTACAGTAACCATTATTAATGGAGAAAATGCAGCAGGTGGACGTGGAATTACGGAAAAAATATATCGAAACTTTTTAGAATGCGGGGCACAAGCGGTTACACTTGGAAACCACGCTTGGGATAACCGTGAAGTATTTGAATTTATTGATGACGCAAAATATCTTGCAAGACCAGCTAACTTCCCAGAAGGAACTCCAGGAAAAGGACTTATCTTTGTGAACTGCAATGGAACAGAAGTGGCAGTTATTAACTTACAAGGACGTACATTCCTTCCTCCAATTGATTGTCCATTCCGTAAAGTGGATGAATTAATTAACATTGCAAAAAAACGTACGAATATTATCTTTATTGATTTTCATGCGGAAACTACAAGTGAAAAACAAGCGTTAGGTTGGTATGTAGATGGTCGTGCTACAGCAGTAGTGGGTACACATACACATGTTCCTACAGCAGATAATCGTATTTTACCAAGCGGAACTGCATATATCACAGATGTTGGTATGACAGGTCCTTATGATGGGATTTTAGGTATGGATCGAGAAGCGGTATTGAAGAAGTTTTTAACAAACTTACCAGTACGATTTGAAGTGACAAGTGGTAGAACACAATTAAGTGCAGTGCTAGTTGATGTGGATCCTAATACAGGAAAAGCTAAGAAAATCCAGCGTATCTTAATTAATGATGATCAGCCATTTTTTGAGTAATTTCTGGGTAAGATTTAGAAAAGTTATTATTTTTTAATTTTTTAGAAAAATTACAGAAATTTAGCAGGAATACGCGTCATTCCTCGTGAATATAAGTTAAAGTGAAATAATTGCTAATACTTTTTATAGAAACGAGGAGGAAACGCGGAATGGAAATATTAAAAGTTAAAGCAACGTCGGTCCCTAATTCTGTAGCTGGTGCACTTGCAGGTGTTATTCGCGAACGCGGAACAGCAGAAATTCAAGCCATTGGTGCAGGTGCATTGAACCAAGCGGTAAAGGCAGTAGCAATTGCAAGAGGATTTGTAGCGCCTAGTGGTTTAGACCTGATTTGTATCCCAGCGTTCACAGATATTATGATTGATGGGGAAGAGCGTACAGCAATAAAATTAATTGTAGAACCTCGTTAAGCTTAAACAACCTGTTTGCAGTATGCAAACAGGTTGTTTTTATAATGGAGGAATGAAAATGAAAATTTTTGATGCTCATTGTGATGTGCTTCTTCAGTTATGGAGTGCACAAGGGAAAAAGAATTTTAAACATGATCCGCAATTACATATTACATTTGAACAATTAAAGAGAAGAAAAGGAAGTATACAATGTTTTGCTATATATGTGCCAGAAACAGTGGCATATGAAAACCGATTTGAAGTAGCATTACAAATGGTAGATATTTTTTATAATGAAATTTTATCCCTACCAGGTGTGAAGTTTATTCAGACAAAAGATGATATTAACATGTTAAAACAGGACGAGATTGGAGCGATATTAACACTAGAAGGATGCGAAGCAATTGGAAGAGATGCAATGAAATTACGGTTGTTGTATCGCCTAGGAGTACGTTCTTTTGGACTAACATGGAATTATGCCAATCTATTAGCTGATGGTGCGCTAGAGACACGTGGGGCAGGTTTAACGACTTTCGGTAAAGAAGTTGTACAAGAACTTAATACGTTACATGCATGGACTGATGTGTCTCATCTAAATGAAAGAAGTTTTTGGGATGTTGTAGAAAGTGCAAAAAATCCTATTGCTTCCCACTCAAACTGTATGAAACTTTGTCAGCATCCACGTAATTTAAACGATGAACAACTTAAAGCTCTTATAAAGCGAAATGGCATGATAGGTGTCACTTTTGTACCGCAGTTTCTAACAAATGAAAAACAAGCGAATATAGCAGATATAGTAAGACATATCGAATATATTTGTTCATTAGGTGGAGAGAACAATATAGGATTTGGTTCAGATTTTGATGGGATTTTAGAAACGGTTGTAAATGTATCAGCGTATCGAGATTATGAAAATGTAATTAATGAGCTTTGTAAACACTATGCTGCATCTACTGTAGAGCGATTTTTATATGATAATTTTGTTGAACATATAAGTTTTTGAGATTTTCGTTTTAAAAATCCAGAAAAATTAGAATTAATTCATTTGATATTATTGCTTTTTTTAAGACCTAATACTAGAATGAAAAACAAAATAGCTTTATACTAAAGATTCAGGGAAATCAGAAGAGGCATAATTTGCGTCCGTTGTAGTTTATTTGTATAAAAAATGCTAAACTATTACTGTAAAAAAATACACTACAATGAATGCAGCCAAAAGGGGTGTAGGAGATGATTAGTCAACTTTCATGGAAAGTTGGAGGCCAACAAGGTGAAGGAATTGAAAGTACAGGAGAAATCTTCTGTATTGCATTAAACCGATTAGGATATTACCTATACGGTTACCGCCACTTCTCATCACGTATTAAAGGCGGCCATACAAATAATAAAATTCGTGTAAGTACAACAGAAGTACGCGCGATCTCAGATGATTTAGATATTTTAATTGCTTTTGATCAAGAAACAATTGATTTTAACTTCCACGAACTACGTCCAGGTGGAATTGTAGTTGCGGATGCGAAATTTAATCCAACAATACCTGATAATACAGATGTAAATCTATATGTGATACCGTTTACAGATATTGCTTCAGAATTAGGTACATCATTAATGAAAAACATGGTTGCTGTTGGGGCATCAAGTGCGGTATTAGGATTAGATGAAACAGCTTATTTAAATGTTGTTGAAGAGATCTTTGGTCGTAAAGGAGAGCAAGTCGTTCAAAAGAATATGGACGCAATTAAACGTGGCTCTCAATATATGAAAGAGTTGCTAGGTGAGAAAGTTAACATGATGCAGCTTGAAAAAGCTGATGGTAAGAAACGCATGTTTATGATTGGAAACGATGCAATCGCATTTGGTGCGGTAGCTGGTGGTGCTCGCTTTATGTCTGCATATCCAATTACACCTGCATCTGAAATTATGGAATACTTAATTAAAAAATTACCAAAAGTTGGCGGAACAGTAATCCAAACTGAGGATGAAATTGCAGCTTGTACAATGGCAATCGGTGCAAACTATGCTGGTGTTCGTACATTAACTGCATCTGCTGGTCCGGGGCTATCTTTAATGATGGAAGCGATTGGTTTAGCGGGGATTACAGAAACACCATTAGTAATTGTTGATACACAACGTGGTGGTCCAAGTACAGGATTACCAACGAAACAAGAGCAGTCGGATTTAATGGCGATGATTTACGGTACGCACGGTGAGATTCCAAAAATCGTAATGGCGCCAAGTACAGTTGAAGAAGCTTTCTATGATATTGTAGAAGCATTTAACCTAGCTGAAGAATATCAAGTACCTGTTATTTTCTTAACGGATTTACAGCTTTCTTTAGGAAAACAAACTGTAGAACCGCTTACGTTAGATAAAGTGGAAATTCGTCGCGGTAAGCTTGATTTAGAAGCGGAATTACCAGAACGTGAAAATAAAGCATACTTCAAGCGTTATGAAGTAACCGAAGATGGCGTTTCACCACGTGTTTTACCTGGTATGAAAAATGGTGTTCACCATGTTACAGGTGTAGAACATGATGAAACTGGTAAACCATCTGAATCAGCAATAAACCGTAAAGATCAAATGGACAAACGTTTCCGTAAAATGGAGAACTTGAAGTTTAACACCCCTGTCTATAAAAATGTTAAGCATAAAGAAGCGGACGTATTGCTTGTTGGGTTTAACTCAACTCGTGGTGCAATCGAAGAGGCAATGGAGCGCTTAGAACAAGAGGGTATGAAAGTAAACCATGCTCATGTACGTTTAGTTCACCCGTTCCCAACAGCTGAAATCGATCCACTTGTGAAAAATGCGAAGCGTGTTGTAGTGGTAGAAAACAACGCAACAGGTCAGCTTGCTAACATTATGAAAATGAATCTTGGTAACGGTGAGAAAATTTCTAGTCTTTTAAAATATGATGGGAACCCATTCTTGCCGAAAGAGATTTACAACGAATGCAAAAAAGGGGTTGTATTAAATGGCAACATTTAAGGACTTTCGTAACAGCGTAAAACCAAACTGGTGCCCAGGTTGCGGAGACTTCTCGGTGCAAGCTGCAATTCAACGTGCGGCAGCTAACGTTGGTTTAAATCCAGATGAACTTGCTGTTATCTCCGGTATCGGCTGTTCAGGTCGTATTTCAGGTTATATTAATTCATATGGTGTGCATAGTATTCATGGTCGTGCCCTTCCGATTGCACAAGGTGTGAAAATGGCAAATCGTGATTTAACAGTTATCGCATCAGGTGGTGACGGTGATGGATTTGCGATTGGTATGGGACATACAATCCATTCTATTCGTCGTAACATCGACATTACGTACATCGTAATGGATAACCAAATTTACGGATTAACAAAAGGGCAAACTTCACCGCGTAGTGAAGCTGGATTTAAAACGAAAAGCACACCACAAGGTTCAATTGAACCGTCACTAAATGTTATGGAAATGGCTTTAACAGCTGGTGCTACATTTGTGGCGCAAAGCTTTTCAAGTGATTTAAAAGAACTAACACAAATTATTGAAGCTGGTATTAACCATAAAGGATTTTCATTAATTAACGTATACAGCCCATGTGTTACTTACAATAAAGTAAATACTTACGATTGGTTTAAAGAGAATTTAACAAAACTAAGTACAGTAGAGGGATATGATCCATCTAATCGCATGATGGCTATGCAAACGTTAATGGAAAATAACGGATTAGTAACAGGTTTAATATATCAAAATACAGCGCAACCTTCATACCAAGAACTTGTAAAAGGCTATAGTGAGAAGCCTTTAGTGCAAGCTGATTTAAATATGGATCAGAAAATGTTTGATGAACTCGTAGCTGAATTTATGTAATGCAAGAAGAGGAGGTTGCCATTTGGTAACCTTTTTTTATGAGTAAAAAATATAGGATAGTCTTATTTACTTAGAAAATTCAGAATGGTAAAATAATATATAAATCGTTGTATGAAAATGGCGAGTTCATTGCTGATGAAATGTAAGATCAGACAGAGCCTCTTTCTTGTTAAAATTGGCGCAACGCTTCATACTATGGTAATGTTTATAGGGATAAAGCAATATGCTTTTGGATAGGACAAAAAGAAGTATGAAAAGGGAATGTCTATTTGTGTGGGGAAGACTTCATTCTTATGAATGATTAGATTGATTACTCAAGTTTCAAAGGACAAGTTATCTCTCAAGCTATCTAACCATTTTTGAGGTGAGTCAAAGCGCATTAAAATGGACTATAGAGTGTGTATAGTTAAGGGTGAAAGGAGATTACCAATGAACGAGCAACAACGATTAGCAAGTCGACAAGCAAATTCCTCTACGAAAAAAGAAGAGAAAGATTATAGTAAATACTTTGAAAGTGTATACCAACCACCTTCCTTAAAAGACGCGAAAAAACGAGGAAAAGAAGAAGTTAAAATTGAACGGGATTTTGGCTTATCTGAAGAATTTCGCAATTTTGGTACAGGAAGAAAGTTCTATATTCGTACATATGGTTGTCAAATGAATGAGCATGATACGGAAGTAATGGCGGGTATTTTCACCGCACTTGGATATGAGCCAACCTTTTCAACTGAAGATGCAGATGTAGTTTTATTAAATACTTGTGCAATTCGTGAAAATGCTGAAAATAAAGTTTTCGGTGAACTAGGTCATTTAAAGTCATTAAAAAGAAGAAATCCGGACCTTTTAATTGGTGTATGTGGTTGTATGTCTCAAGAAGAATCTGTTGTAAATAAAATTATGCAAAAAAATCAGCATGTAGATATGGTGTTTGGAACGCATAATATTCATAGATTGCCGTATATTCTTAAAGATGCGATGTTCTCGAAGGAGACGGTAGTTGAAGTTTGGTCAAAAGAAGGGGATGTAATTGAAAACCTTCCGAAAGTACGCCGTGGTGATATTAAAGCTTGGGTAAATATTATGTATGGCTGTGATAAGTTCTGTACATATTGTATCGTGCCGTATACACGTGGAAAAGAGCGAAGCAGACGTCCAGAAGACATTATCCAAGAAATTCGTCATTTAGCTGCGAATGGTTATAAAGAAATTACATTACTTGGCCAGAACGTAAATGCATATGGTAAAGACTTTGAAGATTTTGAATACGGTCTTGGCGATTTAATGGACGAACTCCGTAAAGTTGATATTGCCCGTATTCGTTTTACAACGAGCCATCCACGTGATTTCGATGATCACTTAATTGAAGTGCTTGGAAAAGGTGGAAACTTAGTAGAACATATTCACTTACCAGTTCAATCTGGAAGCACAGATATGTTAAAAATTATGGCGCGCAAATATTCACGTGAGCATTATTTAGAACTTGTAAGAAAAATTAAAGAAGCAATTCCAAATGCAGTATTCACAACTGATATTATCGTTGGTTTCCCGAATGAAACAGATGAGCAATTTGAAGAAACGATGTCGTTATATCGTGAAGTAGGATTTGATACTGCCTTTACCTTTATTTATTCTCCGCGCGAAGGTACACCAGCTGCAAAAATGAAAGATAATGTACCGATGGAAGTGAAAAAAGAACGTCTTCAACGCTTAAATACACTAGTAAATACGTTGGCGATTGAAAAGAATAATCGTTACAAAGGTCAAATTGTAGAAGTGTTAGTTGATGGGGAAAGTAAAAATAATCCAGAAGTACTCGCAGGTTATACTCGTACGAATAAACTTGTAAACTTCGTCGCTTCAAAATCTTTAATTGGTCAGCTTGTGAAAGTAAAAGTAACGGAAGCAAAAACTTGGTCTCTTAACGGGGAATTAGTTGAAGAGCCGATTGAGGTGGAATAATAGATGAAAGCATATTCGAAAGATGAAATTGTTGAACAAGCGAAAGAATTAGCAAAAATGATTTCTGAAACAGAAGAAGTTGATTTCTTTAAGAAAGCAGAGGCGCAAATTCATAAAAATGAAAATGTAAAGCGCGCAATTGATGAAATTAAAGCACTGCAAAAACAAGCAGTAAACTTGCAGCATTACGGGAAATGGGAAGCTTTGAAAAAAGTAGAAGCTGACATTGATGCATTGCAAGATAAGTTGGATAGTATCCCAGTTGTGCAAGAATTTAAATCTTCACAAACATATGTAAATGACTTACTGCAGCTAGTTGCAAGTACGATTTCTAACAACGTAACAGATGAAATATTAATTTCAACTAATGGCGATGTATTGAAGGGTGAAACGGGCGCAGCGGTAGAAAGTAAAAAAGGAAATTGTGGTTGTTAAAGAGATGTCGAATTGACATCTCTTTTTTTAATGGGTTAAACGTAAGTTCTTCTCGAAAAAAGAATGACACATTCCGCTATTGTCACGCATATGATTAAGTGAATAGTGATTGAGGAGGGTTACGAATGTCCGAATTTAGAGAGATTATTACAAAAGCAGTGGTTGGAAAAGGACGTAAGTATACAAAGTCAACGCATACATGTGAATCGAATAATGAGCCAACAAGTATTTTAGGGTGCTGGGTAATTAACCACTCGTACGAAGCAAGAAAGAATGGAAAGCATGTGGAAATTGAAGGTTTCTATGATGTGAACACTTGGTATTCATTTGATGGTAATACAAAGACAGAAGTTGTAACAGAACGTGTGAACTACACTGATGAAGTGAGTATTGGGTATCGTGATAAAAACTTTTCTGGTGATGATTTAGAAATTATTGCTCGTGTCATTCAGCCACCAAATTGTTTAGAAGCTCTTGTATCACCAAATGGTAATAAAATTGTTGTAACTGTAGAACGTGAATTTGTAACAGAAGTAGTTGGGGAAACGAAAATTTGTGTAAGTGTAAATCCTGAAGGCTGCGTAGAATCAGACGAGGATTTCCAAGTCGATGATGATGAGTTTGAAGAATTAGATCCGAACTTTATCGTCGATGCAGAAGAAGAGTAATAGAAAGCTAGGGAGAAGTTCTTCCTAGCTTTTTACTTTACATAAGTGATGCTTGAATGAACATGATTCCTTATGAAATGTGCTATAATGAGGAAAGACTCCTGAAATAGGAGATATGGATGTCCGTGAAGTGTGACATATATGAAAATTGATTACTATGTAAGAATTATGGAGGAAAAGTATGACTCAATATACCCCTATGATACAGCAATATTTAAAGGTTAAGGCAGACTATCAAGATGCCTTTTTATTTTTCCGATTAGGTGATTTTTATGAAATGTTCTTTGAAGATGCGGTTAAAGCAGCTCATGAACTTGAAATTACATTAACGAGCCGAGATGGTGGTAGTAGTGATCGTATACCGATGTGCGGTGTACCACATCATGCAGCTAAAAATTATATTGAACAACTTGTTGAAAAAGGATATAAAGTAGCTGTTTGTGAGCAAGTGGAAGATCCAAAAACAGCTAAAGGTGTAGTACGCCGTGAAGTAGTACAACTAATTACGCCAGGAACGATGATGGAAGGGCGTACTATTGATGAGAAAGAAAATAACTTCTTAGCAGCATTAACACATTTTGAAGATGGATCGTATGCTTTAGCTTGTAATGATTTAACGACTGGACAAAATACAGTAACGTTGTTAACAGGTTCAGTAGAAGATATTTTATTAGAAGTGTATGCAACTGGTTCAAAAGAAATTGTTGTAGATTCTACATTTTCAAAAGATGAATTAAATAAATTAACTGCAACATTAAAAATGACGATTTCGTATGAAGATGCAACAACGATTCCGGAAGGGTTAAAACATCTTGTGAAAAACGTTTCGCAAGCAAAGTTAATTAAAGCAGTTGGACGTTTATTTAACTATGTAATAAGAACGCAAAAACGTTCGTTAGACCATTTACAACCAGTGGAAATTTATTATACGAATCAATTTATGAAAATTGATGTGCATTCAAAGCGAAATTTAGAGCTGACAGAAACACTCCGAACGAAAGAAAAAACAGGATCATTATTATGGCTATTAGATAAAACGAAAACAGCTATGGGTGGTCGTATGTTAAAACAGTGGATGGAACGTCCGCTGATCCAAAAAGAAAAAGTAGAAGAGCGTTTAGAAATGGTTGAAACATTTGTAAATGATTACTTCTTACGTGAAGATTTAAAAGAAAAATTAAAAGAAGTATATGATTTAGAACGTTTAGCAGGGAAAGTTGCATTTGGTAATGTGAATGCACGGGACTTATTACAGTTAAGACGATCTTTACTTCAAGTACCGGCTATTTTAGAAGCGATTAGTTTGTTAGATAATGCTTATGCAGCAAGGTTAATTCAAGGTGCGGATCCATGTGAGAGCTTAACTGAATTACTAGGAAGAAGTATTCAAGAAAACCCACCGCTTTCTATTAAAGATGGAGATATTATTAAAGACGGTTATAATGACAAGCTTGATCAATATCGTTACGTTAGTAAAAACGGGAAAACGTGGATCGCTGAGCTTGAAAAACGAGAGCGTGATATTACAGGAGTTAAATCGTTAAAAATCGGGTACAACCGTATTTTCGGCTACTACATTGAAGTGACGAAGGCGAATCTTGCAGCGCTTCCAGAAGGCCGCTATGAGCGTAAACAAACGCTTGCTAATGCGGAACGTTTCATTACAGATGAATTGAAAGAAAAAGAAACATTAATCTTAGAAGCAGAAGAGAAAATTGTACAATTAGAATATGATTTATTTACAGCGCTTCGTGAAGAAGTAAAAGTATTTATTCCGAAATTACAACATTTAGCGAAAGTAATTAGTGAATTAGACGTACTGCAAAGTTTCGCGACAGTTAGTGAAGAAGAACAGTTTGTAAAACCTGTTTTAACAACTAAGCGCGAAATCTTTATTAAAGATGGTCGTCATCCTGTCGTTGAAAAAGTATTGAACGGGAAATTGTATGTACCGAATGATTGTATTATGCCGGAGAAGATGGATGTCTTTTTAATTACAGGACCGAACATGTCTGGTAAAAGTACGTATATGAGACAATTAGCACTTGTAACTGTTATGTCACAGATTGGTTGTTTCGTACCAGCAACAGAAGCGGTATTACCTGTATTCGATCAAATCTTTACGAGAATTGGTGCAGCGGATGATTTAATTTCGGGTCAAAGTACATTTATGGTCGAAATGTTAGAAGCGAAAAATGCAATTGCAAATGCATCAGAAAGAAGCTTAATTTTATTCGATGAAATTGGACGCGGTACATCTACGTATGATGGTATGGCACTTGCACAAGCAATTATTGAACATATTCATGACCAAATTGGTGCGAAAACGTTATTCTCTACGCATTATCATGAATTGACGGTGCTAGAAGAAAGTTTAGGACAATTGAAGAATGTACACGTTTCAGCTATTGAAGAGAATGGAAAAGTAGTATTCCTTCATAAAATCCAAGATGGAGCAGCTGATAAAAGTTACGGAATTCACGTTGCGCAACTTGCGGAGCTTCCAGATAGCTTAATCGCTCGTGCGAAAGAAGTGTTAGCGCAACTAGAAGGACAAGAAGAAATTATTATTCCAAAGCGTACAGAAGTGAAAGTACAAGAAGTGGCTCCAGAACCAGCTGTTGTAAAAGAAGAACCAGCAGAAATACAAGAGACGAAAGTAGAGACTGAGGAAGAATCGCAATTATCATTCTTTGGTGGAGAACAGTCTTCGAAAAAACAAGACAAGTCAGTTCTAGATGCAAAAGAAACGGCAGTACTTGCGCAAATTAAAAAAATTGATTTACTTGATATGACACCTTTAGAGGCGATGAACGAACTGTATCGCTTGCAGAAAAAGTTAAAGAAAGGATGAGTAAGTAGATGGGGAAAATTCGCAAACTCGATGATCAACTCTCTAACTTAATTGCGGCAGGGGAAGTAGTAGAGCGCCCTGCCTCAGTCGTAAAAGAACTTGTGGAAAATTCTATCGATGCGAATAGTACATCTATTGAAATCCACTTAGAAGAAGCTGGTTTATCAAAAATTCGCATCATTGATAATGGGGATGGCATTGCAGAAGAAGATTGTATCGTCGCTTTTGAACGACATGCGACGAGCAAAATTAAAGATGAAAACGACCTGTTTCGCATTAGAACACTCGGTTTCCGCGGTGAGGCATTGCCGAGTATTGCCTCAGTTAGTGAATTAGAATTAATCACTAGCACAGGTGATGCGCCTGGTACACACCTTATGATTAAAGGTGGAGACATTATAAAGCAGGAGAAAACAGCGAGCCGAAAAGGAACAGATATTACAGTACAAAACTTATTCTTTAATACACCAGCGCGTCTTAAATATATGAAAACCATTCATACAGAGCTTGGGAATATTACAGATATCGTGTATCGTATTGCAATGTCACATCCAGAAGTATCATTAAAGCTGTTTCATAATGAAAAGAAATTGCTTCATACATCAGGAAATGGTGATGTAAGACAAGTACTTGCATCAATTTATAGCATTCAAGTTGCGAAGAAGCTTGTTCCAATTGAAGCTGAATCTTTAGATTTTACAATTAAAGGCTATGTCACATTACCAGAAGTAACGAGAGCATCTCGAAATTATATGTCAACGATCGTAAATGGTCGTTACGTTCGAAATTTCGTATTAATGAAAGCCATTCAGCAAGGATACCATACATTACTGCCAGTCGGACGATATCCAATCGGCTTCTTATCGATTGAAATGGATCCAATGCTTGTTGACGTTAACGTACATCCAGCGAAATTAGAAGTTCGTTTTAGTAAAGAACAAGAATTACTAAAGCTTATCGAAGAAACATTGCAATCGGCATTCAAAAAAATACAGCTCATTCCAGATGCAGGTGTAACAACGAAGAAAAAAGAAAAAGATGAAAGTGTGCAAGAACAGTTCCAGTTTGAGCATGCGAAGCCGAAAGAGCCATCTATGCCAGACATTGTTTTACCGACTGGCATGGATGAAAAACAAGAAGAACAACTGGCTGTGAAACAGCCAGCACAACTGTGGCAACCGCCGAAACAAGAATGGCAACCACCACAGTCGCTCGTAAGGGAAGAACAAAGTTGGCAGCCATCTACTAAACCGATAATGGAAGAACCAATTCAAAAAGAGAAATCGTGGAACAGTAACGATGAAGACTTTGAATTAGAGGAATTGGAAGAAGAAGTTCAGGAAATAGAAGAGATTGAAATGAACGGTAATGACTTACCACCGCTTTATCCAATTGGACAAATGCACGGAACATATATTTTCGCTCAAAATGATAAAGGCTTATATATGATTGACCAACATGCCGCGCAGGAACGTATTAATTATGAATACTTCCGGGATAAGGTAGGAAGGGTAGCGCAAGAAGTACAAGAACTACTTGTACCATACCGTATTGACCTATCTCTTACTGAATTTTTACGTGTCGAAGAGCAACTAGAAGAACTGAAAAAAGTTGGACTATTCTTGGAGCAATTCGGCCATCAATCCTTTATCGTCCGCTCGCATCCAACGTGGTTCCCAAAAGGTCAAGAAACAGAAATTATCGACGAAATGATGGAACAAGTTGTCAAACTAAAAAAAGTGGATATTAAAAAGTTACGTGAAGAAGCAGCCATCATGATGAGCTGTAAAGCATCCATTAAAGCAAATCAATATTTAACGAACGATCAAATATTTGCTTTACTGGAAGAACTACGTACAACAACAAACCCATATACATGCCCGCACGGAAGACCGATTCTTGTGCATCATTCTACTTATGAGTTGGAGAAGATGTTTAAGAGGGTTATGTAGGGATACTGTTCATAGAGAAAAAATGGTTTCTTGTTATTTTAATAAAATATAGAGTGAAATAAAAAGGAGCGATAGTAATAAGTCGCTCCTTTTTAATATAATTCTTTTCCAACTATATTTTTAAAAAACATTTATAAACTAGAGATAACCAGATAAGCTCAACCTATTTGTACTTTATATGTGTTTTCTCAATTTTTTTGTAAGGAAAGAGGCTTTTAATTTACAGATTTATCAGAATTATGTAGAGTGTAGATAAAACTATAAAATGGGGTGTTCTTTATGTGTACGAGTTTGACATTACAGACAAAAAACGGTCAGCATCTTTTTGCAAGAACGATGGACTTCACATTAGATTTGAATCAAGAAGTAATAATCATTCCTCGACATTACCAGTGGAATAATATAACTGGTGAAATCATTAATACGAAACATGCTACGGTCGGAATGGGAATTAATCATCAAGGAAGGATCATTATGGCGGACGGAGTAAATGAAGCAGGTATGACATGTGCAACACTATATTTTCCAGGATTCGCTACTTATAGTCAAAGCATAGATGACAACAAGACGAATCTGGCTCCATTTGATTTTGTGACTTGGAGTCTGACACAATTCAATTCTGTCAAAGAGTTAAAGAAATCTGTGGATAGCCTTACCTTTTTGGATATACCATTACCGGATTTAGGACTTACGCCACCACTACATTGGATTTTAGCGGATAAATGGGGAGATTGCATTGTACTGGAGCCGACAAATGAAGGATTAAAAATGTATGATAACCCACTAGGAGTGATGACGAATAGTCCGGAGTTTAATTGGCATTTGCAAAATTTAAGACAATATATTGGCCTTAAATCGCAGCCATTCGCGCCAACTGAGTGGAGTAACTTACCATTAAGTGCTTTTGGTCAGGGCTCAGGTTCAATGGGACTTCCAGGGGATTTCACCCCGCCATCAAGGTTTGTGCGAGCAGCATATGGCAAACAAAACATTCAAGGTATAGATAGTGAAGAAGAGGGAGTATCGGCCCTATTTCATATTTTATCAAATTGCGAGGTTCCTAAAGGCGGAGTAATAACAGAAGAAGGTGCATTAGATAATACCATATATACAAGCGTAATGTGTATGGAGTCCGGAACATATTATTATCATACCTACGATTGTAGACAAATTATAGCCATTCATTTATTTCATGAAAATTTAGATACAGATGAGATTAAAGCTTATCCGTTCCAACGGAAACAAAAAATATTTTATGAAAACTAAGTAGCTTTGAAACAACTTTTAGTAAATTTTTAAATATATATAATAGAGCAATAATGGCCAATATAATTGTTGGGTGCTTCTTTAACTTTGTGATTTATCATAAATTTACTCCTTTCTTCAATTACGCCAACGAGTAAATTTATGCTGGTAGGAGCATTGGCTAAGAAATTTATTTTTAATTAAACTAGTTTTTATTTTTTCTAGAGGAGCCATTAAAGTGCTACTAGGTAAAATAAATATGGGCGTACTTTATTTATAAATAGTAAAGAACAAAAAGGTATGGAAAATATCCATACCTTTTTTGTTCTTCCATTATCTATGTATAAAAAAGCGCTGTATATCAGCACTTTTTAAAAGTACATGAGTTGTATAAGAAAAATTGATTTATTACCTATAACTATGCAAGGTCTAAAATATAGATTCTTATTCAATTAATTGTTATAAGGGCCTATAAGGTTATTTGTTTTTATTATTATTAATTTTTTCCGTATATAACACCTGTTCTTTATAGTGTTTTTTAATTGGGAAAGTATGTGTACCAGAGCCGTTTTTGAAAGTTTTATTGATGGGGTTTTTTAGCGGGATTGTTGTAGTTTCAGTAAATTCATATGGGTAGTTTATTTTAGATTTATCTTCAAACATGAAAATGCCTCCTTTTAGGATTTCCTGAATTCTTTACTATAACATGATATGCATATAGATTTTTTTGGGACTAGTTATTTATAGAGGTTAATGGAATTAAATTACGTAACTACTGAAATATTTCAAAGGAAAACAATGTGAGAAATATATGATAATGCTTCTTTTATTTATTAGGGAAGGGAATAATGAATATATATTCGTTATAAATTGTTTTTATAATATGGGTTTATATAGACTTTTCCTGATAATATAATGCGGGAGATTATAGTGTTATTAGGTTATTAGGAACATTTAATGCTGTTTCATAACTGAAAGGAAATTGAAAAAAAACTGAAATTTTTCTCATAAAAATTCAATCTAACTTGAAAAATGAAAGGAAAATGAAATTTTCCAAAAGATATTCTTTGTTAAGATAAAAAGCATACATACAAAAAGTATTGACATATCTTAAAAATGTATTTTCAAGATATAGTGGGGGAAAAGATGAGAGTAGAAAAACAATTAATAAAAAAGATGTATTATGAAACATTCCTAATGGAGAATGAAACAAAACCACCTATTGATGTACTTGGAGAAGCTTATGTAAACGAAGAAAGAAATGAGATTTCTGATGGATCTTACATTCGTTTTGCACAAGGTGAATTTTATTATCGCCATCAAGATTTTGAAGCAGCTATTTTTAAATGGGAAAAAGTTAATAATGAATTAGCACCATGGGCACAAAAAAATATTGCCGATGCTTATTTCGAGCTTAATCAATTACCAGTTGCTGAAAATGTTTATACGTCCATTACTACTGATAATATAATATTGATGACGGAGATTAGATTACAATTACTTTCTCTTTACATAGAGCAAAATAATTTTGACTCTGCTTTCGCTGTTATTAAAGAAGCAGTTTCTTTAAATCCGGATTATCCAAATGTCACAAAAATTGCCCGTTCCTTTTATGAGGAGCAGCAAGATTTTGATAGTGCAGTAGAGCTTGCTGTGAATGAGTTAATTCGAACAGAATCTTATCCGTGGTTTGAGGTTTTAAAAGGATATATCGATAAAAGATTTACTAAACATATTTCACCAGATTATTTTTATGAAGTATTAGTTACGTTAAATAATGTAGATCAAGTACAATTTACGCAAATGGTTTCATCACTTTGGAATAGTTATAAAAACGAACAAAATTACTTATCATGGCTTAACACAATAAATGAATTTTTCTTACATATTGAAATACATTCGTCCGATATATGGGACAAAATTTCTTCTCTTTACGAAGGAACGTACTTTGAATTAATTCAAGGTCAATATATGCTTAAACAATTGCACGATATCATTCCAAACTTGCTAACAAATTGGTTAAAGGTTGTCAATCCATCTTATGCTGTATTTCCATCTGCAGCTGTATTGGCATGGGATGAGATTTTCCCTTCCGAAATAGATTCAGCAAATATAAAACATGCTGAAAACCTGTTGTTATATTCTATTAATCATGTGGATGGCTTAGAGTATAGTTTGCATCTTTTTGAATCTATTACAGAGTGGGCACAAAACCATAATATAGAAATGGGTCACCGATTTAGATGGTTAGTTGGCGAGCTCGCAGATTTAAGCACAAATCGCATTTTAGTAACGGGAACTTCAGGAAACGGAAAAACTACATTTATTAACTCTATAATAGGAGAAAATATATTAGAAAAATCAATTTCAAATGTAGTAGTTTTAAAAAATGATGCGCATACAGAAATTAACGCCATAACAGACTCAGCAATTACAACAACGGAAGATGTCTCTGATTACCATAATATAATGTCTCAGCACCATCAAACATATAGAGATAGAGCATGTGTTGAATTTAAATTACCATGCAGATTTTTAAGTGAAAATAAACTTACATTTGTAGTTACACCTGGATTTAATAGGAATAACGATACTAGAGATGAGGTATTCGAATATTTAAATTCTGTAGACGAATTACTATTCGTATTGAATGCGGATTCACCTTTTACTGACAAAGAACGTGATATTCTATTAAGCATTCAAGAACATACACCAAATTTACAAATTCATTTCTTATTAAATAAAATCGATAACATTTACAGTGATGCAGAAGTGAAAAGAGTATTACATGATACGCAAGCGAGAATAAACACATATTTCCCGCATGCGAGAATTTTCCCTTACTCTTCGTTATATACAAGTAGTCAACAATTAAATGATTTAACTGAGTTTATTCATTTTAACTTTAATCATAAAAATGTCGATGCAGAACGTACGGAAAAGCTATTGTTTTTCATTCGAAAAACAATTACATATCTATTGGATAAACGCGTTGAGAAAGAAAACAATTTAGTGGATTCTATTCATTGGAATGAAGATATGCTAGTGAAACTAAATGGTAGCAGTAATAATCTTACTACTTTTGAGAAGGAAAAAATTCATTTCATTACACAGTCATATCGTACAATGAAAACGGAAATTACGAATGAACTTACTGAAAATATTCCGAAGATATTACAGAGTTGTTCAGATTTAATTAGTGAAGAAAGCGATTTCGGGCACATTGATACGGAACTAAATAAAGCGATGAATGAAAGAGTACATAAATATTTAGAACAAACTGTATTACCTAATTTTGCTCTTTCTATGAAAAATTGGATTGCGATTTCTAATAATGAGCTCCTTCAAAGTCAATCGTACTTAGAAGAACTTAGTGAAGGACTTAATTCTTTATTTGGAGAAAATCGAATACAGTTAGAATGTGATTTTAAAGTGCTTGATGACTGGCGCAGAGATACTGACAGAATGACGACTAGAATACAAATGGATGAAGTAAATATTTTACGTCGCTTTACGCCAGCACAATTTTTACTGAAAAGTGCCGGTAAATTATTTGGAGTTCTTCCTAAAAACAAAGGTATGCTATATAACAAATACAAACAGTATGTAGAAAATGAAGATTATACTGAGGTAACGGCTTCTATTATGAAGAAATTTTTCTTGCAATTTGAGCTATTTGAAAACACGCAAGAGCGGGATATTAACATATTCTTTAGGAATCCATTTAACTCCTTGAAACAAGCTGTAGAAAATACTCATTTAGAAATACAAGAAAAACAAGAGATGTTACATAAGATGAAATCACAACCTGAAGTTTATCATGATTCTATCATGCTCTTTGAATTGAGATTACGTCAATGTGAAGTAATTTTAAATATAGGTGATGATCATACCTATACAGATGTAACTTTAGAAACAAGCGTAGAATAAAAGTAAAATATACGAGGTTTTTATATGACATTGCATCATATGTTATACGATAGTAAAAGGGAGCAACTTATTACAGTTGCTCCCTTTCATATTTAGATTATTTTTCAGTCTCTTTAATTTTAGTTTGTACTTCGCCAGTTTTAATTTTATTACTTTCTGAGAAACGTAATAAATCGCCTTCAATAATTTTGTCAGACATTCGTAATTCATTTTGTGCACGGTTAATGAGTGCTTGTGCTTCTTTTTTTGGTAAATCTACAATTTCACCTGTTATGCGGTCATAGAAAGTGTTGTTTGTGTATACATACTTCTCTGTAATAAAGCTACCATCACGTAAAACAACAAAACCGGTATATTCATCTGAAAACATATCATGACCAAAACGGATATCGTTCGTAGTATTAATCCCTAATAAATTTAGAATAGTAGGTTTTATATCGATTTGCCCCGTAGGTTTTGAAATCGTTTGACCTTCTGTTTGGCCAGGCATATGAATATATAAAGGTGTGCGTTGTAAATTTAAAGTATCAAATTCTGTTATTTGATCTTTTTCTAAAAACTGTGCCATTGCACGATTGTGTTTTTCAGAAATACCATAATGATCACCATACAACACAATAATAGAATCATCATACATTCCCTCGGCTTTTAAACGCTCAATAAATTTTTTAATTGATTCGTCTAAGTAACGTGCTGTTACGATATAACGATCAAATACGCCATTACCAGAGTTGTATGGTTCAATGAATTTTGTATCTTCATCATAAGTAAATGGATAATGGTTCGTTAAAGTAAGGAAACGAGCGTAAAATGGTTGGTCAACAGTTTTTAATATATCTACTGATTGATCAAAGTATTCGATATCTTTTAATCCCCAATTTAAATTTGTTTCGGGCGTAATTTTGTAATCAAGTTCATTATAGTAACGATCATAACCGAGAGCAGAGTACATAATGTTACGATTCCAAAATGTTGCGTTATTCGCATGGAATACAGAAGTGAAATAACCTTGCTGACGTAAAATCTCTGGAGTCGCAGTATAATCATTGTTACCGTGCGTGAAAAATACAGCTCCTCGATTTAATGGATACAGCGACGTATCGATTAGAAATTCAGAATCGGACGTTTTTCCTTGCCCAGTTTGGTGGAAAAAGTTATCGAAGTAATAGCTTTCATTGATGAATTCATTCAAGAATGGTGTAACTTCTTGACCGTTAACTGATGCGCCTATTAAAAAGGTTTGCAGGGATTCAAGAGTGACAACAATTACGTTTTTTCCTTTCGCTGCACCAAACATGTCAGGGTTTGGCTCACTTTGGTTTGCCTTTACGTAGTTTTCAGTTTCTTGTAATTTACTACTATCAGCAAGTGCTTTTTGTGATCCTGCTTTTACTTGCAGTGTTAAATCATATATTTGATGAGTGTATAGTCCTAAATTTTTAACAAGCATGACTCGGTCGAATGATCTCGTTAATAGTTCAGGGCGCTCTTTTTCTGCAAGGTGTAGATTCGCAAAAAATACACCAATCGTTAAGAGAAAATATACGAAGCGTGCCGGATGAGTTACACGTCCGGTTTGGAAGACTAGTGCCTTCTTCTTTAACAAAATAAAGAAGAAAATAATGTCTACGAATGCGAGAATAATTTTGTAGTTCAATATTTCTATAATACTGCCGCCTAATTGGCCAAAGTTTGATGTTTGTCCAAGTACTGGTAACGTAACGAAATCACTATAAAAATCATAGAACATTACATTCCCAACAAGTACGATTGTTAATAAGAGATTAATACATAGCGCTATATAATTTCGCTTTTCACCGGTTGCAAATAATGCTAATCCGACAAAAGCTAATGATGCAGCGAGAGGGCTAATAAACAAAATAAGCTCTTGTGTAGAAGACTCAATTTTTAAATCAAAACTGAATCTTGTAATAAGATATGTTTTTAACCATACTGTTAACGCAATTATTAAAACAAAGCTTATATTTTGCATTTGTAAATTAATTTTATTTTTCATTTTTACACCTTCTTTATACGATTTATTTAACTTGTGTTATATATTATATTTTCATAACTATTAGAGTGTAATGAACCATTTAATGGTTTCTAAAGGTAACAATATGAAGTATTCATATACGTACAATAGGGAATTTTAAAGCGCAAATCTATTTTTGGAAATAGAACAGAAAAAGTCATAGTTGTAGTAAAAAATACTTATAGACATCCTAACATATTAAACACTATAGTGATGTTACAAAATATCGAACAAATGAAAGTGGAAATGAATAGAGGCTTTTAAAACGGTTGACATTCAATTTGTTAGAATTGAATGTCGATAGTTTTACCATACATAGTTATGTTAAATATGTATCTCGTAAAATCCCGATTTTTGGTGGGATAATCATTAGCGGGGGAAGGACAAGGTACATAAATAAAGCGTTATGGAAGTTAAAATATTTGATTGCTATCTTAATGAAAGAAATTAAATATGAGATAAATATTTTCCAACATACAACCCACTTGCAGCAGCTTGAGATAATGAATGAGTGACGCCTGAACAATCTCCAACTAAAAATAGTCCATGCACACTTGTTTCAAAATGGTTATTTATTTTTATCGTAGGAGCATAGAATTTTCCGTCAATTCCATATAATAAAGTATCTTTATCGATCGGTTCTTGGATGAATTGTTCTAAACGTAATAAAAATTCTTTAAGCCCTTCAATATATAATGGAGGAATTTCTGTATGCAAATCGCCATAATCTCCTTGTAGTGTAGGCTGTATACGGTTATGTTTCATGCCTTTCTCTGTTGTAGGTTGTTTATTTAGTAAGTCCTCTAAGCGCTGTATAACAATTCGATCTCGTCCTTGGTTAATGCTTTTAATAATTGAACTTGCGTATACATTTGCTTCTTTGAGAGTTGAAAAATAGCGCGGGATAAATAAAGTGAAATTTAAGTTAGGTGTGCCAGTTCCTTCCTCTCGAAAATTTTGACCGTCAGGCATAACTAAACCTTCTTCGTACTTTCTAATGATGCGTCCTTTCGGATTCATACAGTACGTAGTTGCTGTGAATTGTTCATGCTCATAAGAAAGTTTTGTCTCAAATGTATCTTTTAATATAGAACGTAATTGGTGTTCTTTCATCTCTACTCTAATACCTAAATCTACACGAGTTTGTTCCTGAGAAATATTTAGAGAAGTGCACATTTCTTTTAACCAATCCGCTCCGGAACGCCCAGTTGCAAACACTAGTTGCTTAGATTGAACTATTCCTTCATTTGTCTCTATTGTAAAATGATCTTTCTGTTTCATAATATGTTGTACATCTATATGAAATTGAATATTTATTTTCGTAAGTAAAAATTCATAGAGCTGCTGAAAAATGTCACTTGAAAGGGTAGTACCAAGATGTCTTACTTCTGTTGTTAGCATTTGTAAACCACACGTTTCAGCTCTCTTATTGAGATTTGGATTTTCTGTAGAGTATTTTGAAACAGAACTTCCTCCGAACTGACATAGAATTTCATCTACTTCAGCCATGAGTTGAATAAAGCTTTCTTTACCGACTTTTTGCTCAAGTTCTCCGCCAAATCCGTTTGTATAATTAAATTTCCCTTCAGATTTTCCTAAACCGCCAAACCCAAAATATTTATCACATGTAGTACAAGTACACACTTTTCCTTCGTCTAAAGGACAATGGCGATCTTCTAGCGCTTTACCTTTATCAAGAATTAAAACCTTTTTGTTACTTTTAGCCAGTGAATAAGCCATAAAAATGCTACTTACTCCAGCACCGATAATTGTAACGTCATACATATTTTTCCACCTGCTAACGAATAGTTTGTTTTTATTTTTCTAGTGTATAACAATTTTATGAAGTTAAGAAATAGCTTTTATTAATAAAGAGGGAGTTTTTGAACTTGATGCTTTTTTAATTTCTCGGAGTGGTGGGATAAATACAAATGTTTTTATTTGAAAGAAGAAATAGTTTTAAATAATCACTATGTCATATGATTAATAAAATCTAACATATAAAGAAACAGACCTTTCAAGTGAAGAGGTCTGTTAATGATTTCAAATGTTATTTAGCAAACAGATGGTTACCAATTACTGCTACTGTTTGACGTGTCGTAATCCATTTGTCTGTTGATGTTTTTGGATTATAGAAATAAAGCCAATCAGAATGTATGCCATTTGTGGAGATAGCTTCTTCTACTGCCATTTTTGCTTCTGGGCTTGCAGGCTGATTAATTCTTCCATCTGTAACAGGAGTAAAGGCATATCCGTATTTAATAGGTTCATAAATAACGCCTGTTATTGTATTTGGAAAACCTTTTGCGTTTACACGATTTAGTATAACTTTTGCTACAGCTACTTTACCTTTATAGGATTCGCCACCTGCTTCAGCGGTAACTAAGCGTGCCATTAAGTCTTTTTCTTTTTCTGAAATGCTTGAGTTAATTTTTAAATGTTGTCCTGTATAAAGCTTGTTTCCGGCTGTATTGTTAATTTGTTTTATAGATTGAACGGTAACATTGTAACGCTTTGCTATCGTTTCTAATGAATCTCCCTGTTGTACTTGATAAATAATTTGTCTAGAAATGTTCGCAGGTTTGGGTTTGGCATTTTGACGACCGGTGATTTCATTTGAGTTCGTGGCCCCTGGAATATTTAACTGTTCACCAATAAAGGTTTGATCGTTTCCTTTATTATTAGCCTGTTTAATGGATTGTATTGAAACCCCGTATTGTTTACTAATGCCCCAAAGTGTATCATTCTTTTTTACTGTATGAATGGTAGATGCTTCAGCTGTACTTTGATGACATACGAATGTAATTGCAGCTGCAGATATAGGGATTATATGTTTTATTTTTAATAATTTCATTGTAAATCCTCCTAGCAAAAATAAGGTGAAATTGTTAAGTAATATAGTTCAGAATGTCTATACATAATATTTTAATATAAGTATATTAGCACGTATAAAATAAATAATCATCATAAGTTTCTTATTTATGTAGTGTAGAGTCCGAATATGAAATATTGCATATGAAAATACATTGAAGTTCATATTGCTGATTACTATAATCTATTTAGTAGAAAGGGAATATGTTATATAAATAAAATCATTATAGATTAATATAATGATTACATATTATTAATAGGAGGAGTGATGTAATGAATATATTTAAAAGAATATCTGTTTCAGCTGTAATTATTTCAATATTTTTAGGAATAGGGGACACGGTCAATAGTGTAAAGGCTGATTCTATAGAACAGCAGAGTAAATTAGGGATAGAACAAGAAACAGATAAGCAAATCATTGTAAAATTTAATGCGGATTTGAAATTACCATATGAAGATGGTATTGAAAAACAGATACAAGCTCAAGCAAGTGATAAAGTACTAGAAGATCTTTTGGTAGAATATCCAGATGTAACATTCACTCGTTTATTCACATCTGTAAGTCCAGAAGAAATACAAGACCTTGAAGTGAAAGCACCCAATAATGTATCTACAAGTTTATTAAACTACTATATTCTTCAAACTCAAAATGGTGAGCAGAAAGAGGAACTAGTAGATAAGTTAAAGACATCTTCTTTAATAGAAGATGTGTATATGCAGAAGCAAGAAAAAATAACGCCACCGGAAGTGCAAATATCAAGTGTAGCTCTTAGTCCTAATAACAATCCTAGATTTAAACAACAAGGTTATCTTGAAGCAGCACCATACGGTATTAATGCGCCTTTCGCCTGGGGAGTTCAAGGCGGTAATGGAAATGGTATAACTTTTGTTGATATGGAATATGGATGGCTATTAAATCATGAGGATTTAGTACATCAAAATATTGAATTAATGTCTGGAAGAAATATAGATCAGCATGTTGGACATGGGACCTCTGTACTAGGAATTGTATCCTCCGAAGATAATGAAGTGGGGAATATTGGGATTGCGCCAAAAGCGAAAGCGAAAGTGATTTCTCAAATAAGAGATAACGGACAATATAATACAGCTGATGCGATATTAAGTGCTGTAAATCATTTAGAAGCTGGGGATGTTTTATTATTAGAGGCACAAGCTTCCTTTGATGGATATGGTGATAAATATTTACCTGTTGAAGTACAACCAGATATCTTTGATGCAATTCGTGCTGGTACAGATAAAGGTGTTGTAATTATAGAGGCTGGAGCAAATGGGTGGAATGATTTAGATCAATTTAAAGATAGAAATGGTAAACAAGTCTTAAATCGTAATAGTAAAGAATTTAAAGATTCAGGTGCAATTATGGTAGGAGCGGGCTCTTCATCTTTCCCTCATGAGCGTATGTGGTTTTCAAATTATGGAAGTCGGATTGATGTGTACGGGTGGGGAGAAAATGTAGATACAACTACAGCCGAACAAAGTAGAAGTGCTGTAAATCTTTATACTACAAGCTTTAGTGGAACATCTAGTGCGTCGCCAATTATTGCTGGGGCAGCGACTTTAGTACAAAGCATTGCTAAAAAAAATTTAGGACAACCGTATAGACCAAGTGAATTAAGAACGATATTAAGTAACCATAACACTGGAACGAAATCTAAAAATCCATATGCAGATAAAATTGGTGTTTTACCAGATTTGAAGTCTATACTAGTAAACTTAGGGTATGAACAAAGAGAACTGAACGGTGGGAATGAGTTACAAGTAACAGAAAATGAACCAAATAATGAACCTAGACAGGCAAATAAAGTTAACTTTCATACACCAATGAAAGGAACACTAAATAATCGTGATAAGGTAGATGTATTTACTTTCCAAATTGACTCACCAGAAAATATTAATATTTCTCTACTAAATGAACAAAACATTGGAATGACATGGGTACTTCATCATGAATCAGATTTAAACAACTATGTAGCATATGGTGAAAATGAAGGGAATGTAGTTAAAGAAACTTATAATGCAAAGCCAGGTAAATATTATTTATATGTTTATAAGTATGAGAATAAAGATGGTTCATATATATTGAATATAAAATAAACGAAAGGAACTTCAGATGAAGTTCCTTTAAATTTTTCTAATTCAGTATATGTGAATGATTTTTTAACTTTACTTCTATGCAATATTTCATATTGATGAAATGTTATTTATTTTTTACTCACCAGATTATATTATATTCAATAAGTTTGATATAAAACAGAAAAAGGAGGAATAATAATGAGCAATAAGAAGTTTATTTTGAAATTATTCATATGTAGTATGATATTTATCACATCTGTATTTACTTTACACGATAAGCAAGTCGTTGCAGCTAGCTCTGTTATTGAACTTGAAAATTGGTCAAAATGGATGCAACCTATACCTGATAACATCCCGTTAGCACGAATTTCAATTCCAGGAACACATGATAGTGGTACGTTTAAATTACAAAATCCAATAAAGCAAGTATGGGGAATGACGCAAGAGTATGATTTTCGTTATCAAATGGATCATGGAGCTCGCATTTTTGATATAAGAGGCCGTTTAACAGATGATAATACGATAGTTCTTCATCATGGGCCATTATATCTTTATGTAACACTGCATGAATTCATAAACGAAGCGAAACAATTTTTAAAAGATAACCCAAGTGAAACAATTATTATGTCTTTAAAAAAAGAGTATGAGGATATGAAAGGGGCAGAAGGTTCATTTAGTAATACGTTTGAAAAAAATTATTTTGTTGATCCTATCTTTTTAAAAACAGAAGGAAATATAAAACTTGGAGATGCTCGAGGGAAAATTGTACTACTAAAAAGATATAGTGGTAGTAATGAATCTGGAGGATATAATAATTTTTATTGGCCAGATAATGAGACGTTTACGACAACTGTAAATCAAAATGTAAATGTAACAGTACAAGATAAATATAAAGTGAGTTATGATGTGAAAGTAAAATCTATTAAAGATACGATCAAGGAAACGATGAACAATAGTGAGGATTTAAATCATCTATATGTTAATTTTACAAGCTTGTCTTCTGGTGGTACAGCATGGAATAGCCCATATTATTATGCCTCTTATATAAATCCCGAAATTGCGGCATATATTAAACAAGAGAATCCAAAAAGAGTTGGTTGGGTGATCCAAGATTATGTTAGTGATAAGTGGTCACCGATTCTCTATCAAGAAGTTATAAGAACTAATAAGTCACTTTAATTTTCACCATAATTTCATAGAAACAATGTAACGCTATTAAAAGTCTTGTGGAATTCCCATAAGACTTTTTAGTATTGGATATTATGAGAATCAAAGTTCTTTGAATAGGTTTATATAGTTAATATAATAATTTAATGCAGTTATAAAATCGACACAAAAAAATGTCGATAAATGTCGAATATTATTGTAACATAAAACATATAAGTATAATATACAGATGAGGTGGAATTGTTGTCTTTTATTAAAAATAGTAAAATTGGAACGAAATTAAATGTGTTAGTCATTATATCGAGTTTGGCTTGTATCATGTTATCTTCTCTAGGGTTTTTAGGGCTTCAAAAAGGTGAAAATACATCTTCTAGTATGTATGACGAAAGGCTATTACCAATTGAATGGATAGGAACTGTAGAATCAAATTTTTACCATGTTAATATGAATTTTATGGAGATTATGATATCGAAAGATGAAAAAAGAATGAAAGAACTAATAACAGAAATGGATAAGACTAGGAAAGAAAATGATGAGTTATTAAAACAATTTGAAACTAGAATTAGTTCTCATAAAGAAAAGGGCTTGTATAATGCATTTCAAAGTCAATTCAAAGATTTAAGAATACAAATGAAGAAAGCACAGGATTTGGGACTGACTAATAATGAAGAAGCTTATAGCTATTATTTAAAAGAAATTGAGCCTAATATGGGAAAAACAATTCAGTCTATCCGTGAACTTATTTTATATAATAATACCGCGGCTGAACAACTACAAAAAGAGAATATCAATAGTGTGAAAAATACAATAATAACATTTGTAATTATTTCATGTGTTGGAATCATAATAATTATTTTTATTGGTTTTATAATAAAAAATACTATAAAAAAACCAATTGTATTATTACAAAAAGATATGGAACGAGTATCTGCTGGAGATTTAACAATTCGAACTTCTTATAAATCCGAGAACGAATTAGGCCATATTGTACAATCCTTTAATAGTATGTTAGATAACTTGCAACAATTAGTCGGTCAGGTGAAGGTTACAGCAAAAGAAGTGATTATTTCAACTGAAAATATGTTACAAGAGACAAAAACGGCAGCACATATATCAAACGAGGTTGTTCGAACTACTTCTGAAATAAATAAAGAAATAGAGGGACAGGTGACTAGTATTCAAGAAAGTTCAACTGCGATGGAAGAAATTGCAACTGGAGTTCAAACAGTAGCTGAATCTTCAGCGATGGTTGCTGAAGTTGCTGTTGCAACAATAGACCAAGCAAATTCTGGTAGTGAAGTTATAAAACAATCTATTCGTCAAATGAATAGTGTGAATGAAGTTGTCGAAGAAACTTCTAAGGTCATTGATAGACTTGTTACACGTACACAACAAATTGAAGAAGCGCTAGATATTATTACTAATATTGCAGAACAAACGAATTTACTGGCCTTAAATGCTGCAATTGAGGCGGCACGCGCCGGAGAAAATGGAAAAGGATTTGCAGTAGTTGCAGCTGAAGTAAGAGGTCTGGCTGAGAAATCTAAAACGTCTGTAAATGATATAAATAATTTATTACATTTTATACATCAAGATACACAGGATACAGTTCATGTAATGAAAAAAGGTCAACAACAGGCTAGTGGTGGTAAAGAAGCAGCATATAAGGCAGAACTCGCATTTTCATCTATTATGCAAGATATTAATAGAATAACGTCCCAAATTCAAGAAGTGTCTGCTGCCACAGAAGAAATGTCTGCTGGGACAGAAGAAGTGAATGCCTCTTTATCAATAGTCTCTGAAACTGCAACACAAGTCTCGCAAGAAACGAATCGAACGGTACAATCAATTCAAGCACAAGCCACATTGATTCAAGAAATAACGACGAAATCTAATGAAATGAAAAAGAAAGTCGAAAATTTAGAAATGCTAATTTCACAATTCATTATTGAAGAATAAGTTTGTTAACATTTATCAGTAGTATAAACTTTAAGATACTCAATATAGTGCTGCGTTGCACAATTTGAAAAAGGACCTTTATAGGTTCTTTTTTTGTAAATGGTGTGAATGCTATGTTTAATTATAGTGAAAAATAGAAATTTATTATATAATAACCATTTAAATTTGTACCTATAAATTTTATATGTAATAATGAATTTGGTTTATTCTAATGAAATGGAGGTATATACTATGAAGTTTCCACATGATTTTTTATTCGGAGCTGCTTCAGCTTCTTATCAAGTAGAAGGTGCATGGAATGAGGATGGAAAAGGTGTTACGAATTGGGATGAGTTTTCAAAAATTCCTGGCAAAACATACAATGGAACAAATGGTGATGTAGCGGTTGATCATTATCATCGATATAAGGAAGATGTTCGTTTAATGGCTGAGATGGGATTGGAATCGTATCGTTTTTCGATTTCTTGGGCGAGAATATTGCCGAATGGAGATGGAGAGGTAAATGAAAAAGGCATTAAATTTTATAACAATTTAATTGATGAATGTTTAAAGTACGGGATTGTACCGTTTGTCACTTTATATCATTGGGATCTACCATTACCGTTAGAAAAGGATGGTGGGTGGACGAATAAACGAACAGCAGATGCTTTTGTAAAGTATGCCGAAATTTGCTTTAAAGCATTTGGTGATAGAGTGAAACATTGGATTACTTTTAATGAAACAGTAATGTTTTGTGGATTAGGCTATTTAAAAGGTGCACATCCACCAGGAATAAAAAATGATGTTCCAAAGTATTTTCAAGCGACTCATTATGTATTTTATGCACATGCGAAAACAGTTGCGGTGTACAAGCAGCTGAAACAATATGGGGAGATTGGGATTACACATGTTTTCCTACCTGCTTATAGTGTGGATGATGAAAAAGAAAATATACTAGCAGCAAATCATGCGAATGAATATGAAACGTATTGGTATTATGATCCAGTTTTAAAAGGTGAGTATCCACCTTATGTTGTTCAACAATTAAAGGAAAAAGGGTGGACTCCTAATTGGACGGTTGAAGAATTAGAAATCATTAAACAAAGTGCCGAAAAGAATGATTTTATTGGCTTGAATTATTATCAACCAATACGAGTAGAAAGATACGATATGGATATAAAGAGCGATGAGCATTCTCGAGAAAACTCAACACTTGCTCCAGGTAATCCTTCTTTTGATGGTTTTTATCGCACAGTAAAAATGGATGATAAAACATATACAAAATGGGGATGGGAAATATCTCCCGAAGGTTTCTTAGATGGATTGCATATGTTGAAAGAGCGTTACGGTGACATAAAGATGTATGTAACGGAAAATGGACTTGGTGATGAAGATCCAATCATTGAAGGAGAAGTTGTAGATGTTCCGAGAATTAAATTTATTGAAGAGCATTTAAAAGTAATAAAGCGTGCAATTGAAGAGGGAATCAATTTAAAAGGTTATTATGCATGGTCAGTGATTGATTTATTAAGTTGGTTAAATGGGTATAAAAAGCAATATGGCTTTATTTTTGTCGATCATAATGATAACTTAAAACGTAAGAAAAAACTTTCGTTTCATTGGTATAAACATGTGATCGAAACGAGAGGAGAAGAGTTATAACAGATAAAAGAGTATTTTAGGAGAAAGTGTATGAGTGCAAAGTATAAACAAATTGCAGATGTGTTAGAGCAAAACATTCGAGATGGGCTTTTTAATGAAACGAAAAAACTACCTACAGAAGAAGCTTTGATGAATCGGTTTGAAGTAAGCCGTAATACGATACGTAAAGTAATTAGTCAGCTTGTAAATAGAGGTTATATTTTTCAAGTGCAAGGTAGTGGTATGTTTTTACGTGAAACTTCTGTAACAGATTACATTAATTTAGGAAGTTTACGTGGATTAACGAAAAATCTCGTTTCGCAAAATATTGAAACGAAAGTGTTAGAGCTTGAAGTAATAGATGCGGACGAAGATATAGCAAAGCGGATGCAATGCGAAGCTGGAACTAGGATATATTTTTTGAAGCGTTTAAGAATTGTAGATGGTAAACCATTCTCTATTGAAGTAAGTTATTTCAAAAAGGATATTATTCCATATTTGAATAAAGAAATAGCATTAAGCTCTGTATACAGTTATTTCATTGAAGATTTACGATTAAATATTGGCTTTGCCGATAAAGTTATTAGTTGTGAAAAAGTAAATAAAGAAAACGCGCAGCTGTTAGAATTAAATGAAGGTGATCCGGCGCTTCTTATTGAAAATACAGTATGTCTTGTAAACGGGACAATTTTCGAGTTATCTCAATCGATGTTTCATTATGAAAAGACTAAACTTTTAAATCGAATTAATTTCAAATAAAAATAGAAAATAATTTATCGTGTGAAAAGCAACTGAGTCCAAAGTGATCAGTTGCTTTTCATTTTTTAAAGTGGATGAGCAAAAAAACACAAAAGTGGTTGGTCCGTTTTTTGTAAACATCTATTATGATAAGAGAAGAAAGGTAGTATGTTATTAAAGTTTTAAAGAGGAAGTTCTTTATTAAAATAGATTGTCTTTAGAGAGGTGAAAATACAATGATTTTTGCAATTTCACTAGTGGTTATTATTGTAATTGGATCCCTGTTTGGGACCGTGTTAGTTGCACGAAATGTTGAGGAGAATTACGGCAAGTCTACAAAGAGAAATGTGAAAAACTTATCAACTATTTATATTCTTCTTCTTTTCGTACTACTTGTTGGGGTAACGTGGTATGCGGTAGTGATTTAATAGTTTTGAAAGAAAAAAGTTAATATTGTATATGATGGAGGAGTATGATTTTGATAAAAAATGAACGCCACGTTTTAATTGTTTTTCCGCATCCAGATGATGAGTCATATTGCGTGGCAGGTACAATTTTAGCTTATGCGCAGCGAAATGTTCCTCTTACTTATGTTTGCTTAACGTTAGGTGAAATGGGGAGAACGATGGGGAATCCTCCTTTTGCAACACGTGAATCATTAAATGTTATAAGAGAGACGGAACTAAAGAGGGCTACAAATATTTTAGGGATTAAAGATTTACGTATGATGGGATATCGTGATAAAACTCTTGAATTTGAAACTCCCGGAGAGTTAAGACGTGTAATACAAAAATGTGTAGAAAAAGTGAATCCTTCGTTAGTTATTTCTTTTTATCCGGGATATGCGGTTCATCCAGATCATGATGCAACAGGAGAAGCGGTAGCAGAGGCGTTAGCTAATATTCAGGAATATAAAAGGCCAACATTTTATGCGGTAGCTTTTTCGAAGAATCATGAAGCGGAAATAGGTCCTCCGCATTTTAAAAATGAAGTGAAAGAATATGTTCCCATAAAATTAGAGGCATTGCAAGCACATGCATCACAATTTGCGACGAAAGTAACGGAACTAAAAAGAGAGTATGAAGAAGGTGTACCGGAAACAGTAGAGTGGTTAGAAAAGGAACCATTTTGGATATATTCATTCAAAGATAAGAGTAAGTGACGTTATAGCTGAAGGTGATGAATATGTATTTTGAATATAAGAATAGGAAAATTTCTTACAATATAGAAGGGTCGGGCCCTGTTATATTGTTATTACACGGTCTTGGTGGGAACGCAAACAATTGGCTATATCAAAGGCAATATTTCAAAGAGAATTGGACGGTGATTTCTCTTGATTTACCGGGGCATGGGAAATCGGAAGGGCTGGAAATTCTTTTTAAAGAATATGCAAATGTATTGTATGAGTTATGCAGTTATTTAAAGCTACAAAAAGTAGTTATGTGTGGTCTTTCAAAAGGAGCTAGAGTCGGTATCGATTTTGCTATTCAATATCCAGGCTTTGTTTCTAGTTTAATTGTTGTAAATGCATTTCCCTATTTGGAGCCTGAAGATCGAAAAGAACGAATTGAAGTATATGATTTACTTAGCTTACACGATAATGGAAAAACATGGGCGGATACATTATTGAAGGCGATGGGAGTAGCAGATAATGAAGTAATTGTTAGGGGATTTTATCAATCTTTACAGTCTATTAATTCGGTGCATATTCAAAGATTATTTGCTGAATTAGTAGATTATGATCAAAGACCGTTTCTTTCAAATATTTCATGTCCTACTTTAATTATAAGAGGGGAAAATGATGATTTCGTTCCCGAGAAATATGTAAGAGAGTTTGAAAGACGTTTGAAAAATACAACTTTTATTGAGTTTAAAAATAGTGGACACTTACCTTATTTAGAACAGCCGACTAGCTTTAATATGACGGTAGAAAGATTTTTAAATCATGTAATTAATTAATACTATTATTAAAGTTAATACTGTTATTAGGGAATCAAGGATAGCTCGTTTTGAGAGGGGGCAACAAGGTGGAATGGAAACCAAATCGTGCAGATAAGACGCCTGTATATAAACAAATAGCGGATTATATGGAAAGGGGTATTTCTTCAGGTGAGTTTCCTTCTGACAGCAAGTTACCTTCTGAGCGTACGTTAGCGAAAGAATTACAGGTGAACCGGAGTACAATAGTAGCTGCGTATGAAGAATTAAAATCACTTGGAGTAGTAGAACGGCAAAAGGGAAGCGGAACAAGGGTCAATACAGATATATGGGGTGTCTCACATAAACGAATACCGAACTGGGGTAGGTACGTGGAGGATGGATCGTTCTTACCTAACGTACCACTCGTTCAACAAATTAGAACGGAAACACAAAAAGACGACTTAATTAATTTAGCGAGTGGTGAATTGTCACCAGAATTGATTCCGAGCGATAGATTCCGAACGATTTTGTCGGAGAAAACATTTATGGAAAACCTCGGTTATGACCATCCGCTTGGAAATGAAATGTTGAGAAAAACAATTGCAGCACATGTTCAGCAATATAAACAAATTGAAGCAGATTCGAATTCTATCCTTATTACATCTGGCGCACAACAGGCACTTAACCTTATCGTGCAATGCTTATTAAAACCAGGAGACGCGATTGCAATTGAAGATCCGTCGTATTGTTTTTCATTGCCGATGTTTAAATCTGCTGGCTTAAAAATATTCCATCTACCTGTTGATCAGCATGGAATGAATCCAGATGACTTAATTGATTTGCATAAAAAGCATCGTATTCGCATGGTATTTTTGAATCCAGATTATCAAAATCCAACGGGAACTGTGTTGTCATTAGCAAGGCGTAAAAAGGTTTTAGAGCTGTCTTCTGAATTTGGTATACCGATTGTAGAAGATGATCCGTATAGTTTAACTTCATTTAATGGAGAAGTGAATCCTACATTAAAGTCAATGGATCAAAACGGGAATGTTCTTTATATAAGTTCATTATCAAAAATTGTTGCATCAGGATTACGTATTGGCTGGGTAATTGGCCCTACGCGTGTAATAGAACGTTTAGCGGATGCAAAACAGCAAGTTGATTTTGGCCATAGTGTATTTACGCAGTGGGTGGCAAATCAATTTTTAGAATCAGAAGATTTTCATGCACATATTACAATGCTTCGTGAGCAATTGAAAGACAGAAGAGATGTGTTAATTAGAAAGCTTGAAGAAATATTAGGGGACCAGGTTGAATTTTTTGTTCCAGAGGGTGGAATACATTTATGGTGCAAAGTGCAAGGAACATTTGATGAATATCATTTATTAGGCGAATCTATACGAAATGGTGTAGCGTTTGTCCCGGGAAGTGTTTTAGGTACTAAAAATGAATATATTCGTTTTACTTTTGGGAGAGTAGATGTCGAACAAATTCAACTGGGAATTACGAGGTTTGCGGAAACGTTAAATGAGATCTCATAATAGTGATGCGTAATATTGAAATGAGGGAAAGAAATGAAGTACGTGGCGCTTTTACTGCAAGTAGGCGTGCTATATGTATTTAGCTTAGTTGGTACGTGGATTCAGGAAGTATTCCATTTATCAATGCCAGGAAGTTTAATTGGGATGTTAATGCTGTTTCTGCTCCTTTCTACTCGTATTTTACCATTAAAGTGGTTTGAGGAAGGTGCGGAAAAGTTACTCGTATTTTTACCGTTATTTCTAATTCCTTCGACAACAGGGCTGATGGAATTCGGGTCTTTTCTTTTCGGTAAGGGGAGTATTATATTCCTGTTAGTAGTTGCAAGTACGGTAGTAACTTTAATTGTTTCAGGATATATAAGTCAATTATTAGTAACATCAAAAAAATAAAATCGACAAGGTGCACGATGCAAATGGTCTTAATTATTATTACTGTAGTAATGTATGTATTGGCGACAAAGTTATATAAAAAAATTCCGTTTCCATTTACGTTACCGGTGTTAACAGTTACAGCGAGTATGATGTGCTTATTTTTAATTTTTGATATTTCTCATCATGAATATAGGGAAAATGGGGGGGATATTCTTTCCGGCTTATTAAGTCCTGCAATTGTAGCGTTAGCGATACCTTTATTTAAAGAGCGAAACATACTTATGAAAAACTTTTTGTCGATACTTATCGGTGTAGCGGTAGGTATAGTGGTTTTAACGAGTATGAATGTAGTGATTGGCGGGATGTTAAATATAGATAAGGAACTCATATTAACAACACTGCCGCAATTAGCGACGATGCCTATTGCTATTTCATTAGCGGATCAAATTGGCGGTATTCCATCTATGACTTCTAGTTTTGTAGTTGTTGCAGGGATAACAGGTGCTATTATCGGACCAACAGTACTTAAGTTTTTCCGAATAACAAGTACGATTGGAAAAGGAGTGGGGATGGGCTGCGCATCACATATTATCGGTGTGAGCCGTCTCGTGAAGGAAGGCGAAAAAGAAGCGACAATCGGTTCGGTAACGATGATTGTAACGGGAATACTCATTAGTATATTCATACCGTATGGAACGAAATTTATATTTTAAAATGTAATGGAGATGAGAAAATGACAACATGGTTTATAGTTACTTTATTTATTTTTGGCGCTGTTAAAGTGCTAGTTTCTAGTATGCCAACTTCTGTTGTAGAATCAATTATTAGTAGATTTGAATTGCATCAAAAACTTGAGGAAGAGAATACCTCTATATCGATAGATGGAAAGAATATAGAGGGAGAAATGAAACGACAAGTTATTCATGAATTTAATGAAGCTTTATTTTTAGATAAACATTATTTCCCGCCACATGGAGAAGGAACACCACTTGTTATTGATACGAAGAAAGGGAATAAAGAGATTAGATTTTCTCTATATAGCCATGAGGAACATGTTGATGTAATCAAGCAATATAAGAAGAAAATCGTTGCTTATCGTTTACGTTCAAAAAGTCTTCAAACTCTTGCACCATTAGCAATAACCGAAGATTATGCTTAAGAAGAGATCGATTATGGTCTCTTCATTTTTGTATGAAATGATATACTTTCCAAATAAAAGAAAAGAAAATCATATAGCCAAATAAAGAATATGTATGATTCCAATCCAAGCTATGAATAAAGAAACCGAATCTTTCAGCAACTTGTTCAAAAATGCTGGCAAAAATACCTATTGAAATAATAAGTAGAATTCTAGAAATTGTAGATAATGTTTTGGAAATTTGTATAAAAACAGCTGTTAAAATCGGTAGTACAAACAAAGTAAAGCCAATGTTAACTGAAAATATGGATGAGAATGGTCTAACGGGAAAGGAATAGATTTGGTTCGCAACAAAGAAAGCATCTAAGCAAGTTCCGATAATAGAAGAGAGTAAGATTGTAACTGCTAATGCTAGAAAATCATTCTTCTTCTCGAAGGAGGACGTTTTTCTTTGCAAGAATTGCCAACTCAATTGTTTCGAGTGTTTTACAGTAGTCTTCTGTAATTTGTCCATTTATATTTTCCTCCTTATCTACTAAGTAATTTACAACTTGCCAGTCCGTAAACCAATCTTCATTGTCAACTTCTTCATGCTTCATATCTCGCCATGCATAGATGAGTGCAGGACTGTATATACGATAAGCGCCACTACGCAACTGGCATTTCTTTATTCGACGCTTATAAAACTCACGGGAAAAAGATTCATTGACACTTGAAAATAAATGAGGCCAGTAATCTTTCCTTGATCCTGTATGCGGATGGTGCTGGGCCCAGCTTATTATTTGAGATAAAACATGTGTGTCTCGAAATAATAATGAATACAACCTTTTTCCAATTAAGATTCGTTCGTGTAAGGAAGTGAAATGTTTCATTGTATCACCAAATAGTAATACTTTGAGTTTCTTATCATTTTCGTAGAATGGGAAAAGAATATGATTAAATTGAAAGAAATCAAAGAGTTTAAATCCAATACTATTAAGTACAGTCTTTTTAAATTGTATATTTTGAATCACTCTTTTTTCTAAGTAGTGTTGCTCATTAATAATAGTTGCAATGGCTAATGTTTTTTTGTTACCTGTTTTCCAAAAATCGTTCCACATCGTTTCCATAAATGTAGAAACATTTAGGTGAGGGAGAAGGTGAAATAGCTTTTGTGCTCTTTTCACACTTTGTTCATAAAGCAGAAATTGAGGATATACATCTTGGAAAATAAGCCAATTCCCTCTTTCTAAAAAAGAAAAAAATGTGATTTGATCTTTCTCTGATAAAATTTTCGTATATAAATCGCCCTTTAAATCAGTCATATTCCAACCGCCGTTACGTGATACCATATGCCCAAGTAGTGCCCAATGTATTTCTGGATATTGAGTGTAAAATTGGTAGTATGCTCGTGTTCTTGTCACATTATTTTTATTTAGCTGTTCAGTTTGTATTTTTATGTTGTTGATGATGAGTTGCTCTTCTTTCGTTAATTTATACATCGAGCCAGAATGTATGAGTTTGCTTTTTTGTTTTAATTCATTTTTTACATCAAATAGGGAGAGAGGCAGTGCTTTGGAAGGTCCGTTATATGTATGATTTGAATTGCTTCGGTACATTCCGTTACCTCCATTTTTCATAAATTTAAACATGATTATTGGCTATGAATCGTTCTATTTATTTTATTACGAGTATAAGAAATAAATGAGCGGTGTTTTTTATAAGGGTTTAGTTATCATGCAAAAAGTATAAAAAATCTTACTGTTGTGAGGTGAAATAAAAAACAGAAACTATTTTTAATAGTTTCTGTTTTTTTATTTTGTCAATTAAATGTAACAAACGACAATTATGATTTAAATCAATTGAAAATAATTCAATAAATTTTATAAATACAATTTTAATTGAAATGTGTGGTAGGAGGAAAAGAAATGCTAAATAAAATAATTTTAATTACTGGTGGTACAGGTTCGTGGGGACAGGAACTTATAAAACAATTATTAGAAAAATCACCGAAAGAAATTAGAGTTTTTTCAAGAAATGAAACGGTTCAGTTTGAAATGCAGCAACAGTTTATAAATGATGATAGATTAAAATTTATTATTGGAGATATTCGTGATAAAGATCAACTAGTCTATGCATGCCAAGGTGTCCATTATGTATTCCATCTTGCAGCTTTAAAACATGTTCCAGTATGTGAGTATTATCCTTATGAAGCTATAAAAACAAATATACATGGTACACAAAATGTAATTGAAGCATCTATACAGATGCAAGTTGAGAAAGTTATATATGTTTCAACGGATAAAGCAGCCGATCCATCAAATACGTATGGGATGACAAAAGCAATTGGTGAGAAGTTAATGGTGCATGCGAATATGCAAACGAAGAAAACAAAATTCATTTGTGTTCGTGGTGGAAATGTTTTGGGGACGAGCGGAAGTGTGGTACCACTCTTTAAAAAACAAATTAAAAAATCTTTACAAGTAGGGATTACCGATGCAAATATGACTAGATTTTTCTTAACGATTGAAGATGCTGTTGGATTGTTATTTAAAGCCGTATATCAAGGTAGAGGTGGGGAAATCTTTGTTATGAAAATGCCGGCATGTAAAATAACAGATTTAGCAGAAGTGTTAATTGAAGATTCGAAAAAGGAAAACGTGAAGGTAAAAGAAGTAGGGATAAGACCGGGTGAAAAATTAAGTGAAATGCTTTTATCTGAGGTAGAGAGTAAAACAAGTATAAGTTTTGATCAAAATTATTTTGTGGTACTACCGACTATTCCTATAGAAGGACTGCAAGAATATTATGCTAGCTATCCGCTTGTGGATGTGAAGAGTTTTAGTTCTCAACAAGACTTACTTACAAAACACGAGGTGAAACAAATGTTATTAAAAGGAGGGTTTTTACGATGAAAAAAAATGCGAGTCTTTTAATAACTGGTGCAAATGGTTTCACAGGACGCCATGCTTGCCAATATTTTTTAGAGCAGGGCTTTCATGTAATTCCTATGTTTCAAAATCGTGCACATAGAGAAATAATTGGGAATGGTATTACTTGTAATTTAACTAATAAGAGCGAAGTAATGAAGGTAATGAAACAAATAAAGCCAGATTATGTATTGCATTTAGCAGGAAAGAATTCGGTCATAGAGTCTTGGACAGCTGCTCTTGAATATGTAGAGGTTAATGTAATAGGGACGTTATATTTATTAGAAGCAATTAAGCAAGAAGTACCTCACTGTAGAACATTGGTTATAGGATCTGCTTTGCAAGCAGATAGTATGAGCAATATAAAAATTTCAAATCCATATAGTTTAAGTAAAACGATGCAAGTCATTATTGCAGAGGCGTGGAGTGAATTAATGAATTCAAATATTATCATTGCAAAGCCCTCGAATTTAATTGGTCCAGGAGTATCGAATGGTATTTGTTCTATTCTTGCAAAAAAAATGATAACTATAGAGTCGAATAAAAGTGAAGCAATTATTGAAGTAAACAGTTTGAAAGATAGTAGGGATTTTCTAGATGTACGTGATGCGGTTAAAGCGTATCATGTGTTATTGCGCGATGGAATAAATGGAAAACAATATAATATTGGATCAGGGATAAAACGGTCTTTATTAGATGTAATAGAACAATACAAAGAATTAACACAGCTGAGTTTTTCCATAAAAGAAGCAGAGCATAGTGGAAGCGAATCAAATGAGAGTTTAGTAATAGAGGATATAAAAAGGTTAGGTTGGGTCCCAGAAATTCAATTCCATCAATCATTAAAAGATGTACTCGAGTATGCGAAGTGTAGTGAAATCTGCATTCAATGAAAAATGAAAAGGGTGTAAGAAATATATGAATGGCTATAAAACAATGGATAATCAAAATACGCTATTTCTTTTAATTGTTGATACGCTGGACTGGAAAGATGAGGAAGAGCATGTTTTGTGTATCTATGAGGCGATAAATAAATGTCAAGCCTATGTGGAAGGTAAAAAGGGTGATAGGAAAAATCCAGTAATAGGTACAGGAACTAGGCCTGTAATTCAAGTCTTTGCTCAGTATGAATGTAGTGAGTATGGAAATGATTTTTATGATCTTATTAAAGATTTTTTGCAAGATATAGGGTTTGAGCTAAATGTTTATATAAATAATAGTAAGTTTACTTACATTTAATAGATTAGTATAAAACAAGATTTTTAATGATAAAGGTGGATATAAATTATGAATAAAAAGATTCTCTTTACTGGGGGCGGTACAGCCGGACACGTAATGATTAATATGGTATTGATTCCTAAATTTATGGAAAAAGGATGGGGAATTGAGTATATTGGATCTCAAAATGGAATTGAAAAACTATTAGTTCAAAATGTGAAATACAATAGTATTTCAACGGGGAAGCTTAGGAGATATTGGGATTGGGAGAACTTTAAAGATCCTTTTAAAATAATAAAAGGTTGCATACAAAGTTATAAATTGATGAAACGAATAAAACCAGATGTTGTTTTTTCGGCAGGAGGATTTGTGTCCGTTCCTGTAGTAATAGGAGCGTGGATGAATAAAGTACCTGTAATAATACGTGAACCAGATAGTACGTTAGGATTAGCAAATAAAATAGCATTACCTTTTACTACAAAACTATGCACAACATTTCCTCAGACAGGAGAAAATGTAAGTAATGAGAAGAAGGTTTATGTAGGACCAATTGTAAGGGAAGAAATTGAGAGGGGCAATGTATTGCGGGGAAGAAGCTATTGTAAATTTCAGCAAGATAAACCAGTATTGTTAATTATGGGTGGGAGTCAAGGTGCTCAATGGATAAATGATATGGTAAGGGGAAGTTTGGAAAAATTACTATTAAATTTTAATATTGTTCATATGTGCGGTAAAGGGAAGGTGGATTCATCTATTGGTATGGAAGGTTATATGCAATTTGAGTATATAGGGGACGAGTTGCCGCATATACTAAATATGGCGAGTGTTGTAGTTTCTAGAGCAGGTTCTACTGCTATTTCTGAATTGCTATTTTTGAAGAAACCGATGTTGCTTATCCCGTTAACTAACAGTTCTAGTAGGGGAGATCAAGTTTTAAATGCTGAATATTTTTCTCGGCAAGGATATGCGGAAGTTATAATCCAGGACAGAATAAGTACGAATGTATTCATACATGCAGTAAATAAGTTGTATACAAATAAGGAGAGATATATTCAAAACATGAATGGATATAAGAAAACAAATGATGAGGGGATTCATCAATTAATAGATATAATAAATGAAGTGGTGAAGGAATAGAAATTTAAATAAAAAAACAAAAGGAAAGAAGATATCTTCTTTCCTTTTTACTATAGTTGTTCAAATTCATTATTACTTATCCATATTATCAATATACTATAGGTAAATACCGATTTCTAATAGCTCAGTAAATGCATGAGTATGGATAGGTTTACTATAATAGTAACCTTGAATAAACTGACATTTATTTTTTTGAAGGAAATTCACATGTTCTTTCGTTTCTACACCTTCTGCAATGACAGACATTTCTAATGTATGTGCTAATGTGATAATCGTTTTAATAATTTCCATTCCATCTTCACACGTTTCAGACATTGTAATAAATTCTCTTGGGATTTTTAACGTATCTATTGGATATAAAGGTAAATACGCTAGTGAAGAATAACCTGTACCAAAGTCGTCGATTGAAATGTGAACTCCTAAACCCTTTAGTGTGCGGAGCTTTATCAATGTTTCTCGCTCATCCATCATTGCAATGCGCTCTGTTAATTCAAGGTCGAGAGAACTTGCCGGTAAGCCTGTAGTTGCTAATGTAGAAGAAATAGACTTTACAAAATCTTCTTGTTCAAATTCTTTAGCAGATAAGTTTACACCAATTTTTAAATGAGAATATCCGAGTGTGTGCCAACGTTTCATTTGCTCACAAGCCTGCTGCAATGTCCATTTTCCTATTGGAATAATTTGTAGTGTTTCTTCAGCAATCGGAATAAATTCATATGGAGAAATAACGCCTAATTCAGGATGATTCCACCTGATTAGAGCTTCTGCACCGATAATTTTATTAGATTCACTATCAACTTGAGGTTGATACAAAAGGAACAATTCTTCATTTTGTATTGCGTTTGGTAAATCTTTTTCTAATCGTAATCGTCTTTCAATTTTTTTAGCGATTACATCGTCATAAATAGAGACAGAGTTAAGCTCTTTTGCCTTTGCATCATACATTGCAACATTAGCGTTTTTCAAAAGTGTAGCGGTATCGATTCCGGAATGTGGATAAATAGCGATGCCGATACTAAGTGATAAAGTTAATGTATGCTCATGTATGACAAACGGTTTTTCCATGCATTCAAATAACTGGTTGCATAAATCGAATAAGGAATCTTCGTCAGTATAGTTTTCAATTAAGATTGTAAATTCATCGCCACCGATTCTTGACAGATGAGTATGTGATGGAAGACATGATTGGAATCGCTTCGCTACTTCTTCTAATATGTGATCTCCTGCCGAATGTCCAAGTGTATCGTTAATTGCTTTAAAGCGATCTAAATCTAAGTATAATAATGCGAACTCACTGTCTGTTGTTTTAGCATTTTTTATAACTCTTTTTAATTTCTTATGGAAAAAGGCACGGTTCCCAATTTTCGTTACCGTATCATGGAATGCTAAATACTTTATTTCTTCTTGTTGCTTTTTTAGTGCGGTAATATCTTTTACCATAATATAACTTCCTGAAATTTGTCCGTCTATTATAATAGGGACGATGGTAACGTATAAAAAATAAGTAAAACCATCTTTATATTTAGAACTTAGTTGTAAGTATGCCGATTCTTGTTGTTTCACCTTTTCTAATGCAGATGTTAGTTTATGTTTGTCTTCATCTAAAATAATCGAAAAACAAGTTTCACCGAGTAACTCATCTGTTGGTGCTCCAAGTAGTATACTTCCGGCTTGATTTACATTTAAGAATACGCCATGTAAATCAATTGTAAAAATAGGATCAGGGTGATATTCATATAACGATTTAAACTTTTGTTGTTTTTGAGATAGAGCCTCTGATTTATGAACTAAATCAGAAGTCCGTAAAGTCACCTTTTCTTCTAGTTGTGCATTGAATGCCTGTAAACGTTTTGTTAGGGAATTGTTTTGCATACGTACAATAGAATGACGAATGAGTACGAAAATAAAAGTAATACAATTTCCTGTAATGAGAGTTGAGGATGATGTTTGTTCTTTTAATGTAAACCCGATTAGTATTGCAACAGCAAGATAGGGAAATACAACTAAAGCCTTTTTTCCTATTATAGGGTTAACAATGAAATAATTTTTATGGCTATTACGATCTGCTGAAATAGATCCAGCTATTGCAATAAATAATATAGGTATTCTATATAAAAGACGTAATAATGTTATCGTTTCAGTTGCTAAATGGTTATTTAAGTAAAAATAAATATAGTTAAAAGTTGCAGAACTTATCAATACAAAAATAAAGATATAAATCTTCCGTTTAGAATTAAAAATTGTCGGACGGAAAAAGAGACTAACGCCTAGTAGAAGAAACAATAAATCTGCAATTGGATATAGAAATGAAAGGAAAACATCGCCTAGTGAAAGAGAGAATATATTTAAATTTGGTTGATTAAATAAATACCACTCTAATGTGAATATGGAAGTAAGTACTATACATATATCACAAATAAAGAACGTTTTTTCCCATTTATCGCATTCTTTTAAAATTTTATAACTGAAAGCGATAAGACAAAAGAGTAGAAAAAACATGTAAAATACATCAGAAATAGTAAAACGATGTATTGGAATTTCGAAGAAGCTATCTTGATATGTATATACTATTTTACCTAATAAAAAACTCCCAATTGCTATCGTGATACATATCCAAAACGGATTTGAACTGACTTTTTTAGAATATATAGAATAAATTAGTGATACAAATGTAATGGCTTCAACAATAAGTGAAGCGAAGCGTACATCCGAATTTGAAAAATGAGTAGGGAACAGATAAAAAAATATAAAATAGATTGAATAGCATATTAATGTTCCGATTAATATACATAGTTGTAAATTTTTATTTAATTTCAATAAAATCACCTTCTTTAATTATGCACTATATTCGTAATATCTATACATAATAATATTACTTAAAAATTGTATCAGATTTCCTTGTAAAAATCTTGTTTATAAGGAAAGTATTGAAGAGTTTAATACTTCTTAAAATTAAAAAAACATTGCATTTGATAGTATGTATTGCATCAAGATTTTAAATAGAAATTGTATATTTAGTCATCCTTTGAATTGTAAAGGTTTTTTAGTGATTTGCAAGCGGAGATGCAAAATTGCATATAAAATGATGAGAATCCTCTTTCTAGCTGATCTTTTGATTGTTATAGGCTATTGTAAGTAAGATTTTCATTTTTAATCTGAAAATTAACATTTGTAAAAATGTTACAAAAGGATATAAAATAAGAACGTGTATTCTTACAGAGTGGATAGTATTTTCACTAAATAGGGAGGACTTTTTATGTTATGGCGAATGAAAGATGCGGAAATATACTATGAAATTGTTGGAGAGGGTAAACCAGTCATTATTATACATGGCTGTGCGCCGGATCATAGGTTAATGATGAAATGTATGGAATCAGTATTTCAAAAATATGAAGGTTATCAACGAATATATATTGATTTACCTGGAATGGGAAAGTCGAACGCTCCAGATTGGATAAATAGTTCAGATCATATATTAGAAGTGTTAACTATATTTATTGAAGAAATCATTCCAAAGAAAGATTTTTTACTAGTAGGAGAGTCTTTCGGCGGATATTTAGCTAGAGGGATACTTTCAAAAATGTTTGAGAGAGTCAATGGATTATTATTAATATGTCCTGTGGTTGTTGCACTGCAAAAAGAAAGACGTTTACCGGATAAACAGATAATTGTACAAGATAAGGAGTTTTTAAATACGTTAACTTCTACGGAAAGAAAAGAATTTAGCGAGTTAGCAGTGGTAGCAAATGAATATACATATAAGCGATTTAAAGAAGAAATTAAGCCGGGGTTAGATGTTGCTAATTATGAATTTATTGAAAGATTGCAAAAAAATTATTCTCTTACTATGGAGTTTCACCGAAAGAAATATGAGAAACCCGTTCTTTTATTAGCAGGAAGACAAGATATATCGGTAGGTTATCGAGATATTATAGAAATTATTGAAGATTATCCAAGAGCAACATTAGCGGTGCTTGATATGGCGGGACATAATTTGCAAATTGAACAGCCTGAACTATTCGAGAGTTTAGTAGGAGAATGGATTACACGAACAAAACAACAAAATTTATAAAAAACGAATGAATATTTTCAAGGAGGAAGTATGAATACATATATTTATATGGTTAGGCACGGTGAATCATCAAAATTAGAAGGGAGTGAAAGAACACGTGGTTTAACTGAAAAGGGAAGTTTAGACGCTCATAGAATAACAGACATATTAAAAACAGAGGGAATCGATACTTTCATTTCAAGTCCATATAAGAGGGCTGTGTTAACGATAGAAAAAACAGCCAATTTCTATGAAAAAGAAATATTAATATATGAAAACCTTAAAGAGTGTATGTTTTCCAGTGGGGATCAAGTTATATCAGATAAAGAGGTATATCCGCTTGTAAAGAAGATGTTCTCTGATCCGGATTTTACACTAACAGAAGGAGAGTCATATAAGGATTGTCAGAGACGGGTAGTGAAAGTGTTAAAGGAAATATTAATGGATTTTCAAGGACAAAAAATTGTAATTGGCACACATGGGCTTGTAATGACACTCATGATGAATTATTTTGATAAGCAATACGGGTTTGAATTTCTAATACATACATCAAAGCCTGACATATATAAGCTGGAATTTAATGATGAACAATTATTGAATGTAAAAAAATTATGGATAGGAGAATGAAACTGAATATATGGAGTGTGTTTTAATTCGTACTTATAAAATATACTTTTTTTATAGAAAGCATTTTTATCAACTATTTTTAGAATCTTAAATCAATAAGTAATTATTCAATTTCTGAATAATATAAATGGAAGTTGGGTTAAGGAAACAATTTAAAATGTGACAAAACTCCAAACGTTGGATTTCTATTCAATTGGAAAAAAAGATGTAGAATTTTGTCTTACGGTCCCCGTTTACTTTTCATTTCATTACATATAGGCTTTGTGGTGTAAAGGGGAAAATCACCTTTATACAAAATTTATAAGGAGGACAATGTGATGAAAAAGATTAAAAAGTTTGCGGGAGTAGCTTTAGCAGGTACGGTTGGATTAAGTGGACTACTGTTTTTAGAACCAAGTGTAAGCGCTGCGGAAACAAAGCAGGTGAAAGAAGGAAATTTCAATGCGATTGATGTAACGATGAATCAAAGTGAATTTTATGTATTGAGTGGTAGAAGTATTGATATTCTTTCTGGAGATAAAGAAGCAATTCAGTTAAATAATTACACAATTCGTTTTAGTAAACCAGGGAAGTATGTAATTAAAGTAAATGGTTGTATTTATGACGATGTATATACTTTTATTGTAAATGAGTAGTATATATTCTGAAATTGTGAGATGAAAAAAGAAACACCCTATTTGCGGTGAGAATCGTAAATAGGGTGAATACTTTGTATTAATTTGTAGTTTAAATATGTTCATTAACTTTCTCTTTGTTATGTAAAGTATGTAAGAGGGTTTGAAACATCTTAAATGATTGCTGAAAGATTGGACTTTGAATAAAGGTGTAAAGAAAAGTTACGATGAAAACAGGACCTCCTAGCATAAATCCAATAACTAGTACAACACATTCTACTATGATTCTAGCACGGCTAATAGATAGCCCTGTTTTGTCGGAAATAGTAAGCATGAATCCATCTCGAGGGCCAGCACCAATCCCAGCCGCAACATACATCCCTCCCCCAATACCTGTAATTGCAATCCCAGCAAATAAAATGAGTAAGTTTATCCATAAATAATCACTAGCGTTTGGAAGAATGTTTGATTGTAAGAAAAAGTCCATAATGGGACCGATAAGTAGTGCATTTAAAAATGTGCCCACATTTATATATTTTCGATCTACTAATAAAGAAATGAGAACGAGACATAATCCACATATGACACTCCACGTACCAATGGTCCATCCAAATCTTTGGTAGAGAGCCATATTTAAAACTTCCCAAGGATGTAAACCGAGAAATTTCACTTTGACTGCAAGAGCATTTCCAAGGCCAAAAAAAATTAACCCTAAGAAAAAAAGAAAATGGCGAAAGAGAGTTAGTCTCATCTTTAATACCTCCTATATTTTATAATTATGTATATTACATGTAAGATTTTTAATGTACAAATATTAAGACTTTTTAGTTGTTATTTAAAATTGCTAAAATACAAATGAAATATATATTCGCAGTCAAAAAAGTTAAAATATTTCGTTTTAAGGATTATAATAGAGAGAGAAACATAAAAGGGAGTGAATGAGTTTGCAACAAGAACTTATTGAAAGATTTACGAGATATGTAAAGATTGATACACAATCGAATGAAGAAAGTCATACAGTACCAACAACATCTGGACAAATTGAGTTTGGTAAGTTATTAGTGGAAGAGTTAAAAGAGATTGGCTTAACAGAAGTAACAATGGATGATAATGGGTATGTAATGGCAACACTTCCTGCTAATACGAATAAGGATGTTCCAGTAATCGGCTTTTTAGCACATTTAGATACGGCAACAGACTTTACAGGGAAAAACGTAAAACCACAAATTCATGAAAATTTTGATGGCAATGCAATTACGTTAAATGAAGAGCTAAATGTTGTGTTAACGCCAGAACAGTTTCCAGAATTACCATCATATAAAGGACATACGATTATTACAACGGATGGTACGACACTTCTAGGAGCAGATGATAAAGCTGGTCTAACTGAAATTATGGTTGCAATGAACTATTTAATACATAATCCGCAAATTAAACATGGGAAAATAAGAGTAGCATTTACGCCGGATGAAGAAATTGGTCGTGGGCCAGCGCATTTCGATGTAGAAGCATTTGGTGCATCATGTGCTTATACGATGGATGGAGGTCCATTAGGTGGTTTAGAGTATGAAAGCTTTAATGCTGCAGGTGCTAAGTTAACGTTTAACGGAACGAATACACATCCCGGAACAGCGAAAAATAAAATGCGTAATGCAACTAAACTTGCTATGGAGTTTAATGGGCACTTACCAGTAGAAGAGGCACCAGAATATACAGAAGGCTATGAAGGATTCTATCATTTACTTTCATTAAATGGTGATGTTGAGCAAAGTAAAGCGTATTATATTATTCGAGATTTTGATCGTGAAAATTTTGAGGCGCGTAAACATAACGTTGAAAATATTGTGAAGCAAATGCAAGAGAAGTATGGACAAAATGCAGTCGTTTTAGAAATGAATGATCAATACTATAACATGCTTGAAAAAATCGAACCAGTGAGAGAAATTGTTGATATTGCATATGAAGCGATGAAAAGTTTAAATATCGAACCAAACATTCACCCGATTCGTGGTGGAACAGATGGATCACAATTATCGTATATGGGATTACCAACGCCGAATATTTTCACAGGTGGTGAAAACTATCACGGTAAATTTGAATATGTTTCGGTGGATACGATGGAAAAAGCTGTTCAAGTTATTGTGGAAATCGCAAGACGCTTCGAAGAACAAGCTTAAAAAAAACCAAGTAGTGCGGATGCGCTACTTGGTTTTTTAGTATAATACTCGCCACAAATAAAAAGTTGCGTAAGACTCCCAGTTGGTCCAATTTGCCGCAAAATCTTTTATTTCCTGTTTAGTCGGTTTACTTTCAGAACCTGTTATATATTTAATTGCATTGTGCAAGCCAACATCGTCAATGGGAAAAGCGGAAGGAAATCGTAAGCAGCGCATTAAAACATAGTTGGCAGTCCACGGTCCTATACCATGTATAGCAGTTAATTGTTTTTCAGCTTGTTGCACATCTTGTATTTGCAGTAAAGATTCTTTTGATAATTTTCCTTCTGTAATAAGCTTTGCAATACCTATTACATATTCGCATTTTCTAGTCGTCATTTTTAAGTTTTTGAGATCCTCTACATGTAAATTGGCAATCGTTTCAGGAGAAGGGAATATCCAATGTTTACTATCGTTCCATTCTACATAATTTCCAAAGTGTTCGACTAATCTTCTTTTTAGTGTATAAGCATATGTGAGATTAATTTGCTGACCGATAATTCCCCAGGAAAGTGCTTCAAATAAGTCTGGAATACCTAAAGTACGAAGCCCATAATATTGTTCAATTGGTCCTTGAAGGAGTACATCATGTTTAGCTAATGTATAAAAGGGAGCTAAATCAGTAGTTAAATCAAACCACTCTTTTACATAGTGAGCTACAGCTTCGCATATCGATTCTTCAGACGTATATGATTCTTCTAAAAAACGTATTTGAATATTATCATCCGAGTTCATACTAATTTCAACTAAAGGATGTACATCCTGAACAGGGATAACTTTATAAATTTTGTTATCTTCAATGTGGAACATACATTCATTGTTAGAACGTGATAGATAGCGTAAATTTTCTTGGAAACTAAATTCTGTTGGAACTGCTAAAGTTAATGTGCTAGTATATTTTGCTGTCATATGCATTCTACCGGAGACTTTTCTAATGTAAGCAACACTTTCTTCATTTCTAATCCACCTCTAAAACCGGTTAGTTTACCATTCTTTCCAATAACACGATGGCAAGGAATTGTAATGAGAAGAGGGTTGGCAGCAATAGCAGTAGCAACGGCACGCACAGCAGTAGGTTTTTGCATTCTTTCGGCAATTTCTGAATAAGAATATGTCTCCCCATAAGGAATTTCACGTACCGTATTCCAAACAGATAATTGAAAATCAGTTCCGTAAGCATCGATAGGGAATGTAAAAGTTTCTCGTTTCCTTTCTAAATACTCGATAACTTCTTTCGTATATGATTGTAGGTAATCTGGATTACATGCCAATATATGTTGTGGCAATTTCTTTCTAGCCCATATATTTAGTTCTTCAAATTTTTCATCTTGTGATCCAATGAAGCATAGTCCATTTTCAGTTGCAGCAATATGAAACTGCCAATTTTCATGTGTAAGTAGCGTCCAATATATAAATTTATTTTTGGAGGAATTCATTATTTTATCCTTCTTTCATTTCGTTCTTTTTTCGATATTCAGTAGGAGTGAATCCGGTTTTCTTTTTAAATAAAGTTGCGAAATACTCTGGGTTTTCTATCCCGACAGCAGTACTAATTTCTTTAATGGATTGATTTGTGTGTAAAAGGTGTTCTGCCGCTTTAACAATCCTAAACTGCTGTATATATTCTATTGGACTTATTCCTGTTACTTTTTTGAAAGTGCGTTGCAAATGAAATGGGCTACCATGACATATTTCAGCAAGTATGTTGAGAGTTAATAATTCGTCAAAGTGCTTTTTGATATAATCTTTAATTTGTTCTACCCACTCTTCATTAGGTAAAGTGAGCCCATTTGGTTTACAACGTTTGCAAGGGCGGAATTTTTCGCTTAATGCTTGCTCTGCATGATGAAAAATTCGTACATTGTTTCTATTCGGTATTCTTGATTTGCATGACGGTCGGCAAAAGATTCCGGTTGATTTCACAGCATAAAAGAATTTACTATCATAGGAAGAATCATTATGAATAATTGCTTGCCAATGCTCATTTGTTAACGTAATCCCTTCATTGTGCAAAGAACATCACCTCTGAAATTAGTATAACCTGAATAAAGTGCGTATGTATGTATTCACAAATGTAAGAGCAAGATTACAAAGGTGAAAATATGATTGTTTTTCTATTTTGTGATAGCATGAAATTTGAAAGTGAACATCAAGAGGAGGACTATAGGTGAAGTTAATTTCGTGGAATGTAAATGGTTTGCGAGCAGTTATCGCAAAAGGTGGATTTTTAGAATATCTTGAGGAATCAAATGCTGATATATTTTGTTTACAAGAGATTAAATTACAAGATGGGCAAATTGATTTGAATCAAGAGGGATATTATACATACTGGAATTATGCTGTGAAAAAAGGTTATTCAGGAACGGCTATTTTTTCGAAAAAAGAACCGCTATCTGTAACATACGGTTTAGGAATTGAAGAGCATGATCAAGAAGGACGAGTTATTACTTTAGAATTCGAAGATTTTTACATGATAACGTTATATACACCAAACTCAAAACGAGGATTAGAACGATTAGATTACAGAATGAAATGGGAAGATGATTTCAGGGCTTATATTAAGCAATTAGATGAAAAAAAGCCCGTTGTTTTTTGCGGTGATTTAAACGTTGCTCATAAAGAAATCGATTTAAAAAATCCAAAAAGTAATCGTAAAAACCCTGGATTCTCTGATGAGGAACGAGAGAAATTCACATGTATTTTAGAAGAAGGATTTATTGATACGTATCGTTATCTGTATCCTGATCAGGAAGGTGCATATTCGTGGTGGTCGTATCGTATGGGAGCGAGAGCAAAAAATATTGGATGGCGTTTAGATTATTTTGTTGTTTCGGAAAGAATGAAAGACAAAATAACAGAGGCGAAAATTAATAGTGAAGTGATGGGATCAGACCATTGCCCAGTTGAATTACATATAAATTTCTAAAAAAAGAAGTATCTTCCTAAGATTAGGCGGATACTTCTTTTTTATTCAGTTTGTTAAAATTTTTCAAATCTTTCTTGAAATAATTGCATATTAAATATATACTTAGTAACGATAATCATTATCAATGAAAAGTGTTATCAATAGATGAGGTGTAAAAGAATTATAGTTTAGGGGAAGTGAACGAGAATGAGTTCTGGATAGAATTATTAATCTAATGAAATATATATGTGAGACAAGTTTCATATAGTTAAATTTTATTGAGAATATAGTTTGAGAATTCGAGAGGAGTTATATAAAGATGAACAAGAAGTTATTTACTTTAGGGATGGTTACAGTTTTAAGTGTAGGACTAGCAGCATGCAATAGTACGGATAAAACTTCAGGAGAACAAAAGCAACAGACAAAAGCTACGGAAACGAAAAAAGACGAAAAAAGAAAAATTACATATTTAGGTAAAGAATATACAGTACCAGCAAAAGTAGATAAAATTGCGACAGCTAGTTTAGAGTCAATGGAAGATGCAGCGGTACTTGGTATTAAGCCAGTAGGTGCCATTACTGTTGGTGGTAAATTACCGAAGTATCTTGAGAAAGATTTAGAGGGTGCGAAATCTGTTGGCGAGAAAATGCAACCAAATTTTGAAACATTACTACAATTAAAGCCAGACGTTATTACATCAAGTACGAAATTCCCAGCAGAAACAGCTGAAAAGTTTACGAAAGTAGCTCCTACATTCCCGGTATCACACGTTTCAACAAATTGGGAAGATAACTTAAAGTTAATGGGAGAATTAACTGGTAAAAAAGATAAAGCAGAAAAAATTATTAAAGATTACAATTCAGACGCTGAAAAGGCAAAAGCAAAACTAGGAGATAAGTTAAAAGACAAAAAAGTACTTGTCATTAGACTAAGAGCAAACGAATTATTCCTATATCCAGAAGGAGTATACTTCAACCCTGTCATTTATAAAGATCTTGGATTAACTGCTCCAGAACAATTGAAAACTGTAAAAGCACAAGAGAAAATTTCATTTGAAAAACTTGCTGAACTTAATCCGGATTATATTTTCTTACAATATGAGACAACTGAAAATAAAAATCCGAAAGTGCTAGAAGAAATTGAAAGTAATCCAATTTGGCAAAGTATGAATGCTGCGAAGGAAAAGAAAGTATTTGTAAACGTTGTAGACCCAATGGCACAAGGTGGTACTGCTTGGAGTAAAACAGCATTCTTAAAAGAAGCAGTGAAAAATTTATCTAAATAATACAATAAGTAAGGTGCGTTGAATGATATGCAGAAAACAAATGCAGTACCAGTGACTATATTATGTATAGCACCCATACTCATCTTATTTACAGTTATATTTTCTATTTTGTATGGGGCGAAGAGTATTGATGCTGAAATAGTGTGGAACGCATTATTTCATTTTGATTCAAGCGATGTAAATCATAATATTATTATTACTTCACGTTTACCAAGGGTAGTTGCAGCTCTTTTAGTTGGAGCATTTCTAGCCATATCAGGAGCACTTATGCAGGGGATGACAAGAAACTATCTTGCATCCCCTTCTATTATGGGTGTGACGGATGGGGCAGCCTTTGTTATTACACTTTGTATGATTTTTCTTCCGGGAATGTCATCAATTGGTATGGTTTTATGTTCAATGATTGGTTCTGCACTAGGAGCCGGTATCGTGTTTGGTTTTGGCTCGCTCCTTCAAAATGGCTTATCACCAGTTAGGTTAGCGATTATCGGAACAGTTATTGGAACATTTTTAAGTAGTGTATCGGCCGCGATGGCATCATATTTCCAAATCTCTCAAAATGTTAGTTTTTGGTTTAATGCAAAGTTAGACCAAGTGGATCCTAATATCATTAAAATCACGATACCGTTTGGGATAATTGGAATAATTTTAGCGTTGTTAATATCAAAATCTATTACCATTCTTTCTTTAGGAGAAGAAGTTTCTATTAATCTAGGGCAGCGTACAAAACTAGTTAAAGCGATGGCAATTTTATCAGTTATCTTTTTAACAGGAACAGCAGTTGCTTTAGTAGGAAAAGTTGGTTTTGTAGGTTTAATTATTCCGCACATTACTCGCTTTATAATTGGGGTAGATTATAAGTGGATTTTGCCATGTGCAGGCGTTATTGGTGGAGTTTTCTTAGCGTTATGTGATGTTTTAAGTAGATTTGTAAACTATCCATTTGAAACACCTATTGGGGTCGTTACCTCCTTAATTGGAATTCCTTTCTTCCTTTATTTAATTCGTACAAGAGGAGGAGAGAGACATGCTTAAAAGTTCAAGTCAACGTTTCGGAATGACGATGGGGATTAGTGTATTTTTAATACTATGTGCTATTTATATTAGTTTAACGAATGGTACGTTTGATATTACGATTACAGATGTATTTAAAACACTCTTTAGAATAGATCCAGTACCAGACCATGATTTAGTTATTTTTGAGTTTCGTCTTCCTCGTATCGTAATTGCTGGGCTAGTAGGATTAGGCCTAGGCGTTGCAGGTGCTGTTATTCAAGGGATTACGAGAAATGGATTGGCAGACCCGGGAATTTTAGGAGTGAATGCTGGGGCCGGCACAGCAATCGTTATTTTTATGTTTTTCTTTCAAGGGCAATTAAAGAGCACAGACTGGATGTCTATTATGATGATGCCAATGTTTGGTTTAGTCGGCGGATTAGGTGCAGCTATCATCATTTATCTGTTTTCATGGAAAAACGGTAAGCTAGACTCCCAACGTCTTTTATTAACAGGGATTGCGATTGGGTCAGGATTTGGAGCATTTTCTATGTACTTATCCCTCAAAATGAAGTCAACTGATTTCGAGATGGCTGCAGTTTGGGTGTCAGGAAGTATATATAGTGCAAACTGGAAGTATATTATTGCTATGTTGCCGTGGCTTATCATATTAATTCCGCTTATACAAAAGAAAGCTTATTTATTAGATTTATTTCAATTGGAAGAAACGAGTATTACAAGTTTAGGTGTTTCAGTAGAAAGAGAGAAATCTATTTTACTATTAAGTAGTATCGGACTTGTAAGTGCATGTGTTGCAGTTTCAGGAAGTATTGGTTTCATTGGATTAATGGCACCGCATATAGCAAAAAGGCTTGTCGGTATTCAGCATAAGCATATCATTCCTACGTGCGGAGTAATCGGAATGTTCCTTGTAATAGCTTCAGACTTTATTGCAAAAACAGTTTTCACCCCTGTAGAGTTACCTGTTGGAATCGTTATTTCTATTGTCGGTGTACCGTATTTCTTATATTTACTTTATAAGGCGAAAGCGTAAGAGGAGGAATAAAAGTGAGTATTTTAAGTGCAAAAAATTTAGAAACGAGTTATGAAAAGCTTACAGTGTTTCGCGATTTAAATGTGGAAATACAAGAAGGAAAAGTAACGACAATTATAGGGCCAAACGGGTGCGGGAAATCAACACTGTTAAAAACAATGGGAAGAATTTTAAAGCAAAAGAGCGGTAAAGTATATTTGCAAGGACAGGATTTAAATACGATTCCAACAAAAGAAATTGCGAAGCAGTTAGCTTTACTCCCGCAAACTCCAATTGCACCAGGAGAACTTAAAGTGGAAGAATTAATTTCCTATGGACGCTATCCACATCGAAATAATGTAAATAAGTTAACTTCAAAAGATAAAGAGATGATTGATTGGGCATTAGATATAACGAAAACTTCTGAATTTCGAACGAGACAAATTGCAAATTTATCAGGCGGTCAAAGACAAAAGGTATGGCTAGCGATGGCTTTAGCACAAGAGACAGAAGTGTTACTACTAGATGAACCAACTACATATCTCGATATGTCTCATCAATTAGATGTATTACAAATTGTGGAGAAGTTAAATAAAGAACATAATTGTACGGTTGTTATGGTACTACATGATATTAACCATGCAGCAAGGTTTTCAGATGAAATTATTGCGATGAAGGAAGGGGAAATCGTTACAACTGGTAGCCCAGAAGAAATCATTACAAATGAAGTGTTAAAAGAAGTATTTCATATTGATGCGCGTGTCATGATTGATCCGTATAATGGGTCTCCTGTTTGTTTTGGATACGATAGCGTTGCACTTCAAGAAGAGAAAGTAGAGATATATGTAACGAGTTAAGAAGGAGGGAATATAAGATGAATACTACTATTGAAAAACAGCAGATTATTACATCTAATACAGAACAGTGGAAACTGTATTCAAAATTAGACTGTAAGGAATATCAAATTCATATTTCAAAGCCGAGGCGGCCAGCACCAGAGTCAGGATATCCTGTTATATACGTATTAGATGGCAATGCCTTTTTTCAAACATTCCATGAAGCGGTTAAAATACAATCAGTTAGAGCGGAAAAAACAGGTGTTTCACCAGCCATTATAATAGGTATTGGTTATCCAATTGAAGAGGCATTTTCAGGAGAAGAAAGATGTTATGATTTTACGCCAAGTGTAATTTCAAAAGATGCGCCTTTAAAACCAGATGGCAAACCGTGGCCTAAAACAGGAGGAGCACATAACTTCTTTACTTTTATGGAAGAAGAACTGAAACCTCAAATTGAAAATAATTATAAGATTGATAAAGGAAAGCAAACATTATTTGGGCATTCGTTAGGTGGCTTATTTGCTTTACATATATTATTTACAAACGTAAATGCCTTTCAAAATTATTTTATTAGTAGTCCATCAATCTGGTGGAATAATCAATCTGTGCTTGAAAAAGAAGCGAATCTTATAAATGAATTAAACAGTGCCAAGTTTCAAACGGGAGTGTTCCTTACAGTTGGGTCACTAGAACGGGAGCATATGGTTATAGGGGCAAATGAATTATCAGAGCGCCTTCTCCGAGTAGAACACGATCAGTTTCGATTTACGTTTTATGAAGCTGAAGGGGAGAATCACGCATCTGTTGTGCCGACTTCTTTAAGTAAAGGGTTAAGGTTTATTAGTTACGTATAAATTGAAATGAATATCTAATAAAATGCAAACAAAAGGCTATGGTAAATTTTCCATAGCCTTTTGTTTGTGCAAGTAGAATTGTCTTTTTTGAACGTTTTGTTTCAACTTTTCGTCTAAAGAGACAAAAAGTTGTCACAATTCGGTCACAATTAGCATAAACATAAAATAGACGAAATGAACTTATTTCCAAAAAGGCTTGATTCATTCCATTCATGATTAGAAGAGCTGAAACAGCATGGATTAAAAGTTCACTATATTCTCAAGGAGGTAGATCGTATGAAAACTATTCTTGCTATCGCTGGGCTTATTTGGGTTTTATCACATGGCATTCCAATTTATGAAGGAGAACAAATTCGCAGTGCTCTGAATAAAAATTTTAATGAATATCACGTTATTGATCGGCAAGATAATGTCGTGACAGTTCGTGTAAATGATTGTTTTCATACGGTAACCGTTGAAGGAACTTCAGTAGTGAATGATACAAAAGTATGTGATCAGCAATAATTATATATAGGAAGAAAAAAGTCTCAATTTACACGTGTGAAAATTGAGACTTTTATATTTGTGGATGAATAATAAGCGGGGATGGATAATCCCTGCTTATTATTGTTTTTTGAAAAAAAGGCAAGGGTATCATAATAATTGAGTCTGAGAAGCTAATAAGTTGTTAAGAATAAGCATAGAGCGGAAATATACTCATATGGGGTATCATACGTAGATAATTAATGCTATAATTGGTATACTCGTAAAAGCAATTGTTTTATTGGATGAAGAGAAACTTTAAGAAGGTGATAATTATGGATCATAAAGAGCATGAAGCGGTAACACATAGATCAGAAAAAGAAAAAGAGCAGATTATAAATAGATTAAAGAGAATTGAAGGACAGGTCCGCGGTATTCAAAATATGATTGAAAATGATCGTTATTGCGTGGATATTTTAGTGCAAATTTCAGCGATTAATGCAGCGATGAAAAAAGTAGGAATGGGTGTATTAAAAAACCATACAAGTCATTGTGTTTCAGGTGCTATTAAAGATGGCAATGGTGACGAAGCAATTGAAGAATTAATGACTGTATTTGAACGTTTTTCAAAAGCGTAAAAACAAGCTAGTATGTAACTGGCTTGTTTTTTGTTTACCTTCATATAAGATTTCGGGGTATTGATGTGAAAAAGTGTATGTAAAATAAACTTTTAGAAAATAATTGAAAAATCATGATACAAAACCATTGATTACCTTAGGGGGGTATGGTAAGATGTAATTGTGATTAACAAACAATGAAGAAACAAGAGGAGGATTTTAAATGGAACAGTTAACATTAAAAGTTGAAGGTATGTCTTGTGGACATTGTGTAAATTCTATTGAAAGCAGTGTGAAAGAACTAAACGGTGTTGAACAAGTGAAGGTTCAATTAGCAGAAGGAACTGTTGAAGTTACTATCGACTCGTCTGCTGTAACACTAAAAGATATCGTTGCTGTAATTGAAGATCAAGGATACGATGTTCAATAATTATTTTTAGATATGGAAATAAATCGTACTTTATAGGAAGTACGATTTATTTTGTTAATAATTATACCTTATGAGGGTATATAGAGGTGAGAGACATGAATGAACAGAAAGAGGCTAATCTTCAAATATCAGGAATGACATGTGCGGCATGTGCGAATAGAATTGAAAAAGGTCTGAAAAAAGTAGAAGGTGTTCATGATGCAAATGTAAATTTTGCACTTGAAAAAACAAAAATAATGTATGATCCCCAAAAAACAAATCCGCAACAGTTTAAGGAAAAAGTTGAATCGTTAGGATATGGAATTGTAAGTGATAAAGCTGAGTTTACTGTTTCAGGGATGACATGCGCAGCATGTGCGAATAGAGTAGAAAAGCGTTTAAATAAGTTAGAAGGTGTGAACGGAGCGACAGTAAATTTCGCTTTGGAATCAGCTACAGTAGATTTTAACCCTGATGAAATTAATGTAAATGAAATGAAGAGTGCAATTACGAAATTAGGATATAAATTGGAAGTGAAATCAGATGAGCAAGATGGATCAACTGATCATCGCTTACAAGAAATTGAGCGACAAAAGAAGAAATTTATCATTTCATTTATTTTATCATTCCCGTTACTGTGGGCAATGGTAAGTCATTTCTCATTTACATCGTTTATTTATTTACCTGATATGCTTATGAACCCTTGGGTGCAGCTAGCTCTTGCAACTCCAGTTCAGTTTATCATTGGTGGGCAGTTTTATGTTGGAGCTTATAAAGCGTTACGAAATAAAAGTGCCAATATGGATGTTCTCGTGGCACTTGGAACGTCGGCAGCGTATTTTTACAGTGTGTATTTAAGTATTAGGTCGATTGGTTCTTCGGAACATATGACAGACTTGTATTTTGAAACGAGTGCAGTACTTATTACATTAATTATTTTAGGTAAATTATTTGAAGCAAAGGCAAAGGGACGCTCGTCAGAAGCAATTAAAAAATTAATGGGATTACAGGCGAAAACCGCTACTGTTCTACGAGACGGAACAGAAATGAAAATTTTAATCGAAGAAGTAGTAGCTGGTGATATCGTTTATGTAAAACCTGGTGAAAAAATCCCGGTAGATGGAGAAATTGTAGAAGGAAAGTCAGCAATAGATGAATCGATGTTAACAGGTGAGAGTATTCCAGTTGATAAAACAATTGGGGATGTAGTAATCGGTTCTACAATGAATAAAAATGGATTTTTAAAAGTGAAAGCAACTAAGGTAGGAAGAGATACTGCATTAGCTCAAATTATTAAAGTAGTAGAAGAGGCGCAAGGGTCAAAAGCTCCTATTCAAAGAGTAGCTGATCAAATTTCAGGTATTTTCGTACCCGTTGTAGTTGTGATTGCTATTATCACATTTGCAGTGTGGATGCTATTTGTTACACCTGGTGATTTTGGCGGAGCACTTGAGAAAATGATAGCCGTACTTGTTATCGCTTGTCCATGTGCATTAGGTCTTGCGACACCTACATCTATTATGGCTGGATCAGGAAGATCAGCTGAGTATGGTATTTTATTTAAAGGTGGAGAGCATTTAGAAGCAACGCACCGATTAGATACAGTTATTCTAGATAAAACAGGTACTGTGACAAACGGAAAGCCTGTTTTAACAGATGTAATTGTAGTAGATGGATTCCATGAAGAAGAAATACTACGTTTAGTCGCTGCGGCAGAAAAAAATTCTGAACATCCACTTGCAGAAGCGATTGTAGAAGGAATTAAAGAAAAGAAAATTGATATCCCAAGTTCAGAAACGTTTGAAGCGATTCCAGGATTCGGTATCGAATCAGTTGTAGAAGGGAAACAATTATTAATTGGTACACGTCGATTAATGAAGAAATTCGATATTGATATTGAAGAAGTTGCTAAATCGATGGAAGAGCTAGAACGAGAAGGAAAAACAGCAATGCTTATTGCGATCAATAAAGAATATGCTGGTATAGTGGCCGTTGCAGATACTGTAAAAGATACTTCAAAAGCAGCTATCGCAAGACTTAAGAAAATGGGTCTAGACGTTGTTATGATTACAGGAGATAACACACAAACTGCTCAGGCGATCGCTAAGCAAGTTGGTATTGATCACGTAATTGCAGAAGTATTACCAGAAGGAAAAGCAGAAGAAGTGAAAAAACTCCAAGCACAAGGTAAGAAAGTAGCAATGGTTGGAGATGGAATAAATGATGCTCCTGCTCTTGCTACGGCGGATATCGGTATGGCAATTGGAACAGGAACGGATGTAGCGATGGAAGCGGCAGATATTACGTTAATCCGTGGGGATTTAAATAGTATTGCTGATGCAATCTTTATGAGTAAGATGACGATAAGAAATATTAAGCAAAATTTATTCTGGGCACTAGCTTATAACGGATTAGGAATCCCGATTGCGGCGTTCGGTTTCTTAGCACCTTGGGTTGCAGGAGCGGCTATGGCATTTAGTTCTGTATCCGTTGTATTAAATGCATTACGACTGCAAAGAGTGAAATTAAAAAAATAAAAATCTAGAGAGTAATTGCATATGCTTTTAAACGAAAAACAATACTTTGAAATAAGTATTGTTTTTTGTTTATATAGAAAGAAAAAAGATATAATAAAGCAGAAATATTGAATACTAGATGGTAGAAAAGTTAAATGATAGTTTAGTAAGGAGGTTCATATATGTTAAAAGATATGATCATTAGAACATTCCATAAAGAGGATTTAGAACAAGTATTACAGTTGTTCTATGAAACAGTTCATACAATTAATGCAAAAGATTATAATGTATTACAGCTACAGGCATGGGCACCAGAGCGACTAGATAGAGAAAATTGGTTAAATTCTTTAGAGAAGAATATTAGTTATGTAGCGGATCATAACAGTGTGATAGTGGGATTTGGCGATTATAATGATGATCATTACGTAGATCGTTTATTTACACATAAAGATTATCAAGGGAAAAGGATAGCTTCATACATACTACAGAAGTTAGAAAAAGAAGCAGTAAACTTGGGGCATGGGGATATATATACAGAAGCGAGTATTACAGCAAAACCTTTCTTTGAAAGTAAAGGTTTTATTTGCATAAAGGAACAAAAGAAACAGCATAATGGTCAGATTTTTACTAATTATGTAATGAAAAAAATAGCCCTCTCATAAACGAGAAGGCTATTTTTTCATTATTTTACAGCTTCTTTTAGTTCTTTACCAGCTTTGAAAGCAGGTACTTTAGAAGCTGCGATTTGCATTTCTTCACCAGTTTGTGGGTTACGGCCTGTACGAGCAGCTCTTTCGCGTACTTCGAATGTACCGAATCCGATAAGTTGTACTTTTTCACCAGCAGCTAAAGTGTTAGTGATTGATTCTACTACAGTTTGTAAAACTACAGTAGCTTCTTTTTGAGAAATCTCAGCATTTTGTGCTACGTTTTTAATTAATTCTGTTTTGTTCATGTTTTTCACCTCATATGTAAATAATGCTATTTAAGTTGTTATTATAACGTATAAAACATTCGAGAACAAGTGTACGCACATATATTCGTAAAAAAAATGAAATTTGTAATATTTTTTAGAGCCACTGTATAGACTTTCAATTTAAGCGGATACAGATTTTTTCTTTAATGCAGTTTGCTCTTTATTGGAAGGGAGTTTCTTATTATAGGATATGAAATAAGGTAATGCTACAAATAACATACCTCCTACTAAGTTTCCGAAGAAAACAAAAATGAAGTTTGGAAAATATTCAATCCAAGTTAAATGACCGGCAAAAATTGCAGCTGGGATGACAAACATATTGGCTACAACGTGTTGAAATCCAATCGCAACAAAAGTCATAACTGGGAACCAAATACCGATAATCTTCCCGATAAATTCTTTACTTCCCATACTGAGCCAAACAGCTAAACAAACGAGCCAATTACATCCGATTGCAGAAATGAAGGCTTGTAGTGGTGTATCTTGTAGTTTAGCTTGCGCAATAGAAACTGTTTTCGCTAAAAAAGCTCCCTCTGTTAATCCGACGATATGACCGAAAAAATAAGCAACGAATACAGCACCTATGAAGTTGCTAAACGTAACAATAACTAAATTTCGAATGAAGTGAAATAATTCGATTTTTTTGTGAAGCCACGCCATTGAAACGGTCATCATATTGCCAGTTACTAACTCACCGCCTGCAAGAATAACGAGTATAAGACCGATAGGGAATACAGCGGCACCTAGAAAACTAGTAAATGATCCCCAAGACTTTGGCATTGTTCCAATAACATGAATATCGAGTAAATACCCTAATGCTATGAAAGCACCACCAAAAAAACCGAGAATTAGCATAGGGAGTAATGATAAATGAGCTTTTTTTCTTCCGGAATTCGCAGCAAGTTCCGTAATTTCTTCTGGTGTAAATACAGACATGAATAATCTCTCCTTAATAAAATGATAGAATGAATAGAAGGAACATTTTTAAGAATCTATGTATTATAAAAATATGTTATGACTTCTGTATAAATTTGTCAAAGTGAATGAGGATAGAATTGGATATAGCTAACATTGTTCATGTTGTCACATTAATGTAACAATAAGGCTTTAAAGTACTTCTAGAGGTGAGAATATGAATACGAATCATGTAAAAAAAGAACAAAAAAAATCAATCGTCAAGATATGTATAATCAGTTTCATAAGTATAGTAATGATTTCAATAAGTTTGTATTTCTATGCGACAGAAATAGAACGAAAACTAGTAACAGTTACGTGGAATGAAATAGAAGCTTCTACAATTCCTAAAGAGTTTAATAACAAAAAGATATTACAATTCTCAGATGTGCATTTAGGGCCAGAATTTACATTGAAACAACTAGAAAATTTGGTAGAGAAGATGAATACGTTACATCCAGATATAGTAGTTTTTACAGGGGATTTAATAGATAAGTTTGGATCGTATAAGGCAGAAAGAGAAGAAGCGCAAAGCATTTTGCAGAAAATACATGCGCCCTTAGGGAAATATGCAGTGTTTGGGAATCATGATAGGGGCGGGGGAGGTAGTTTATTTTATAAAAAGTATATGGAGGAAGCTGGTTTCTCTGTGTTAGTAAATGAAGTGCATAAAATTAATGCGGAAAATGGCAAATATATTACAATATCAGGTTTGGATGATTTTTTATTAGGGAAGCCGCAAATAGACGCGACTTTAAAACAAGTAAGGCAACAAGATTTTAATATGCTCTTAGTACATGAGCCGGATGTTGTAGACAAAGTAGCTCGTTACCCAGTTGATTTTCAAATGTCAGGACATAGTCACGGGGGACAAGTTCAAATTCCTTTTATAGGTCCATTAATTACTACAAAATTAGCTGAGAGTCATGTTGAAGGTATGTATGAATTAGAAGGGAAGAATAAGCCGTTACATTTATACGTAAATCGTGGTATTGGGACAACCCGAATGCCTGTTAGATTTTGGAGTGTACCTGAACTTTCAGTATTTGTGTTAAAGCAAAATAGCAACTAGACTATTTTAGAGTAGTAACAGGACTTTCAGAGAAAGTTCTCTTTTTTTATTGGGTAAATACAGAATGTTATGTGATTTTTATTTAAAGTGTTAAAAAGGAAAGGGGAATTTCTATGGTAGAAACATGGCATAAAGAATTGGAAAGTTTATATAACGAAATGGTTTCGTGGCAAATTACTTTTAAGTATTGTAAATAGTTATGTAGAGATGGAAAAGAATCTTTTCATCATGTAGAAGTGAAAAAGTAATTTACATAAATAAAAAACAACAATAGGTTATGTAACCTATTGTTGTTTTTTATTATTTTTGCAAGGGAATAGCATCAAAATATGTTCTATAGTTATTAGAGAATTCAAAGTTGTTTTTTGCATCCCAATTAATAGACCAAGACATTAGGCCCCGGAATGCAGGGTAGCCACTCTGATTTGAAAGTTTATACTTTCCTCCGAAAGGAATTCCTTTAATGATATAATCTAAAGCTTTTTTCATTTCAGTTGGAGAAATATATCCGCCACTTGGAGCGGCCGCTGGTGCTGCAGGAAGTCCAATCATGACTTGATCCGAACGAAGAGCTGGGAAAATGTTAGTTGCATTACCACCTACAGGAAAACCATGTAAGAGCATATCTGCCATAGCGACTTCGTAGTCTGCAGTGCCTTGATTGTAGTTATTACCATCCATTCCAATCCCGCTACCAGCGTTGTAGTGTTGAACGTGAATGTATGTTAGTTTGTCTTTTACTCCGTAAATAATCGGTAAATAAGCACCCCAGATGCTTCCGTATGCGCTATAACCACCTTGAACATAAGCTGTTTCAGGAGCCATGCTTAATAGAAAATCTGGACCGTAATGATCTGAGATTGTTCGAATAGCTGAGATAAGATTTACGATTTGAGGAGTAGTTGGGTTTTTAAAATTAGTGTCATTTCCGTTTAAGTAAATACCTGATTCAAGGTCAATATCTATTCCATCAAAACCGTATTTATCGATCAGAGATTGTAGGGAATTAATAAAACGTTGCTTAGCCGCATTGTCAGGAAGTAAAACGACCCCATTTTGTCCACCTATTGAAAGAACTATTTTCTTACCTTTACTTTTTAAATAAGAAATATCTGATTTAAACTCTGCATCTGTACCATACACAGGAGAAAATTCAACAGTGGAACGATCACCACCAGTTTCACCGAAAGATACATTGATTACATCCCATTTTGGTGAAACGTCCCTTAATTTAATAATACCAGTACCGTTATCGAAGTTATGCCAGTATCCAACGAGTAATTTGGATCCTAAATTGTTTGCAGCTTGTGCTTGGAAGGGAGCTAGCGGTAGCAGTAAGAAAATTACTAAAGTACAACAAATAAATTTGAACTTGTTTAACATATCAACACTCCTATACAAAAAGTTGTCTAGATGTATAATCTTGTTTATTTCATAATATCTGAAAATTTGAACTTTTGTAAGGTGACTATAATTTTCTCAACAATTGTGTATGGAAAATTATTAAACCTAATGTAATAATTTTTGGAGGAGGTCGAATTATGATTGTTAAATTCAGAATATTTTGATATATTTTAAAGTATAGGACAAGATTTTTCGCATAATACTCTTACATAAAGTGAAACTTTAATCAGTGGGGCTTTGTTCATCCCCCGCTGATTATCAGCCCTCACCAATCGGGCTTTTACGGGCAGTAGATTCCCACCTAACTTCTTTGCTTCCGCTGAATTTTGAGGTGGGGGTCTTACTGTCCGTTAATACGGGGTAAATTTCAAAATTAAGTTTGGAAGGGGATGTACAAGAGTTGGATAAAAATCTTAAGAAAGACCTCAAAATACGCCACATTACAATGATTTCCATTGGTGGCGTAATAGGAGCTGGTTTGTTTGTTGGAAGCGGTGCGGTTGTGCATTCAGCAGGGCCAGGTTCTATCGTTTCATATGCATTAGCAGGACTTCTAGTCATTTTCGTTATGAGAATGCTAGGGGAAATGGCAGCTATTAACCCGACAAGTGGTTCATTTGCAACATATGCAAGAGAAGCAATTGGTCCATGGGCGGGTTATACAATTGGGTGGCTATATTGGTTTTTCTGGGTAATTGTTATTGCGATAGAAGCTACAGCAGGTGCTGGTATTATTCAATATTGGATTCCAGAAATCCCGCTCTGGTTATTGAGCTTAATATTAACGATTTTATTAACATTGACGAATGTTTTTTCGGTGAAATCATTTGGAGAGTTTGAATATTGGTTTTCATTTATTAAAGTAATAAGTATCGTTTTGTTCCTTTGTCTTGGACTCGCTGTTATTTTAGGATTTGTACCAGGAACGGAAGCACCTGGCACTTCGAATTTAGTAGGGCAAGGAGGATTTATGCCAAATGGTATAAGTTCGGTGCTACTTGGAATTACCGTCGTTATATTTTCATTTATGGGATCAGAGATTGTCGCAGTAGCCGCTGGAGAGTCTGCCGAACCTGTAAAAGCAGTAAAAACAGCAACAAATAGTGTAATTTGGCGTATTCTCGTATTTTTCATTGGATCGATTGCTGTAGTTGTTACACTCCTTCCGTGGAATTCAGCGAACATACTAAAAAGCCCGTTTGTGGCGGTGCTGGAACATATAGGGATACCAGCGGCAGCACAAATTATGAACTTTATCGTTTTAACAGCTGTACTTTCTTGTTTAAATTCGGGTTTATATACGAACTCAAGAATGCTTTTTTCAATGGCAGAAAGAGGAGACGCGCCAAAGACATTTTTGAAATTGAATAGTAGTGGTGTTCCAGTTCGGGCGGTTTTATTTGGAACTTTCTTTGCTTACATTGGAGTTGTTTTTAGTTACATATCTCCAGATAAAGTATTTTTATTTTTAGTGAATGCATCTGGCGGGATTGCGTTACTCGTTTATCTCGTTATAGCAGTTTCACATTTCAAGATACGTAAAAAAATGGGGAAAGCGGAACAACAAAATTTGAAAGTCAAAATGTGGCTTTTTCCATATGTAACATATGTTACAATTACTGCGATTATAGCAGTTTTAGTTGCCATGCTCGCAATTGAATCTTTACGTTCACAAGCGCTTTTAACAATGCTTGTTACTGTTCTTATAATAATTTCTTATTTTATTTTTAATAGAAATAAAAATAGTACATTGTTGAATCCTAAAAGCAAGAATGAGGAATCTGTTCGATTCTAATTTCTTGTTTTAGAAGAGAGTTACACCCAATCATTGCTATAAAAGAATCATATATAATCATAGAAACAAGTAATTACTATTGTCATAGTGAATATAAACTTTTTTCTTGACTTTTTATATGAAGGCGAGCAAAATGGTAAAAAAGGAAGGGGGGATGACGATGGAAGAGTACGTACTAGAGCTGTATAACTTGTTATATACGACAGAATGGCAAGATATTGTTTCATTTCTAGGAATAATGTTTTGTATGAAAATTGTAATTGTATATATGGAAGAGCAAGGTATGTTCTATTCCTTCTCATCTCCGTTCGATGTGCAGCGCGAGCCGTTGCCAAACTATGCCAAGGTAAATTACGAACAGTTTCCTTTTGTGATTTTCTTTATGATTCGATTTATAACAGCAATTGTAAAGAAAAAGGAAAGTGACGATGAAGAGTGCCATTCAACTTGTAATATAGCGACTGCTTTTTAAGCTAAATACAAGGGGGAGATTTATATGTGGTTTCGATTTCTTATGATTGGTTTCTTTTCATTAACAGCAATTTCTTTAATGGGATATCAAGTGTCTGAAATTTATCAAGCATATAGCAATACGTTTTTTAACAAAAACTAATTACATTGCTATTTAAATAATAAAGCGATAAAATCCTTCTTAAGAAGTTTTATTAAGAAGGATTTTTTTCTTTGCGCTGTCTTACTGTGTCAAACTATTGTCACATTTACACTGTGAATAATATGTTAAAATAGTGAGGTTACGTATACATATTTGAAGGAAGAGGAGTGACCATTTTGGTGGATCAATCAACTAATCAGAAAAGCTATGCTCCTATTGTGATAACGCTTTCTGTAATTGTAAATGCGATTATTTTATTTTTGTTCTTTGGACCTGTTGGCTATGAAGGAGAAGTACATTTTGATGTAACAATTTTACCAATGTTAAATGCAATTTTTAATAGCTTTACGTTCGTATTCTTATTAGCAGCTTTATACTCTATTATTAAGAAGAATGTGAAAATGCACCGTGGTTTCATCTTAGCAGCATTTACAACGACGTTGCTATTTTGTGTTTCTTATTTATCGTATCATTACTTGGCGCCAGCAACACATTTTGGTGGAGAAGGATTCATTAAATATGTGTATTTCATCATTTTAATTACACATATTATCCTGGCAGCAATTATTGTACCACTTGCATTGTTTGCACTTGTATTTGGTTTTACAAATCAATTAACACGTCATCGTAAAATTGTACGTTGGACGATGCCAATTTGGTTATATGTAAGTTTATCTGGTGTTATTGTTTACTTAATGATCTCACCTTATTATCAATAAAAAATCTCAGCCTTTAGGCTGGGATTTTTTTTGTTAGGCAAATATTTTTGTGAAATGAAAAAAATATGGTATACAAAAGTATAGTTGCTTTTCATATAGAAGGGATGGTAAAGGGATATGCAAAATTTTGTATTTCGTAATCCAACGAAACTTATTTTCGGTAAAGGTCAATTGGAACAGTTAAAAACTGAAATTCCACAGTTCGGTAAAAAAGTTCTTCTCGTATACGGGGGAGGCAGCATTAAAAGAAACGGTATTTATGATAATGTAATTTCTATTTTAAAAGATATAAATGCGGAAATATTTGAATTGACAGGTGTTGAACCGAATCCTCGTGTATCAACTGTAAAAAAAGGGATTCAAATTTGTAAAGATAATGGTGTCGAATTCATATTAGCGGTTGGCGGAGGAAGTGTAATCGACTGTACGAAAGCAATTGCTGCTGGTAGCAAATATGATGGAGATGTATGGGATATTGTAACGAAAAAAGCATTTGCTAGTGAGGCGTTACCATTTGGTACGGTACTTACGCTTGCGGCAACAGGATCTGAAATGAATGCTGGTTCTGTAATTACAAACTGGGAAACGAATGAAAAATATGGCTGGGGTAGCCCAGTTACTTTCCCGCAGTTTTCGATTTTAGATCCAGTTCATACTGCGTCTGTGCCGAGGGATCAAACAATTTACGGTATGGTAGATATTATGTCACATGTATTAGAGCAATATTTCCATCATGGAACAAATACAGAATTACAAGATCGTTATTGTGAATCTGTTTTAAAAACAGTAATTGAAACTGCTCCTAAGCTTTTAAGTGATTTAGAAAATTATGAGCATAGAGAAACCATTTTATATTGCGGTACTATGGCGTTAAACGGTATTTTAGCGATGGGAGTAAAAGGAGATTGGGCGACTCATAATATTGAACATGCAGTTTCTGCGGTTCATGATATACCACACGGGGGTGGCCTTGCGATTTTATTCCCGAACTGGATGAAGCGTGTTGTAGATGAAAATGTAAGTCGTTTTAAACAATTCGCTATTCGCGTATTCGATGTAGAAACAGATGAAAAGACTGATCGAGAAATTGCGTTAGAAGGAATTGAGGCGTTACGTCAATTTTGGACTTCAATTAAGGCACCAGTAACGTTAGCGGATTACGGTATTGGGGAAAATGAAATTGATTTAATGGCTGATAAAGCGATGGCTTATGGTGAATTTGGTAACTTTAAAAAATTAAATAAAGACGATGTTTTAAGTATATATAAAGCTTCTTTATAAGTGAATCGAAAAAAGAAACCCATTTGATATAACAATCAAATGGGTTTCTTTTTTGTTGTTTATAACTGTTTATAACTGTTTATAACTGTTTGTGACTGTTTGTGACTGTTTCTGGTTATTTGTGAATGTTTATGGTTGATTTTTGTGATCGTTTTCATTATACTGTAATCAAAGAAGAGGTGAATAAAATGTTAACTCCTGAACGTCATCAAATGATATTGCAACTTGTAAAAGAGCAGAAGGTTGTTAAATTACAGCAATTAGTGGAAAGAACAGAAAGCTCTGAATCAACAATTCGTCGTGATTTAGCGCAATTGGAAAAGCAAAGGTTATTAAAAAGAGTTCATGGTGGTGCTGCTGTTTTAACAGGAAAAGGACAAGAGCCAACGATGGTTGAAAAATCATCCAAAAACATTCAAATAAAACAACAAATTGCTAACTATGCGGCTAGCATTGTTGAACAAGGTGATTGCATTTATTTAGATGCAGGAAGTACAACATTTGAAATGATTCCATTTTTAATAAATAAAGATGTTACTGTCGTTACGAATGGACTTATGCATATTGAAGCTTTAGTTGAAAATAATATTCGTGCGTATTTACTAGGCGGAATGATGAAAAGTAGGACGAAAGCTTTAATTGGTGCTATGGCACAGGAAAGCATGCAGAAGTACCGTTTTGATAAATGTTTCTTAGGAGCGAATGGTGTGCATGAACAGCTTGGTTTTACAACTCCAGATCCAGAAGAGGCACTTTTAAAACAAATGGCATTAACATTAGCAAACGAAGGATATTTCTTAATTGATGAAAGTAAGTTTTCAGAAGTTGCGTTTGCGAAAATTGCCAATGTTGAAGAAGCAAATATTATTACAAACTATTTAGAAATTGATTTAGAAAAATATAAAAGACAAACCAATGTAATTGAGGCTGATAAACAATGATCTATACAGTTACTTTAAACCCATCTATTGATTATGTAGTACAAGTTAATTCCTTCGATTTAGGAGCAGTAAATCGAGCAGAGAAAGATATGAAATTTCCTGGAGGGAAAGGCATTAACGTTTCTCGTGTTCTTCATCGTTTAGGTGTTGAAAATGTAGCGCTTGGATTTACTGGTGGATTTACCGGTCGATTTATTAAAGATGTATTACAGGCGGAAGGTGTAACAACAAACTTCGTCCAAGTAGACGGTGATTCCCGAATTAATGTGAAAATAAAAGGGCAAGAAGAGACAGAATTAAATGGGCAAGGTCCTAATGTGACAAATGAACAATTTGAACAATTAATGAAACAAATTGAAAGTATGAGGCAGGGAGATTGTGTTGTACTAGCTGGAAGTGTACCGGCGTCTATCTCAACTACTTTTTATGAATCAATCGCAGCGCTCGGAGCTGAGAAAGGTATTCGCGTAGTAGTTGATGCAAGTGGAAGTGCGCTGCAGCATGTAATTAAAAATAAACCATTTTTACTAAAGCCTAATCATCATGAACTTGGTGAGTTATTCGGAGTAGAGATTTCAACAGTAGAAGATGTTTTACCGTTTGGAAGAAAATTAGTTGAACAAGGTGTAGAGCACGTTATCGTATCAATGGCTGGAGATGGGGCTTTATTATTTACGGCAGAAGGTATATATGAAGCAACTGTTCCAAAAGGTGTTGTAATTAATTCGGTCGGGGCCGGAGATTCTCTCGTTGCAGGATTTGTAGGTAAATATGAACAGACAAAAGATATTGAAAAGGCATTTCAATATGGCGTTGCAACAGGGAGTGCAACAGCATTTTCAGCTGATTTATGTGAAAAAGAAAAAGTAGAAGAATTATTGTCGCAAGTAATTGTAACTAAGCGATAGGGGGAAGTAACATATGAAAATTACAGAACTATTAAAAAGGGATACAGTTATTATGAACTTGACAGCTTCAAATAAAGAAGCTGTCATAGATGAATTAGTTGAGAAATTAGACGGAGCAAATCGTTTAAATAGTAAAGCTGAATTTAAAGAAGCTATTTTAAAGCGAGAGTCACAAAGTACGACTGGTATAGGGGAAGGGATTGCAATACCTCATGCGAAAACAAAAGCTGTTAAGCAACCAGCGATTTGTTTTGGTAGAAGTGTAAGCGGTATCAACTATGAATCGCTTGATGGGCAGCCTGCACATTTATTCTTTATGATTGCTGCGAGCGAAGGGGCGAATAATACTCATTTAGAAACGTTATCGCGCCTATCTACATTATTAATGGATGAAGGATTTCGTAAGCAATTGTTAGAAGCGAAGGATGAAGAGGAACTTCTTCGTTTATTTGATGAAAAAGAGAATGAAAAAGAAGAAGAAGACATTGAAGTTGCAAAACCAGAAGGAAATGAACCATACGTACTAGCAGTTACGGCTTGCCCAACTGGAATCGCTCACACCTATATGGCAGCGGATAGCTTGAAAGCAAAAGCAGCAGAGCTAGGAATAGCGATTAAAGTTGAAACGAATGGATCAACAGGTATAAAAAACGCTTTAACGAAAGAGGACATTGAACGAGCAACAGCTATTATCGTTGCCGCAGATAAACAAGTAGAAATGAACCGTTTTGCTGGGAAGCATGTTATTCAAGTGCCAGTCGCTGATGGGATTAGAAAAACGGAAACACTTCTTAATCGAGCTGTAAAACAAGACGCGCCAATCTTTAATGGAATAAAGGAAGATGGGAAGACAGAAAGTACAGAGAAAGAAAAAGGGTTAGGAATTTATAAGCACTTAATGAACGGTGTAAGTAATATGCTTCCATTCGTTGTGGGTGGAGGAATTTTAATTGCACTAGCATTTTGGATTGGTGGTATAAAAGCAGAAGGACCATTGGCTGAATTGTTAATGTCTATTGGTGGAGGCAAAACAGGTGCGTTTTTATTCCTCGTACCAATTTTAGCTGGATTTATTGCGAGTTCTATTGCTGATCGTCCAGGATTTATGCCTGGTGTTGTCGGTGGATTTTTAGCAGCACATGCGAATGCTGGATTTTTAGGGGGATTAATTGCTGGTTTCTTAGCTGGGTATGTTGTTTTAGGATTGAAAAGATTATTTTCAGGATTACCAGCACAGTTAGAAGGAATTAAACCTGTATTGTTATATCCGGTCTTTGGATTGTTGATTACAGGAGTTGTTATGCAAAAAGTAGTAATTCCGCCTGTAGTAGCATTGAATGAAATGTTAACAGGATGGTTAAATGGTTTGAACGGTACAAATGCTATATTACTAGGTCTTATATTAGGTGGTATGATGGCAATTGATATGGGTGGTCCAATTAATAAAGCTGCATTTACATTTGGTATTGCTGCAATAGAAGCGCAGAACTTTGGCGTACACTCTGCTGTTATGGCCGGTGGTATGGTACCACCATTAGCGATTGCATTCGCAACTACTTTCTTTAAATCAAAATTTACTGAAGCAGAGCGTAAATCTGGTTTAACAAATTATATTATGGGAGCATCGTTTATTACAGAAGGTGCGATTCCATTTGCAGCTGCAGATCCGATTCGAGTAATAGTAAGTTGTGTTGTTGGTTCAAGTATTGCGGGTGCATTATCTATGTTATTCCAAATTACATTACCAGCACCGCATGGTGGATTGTTTGTTATCGCATTAGTAAATAAACCGGTGCTATATATTTTCTCGATATTCATAGGGACAGTTATTTCAGCTCTTATGATGGGGATTTGGAAAAAGAAAGTTAAATAACACATGAAAAAGGAGTAGCTTTTATTAGCTGCTCTTTTTTATTACAAAAAAGGAGTTAATAATTGGAGAATGATGAATTTTGGTAAAAGATGTAATGAAATATGGTTTTTTTGTAACAAAAAAGTAATACTGTAATTTTTTTTGGAAAAAAATTCTGGGCTAGTATGTGGAAAATATATGAAAAATATTGGGGATTCTATTAGAAATGGAATTCATTAATATGGAAATTTATGTTACAACTCATTAATCGTGTATTACGAATGGTTTGTAATTGTGTGATTTCTAAAAATCCTAAAAATCTGTTGCTATAATGAAAATACGAAAACAAAGCAAATGGAGGCTATTCATGAAAAAATTATTAGGTATAGCAACGGCGGCAGTTTTTGGTCTTGGGATTTTTGCAGGTTCTGCGAAAGCAGAAACGATTGTAACAACAGACGTATTGAATGTTAGAGAAAACCCAACTGTAGAGTCAAAGCTTGTAGGTAAAATGTTAAGTGGAAATAAATTAGATGTTATAAATACAGAAAACGGATGGGCAAAAATTAAATTAAATGGTAAAGAAGCGTTTGTAAGTGCTGAATTTACAAAAAGTACATATTATGTAACGCCGGGCGTGTTAAATGTTCGTGCTGGAGCGAATACTGACTCTGAAATTCTTGGTAAACTGAATAAAGATGATGTAATTGAAACGACAAATCAAGTTCAAAATGAATGGTTACAATTTGACTATAATGGAAAAACGGGATATGTTCACATGCCATTTTTAACAGGGACGGCACCTGTAATTGAAAAGAAAGAAGTTGTAACGCAAGAAGAGGCGCCAGTAAGAGTAAATACGCCAGTTAAAAATAATAAAGTAGTTAAGAGCAAAGAGTCTGTTAAAAATGTAGAATCAAGTAAACCTGTAGCAAAACAGCAGTCAACTACGAAACAAGTTACGAAATCTACTGAAACAAGTGCACCTGCTGGTGGACGTGAAATAACAGTAGAAGCGACAGCGTATACAGCGCATCCAAGTGAGAATGGTACGTATGGTGGTCGTGTATTAACTGCAATGGGGCATGATTTAACAGCAAATCCGAATATGAAAGTAATTGCTGTTGATCCTAAAGTAATTCCGCTTGGATCAAAAGTATGGGTAGAAGGATATGGAGAAGCGATTGCTGGAGATACTGGCGGTGCGATTAAAGGGAATCGTATTGATGTATTAGTCGGTTCAGATGGTAGTGCCGATAGCTGGGGGCGCAAATCTGTAAAAGTAAAAGTTATAGAGTAGTGTATATGTATTAATATAAAAGGCGGTTGCTTGAACGTGTGTAAGCAACCGCCTTTTATGGATCATTGAAAAGGATAAATAGTTTTACCTGTAATAATTTTATATGCACTGCAAAATTGATTTTGTATATACTCTGTATTTTTATTTTCTGGATGTAATGTTGTTTCTTGGAGAGTAGAATGAAAAGAACGTAGCAAACAATTTAAGGCGAAATATAATTCTTCTTGTGAACAATTTTGTTCTTTTGTAGCAGTAGCTAAAATAAGATCTTTTGTTAAAGATGAAAAATTGATGGTGGATTGTTTCATAGTCAACTCATCCTCTCGAAGGTATTTTTAATCATGTATATGCGGAATTGGACAAACTATGTTCTTTTTTATTTATAATTTCATGTACCGAAATGAAAGAACTTGCAATCATGCCGTTAAAATTGGTAAGATTGGATATAATCAATAGATGGAGTACATTACATAAAGAGAGTTGAATGATATGGGAGAAGTGCAACGTGAAAAAGTTGCTGTCATCATTGGACCAACTGCTGTTGGAAAGACGAAGTTAAGTATTGATCTTGCCAAAGCGTTGAATGGTGAAATTATAAGTGGAGATTCCATGCAGATTTATCGTACGATGGATATTGGAACTGCAAAGGTGACAAAAGAAGAGATGGATGGAATTCCGCATTATATGGTCGATATAAAAAATCCGGAAGACTCATTTTCTGTTGCCGAATTTCAAGAACGTGTTCGTAAGCATATTCGAGAGATTACAGAGCGTGGTAAATTGCCAATTATCGTTGGTGGAACTGGTCTGTATATACAATCTGTTTTATTCGATTATCAGTTTACGGATGATGCTGGCGATACTATATACCGAGAACAAATGGAAAAGTTAGCATTAGAACGTGGTGTGGAATATGTACATAAGAAATTACAAGAAGTAGACCCAGAAAGTGCTGAGCGTATTCATGCAAATAATGTACGTCGTGTCATTAGAGCGTTAGAAATTTTCCACACGACGGGTGAAAAAATGAGTGATCAACTTGAAAAACAAGAAAACGAGTTATTATACGATGTTTCCTTGATTGGCTTGACAATGGATCGAGAAATGCTATACGATCGCATTAACTTACGAGTTGATATAATGATGGACCAAGGGTTATTAGAAGAAGTAGAAGGATTGTATAATAGAGGGATACGAGATTGTCAATCTATTCAAGCGATTGGGTATAAAGAGATATATGATTATTTTGAGGATCGTGTCTCTTTAGAAGAAGCGGTATCACAATTAAAGACGAATTCACGTCGTTATGCAAAGCGTCAATTAACGTGGTTCCGTAATAAGATGGATGTCACGTGGTTTGATGTTACAGGCGGTGAAAAAACGTCAGAAATTTTACGATACATAGAAGGAAAGTTACAACTAAAGTCGAATAATAGTAAGTAGAGAAAAAGAGGAGGATTCGACATGAAGCAATCAATCAATATTCAAGATCAGTTTTTAAATCAACTCCGTAAAGAAAATACGTTTGTTACGCTGTACTTATTAAATGGTTTCCAGCTTCGTGGATTAATTAAAGGATTTGATAATTTTACAGTCCTACTGGAAACAGAAGGTAAGCAACAGCTTATTTATAAACATGCAATTTCTACATTTGTACCACAAAAAAATGTTTCAATTGAATTAGAGTAGTAATGAATTATTGTACATAACAAAAAAAGAGCGAATTTCTCGCTCTTTTTTTATTTGCCATAAACGATACATAGTGAAATTTAAGCGATTCTAAATACAGTAAGGCGAATGTTAGTGTTTCCTGTTTCAGGAATTGTAATTTCGCTAAGGGTAGGTTTGACGGAAATGTTTGCGCCGGCAGCTAATGTTTCGATCGTAGTGAATGAAAGTGAGTCGCCTATTAGATTTGAAGAGAAGTTGTCAGTTGCGACTGCTCCATTTATTGAAATTCCTACTCCAAGTGGGGCGCATCCTGGTGCAGTTGTAGAGATGGATACGCTAATGACATAAATACCAGCGTTGATAACAGTAACTGTATCTGTGCCATTGAAGATAATGTTGTTTACGTTGATTGCAGTATTAAAAATGAAGTTGTTAAATTGGAGTACTGTTTGTTGAATGTTGTTTGTAACAACAATTGTTGCTACAGGGAAGCTAGGTCCAGTAGGCCCGGTTGGTCCAGTAGGTCCACCAGAAGGTCCAGTAGGTCCAGTAGCTCCTATACCAGTGGCGCCAGTAGCACCTGTTGGTCCTTGGGCCCCTTGAGGTCCCGTGGCACCAGTAGCACCCGTGTTACCTTGAGGACCAGTGGCACCAGTAGCACCAGTAGCGCCTGTGTTACCTTGAACGCCTTGAGGTCCAGTAGCGCCTGTGTTACCTTGAACGCCTTGAGGTCCAGTAGCGCCTGTGTTACCTTGAACACCCTGAGGACCAGTGGCACCAGTGTTACCTTGAACACCTTGAACAC